>NZ_JBGBPY010000001.1:2400000-3000000 GCF_041107455.1 Rhodanobacter humi
TCGCCGGCGCGCTGCGCTCCATCGTGCGCCAGGATCCGGACGTCATCATGATCGGCGAGATGCGCGACCTGGAGACCTGCCGCATCGCGATCCAGTCCGCGCTCACCGGCCATCTCGTGCTCTCGACCCTGCATACCAACAGCGCGGCCGGCGGGATCACCCGCCTGCTCGACATGGGCGTGGAGGACTACCTGCTCGGCTCCACCGTCAACGGCATCCTCGCCCAGCGCCTGGTGCGCCGGCTCGATCCGGCGACCGCGGTGCCCTACGAACCCTCGCCCGAGGTGATTGCGCAGTTCGAATTGGAGAAATACACGGGCGGCAAACCGATCCGCCTGTGGAAGCCGGGCAGCAGCGCGGCGAATCCCAGCGGTTACCGCGGCCGCCAGGCGATCATGGAGTTCCTGGTGATGAGCGATCCGCTGCGTCGCCTGGTGATGCAGAAGGCCGACGCCGGCGAGATCGAGAAGCAGGCGCGCGCCGAAGGCATGCGCACCATGTACGAGGACGGCATCGCCAAGTCGCTCGCCGGCGTCACCACGCTGGAGGAGGTGCTGCGTGTCACGCAGGAGGGCTGATGCGCTCTTTCCCTTCTCCCTCCGGGAGAAGGGGCCCGCAGGGCGGATGAGGGTACGGGCGAAGCGTGGCGTTGCGTCATGTCCGAACCCTCACCCCAATCCTCTTCCTCGCTCCTCGAAGCAAGGCCATCCGTGGCCCTTCTCCGCGTCCAGCGGGAGAAGGGTTCAAGCGTGCAGTTCGACGCCATGAGCCAGTTCCAATACAAGGCTGTCAGCGAAGCCGGCGAAGTCCTGCAAGGCCAGATGGAAGCCGCCAGCGTCGAAGAAGTGGTGGCGCGGTTGCAGGACCAGGGCCACACGCCGTTGGAGGCGCAGCCGGCCGATGCGATGGGCGGCGGTTCGGGGCTGGCGGCGCTGCTCAAACGCGGGCCGTTCACCGGCGACCAGCTGGCGCAGTTCACCCACCAGCTCGCCACCCTGCTCGGCGCGGGCCAGCCGCTGGATCGCGCGCTGGGCATCCTGCTCGACCTGCCCGAGGGCGAGCGCGCGAAGAAGCTGATCGAGCGCGTGCGCGACCGCGTGCGTGGCGGCATGCCGCTGTCGCAGGCGCTGGACGAGGAACACGGCGTGTTCCCCAAGCTCTACATCGCGCTGGTGCGCGCGGGCGAGGCGGGCGGCTCGCTGGAGGAGACGCTGCGCCGGCTCGCCGATTACCTCGAGCGCTCGCAGCAGCTGCGCGGCAGCATCATCAATTCGCTGATCTACCCGGCCTTCCTGCTGGTGGGCGTGCTGGGCTCGCTGGTGCTGCTGTTGGCCTACGTGGTGCCGCAGTTCGTGCCGATCTTCGAGGACATGCAGGTGCCGCTGCCGTGGATCACGGAGGCGGTGCTGGCGCTGGGCCAGACGCTGCAGTCGTGGTGGTGGCTGATCCTGCTGCTGCTGATCGGCGGCGCGTTCTTCTTCCGCATGCGCCTGCGCGAGCCGGCCACGCGGCTGGCCTGGGATGCGCGCGTGCTGCGACTGCGCGTGGTGGGGCCGTTGCTGCTCAAGGTGCAGACCGCACGCATCGCCCGCACGCTCGGCACGCTGCTGAAGAATGGCGTGCCGCTGCTCGGCGCACTCGCCATCGCGCGCCAGGTCACCGCGAACCGCGCGCTGGACGAGGCGCTGGCGCAGGCGCACGAGCAGGTGAAGGAAGGCTCCGGACTCGGCTTCGCGCTGGGCCAGTCGAAGCTGTTCCCGCGCCTCGCGCTGCAGATGGTGCAGGTGGGCGAGGAGGCCGGCGAACTGGACGGCATGCTGCTCAAGGTGGCCGACACCTTCGAGCTGGAAAGCCGTCGCAGCATCGACCGCCTGCTCGCCGCGCTGGTGCCCGCGCTCACCGTGGTGATGACCGTGCTGGTGGGTTTCATCATGGCGGCGATCCTGCTGCCGCTTTTGAGTCTGACAAGCAATATTCAGTAATCAGGGAGTGTCGTAATGCCTGTAGCGATGAGTATCGGAAACCGGTCGCCGGAAACAGTCGGCGCGAATGGCTTGCAAAAACCTGCCGACTCCAAGAGCCCATTCCCGATTTCCTGTCGCGGCTATCGCCGCGACAGGAGGGGCGCGAGCGGCTTCACCCTGCTCGAAATGCTCGCGGTGATCGTGCTGATCGGCGTCATCGGCGCGGTGGTGGTGACCCAGGTCGGCAAGAACATGGACAAGGGCAAGTACGGCGCGGGCAAGGCCCAACTGGTGACCCTGAGCCAGAAGATCGAGAACTACGCGCTGGACAACGGCAGCCCGCCGCCGCAGCTGGAGGATCTGGTCAGCAAGCCCGCGAACGCGCCGAACTGGCAAGGCCCGTATGCGAAGGAATCCGAACTGAAGGATCCCTGGGGCCATGCCTTCGGCTACAAGGCGCCCGGCGACCACGGCAGCTTCGACCTGATCTTCTTCGGCCGCGACGGCAAGCCCGGTGGCGACGGCTACGACAAGGACGTGGGCAACTGGCAATAAATCCATGCGCCTTGCCTCGCCATGCGTGCCCCGATTCCTTGCCACACAGGCGAGGGGGGCGTGGCGACGCGGGCGCGGCTTCACCCTGCTCGAAATGCTGGTGGTAATCCTGCTGATCGGCATCGCGGCGGCGGCGGTCGCGGTGTCGGTGACCCAGGGGCTGGCCAGCGCGCGCATCAATGCGGCCAGCGGCGAGATCGCCGCGGCGCTGCGCGCCACCCGCGCGCAGGCGATCGTGCAAGGCAAGGAACAGCATTTCGACGTGAATGTCCGCAGCGACACGTACAGCGATGCGAAGCGGAAGGACGTGCGCCTGCCCAAGGGCCTGAAACTCTCCGTCACCAGTGCGCTGGAAGATCGCCCGGACCAGCACACCGGGCGCATCCGTTTCTTCCCCGACGGCAGTTCCACCGGCGGCCACATCACCTTGGCCAGCGGCCGCCGCCAGTGGCGCATCAACGTGTCGTGGCTCACCGGACAGGTCGCGGTGGTGGACCAGGTGGTGGCGCGATGAAGCACCAGCACGGCTTCTCACTGCTCGAAGTGATCGCCGCGATGCTGCTGCTGGCGATCGCGTTCGCCGCGCTGATGAAGGTGGCCGGCGGCGCGATCGCGCTGTCGCGCAACGCGGCGGCGCACGACGAGGCGGCGCTGTGGGCGCGCAGCCTGCTCGACAGCGCTTTTGTCACGGAGCCGGTGGCGCCGGGCAGCCGCAGTGGCCGCTTCAATGATCGCTATCGCTGGACGCTCGACGTCACGCCGTGGCAAGTGCCCGGCACGCCGCCCGGCGGCGGCGGCGCGCTGCAGCTGTACCGGCTGGATCTGGCGGTGCAGTGGGGCAGCGCCGCGCATCCGCAAACGGCGCACTTCGACACGCTGCGGCTGGGCCAGCCGCAGGCGCCGGCGGGTGGTGCGCCATGAACACGCATCGCGGTTGCCCGATTTGCGCGAGGTTCGAGGCGGTATCGGACACCTGTCGGTATCCGACTCCCTTCACCTACTTGCGGGATGCGACTCCTCCCTCTCCCCCAACAGCTTCATCGTTGGGAGAGAGGGTTGGGGTGAGGGGGGCTTTTGCTTCTGCCTGTTGGCAAGTTTCAAAGCAGTTTCGTGCGCCTACCGGCGCCCGAGTTACTTCTCCTTTGCTTGTCCAAAGGAGAAGTAACCAAGAGGAAACGACACCCCGATGGCGCGCCCTGCGCCCATCCATGGGCTCCGGGTACGCGGGCGGGTTCCGGGGTTTTCCGACGGCACCTCCGTGTGCCGGCGGAAAACTGGCTCGCATCCCTGCGAGCCATCCTGCGGACTTTCCTTCACCCGCCCGCCGCGCCATAGGGGCCCCGGGTAGAGCAGCGCGCTCCTGCGTGCAGAAGCAACGGCACCCCACCCCAGCCCTCCCCTGCATGCAGGGGAGGGAGCTACAGCCAGCAAGCTCGCGACGCTTCGCTTTTGCCTTTGCTCGTGCTCTTGCTTCTGGCGCGCACGATGCGCGCCTGCTCTTCCGGGCCCCCTCGGCGGCGGTGAGCCGTGGACGAGAAGGCCGTGCAGCGGGCGTTGCCATGGAGGGCAACGCCTTTTCGCGCGGGCAGGAGCCCGCTCGAAAAGCCCGGCCACGGCTCACGGACTTTCCGTGCATGGATGCACGGAAAGCGCCGCCGCGGGGTGTCGTTTCCTCTTGGTTACTTCTCCTTTGGACAAGCAAAGGAGAAGTAACTCGGGTGCCGACAGGCGTCCGAAACCGCTTTGAAACTTGCGAGAGCGTAGAAGCCCCCCTCACCCCAACCCTCTCCCCCAACGGACAAACTGTTGGGGGAGAGGGAGCGCATGCAGTCCGATACCGCGGGCGCGCAAACCGCGCCGCCGGCTTCACTCTGCTCGAAGTGCTGGGCGCACTGGCCCTGCTGGCGCTGCTGCTGGTGGGCGTGTACGGCGGCGTGCGCAGCGCGATCCACGGCGTGCGTTCCGGCAGCGCGGCGATCGCGCGAGTGGATCAGATCGGTTCGGCCCAGCGCTTCCTGCGCGGCGAGCTGGCGCAGGCACTGGCGCAGCCGATCGCGCGCACCGACAACGGCCGGCCGATCTACTTCGCGGGCAGCGCGCACGAGATGCGCTACGTGGCGCCGCTGCCGGGCTACCTCGGCAAGCTGGGCCCGCAACTGCAGGTGCTGAAGCTGGTCGACGACGGCAAGGGCGGCCAGCGGCTGGAACTGCAGCTGGCGCTGCTGCCGCCGGACGGCCAGCCGCCGAAGCCGCTGGGCGAACCGCAGGTGCTGCTCGACCACATCAAGGAGGGCGGCTTCAGCTATCGCGGCCGCGATGCGCAGAACCGCGAGCTGCCATGGAGCGCGGACTGGGCCGACGGCAGCGGCCTGCCCCAGCTGGTGCGCATCCGGCTGCAGCCGCACGGCGGCTACGGCTGGCCCGAGCTGGACGTGCCACTGCGGGTCGATCCCGCGGCCACGGTCGGCCGCATCGGCCTGCTGCCCGGCAGCGTGCTGCCGCCGGGAGGTGCGCGATGAAGCGCTCGCGGCAACATGGCGTGGCCCTGCTGCTGGTGCTGTGGGCCTGCACCCTGCTGGCGATCCTGCTCGGCGGCTATGCCGTGCTGGCGCGCACCGCGGCGCTGCAGACGCGCTACCAGTTCGCGCAGACACGCGCCCATTACGCCGCCGAAGCGGGGCTGATGCGCGCGATCTACAGCCTGCAGGACCCGGACGCGAAGCGGCGCTGGGCCGGCGACGGCCGCGTCTATCCGTTCCAGTTCGACGGCGTCGGGGTGCAGGTGACGATGACCGACGAGGGTGGCAAGGTCGATCTCAACGCTGCCTCGCCCGAGGTGTTGCAGGCGCTGTTCCGTGCCGCGGGACTGGACGCGGCGGCGGCCGGCAAGCTCGCCGCCAACGTGGTGGATTGGCGCAGCTTCGTCACCGTGCCGGGGCAGGCCGATCGCGCCCGCGCCGCCTACACCGCGGCAGGGCGGGACTACGGTCCGCGCCACGGTCCGTTCGCCAGCCTGGAGGAATTGCAGCAGGTGCTGGGCATGACGCCAGCGCTGTACCGGATGCTGGAACCGGCGATCACGATCTGGTCCGGGCGCGCCATGCCGGACCCGAACACCGCGCCGCCGCTGGCGCTGGCGGCGATCCCGGGGCTCGATCCGCAGCAGCTGCAGGCAGTGCAAGCCGCACGGCAGCGTAACGCCGGTGCCGGCATGCCACCCATCGGCAATGGAATCACGCATAGTATCCGTTCGCAGGCCGAGCTGGCCGACGGGACGCGCGCGGTGATCCGCGCCACGGTCCGCCTCCAGCCCGGCGGGATGGGCACGCAGCCGTACACGGTGCTGCGCTGGCAGGAGGGTGACGGGGAATGAGTGCTGCAACGCCATCGTCGCGGGCGCTGCTGGATCGCCTGCGCCAAGGCTGGCGCAGCTCGCCGCTGCCGGGCTTCTTCGCCTGGTGGGGCGGCGAGTTGGGCACGCTGTTGCCGCCGCGCTGGCGCGCCGCGCTGGCCGACGGTGCCGGTTGGCACCTGCTGCAACAGGTCGACGGCGACTGGCGGCTGCGCCGCGTCGGCCAGGCCGAGCCGCTGGCGCGCTGGAGCGACGAGCTCGACCCGGTCGCGCAACAGGCTGCCCTCGCCGTCGCCTGGCAGGGCACGGACCCCGAGGATCGCCGGCTGGCCCTGCTGCTGCCCGCGCACGCGGTGCTGCGTCGCGTGCTGCAGCTGCCCGTGGCCGCGCGCGGCAAGCTGCACCAGGTGGCGGGCTACGAGATGGATCGGCAGACCCCGTTCGGCGCCGCCCAGGTGTATTACGCCGTGCGCGAGCTGGCGCGGCCGGTCGTGGCCGGCCGCTGCGCGGTGGAGCTGCTGGTGGTGCGACGTGACATGCTGGATCCGCTGCTGGCCCGGTTGCGCACGCTCGGCATCACGGTCGACGCGGTGGACCTGGCGCACGATGCCGGCCGGCTCGGCGTCGACCTGCTGCCGCCGGACCAGGCCTCGCATCGCACGCGGCCGCGGCGGCGCCTGAACCTGATGCTTGCGGCCGCCTGCGTGCTGCTGCTGCTGCTGGCGATGGGCGGCTGGCTGCACAACCGCGAGAGCGCGCTGGCGCAGATGCAGGCGCAGGTGGAGGCGATGCGCGGCGAGGCGCAGCAGGTGGCCGGCCTGCGCAAGCAGCTGCAGGACGATGCCGGCGCGGCCGGTTTCCTCGCGCAGCGCAAGGCACGGCGCGCTACCGTGCTCGGCGTGCTGCTCGACCTCACCAAGCGGCTGCCGTCCAGCGCGTGGCTGGAGCGCTTCAGCCTCGACGACAACGGCCAGATCGGCTTCCAGGGCCAGAGCCCGCAGGCGGCGAAGCTGCTCGACCTGCTCAAGGGCTCGCCGCTGATCGACAACGCGAACTTCCAGGGCAGCATCCAGTCCGATCCGTCCACCGGCAAGGAACGCTTCTACATGGTGGCGCAGCTGCACAAGCCGGCGCCGGAGCGCGCCGCTCCCCAGCCGGCCGCCGCCGGGAGCACGCCATGAACAGGCTCTCAAAGCTCTCGCCGCGCGACAGCCGCATCGCGGCGCTCGGCCTGCTGCTGCTGGCGCTGCTGCTCGGCTACTTCCTGCTGCTGCACTGGTGGTTCGTGGCGCCGTTGCGCGACATCGCCGCACAGATGGACGACTTGCGCGACACCCAGAGCCGTTACGCCGCGGCGATCGCCGAGCAGCCGCAGCTGCGCCAGCGCATCGCCGCGCTGGGCGCCGGCCAGGCCGCCAGCAGCGCGTTCCTGCCCGAGGACGATCCGAACACCGCCGCCGCCGACCTGATGCAGCGCGTGGTGGACGCGGTGGGCGCGCACACCGAGGGCGGCAGCTGCACGGTGACGCAGAAGATGCCGGTGCCCAACCCGCAAGTGACCTCCGGCGAGCCGTACCGCAAGGCGGCGGTGAGCATCAACCTCAGTTGCGACATCGAGCCGCTGGTGGGCGTGCTGCAGGCGCTGGAGCAGGGCACGCCGTACCTGTTCGTGGACAACCTCAACGTCTACCGCAACCCGGTGGTGGCGCGGCAGGGCAGCGGACCGTCGCTGGAAGTGCAGTTCACCTTGTCCGGCTATGTGCGCCCCGGTGGCGCCGCGCCCGCGGCGGCGGCCTCGGCGCCCGTGCCCGATGACGCCGCGGATGAAGCGGGAGCGACGCCATGAACGCCGCCAGCCAACGCCGGCTGACCCCGGTCCTGGTGATCCTCGCGCTGCTGCTGGGCGCGCTGTGGCTGGCGTTGCTGGCCGGCTTGGGCCGCGGCGTGCATTGGGACGCGCCGCGCGCCGCCGCGCCGCCGCCCGCGTCCGGCAAGCATGCCGGCCTGCCGACGCCGCAGCCGCTGGCGGAGTTCGCGCCGGTGTGGCAGCAGTCGCTGTTCAGCCCCGACCGCAAGCCCGAAGCGCACGCCGCCAGCGGCGGCAGCAGCCTGGGCGACCTGGCGCTGACCGGCATCATCCTCACCCCGCAGCTGCACATGGCGCTGCTGCACGACAAGAACGGCAACAAGGAGCTGCGCCTGCGCGAAGGGCAGTCGCTGCCCGACGGCAGCCTGAGCCTGGTCGAGGTGAAGCCGCGCTCGGTGATCCTCGATTCCGCGCAGGGCCGCACCGAACTGAAGCTGCCCGCCGGCGCGCCGATCGACGCTGCGAAGGCGGTGCCCGCGATGGCCGCGGAGCCTGCGGCCGCGCCGCAGGGCGATGCCGAGGCCTCCGGTGCCGCCACTGCGCAGCCGGTCGTACCGCTGGGTCAAGGCGCTTCGCGCCAGGCCCCCCCGCAATACAGCCAGCAGCAACTCGACCGCCTGCGCAAACTCAAGGCCGCGATCCTGCAGCGCCGCGCCGCCAGCCAGGCCGCGAACCACGAAGGAGCACACTGATCCATGTCCCGCCAGCACACCCTCGCGCGTTCGCGGCCGCTTGCCCGCCTTCGATCCGGCCTGCCGTGCGTCGTCGCGCTGGCGGCGCTGGCCCTGCTGGCCGGTTGCGCCAACCTGCCGCCACAGCCCGACGACGCCTCGCTGCAGCGCGAGGCGATGGCCGGCACCCGTGCGCCGGTGCCGGCGCCGCTGCCGCTGAACAACGGCCAGACCACCACCACGAACGCCGCGGTGCTGCCGCAGATCAGCCGCGGCAGCGGCCAGTTCGTACGGCCCACCGCGCTGGCCACGCCGCGCCCGGCGGTGTCCGGGGCGAACGGCGTCACCTTCAACTTCGAGAACCAGCCGGTGCAGGCGGTGGTGAAGGCGATCCTCGGCGACCTGCTGAAGAAGAACTACACCATCGTGCCCGGCGTGCAGGGCAACATCTCGTTCTCCACCGCCGAGCCGGTGGACGCCAGCCAGGCGCTGCCGATCCTGGAGACCCTGTTGTCGTGGACCAACAACGCGCTGGTCGAGCGCAACGGCAGCTACGTGGTGCTGCCGGCGAAGGAGGCGGTGGGTGGCAACCTGGTGCCCAGCCTGCGCGCGACGGCGCCCGCCGGCGGCCTGCAGGCGCGGCTGTTCCCGCTGCACTACATCGCCGCCAGCGAGATGCAGAAGCTGATCAAGCCGTTCGCGCGGCCCGACGCCGTGCTGCTGGTCGATCCCGCGCGCAACGTGATCGTGATGTCCGGCACCCCGGAGGAGCTGGCGAACTACCAGCGCACCGTGCAGACCTTCGACGTGGACTGGCTGCGCGGCATGTCGGTGGGCGTGTTCAACCTGCAGCACGCCGACGTGGAACAGCTGATGCCCAAGCTGGACGAGATGTTCGGCTCCAAGGGCGACACCCCGCTGGCCGGCATGCTGCGCTTCATCCCGATCAAGCGCACGAACGCGCTGGTGGTGATCAGCACCCAGCCGAACTACGTGGACGAGGTGGGCAGCTGGATCGCCCGCATCGACCAGGGCGGCGGCAACCAGCCGCAGCTCTACGTGTACGACGTGCGCAACATCAAGGCCTCCGACCTCGCCAAATACCTGGCGCAGATCTACGCCAGCGGCGGCAGCGGTGGCGGATCCGGTGGCGAAGTCGGTCCCGGCCTCAGTTCCGGCACGCTGGGCAGCGCCGAGAACGCGCGCGGTTCGGCCAGCGGCATGGGCAGCACCGCCGGCAGCTTCGGCAGCAGCAACACCACGGGCGGCGGCCTGGGCGGCCTCGGTGGTGGCAACGGCATCGGCGGCATCGGTAACGGCGGCAGCAACGGCTACGGCAACAACGGCGGCAACGGCACGGGCGGCCTGCAGGGCGGCGCGGCGTCATCCACCAGCTTCGGTAATGCCAACGCGGCCAGCCAGGACCAGCAATACGTCTCGCAGGACGGCAGTATCCGCATCGGCTCGGTGGACGCGAACAACCAGTTGCTGGTGCGCGCGCGGCCCTCGCAGTGGGCCGAGATCGAGGCGGCGATCAAGCGACTGGACACCATCCCGCTGCAGGTGCAGATCGAGACGCGCATCCTCGAGGTGAACCTCACCGGCCAGTTCCAGTTCGGCGTGCAGTGGTACCTGCAAGGCCTCTCCGGCAGCACCGGCAGCACGGCCGATGGCAGCTTCAAGCCCGGTCAGCCCGGCAACCCCCGCCAGATCGCGCTGGGTGGTGGCGGCAACGCCTACGGCGGCGAACCGCTTTTCTACTCCTTCCTCAACAGCAAGATGCAGGTGGCGGTGCGCGCGATGGAGGACAGCGGCAACACCAAGACGCTGTCCGCGCCCTCGCTGGTGGTGATGAACAACCAGCCGGCGATGATCCAGGTGGGCAACAACGTGCCGGTGAACCAGAGCTACATCACGCCTGGCCTGGGTACCGGCGGCACCACCATCGGCACGCTGGGCCAGGTGCAGTACCTCACCACCGGCGTGATCCTCAAGGTGGTGCCGCGGGTGAACCCCGGCGGCCTGGTCTACCTCGACGTCAGCCAGGAAGTGAGCAGCCCCACCACCCAGGACAAGAACGGCAACTACACCATCGCCGACCGCAGCATGCAGACCCAGGTGGCGGTGCAGAGCGGCCAGACCGTGCTGCTCGGCGGCCTGATCCAGCAGAACGAGAGCACCGACGACAACGGCGTGCCCGGCCTCAACCGCATCCCGTTCCTCGGTCGCCTGTTCGGCACCACCAACCGCAAGCGCGACCGCACCGAGCTGATCGTGCTGATCACCCCGCGGGTGATCCGCAGCAGCGAGGAAGCGCGCCAGATCACCGACGACTACCAGCACGGCTTCGAATCGCTGAAGCCGTTGCAGGCCGCGCCGGCAGCGAACATGGCAACGCCGGCAGTGGCACCGGCGGGTGGAGCGCAGACGGCGCCGCTGCAGCATTGAGGGGCGGCCTCATGGCAGCCGGTATCATGGCTGCGCATGAGTCCCGCCGTTCCCAGCTTCCCGATCACCCCGCTGCTGCCCGAGATCCGCGCGTCGCTCGAAGCGACGCCGCGGCTGGTGCTGGAGGCGCCGCCTGGTGCGGGCAAGACCACCCAGGTGCCGCTGGCCTTGCTCGATGCGCCGTGGCTGGATGGCCGGAAGATCGTGATGCTGGAACCGCGCCGCATCGCCGCGCGCGCTGCCGCGCAGTTCATGGCACGGCAGTTGGGCGAGGAGGTGGGGCAGACGGTGGGCTATCGCATCCGCTTCGAGTCGCGGGTGGGCGCGACCACCCGCGTCGAAGTGGTCACCGAAGGCATCCTCACACGGCTGATCCAGGACGATCCCGAGCTGACCGGCATAGGCGCGATCCTGTTCGACGAATTCCACGAGCGGCATCTCGCCGGCGATCTCGGTGCCGCGTTGGCGCTGGACGTGCAGGCCACGCTGCGGCCCGAGCTGCGCCTGGTGGTGATGTCCGCCACGCTGGACGGCGAGCGCATCGCGCGCTGGCTGGATGCACCGCGCATCACCAGTCCCGGCCGCAGTTTTCCGGTGCGCATCGAGCACCCGTCCGCTCGCGCGCAGGAGAGCATCGAGCACCAGCTCGCGCGTGTGGCGAAGCAGGCGCTGGCGGAGAGCGACGGCGACGTGCTGGTCTTCCTGCCGGGGCGGCGCGAGATCGCGCGGGCGCAGGCGGTGCTGGAAGAAACCCTCTCCCTTCGGGAGAGGGTGGCCGAAGGCCGGGAGAGGGTACGGGCGGAGCGTGTTGTCCAAACTTCGCCGAACCCTCACCCTCGATCCCTCTCCCAGAGGGAGAGGGAAGAAAAAATCGAGATCGTGCCGCTGCACGGCGAACTCTCGCTCGCCGAACAACAGCATGCGTTGGCGCCGGCCGAGCCGGGCACGCGTCGCATCGTGTTGGCGACCAACGTGGCCGAATCCAGCGTCACCCTGCCGGGCATCCGCGCGGTGATCGATGCCGGCCTCGCGCGCGAGCCGCGCTTCGATCCGAACTCCGGCTTCACCCGGCTGGAAACTGTCGCCATCTCGCAGGCTTCGGCCGATCAGCGCGCGGGCCGCGCAGGGCGCGTGGCGGAGGGCACGGCGTATCGGCTGTGGCCACAGAGCAAGCGGCTGGAAGCCGCGCGTACGGCGGAGATCGCGCAGGTGGAACTCTCCGGTCTTGCGCTGGAACTCGCAGCCTGGGGCAGCAACGCGCTGCCGTGGCTGGACGCGCCGCCACCCGGCGCGCTGGCACAGGGGCGCGAACTGTTGATGAATCTCGGCGCGCTGGATGCGGACGGCCGCATCACCGCGCTGGGCCGGCGCATGCTGGCGCTGGGCGCCACGCCACGTCTCGGCGCCGCCGCGTTGCGCGCGTCGGAGCCATTGCGCCCACTGATCGCCGATCTGCTCGCGCTGATGGAGGCGCGCTCGCCGCTGCGCGGCGAGCAGGGCCGCAGCGACGACTTCCGCATGCGCGTGGCCGCGCTGCATGCCTGGCGCGACCGCCGCGGCCACGGCGCCGATGGCGGTGCGCTGGCGGCGATCGAGCAGGCCAGCAAGGGCTGGCGTCGGCGCCTGGACGTGCGCAGCGCCGCCAGCGGCACGCCCGACAGCCACGCGGTGGGCGACCTTCTGCTGCACGCCTTCCCCGACCGCATCGCGCGCCGCGACGAAGCAAACCCGTTGCGCTACACGCTGGCGAATGGCCGAGGCGCACGCCTGCACGACAACACCGCGCTTTTGGGCGAGCCGTGGCTGGTGGCGCTGGATCTGCGTTTCGAGGCGCGCGACAGCCTGATCCTCGCCGCCGCACCGTTCGATCCGCGCGTGCTGGAACGCGACTACCCGCAGCGTTTCGTGCGCGAGCGCGTGCTGCGCTGGAACGAAGCGCGCGACGCGGTGGAAGCGTTCGAGGAACGCCGCTATGCCGCGATCGTGCTGGAACGCCGCAGCGTGCCGGTGCAGCCGGAAGACGCGCTGCCCGCGCTCCTCGCCGCGATCCGCAGCAAGGGGTTGGACGCGCTGCCGTGGAGCGAACACGCGCGTCGCCTGCGCCTGCGCATCCGGGCCTTGCGCGGCTGGATGCCCGAGCTTGGGCTGCCCGATGTTTCCGACGCGCAACTCCTCGCCACGCTGGACGACTGGCTGGCGCCGTATCTCGCCGGCAAGCGCCGACTCGATGCGCTGGATGCGGAGGAGCTTTCGCAGGCGCTGTCGGCATTGCTCGACCACGCGCAGCGGCAAGCCCTGGACGCGCAGGCGCCGGATGCGCTGACCGTGCCCAGCGGCCAGACGCGCCGGCTGGAATACGCGCCCGATGCGCCGCCGGTGCTGGCGGTGAAGTTGCAGGAACTGTTCGGCCTCGCGGACACTCCCCGCGTGGGCGCCGGCCGCGTACCGGTGACCTTGCACCTGCTTTCGCCCGCGGGCCGGCCGATCCAGGTGACACAGGATCTGAAAGGCTTCTGGGAGCGCACCTATCCCGAAGTGAAGAAGGAATTGAAGGGGCGTTACCCGCGCCACCCCTGGCCCGACGATCCGTGGAGCGCCACGCCCACGCATCGCGCGAAGCCGCGGGGAAGCTGAGTACAGTAAAAGCGCCGTTCGCGCTGAGCGTAGCTTGCGTTAGCAAGCGCAGTCGAAGCGCCGCCGTGACAGCCCTTCGAGTTCCTCGCTCCTCAGAACGTGGCCATCCGTGGCCACTCCCCGCGTCGGCCCTTGGGGCCTGCGCTCAGGGCGAACGGTGGTGGGCTTCCGGGAATCGTGTGGATCAGGCTGCTTGCAGGGAAGGGGGACTCACTCCAGCCGATACTCCAGCGTCGCCACCACGCGCACGGTCTTGTTGATCTGCTTGTCCGCCTGCAGCATCGGCGCCTTGTCGCGCGGCAGAATCTCGAACACGCCCTGGCTGGCGCGCTGGATGCCGCCCAGCCGGCTGCCCGCGTCGCGCGCGAACTGCTCTGCCGCGTCGCGCGCGTTCTTCGTGGCCGCGGCGATCATCGCGGGCTTCAGCGCGTTGATGCCGTCGAACAGGTAGGTGGGGCCGCCGTTGTTGCCGGGGTTCTCGCCGCCCAGCACCACGCCCGCGTCGACCAGCGCGCCGCTGGCCTGGTAGGCGGCGGCCACCTTGTCCACGTCGGCGCTGCGCAGCATCACCGTGCGCACGATGATGTAGCGGCTGGGATACTTGCCGTCGCCCCAGGTCTGCGCGGCGCGGTCGGTGACTTCGAGGTTGCGGAACGCGATGGCTTCCGGCCCCAGTCCCTGCCTGGTGAGAAACGCGGTGACCGCGGTGTCGTCCTGCTGGATCGCCGCCTGCACGGTGGCGAGCTGGTCGCCCGCGCGCACGAAGCGCAGCTGCCACAGCGCAAGGTCGGCCTTGACGTCGCGCTCGGCCAGCCCCTTCACGGTGACGATGCGCGCGTTGCGCCCGGCCTCGAAACCGTGGCCGGTAAACCAGCCACCCAGCGCGAGGCCGATGGCGAGCAACAGGCTGCTGACGATCCACTTCATGGCGCGTCTCCGGCGTGGGCAATGCGCCGAGTCTGCCACGCCGCTGTGCGCGCTACACCTCGGCCTTGAACGTGCGGCCCAGCGCGGGCCCCACGCCGTAGTAATGGCGGAACACGTAGAACAGCGGCCGGTAGCGGCGCGGATCGATGTGCGAGCTGCCGGGCACCACGATGTCGGCGTGCGCATGCACCTGACACACCTCCAGCTCCAGCGTGACGTAGCCGCCAGCATCGCCGCGCCAGGCTTCCAACGGGCGCTCGACCGCCTCGAGCACGCGCGCCTCCAGTTGCAGCGGCGCCTCGGCGATGCGCGGCGCGCTCACCCGCAGGGAAGGCAGCGCATGCCAGCCGGCCAGCGCGAACTTGTCCGGCTCGTGGCGATAGCCGTGCTTCCACGCCGGCACCGGATCGCGGCCGCTGGTGGGCGCCAGCCGTTCCACCGCCTCGCGCATCGATTCGCTGGCGAGGTTGAGCACGCATTCGCGTTCGCGCAACAGATTCGCGAGGCCCTGACCGCCGCCGGCGAGGCCGATCGTCACGCGGTCGGCGAGCGCCCACGCTGAAGACATGGGGGTGATGTTGGCCGAGCCGTCCGGGTTGCGCGTGGCGATCAGCACGACGGGCGTGCCGAAGTAGAGGATGGAGGGACGGATCTGCAAGGTGTCGGGGGCGTAGTACATATCCATGCCGACAATGTCGTGGCTTCGCCTCGCCGATGTTTCGCTGCGCGTCGAAACGAGCGCACAGGGCGCGCACTACACTGCGCGCATGAGCCGCAGCGGACTACCCAACCGTTATCAGCTGGCCGAGTTCGGCGCCCTGCTGGCGGAGCCGGCGCGCGCGGCGATGCTGCTGGTGCTGCTGGACGGCAGCGCACGCCCCGCCGGTGAATTGGCACGCATCGCTGGCGTGGGTGCGGCCACCGCCAGCGCGCACCTGAAGCGCCTGCTCGATGGCGGCCTGCTCGCCGTGCAGGAGCAGGGCCGGCATCGCTACTACCGCCTCGCCGACGACGAGGTGGCGGCGTGGCTGGAAGCGATGGCGCTGCCGCGCGCGCCCAAGGCGCCGCGTCCGCCGGGCAGCGATCCCGCGCTGTGTCGCGCGCGCACCTGCTATCGCCATCTGGCCGGCGAGCTGGGCGTGGCGATGTGTGCGGCGTGGCTGGAACGCGGCTGGCTGCAGTCGACCGGCGACGGTTTGCGGCTGCAGGCACCCGCGATCGAGGCGCTGGTGGGCGCGGGCTGGCAAGCGGAACCGGCCGGGCAGCTGTTGCGCCTGCGCGGTCGCGGCTGCATCGACTGGACCGAACGCCGCCTGCACTTGGGCGGCCCGTTGGGCGTGGCGCTCACCGACGCGATGCTGGATGCCGGCTGGTTGCGCCGCACCAGCCGCAGTCGCGCCTTGCTGCCCAGCGCCGACGGCTTGCGCCGCTTCGCGCAACTGGGCGTGCGGCTGGATTGAGCGACGTTGTCGACACGGATTTCATTGGCTGCGCGGTTTGATGGGTCTTCCCGTACTTGGAGACCTGCCCATGAAATCGCATGGTGTATTCGTCGCGTTGGCGCTGCTCGCGGCGCCGATGCTGGTCCATGCCTCGTGTGATGCGGTGAAGGCGAGCATCGACGCGAAGCTCAAGGCCAAGGGACTGGAAGGCTACACGCTGGCCGTGGTGGCGCACGACGAACCGGCCGGGGACGGCAAGGTGGTCGGCCAGTGCGAGGGCGACAAGCAGATTGTCTATACCCGCGGTGCGTCCGGCAGCGCGTCGGCGCAACCCGCGGAGACCGCGCAGCCGGCCGCAGCGAAACCTGCAGCATCCGGTGCGCACGACAAGAGTGACGAGCCGCAGCCGGCTTCGGCGGCGACCAGCGGCGGCTGAGCGCCAGCGGAGTTCCCGCGGAGCCGCGACGGCACGCCGTGCCGTCGCGGTTTCATCGTTTGTCGTCGGCGCCTGTCGGCGGCGAACGTTCGAAACTGCCGGCGTCGCCGGGGAACACCACCGGGCTTTCGTAGCCGTCCGCGGAAACCGACGACACGCCGAAGAACCCGTCGTCGATCACCACGTCCTTGAGCACGGCGTGGTCGATGTCGCCCACCGCTCGCGCGTGCTGCCATTGCGGCGCGGTGGTGTCGCGCCAGTGCACGCGGTAGCCGGCGGCGCCCGGTACCTTGCGCCAGTCCAGCGTGGTGTCGGTGGCCAGCGCGCCGTGGATGCCCACGCCGCCGGGCGGCGCCGGTGCGCGGCTCAGCGCGGCCATGGTGATCGCGTTGAGCGCGGTGACGCGGGCGAGGTAGCGGAAGTCGATGCCGGCAATGGTGTCGCCGTAGCGCACGCCGTCCTGCGTGCGCAGGTCCTGGTGCTGGTGCGTGTAGTCCTCGTGCGCCTCGGTGACGCGCACCGCGGGATAGCCGGCTTCGATGAAGGGCACCTGGTCGCCGCCGCGGCCGTAGCGGTCGGTGCGGTAGACCATGCGCACGCGGAAGTCGGGCAGGTAGCGGTCGGCCAGCTGCGCCATGGTGCGCGCGAGGTTGCGCGAGGGCGAGTCCACCTCGCCGCCGTGGTAGCGCCGGTACGCCGCCTGCGCGGGCGTCTCGTTGCTCTTGGTCCCTTCGGAGAATACCCGTACCACAGTGTTGTCGATGGCGCCGTTCTCGCCGCGGCTGTTGCCCACGATGTCGTTGTTGAGCGCGGCCTCCACCTGCCAGCCGTGCGCGACCGCGTAGTCGGCCAGCAGCTTGCCGCCGTACAGGCCCTGCTCCTCGCCGGACAGCGCGGCAAACACCAGGGTGGCGCGGTTGTCCTGCTTCGACAACAGCCGCGCCGCCTCGATCAGCGCGGCCACGCCGGAGGCGTCGTCGTTGGCGCCGGGCGCGTCGCTGCGGGCGTTCATCACGTCGCTGACGCGCGAATCCAGGTGCCCGGTGATCACGATCACGCGCTGCGGATCGGTGCTGCCGCGCTTGATCGCGACCACGTCCACCACCTCGGTGGGTTGCGGGATGCGTTTGCCGGTGAACGTCTGCGCGGGCGTGACCACTTCGAGGCAACCGCCGCAGTCGTGCGAGATCGCCGCGAAGCGCGCCTGCACCCAGCGCCGCGCGGCGCCGATGCCGCGCGTGGCGGATTTCGTGTCCGAGAGCGTGTGGCGCGTGCCGAAGCCCACCAGGGCGGTGATGGTGGCGCGCAGCTCGGCCTCGCTGGGCGCCGTGCCCAGGGCCAGCAATCCGGGATGCTCCCGCGGCGCGGCGGGCAACTCGGCGGCATGGGCGGACAAGCTGGCGCACAGGGCGACCCAGCACCACGCGGACAGGATTCGGCGCATCGCGATAGCTCCCCGGCAACGATTCGGTTCGAAGGATCCGCGGCCGGTGTGTTGCAGCAAGCCCGCCCCGGAATACGCGGTACGGCCGGTTGATCGATTCGATCGCGGCCACGGTATCGCAATTTCATGCCCGACGCCGACCCTTGCAACTTGGGCAATGGATGCGAGGCCGTGCCGATTGGAACGAGATAATCGAAAATAATTGCTGCAACGCCATTTGATGCGAATCGAGGCGATCCGTCTGGAGAATTCGTTTCTTGTTGCGATGTCGATTCATGCGCCTCGGTGCGGGGATGGCCGGGAAGCCGCGTAATTGCGTGCTTTGCGGGCGTGCATGCGATCGCCGGGATTCGTCGAAAATCGAACGTAATTGCGTTTCAAATGCGTTGTTTCATGCGCCGCTGCTCAACATGAAGCGCGTGTAAATGATTAGTGTGTCGCCGGTTTGGATTTGCGCTTTCTGATATTGACGAGTGCAAATTCGATTGCTTAGTTTCGGACGATTCGCCATGGGGAGCATCGGCGAATGGTTCCGGATGGCACCTGCGGGGGCGGGTCCTGTCAAGCGAAGCCCAAGGCCGACCGAGAGAGGGAATTTCTCAGGGGGACGGCTGCTGCAGCGGGCGCTCGGGAATCGTCTGGCAAGCAGAAAACGGCGTCGCACGCGGGTGCGACATGTCATTGCCACGGGGTCACGCGACCGCGTCAGGTCCGTTCGCCCCG
The DNA here is from genome assembly GCF_041107455.1 of Rhodanobacter humi. Classification (NCBI taxonomy): domain Bacteria; kingdom Pseudomonadati; phylum Pseudomonadota; class Gammaproteobacteria; order Lysobacterales; family Rhodanobacteraceae; genus Rhodanobacter; species Rhodanobacter sp. FW106-PBR-R2A-3-15. The sequence goes on from NZ_JBGBPY010000001.1 coordinate 2,418,464, forward strand.
AAAAAAACTGGGGAGTTATCCATGCATCACGTTCGTTTGAAAGCACTGGCCGCCGCCATCGCCATGGCCGCGGCCTCTTCGGTGTGCGCCGGTACGGCCCACACCACCAGCACTGCACAGTTCGCCACGGTGCGGCACGCCACCAAGTTGCACACCGGCGACCGCGTCGTCGGCGCGCTGGAAGTCGCGCAATCGATGCACGTCGCGGTATCGCTGAATCTGCGCAACAAGGCGCAGCTGGATGCGTTCATCGCCAACCCGCACCATCCCAACCTCACGTCCGCGCAGTTCAACGCGCTGTACGCGCCGACCCAGGCGCAGGCGCAGCAGGTGGCCGACTTCCTGAGGAAGTCCGGCTTCGGCAACGTCACCATCGAGCCGAACCGCCAGCTGGTGACCGCCAGCGGCCGCGCCGACACGGCGGCCTCCGCGTTCCGCACCTCGCTGGTGCGCGTGCACACGCATGACGGGCGCAATGCCTATGCCACCGCCAGCGACGTGAAGATCCCGGTTGCGTTGCAAGGCATCGTGAACGAGGTGCTGGGCCTGCAGACCGTGCACACCTTCCATGTGCTGAACCCGGTCCACGTCAATGCGGCCGGCGGCACCGCCGGCGCGCACAACCCGGCCGACTTCGCCGCGATCTACAACGCGGGCAGCACGGCGACCGGCGCGACGATCCCGGTGGGCATCATCGCCGAAGGCAGCATGACGAACGTGCAGAGCGACTTCAGCTCGTTCCTCAGCCAGAACCCGGGCCTCGGCAGCATCCCGATGAACGTGGTGACGGTGGACGGCGGCAGCAGCGACACCAGCGGCGACGGCGAGTGGGACCTGGACAGCCAGGACATCGCCGGCATCTCCGGCGGCGTGAAGTCGCTCACCCTGTACACCACCTCCAGCCTGAACACGCAGCCGCTGGTGGATGATTTCAACAAGGCGGTCACCGACAACACGGTGCGCATCATCAACGTCTCGATCGGCGGTTGCGAAACCGGCTCGGAGACGAACGGCGCGGCCACCGGCGACAACATCTTCGAGCAGGCCGATGCGCAGGGCCAGACCTTCTCGATCTCCTCCGGCGACAGCGGCGCGGACGAGTGCGGCACCGGCGGCATCGTGCCGAGCTGGCCGGCCGATTCGCAGTACGTGGTGGCGGTGGGCGGCACCGAGCTGTACACCTCGGGCACCACCTGGACCAACGAGACGGTGTGGAACAACCTGAGCTCCAACGAAGGCGCGACCGGCGGCAGCCCCAGCACCTTCGAGGCGCAGCCGAGCTGGCAGAAGGGCGTGGGCCAGAACGCCGGCAGTTCCTATCGAGGCCTGCCCGACGTGGCCTTCGACGCCAGCCCGGTCAGCGGCGCCAACGTGATCGTGGACGGCGCCAGCCAGCAGATCGGCGGCACCAGCCTGGCCTCGCCGCTGTTCGTGGGCGTGTGGGCGCGCGTGCTGGCGGCCAAGCCCTCGCTGGGCTTCGCCGCGCCGCTGATCTACGCGGACGCCGCGTCGCATTACTCGACTGACTTCCACGACGTCACCTCGGGCAACAACAGCGGCGAGACCGCCGCCGTGGGCTGGGACTACACCACCGGCTTCGGCTCGATCAACATCGCGAACTTCGTGGCCAACGTCGCCGGCAGCGGCGGCAGCGTGACGGTGCCGACCGCCAGCAACGGCGCGGTAAGCACCAACCAGAACACCGCGGTGTCCGGCACGCTGTCGGCCTCGGCCGGCGGTGCCAGCATGACGTTCGCGGTGGTGGCCCAGCCCACCCATGGCACGGTGACGATCACCAATGCCGCCACCGGCGCGTTCACCTACACGCCGGCCACGGGTTACAGCGGCAGCGACTCGTTCACCTTCGACGCCAAGGACAGTGCGGGCACTTCGAACGTGGCCACTGAGAGCATCACCGTGAATGCGGCAAGCGGCGGCACGCCGGTGGCCAACTTCACCGACACGACGAGCGGCCTGACGGCGAGCTTCACCAACACCTCGACCGACACCGGCGGCACCATCAGCAGCTACGCCTGGACGTTCGGCGACGGCGGCACTTCCACCAGCGCCAGCCCGAGCCACACCTACACCGCGGCGGGCACCTATACCGTCTCGCTGAAGGTGACCGACAACACCGGTGCGACCAGCACCAAGAGCGGTTCGGTGACGGTGACCGCCCCCAGCGGCGGCACGTTCAGCAACAACACCAGGAAGGCCATCAACGACAACGCCACCATCACCAGCAACATCAGCGTGACCGGTGAGCCGGGTGCGGCGCCGGCGACGCTGCAGGTGCACGTGAACATCACGCACAACTGGTCGGGCGATCTGGAGATCGACCTGGTCGCGCCGAACGGCGCCTACGCGGTGCTGCAGTCGCCGGACTACAACGACGACGGCAACATCAACACCACGTACACGGTGAACGCCTCCTCGGTGCAGGGCAACGGCACCTGGAAGCTGCGCGTGATCGACAACGACCCGTGGTACAGCGGCGACTACGGCACGCTCAACAGCTGGAGCCTGACGTTCTGATGCATGGCGGCGCGCAGCGATGCGCGCCGCTTCTTTCCCGGACTGAAAGCCCGCCGGGCATGCGGCGCAGGGAACTCAGAAAAGCAGTTGTCGTACCCGCGAAAGCGGGCGTGACGTCCAGGCCTTTGCCTGTGCCGTCCCTGGAAAAAACCGAACGCATGTGCGGGGGCGCATGTTTGCAAACACCTGTTTCCTGATTGGGGAGATCACATGAAAAGCATCGTGTTGAAGACACTCGCGGCATCCGTGTTGCTGGGTCTGATGGCCGGCCCGGCGTTCGCCCAGACCGACGCGGCCACGAACCCGCAGGGCAATCCCTACTCGCCCGCCCACGGGCACAGCTACCGCCACGGCGTGATTCCCACCCGGGCGGTGCACGAGAAGATGAAGCATTACAAGGAAACGCACACGCCCGCCGTGATGACGGCGGCGACCGGCGCCAACACGCTCAGCTACGCCGGCGGCATCGACGGCGTCGGCGTGATGGACGGCCACGTGAAGGTGTACATCGTGTACTACGGCAACCAGTGGGGCTCGCAGAGCACGAACGCGAATGGCGACGACGTGTTCTCCGGCGACTCCTACGGCGCGGCGGCCCAGGCCGAGGAGATGTTCAAGGGCATCGGCACCGGCGGCGAACTGTGGTCGGCCGACCTGACCCAGTGGTGCGACGGCCCGAACGTGGCCAGCGGCGCCACCAGCTGCCCGTCGAACGCGAGTTTCGTGCCGTACCAGAGCGGTGGCGTGTACGCCGGCTCCTGGTACGACAATGGGGCCGCGGCACCCAGCGCACCGACCGCGACCGATCTGGCCAACGAGGCGATCGCGGCGGCCGCGCACTTCGGCAATACTGCGGCCGGCTCGAACCGCTACACCTACTACATCATCATGTCGCCGCACGGCACCGACCCGGACAACTACCAGAGTCCGACCCAGGGCTACTGCGCGTGGCACAACTACACGACCTCGTCGTACGGCGACATCGCCTACAGCAACCAGCCGTACAACATGGATCAGGGCTCGGGCTGCGGCGTGGATTTCGTCAATGCCAGCCCAGGCGGCGACCTGGACGGCTGGACGATGACGCTGGGCCACGAGTGGCACGAGATGATGTCGGACACCTATCCGGCGGGCGGCTGGACGAACCAGGTCAGCGGTTCGGCCGACAACGGCATGGAGAACTCCGACGAGTGCGCGTGGATCGCGGCGGGCCAGCCCGGTGGCGCGGCGAACGTGAGCATGAGCACCGGCACGTTCACCGAGCAGGCCAGTTGGTCGAACGACACCAACGCCTGCGCGATCACGCATCCGATCGTGGGCGGCAGTGGCGGCGGCAGTACGCCGGTGGCGAACTTCACCGACACGGCGAACGGCCTCACCGTGAACTTCACCGACAGCTCCACCGACACGGGCGGCACGATCAGCTCGTACTCGTGGAACTTCGGTGACGGCAGCGCGGCGGCGACCACGGCCAACCCCAGCCACACCTATGCGGCGGCCGGCAGCTACAACGTCACCGAGACGGTGACCGACAGCACCGGCGCGAGCAACAGCAAGACCGCGTCGGTGACCGTGTCCGCTGCGGGCGGTGGCGGCGGCACCTTCAGCAGCACCGACACGCCGGTGACGATAGCCGACAACGCCACGATCCAGGACGGCATCGCGGTGAGCGGCCAGTCGGGGAATGCCCCGTCCACGTTGAAGGTGAACGTGAACATCACCCACAACTGGTCGGGCGACCTGGAACTCGACCTGATCGCGCCGGACGGCACCTCGTACACGCTGCAGTCGCCGGACTACAACAACGACGGCAACATCAACACCACTTACACGGTGAATGCCTCGGCGGATCAGGCGAACGGCACTTGGCAGCTGCAGGTGATCGACAACGACCCGTACTACAGCGGCGACGCGGGCACGCTCAACGGCTGGAGCCTGCAGTTCTGACCGGGGGCGCGGTGCGCAGGGAGGCGCGCCGCCGATATTCGAACCAGGCCCGGCCGGTGACGGCCGGGCTTTTTTCTCCGTATTCGTCCCGCATGCGACCATGCACGGATGACGACGAACGACACACCACGCCTGGCCATCATCGGCGGCGGCCCGGCCGGCCTGATGGCGGCGGAGGCCGCGTGCGCCGCCGGCGTTGCAGTCGACCTGTACGACGCGATGGGCTCGGTGGGCAGGAAATTCCTGCTCGCCGGCAAGGGCGGCCTCAACCTCACCCACGGCGAGCCGTTCGCGCGCTTCGTCGAGCGCTACGGCGAACGCCGCGGCGAGATCGCGCGCTGGCTGCGCGCGTTCGATGCCGAGGCCTTGCGCGCCTGGGCGCGCGGGCTGGGCGTGGAGACCTTCGTCGGCAGCTCGGGCCGGGTGTTCCCCGCCGACATGAAGGCGGCGCCGCTGCTGCGCCGCTGGCTGCACCGGCTGCGCACCGACGGCGTGGCCTTCCACATGCACCATCGCTGGCTGGGCTGGCAGGACGACGGCGCGTTGCGCTTCGCCACGCCGGATGGCGAGTGCCTCGTTGCGGCCGACGCCGTGGTGTTGGCGCTGGGTGGCGCCAGTTGGCCGAAGCTCGGTTCCGATGGCGCGTGGCTGGCGCCGTTGCACGCCGCCGGCATCGACATCGCCCCCTTGCAGAGTGCGAACTGTGGTTTCGAGATTGCCTGGAGCGAGCACCTGCGCACGCGTTTCGCCGGCGCGCCGCTCAAGGCGGTGACGGCGCACTGGACCGATCGCCACGGCGCCGCGCAGGCGCGGCAGGGCGAATGCGTGCTCAGCGAATACGGCATCGAGGGCAGCCTGGTCTACGCGATCGGCGCGGAGTTGCGCGAGCGGATAGTGCAGGATGGCGAGGCGCTGCTGCGGCTCGATCTGGCGCCGGGCCTGCCGCAGGGCGCGCTCGCCGAGCGACTCGCCGCCCCGCGCGGCAAGCACAGCCTGGGCGACTGGCTGCGCCGCCGCGCGCATCTCGATGCCGCCAAGTGCGCGCTGGTATTCGAAGGCGCGGACAAGGCCGCGCTGGCTGATCCGTCTGCGCTCGCGGCGCGGATCAAGGCGCTGCCACTGCGGCTGCGCGCACCGCGCCCGCTGGCCGAGGCGATCAGCACGGCCGGCGGCGTGCGGCTGGAGGCGCTCGACGAGCAGCTGATGCTGCGCGCGCGGCCGGGCACGTTCTGCGCCGGCGAGATGCTGGACTGGGAGGCGCCCACCGGCGGCTACCTGCTTACCGCCTGCTTCGCGAGCGGTCTGCTCGTCGGGCGCGGCGCGGCGCAATGGCTGCAGCGCCAGGCTGGCATTTGAGCTGTTTGAGTCGAGTCGCTCCCGCGCTTTCTCCCTTTTGCATCCGGGGAGGGTCGAGGTGAGGCGCGGGGGTCGCGATGGATGTTTCTGCTTGCCGCGGGGCTTTGGCCGGGCCGTCTTGTCGCTCTCGATCAACGATCAGCGCTGGATCAAGCGCGCCAGCCGCAGCTCCAGCCACTGGCTGACATCCCCCCATTCGCGGTCGAGGATGGAATAGCACACGGTGTCGCGCAGGCTGCCGTCGGGTCGGCGCCGGTCGGCGCGCAGCACGCCGTCACGGTGCGCACCGAGGCGCTCGATCGCGCGCTGCGAATCGAGGTTGCGGTGGTCGGTGTGCAACAGCACCGCCACGCAGCCCAGCGTGTCGAACGCATGCGCCAGCAGCAGGCGCTTGCAGGCGGTGTTGAGGTGGCTCTTCTGCCAGCGCCTGGCGTACCAGGTGTAGCCGATCGCCAGCCGCGGCAGTTCGGGCGTGAGGTCGTAGTAGCGGGTACTGCCCACGATCTCGCCGCTGCCCGGTTCGCGCACCACGAACGGCAGCATCGTGCCGTCGCGCTGGCCTTCCAGCGCCTTCTCCACGTAGGCCGCGACCTGGCCGGGGGCAGGGACGCTGGTGAACCACAGCTTCCACAGCTCGCCATCGGCGGCGGCGGCCTCCAGCGCGGGAACGTGATCGAGGCTGAGCGGTTCCAGCGCGACATGCGCGTCGCGCAGCAGGACAGGGTCGGCGAAGGGCATAGCTGGGCGCGTCAGGCGTCGAGGTCGGGGATCAGTTTGCTTTCCAGCCGCGCGATGTGGTCCTTCAGCAGCAGCTTGCGTTTCTTCAGGCGGGTGAGCTGCAGTTCGTCGCGGCCGATCGCGCTCGCCAGCTGGTTGATCGCGCTGTCGAGGTCGCGATGCTCCAGCCGCAATTCGGCGAGCAGCTGGGCGGTTTCGGCGTGATCCTGTACCTGCATGGCGGTGTGCGGCGCTGCGGACGGTATTCCTAGTGTAACGCCGCCGGAAGCAGGCGGAGCAGGGCGGGTACAATGGGCGTCCCGTCGCCCCCAAGTTCGCCATGTCCGCGCTGCCCGAAATCGTTTCCACGCCCGCCGCCGAGGTCGAGCGCCTCGCCACGCGGCTGCGCCACCAGGTCGGCAAGGCGATCACGGATTTCCGCATGATCGAGGACGGCGACAAGGTGATGGTGTGCCTGTCCGGCGGCAAGGATTCCTACACCCTGCTGGACATCCTGCTGCAGCTGCAGGCGAAGGCGCCGGTACGCTTCGAGCTGATCGCGGTGAACCTGGACCAGAAGCAGCCGGACTTCCCGGAACACGTGCTGCCGGAGTACCTGACGTCGCGCGGCGTGCCGTTCCACATCATCGAGCAGGACACCTACAGCACGGTGACCCGGGTGATCCCGAAGGGCAAGACCATGTGCAGCCTGTGCTCGCGGCTGCGCCGCGGCGCGCTGTACACCTGGGCGGCGGCGAACGGCATCACCAAGATCGCGCTGGGCCACCACCGCGACGACATCCTCGCCACCTTCTTCCTCAACCTGTTCCACCAGGCCAGCCTGAAGGCGATGCCGCCCAAACTGCGCTCGGACGACGGCCGCCACGTGGTGATCCGCCCGCTGGCTTACTGCCGCGAGGGCGAGATCGCCGAATACGCGGCGCTGCGGGAGTTCCCCATCATCCCCTGCAACCTGTGCGGCTCGCAGGAGAACCTGCAGCGCAAGCAGGTGCGGCGCATGCTGGACGAGTGGGAGCGCGAGCATCCCGGCCGCAGCGAGACGATGTTCCGCGCGCTGGGCAACGTGGCGCCGTCGCAGCTGGCCGACCGCGGGCTGTTCGATTTCGCGGGGCTGTCAGCGGCCGGCGGCGAAATCTGAGATCATCGGGTGTCCGTCCGATTGGACGTCCATACTTCCATACGAAGAAAAGCGAGAAATCACGTGTCCATCTTTGCTTCCGTTGAAATGGCCCCGGGCGATCCCATCCTCGGCCTCACCGAAACCTACCTCGCCGATCCGCGCAAGGAGAAGGTGAACCTGGGCGTGGGCATCTACGTGGACGAGCAGGGCAAGGTGCCGGTGCTGGACGCGGTGCGCCAGGTGGAACAGGCGCTGGCGCGCGACAACCTGCCGCGCAGCTACCTGCCGATCGACGGTCTGCCAGCGTACAACCGCGCCACGCAGAAGCTGTTGTTCGGCGAGGGCGCGCCCATCCTCGACGCGGGCCGCGTGGCCACCGCGCAGACCATCGGCGGCAGCGGCGCGCTGCGCGTGGGCGCGGATCTGCTCAAGCAGGTGCTGGGCGCGAACGCGAAGCTGGCGATCAGCAACCCCAGCTGGGGCAACCACCACGTGGTGTTTCGCACCGCCGGCTTCCAGCTGATCGACTACCGCTACTACGACGACGCCAGCCACGGCCTCGATTTCGCCGGCATGCTGGCGGACCTGGCCAAGCTGGAGCCCGGCACCGTGGTGCTGCTGCACGCCTGCTGCCACAACCCCACCGGCGTGGACCTGGACGCCACGCAGTGGGCGCAGGTGGTGGCGCTCTTGAAGGATCGCGGCCTGCTGCCCTTCGTCGACATGGCCTACCAGGGCTTCGACAAGAACGCCACAGCGGACGCCACCGCGGTGCGCCTGCTGGCCGACTCGGGTATCCCTGCCTTTGTGGTGGCGAATTCCTACTCCAAGTCGTTCTCGCTGTACGGCGAGCGCGTGGGCGCGCTCAGCTTCGTGGGCGCCGACCGCGACGAGGCCGCGCGCCTGCTGTCGCGCATCAAGACCACCGTGCGTGCCAATTACTCCAGCCCCGCCACGCACGGCGGCAAGCTGGTGGCGGGCGTGCTGGAAAGCGCCGAACTGCACGCGCTGTGGGAGCAGGAGCTGGGCGCGATGCGCAGCCGCATCCACACGATGCGCGCGGCCTTCGTGGACAAGCTCGCCGCGCTGGGCGCGCCGGACTTCGGCTTCATCAACAAGCAGGCCGGCATGTTCTCCTACTCGGGCCTGAGCAAGGCGCAAGTGGATCGCCTGCGCGAGGAGTTCGCGATCTACGCGCTCGGGAGCGGCCGCATTTGCGTGGCCGCGCTCAATACCGGCAATATCGACTACGTGACCAAGGCCGTCGCGGCCGTGTGCCGCTGATCCTTGGCAAATACGGCGAGGCTTGGACAATCCGTGGCGTCATGCCTGCGAATGCGGGCATCCATGTCGATCTTCGCCGAGCAGCAAAATGGATTCCCGCTTGCGCGGGAATGACGTCGCCACCGAGTCTGGCATGTGGCCGCCGCAAGGCGGCCTTCGCATCTGCATGGATACCCAATGTTCTTCCGCAACCTCACCCTGTTCCGTTTTTCTCCCGCCGTCGCGGATGACCTGAAACGTCTGGACGAGGCGTTGGGCGAGCACCGCCTGCGCCCCTGCGGTCCGCTGGAAATGTTCACCAAGGGCTTCGTGCCGCCGGTCGGCCGCGGCGACGACGCGCCGCTCACCCACGTGGTGAAGCACTGCACCATGGTCACCGTGGGCGGCGAGGACAAGTTGCTGCCCGCCGCGGTGGTCAACGACGAGCTGCAGCGCAAGGTGCAGAAGATCGCCGAAGAGGAAGGCCGCAAGGTCGGCGGGCGCGAGCGCAAGCGCCTCAAGGAAGACCTGCTCACCGAACTGCTGCCGCGCGCCTTCGTGCGCACGTCGCGGATGTCGGCCTACGTGGACACGAAGCACGGCTGGCTGGTGCTCGACACCTCCAGCCGCAAGTCGGCCGAGAACGCGCTCACGCAAATTCGCGAGGCGCTGGGCAGCTTCCCCGCGGTACCGCTGGCGCCGGAGGAAGGCCCGCGCGTGCTGATGACCGACTGGCTCGCCAACGGCACGCTGCCCGCCGGCCTCGCGCTCGGCGACGAAGTGGAACTGCGCGACCCCGCCACCGCCACCGGCGCGATCGCCAAGTGTCGTCGTCAGGATCTCGATGCGGAAGAAGTGAAGGAGCACCTGCGCAACGGCAAGCAGGTGTTCCAGCTCGGCCTGGTGTTCGACGACCGCATGAGCTTCGTGCTGGGCGAGGACCTGATCGTGCGCAAGCTGAAGTTCCTCGACGTGGTGCTGGACGAGATGGGCGACGGCCACGAGGACGCCCAGGCCGAGGCCGATGCCAGCTTCGCCCTGCTCACCCTGGAACTGGAGCGCCTGCTGGCCAAGCTGGAGGAATGGTTCGGTTTGCCGCGTCCCAGCGAAGGTTGAGATTGGCGTCAGAACGGGCTTTCCGCAAGCCGTGACCGCCGACCCTTGCGCCGGGACGCGGTTCTCCCCACATACTGTCCCTCCGGGCACGTCGACCCACGGCGGCGCCCGGACGTACAGGCAGCAGGCACATGGCGCAGCATCTCGAAGGCGACTGGCTGGAACTGGCGACCGCAGGCGGCAACACCATCCGCGTGCTCAAGGCCGCCCACCCGCGTGCGCGGCGCTTGCGCCTCACCGTCACGCCCAAGGGCGCGCGCGTGACCTATCCCGACGGCACCCATCCCGCCCAGGTCAGCGCCTTCCTGCGCCACCACGCCGACTGGCTGGAGCAGAAGCTCGACGAGCTGAACCTGATCGTCAAGCCGCTGCCGCCGCTGCGCGTGGGCCATGCCACCACGCTGCCGCTGCGCGGCGAGCTGGCCACGCTGGACTGGGCCGACGGCGCCTATCCGAAGATCGAGACGCAGGCCGAAGGCCTCACCCTGGTGATCCCGCGCCCGCACACCCGCGCCCTGCCGGTGGCACGCGGCCTGCTGGCCTCGCATTTCGAATCGCTGATCCGCCGCGACGTGTCGCGCTGGCTCGCGTTCTACGTGCCGCAGCTCGGCCTCGCGCCCACCGCGCTGAAGGTGCGGCCGATGAAGAGCCTGTGGGGCAGCCTGGACACCCGCGACCGCATCAACCTCGACCTCGCGCTGGCGCTCGCGCCGCCCGCCGCGCTGCGCTACGTGCTGGTGCATGAACTCTGCCACCTCAAGGTGCGCAGCCACGCACCGCGCTTCTGGGCGCAGGTGGAAGGCTTGCTGCCCGACTGGCGCGAGCAGCGCGACTGGCTGCGCGGCAATGGCGCCACGCTGAAAGCCGAGCTGGATCGGCTGGTGGCGGATGTGGCGGATTGAGGGATCGCCGGGACGACAGCGACTTTCGTCACTGCCGCGCCGCGTCTCTGCTCTGGCGATTCAATTGACCTATGGACTGTGGGTGTCTGCCATGGGTCGGAAGCGGACATCCCGAGTTTCATCGGCCCACACACTTACTTCGCAAAACTCACGTTGCCTCGCACACCACGAGGGTCTGAGGGAAGGCAAATGGCCAAGGCGCTCCTTGTTGGATGGCGCGGGTCGGAAAAGTCGCCAACGCTTACGATCAAGCCATTCGGCCCCTCATAGACCGCCAAACCGCCGCTCCCAAGAGACAGAGATCGAATTAGGTATCTCTTGCTTGGCGCTTCACAACTAAGGCCAAGTGAAGGGCCAGCCGTGCTGTGATCCAGTACGAATGCGTTGCTCTCCAACTCCCGTAGCGCTTGTGGATCACCGCGTAAATCGAGGAAGTTCGCGGCAGGCACCCGGCTGTACTCCGTACCCCAGTCCCGAATGGAAGCCGGCTGTAGCCAACCATCTTGGGAATGCACGAACTGGCTTGGCAAGAGAAGTGCAACTCCAAGTATGAGCATCGGGCATTTCATGGTTGCCACCTTTTCAGTTCGTCCATTCCGTCCATTCGCCTCCCTGGAATATGAGTCCACTTTGGGTCGAAAACGGGTATTGAGTATACGAGTCGCCTGACAACCGTCACTCGATCAAGGCGCAGCGCCGGCGCATGCTGACGGCATCGCTCTCGTGGATACCGCCACCATGTCCTTTCCCTTCGGCATCGTCATTTCCCTGATCTGGCTGGCCTGGCTGCTGTACTGGTTCGTCAGCGCGTTCGGCACCAAGCGGGCCGCGCGGGTGGACAGCCTGGGCACGATGCTGGTGTACCGGGTGCCGCTGCTGCTGGGTTTCATCCTGTTGTTCACGGACCGCCCTTGGGCGGGACTGGAATGGTTGTGGCGAGCCTTCCTGCCGGCCGCGGTGGGTTGGGCTTGGTTGGGCCTGTTCCTGCTGTTGCTCGGCGTGGGTTTCGCCTGCTGGGCGCGTGTGGCGCTGGGGCGCAACTGGAGCGGCACGGTGCAGCTGAAGCAGGATCACGAGCTGGTCGTGGTCGGCCCGTATCGCTGGGTACGCCATCCGATCTACACCGGCATGCTGCTGGGCCTGCTCGGCACGGCGCTGGTGATCGGCGAGTGGCGCGGCCTGCTGGCGCTGGCGCTGGTTGTCGCCGCGTTCTGGTTCAAGCTGCGCCACGAGGAAGTCTGGATGCGCGAGCGTTTCGGTGCTGCTTACGTGGACTATATGCGGCGCACCAAGGCGCTGATTCCCGGCATCGTGTGACATCGCGACCAAGGCGAATGGACGTCCATCCGTACTTGTGCGGGCAAGGGCGTGCGGCGCATGCTCGGACGGTTCTTCCCAGGCCGTCGGAGCGATGCCGGACATGAAGCATTACTGCTGTCGGTTGCTGGCGCCGCGTTCCACGTTCCCCGGCGACATGACGCCGGCCGAGGCGGCGGCGATGCACGAGCATGTGGGCTATTGGCGCGAGCGCATGCGCGAGGGCAAGGTGGTGGTGTTCGGGCCAGTACTCGACCCGGCGGGCCCGTGGGGTCTGGCCGTGTTGCAACTGCCGGACGACGGGGAGCCCGGTGCGCTGATCGACCACGATCCGGTGATCCGCGCCGGCATCGGCTTCCGCTTCGAGATCCACCCGATGCAGGCCGTGTTGCCGGAGCCGTCGCGCGACTAGCGGCATGCGCTGTCGAAACGGCCGGCGGCGGCGCGTCTTGGCCGTGGGCGATGCGAGGTGGCGCCGCCCTCACCGGGAGCCATGCCATGCACTACAGCATCGCATCGGCACCCTCGTGGGCCGTGCCGCCGCAGTGGCCGAAGCACGCGATGCGGAACACGGCTGGGCGCTACTGCAGGCGATCCCGGCCGAGGCCGTGCGCGACTACCAACCCTGTTGGGCGCTGGCCGCGCACCTGCTCGCGCGTCTGCAGCGCCGCGACGAAGCGGATGCGGCCCGCGAGCGCGCGATCGGCCTGTGCGAAGACCCGGCGATGCGCACATTCTTGCGGCAGCAAGGGGTGCCGTCCGCACTGAGTTCCGGTACGGAAGACAACGCCGGCGCGCCACGATTGAACCAAAACGGCCGAAACGGGCATGAACACATGTAGGGATCGGGCGATCCCTGGGATCGGTATTGCCATCCCGCCGGTCCGGTGACGGCGGAATGGGCAAGCACGGCAAGGACGGGAGACCGCGTTCGCGGCAGGTTTGCGCTCGCCCTCGTACAGGCCTCCTGCTCGTGCGTCGCGCGCTGGCGCGCGACGTCGTGGCCTCGTCTCGCCACGCAACCCGAACGGAGGAACCCTCCATGTCACGCATTCCGATTTCCGCGCCGATCCTGCGCCGTCTCGCCACCGCCCTCGTCGTGGCCGGCGTTGCCGCGGTCAGCTTGCAGGCGAAGCCGGCGTTCGCCCGCGGTGGCGACAGCGGCAACATCCTCGTCGCCGACCAGTTCAACAACCGCGTCGTCGAGATCAATCGCCGGACGCACCAGGTGGTGTGGCAGTTCGGCAACGGCTCCGATTTGCCGGGTCCGCACAGCATCGTGGGCACCAACGACGCCGAGCGCTTCGGCACGCTCACCCTGATCTCCGGCACCGGCACGCCGCCGGGGCTGCCCGGCTGCAGCGACACGGTGAACGGCTGTCCCGACAATCGCGTGATCGTGGTTGATCCGCACGGCGACATCGTCTGGCAATACGGCCAGGCCGGCGTGGCGGGCGCCGGTCCGGACCAGCTCAACACGCCGGTGCAGGCGCTGTTCCTGGTCAGTTTCCCCGGCCACTACGGACCGCACGTGCTGATCGCCGACCAGGCCAACCAGCGCATCATCCTGGTCAACCTGCGCAAGCAGGTCGTGTGGCAGTACGGCACCACTGGCGTCAGCGGCAATGGGCCGAACCAGCTCAACAACCCGAACAGCGCCGAGCTGCTGGCCAACGGCCACGTCCTGATCGCCGACGAGAACAACAACCGCGTGATCGAGGTCACCCGGGCCGGTGCGCTGGTGAAGCAGTTCACCGCGCTGGGCACAGTGAGCGGTGCGGCGTTCGCCAGCCGCCTGCCGAACGGCGACACGCTGATCACCGATTCCAACAACAACCGTATCGTGGAGGTGGATGCGAACGACCACCCGGTGTGGCAGTACTTCACCAACACCGAGGCGGGCAGCAACCCCACGCCCCTGCCCACGCGTGCGGTGCGGCTGCGCAACGGCGACACCCTGATCAGCGACCAGTTCAACGACCGCGTGATCGAGGTCAACATGCTGGGCAAGACCGTGTTCACGCAAGGCGCGCTGAACCTGCCCGGCAGCGGCTACGACCAGCTCAACGGACCCTATGACGCCAAGCAGATCGGCGATTTCACCGGGCTGACGCCGCCGTTTGGTTACTGAGGCGCGTGCATGGATCGACATCGGAACACGCGACGCTTGTTCGATGTCTCCAGCCTAACAAGCGAAAAGCGCCCCCTCACCCCGACCCTCTCCCCCAAGCGATGCTTGGGGGAGAGGGAGACGGGCGCGGCGCGCTCTTCCGAATCTCGGCGGTTCAGTGCGACAGCGCGAACGCGGTGAGGATCTGCGCGGTTTCCTCGGGCTTCTCCAGCTCGGGCATGTGGCCGCAGCCGTTGAGCGTGCTGGTGCTGATCGCGCTGGCGTGCGTCAGGCCGTTGCGCAGGCTGTCCAGCGCGGAGATGTCGATCACCTTGTCGTCCTTGCACCACAGGCCCAGCACCGGCATGGTCAGCTGGTCGAGCCGGTTCTGCACGGCGAGGTATTGCGAGGGTTCGCGCAGTTCGCCCAGCACCTTGGCGATGAAGGCGTGGTCCTTCACGTTGCGCGCCACCAGCACGTCGACGAAGCGCCCGGGGATATCGGGACGCTGGTCGAACACCAGGTCGGCGGCATGCCAGAAGCCGGCGCGATCGGAGAACACGAACGGGTCCTTGCCGGCCAGCGTCTCGCGGGCGAATGCGTTCTCCTTGAACTTCAACCCGAACGCGTCGACCAGCGCCAGCTCGCCCACGTGCTCGGGATGTTCGGCGGCGTAGACGCCTGCAATCGCGCCGCCCATCGAGTGGCCCACCAGCAGGAAGCGACCCAGGCCCAGGGTCTGCACGAAGGTCTGCAGGCGCGCGGCCTGGGCGTCGATGTTGTAGCTCGCGTTCACGTCGCGCGAGGACTCGCCCCAACCCGGCAGGTCGGGAATGACCAGGTGGAAGTGCGGCGTGAGTTGCTTGGCCACCTCCAGCCACACCTCCTTGCTGTCGGCGAAGCCGTGCAGCAGCACGATGGTGGGGCCTTCGCCGCCCTCGTAATACGACCAGCGCGTGTCGCCGGCCTGCACCGTGTGCTTCTCCAGGTGCGCGGCCATCGCCTCGCGCGCGATGTTCGCGCGGAACAGCCACTGCGGCGCGAACAGGTAGCTGCCGCCCAGCAGCACGACCAGCGCCACCACCACGATGGCGAGGAATTTCAGGCGGCGAAACAGCATGCGCTGCCAGAGCGGGCGGGTGGAGGGGTTGGTGTTGGGCATGAGCGTCAGTGTTCGCGGAAATGGGTGGTCCTCCGCATGCGGAGGAAAGAGCAGGGTTTACCTATGCGCCCTTTTTGCCGAGGCAAAAAAGGCCTCCACCGCCTGCTGGGTCAGCGGGTGGTAGCCGCCCTTTGCCTTGGCGTAAACCTGCTCGGCATAGGCGAGGCCCTCCGGTGTCTTCGCGAACGCGCCGTACACCGGCAGGGTGAGGTAGAGCCGGCCGATGCGGGTCATGTGCTCGGCGGCGGCGGGCCACACGGCCTTGTCGCCGGCGGCGATGGCGTGCACGTACCAGCGCATGCCGATTTCGGCGTTGTGCGTGCCGGTGAGGTGCCAGGCGGCGTCGATGGCCTGCATGTCGGCGAGCTTGGGCGCGTCGGGCAGGCGGTCGAGGAAGTACATCCACTCCTGCGTGTTCCAGCCTTTGGCATCGAGCTTCGCGGCCGGCAGCATGCCGGCGAGGAAGGCGGTGCGCTCCTTGTCGATGGCGTCGAACTGCGGCGAGTCGGGGATAGGCGCATCCTTCGGGATGCCGGTGCCGTAGACCCAGTCCTGCACCTCGGCCCAGCTCATCTTGCCCGGGTATTTGTCGATCAGGTTGGGCTTGAGGTCGGCCAGCATTTGTTCGGTGATGATGCTGTGCCAGGCGTGGCGGTCGAAGTAGCCCTTGAGCCAGGCGTCGAAGTCCTGGCGGCCGAACTTCTGCTCCAGTGTGCGCAGGAACCACGAGCCCTTGCTGTAGGCCACGTCGGAGAGCGAGTCGTCGCCGCCGAGGCCCTTGGGGTCGGGCGCGAGCTTCTGCGCGTTCGCGGGCATCGCGCCGATGTCTTTCTGCAGTGCGCGGATCGCCAGCAGGTCTTCCTCGGTGGCCTGGCGCTGGCCGTACAGCGCCTCGGTGATGCGGCCCTGCACGTAGGTGGTGAAGCCCTCGTTCAACCAGATGTCACGCCAGGCAGCGGCGGTGACCAGGTTACCGCTCCACGAGTGCGCCAACTCGTGCGAGATCACGCTGACCAGGCTCTTGTCGCCCACGATGATCGTCGGCGTGGCGAAGGTCATGTTCGGGTTTTCCATGCCGCCGTAAGGGAAGGATGGCGGCAGCACCAGCAGGTCGTAGCGGCCCCAGCGATACGGGCCGTACAGCGACTCGGCGGTGGCGATCATCTTCTCGGTGTCGGAGAACTCGCGCGCGGCGCCGTCCACCACCGAAGGCTCGGCATACACCGCCGAGCGCGGGCCGGTTTCCTTCACCGCGATGTCGCCGGCGGCGATCGCCAGCAGGTAGGAGGGAATCGGGTGCGGTTGGGAAAAATCGAACAATCCGTCAAGAGGATGCTTCGCGTCGTTCAGCGCGCTCATCACCACGCGGAGGTTCTTCGGCGCGCTGACGTGGGCGTCGTAGGTGAAGCGGATCGCCGGCGAATCCTGCAGCGGCACCCAGGAGCGCGCGTGGATGGATTCGGACTGCGAGAACATGAAGGGTGCTTTTTTGTCCGCCGTCTGCGCGGGCGGCAGCCACTGCAGGCCGGTGGCGCCGGGCGAGGTGACGTAGCGGATGCGCACCTGCGCCGGGTGTCTGGGTGCCTCGATGGTGAGCTTGCTGCCCAGCTCCTTGTCGGCCGGCGCCAGCGCGTACTTCAGCGCGAGGGTCTTGCCGTTCGCGTCCACCGCCTCGACCGAGGCGATCTTCAGCGCGCTGGTGTCCAGCACCAGGGCGGGCGCCTTGGGATTCTTCCAGTCCAGCCTCAGCGTGGCCACGCCGTCCAGCTGCTTGTGCGGGAAGTCGATCTTGAGATCGAGGTCCAGGTGGGTCACCACCACCTGATCGGGCTGGGCGTAGGAGTTGGGGTCGTTGGCGCGGGCGGCCAGCGGCAGCACGAGGGCGCCGAGGGCGAGGACGGGAAGCAGGCGCATGCAGCGGCTCCGGCAGGGAAACGGAAGCGCGGAGTATGCCACCGACGCGCCGGCGGCCGCCCGTGGCGGAAGGCCCGGACGGGCATCGGCACGGCCCGCCCGCGGCCGCCGGGACGGCTGTTTCTCGACGGCAAAAAGGTGCAAGCTTCCGGCATGGACGCCACCGCCTGTCGCGCCCCGGTGGCTTACGGTTTGCAGAGGGAAGCATGCTGGTCGACGCGGATCCGATGGGGTTCGGCTACTTCACCGCCGCGCTGATCGCCACCACCGGCATCGCGCTCGCTTCCGGCGTGCAGTTCGTGGTGATCGGCCTGTGGCGCCGGCGCGAAACCATCCATCTTTCCTACGCGATGCTGTGCCTCTGCCTCGCCGGCTTGGCGCTGGGCAACCTGCTGTTGCGCACCGCCGGCGGCCTGGCCGAGGCGACCACCGCGCTGCGCTGGATGATAGTGATGTCGACGCTGTCCTTCCTGCCGTTCGTGGTGTTCATCGGCGCCTATACCGGCACGGCGATCGCCTGGCGCGCGAAGCTGGTGCTGGGCGCGCTGACGCTGCTGTTCCTCTGGCTCAACTGGGTGATGCCGTTCACCCTGTTCTACACGCAGCTGGTGGCGACACTGGGCGACGTGCTGCCCTGGGGCGAGTACTTGTATGGCGTCACCGGTGCGATCTCGGTCTGGGGCTGGGCATTCCATCTGGCGAGCTACGCAATGTTCCTGTGGGCGCTGTGGCGCGCGTGGCGGCAGTACCGCCGTGGCGAGTCGATGCTGGCCCTGTTGCTGGGCATCTGCCTGCTCGTGCAGTTCGCGGCCTTGCTGTGGGGCGACATCGCGATCGACTGGCTCGGCGTGCGCTCGCCGTACCTGGATGCCTTCGCCTTCCTGCCCTTCGTGCTGCTGATGAGCCTGTCGCTGGCGGCGCAGCTGCGCCAGCGCTCGATGCAGCTGGAGCGCGCGCGGCAGGATCTGGAGGCCGAGGCGCACACGCGCCGCGAAGCCGAGTTGAGCCTGCGCCACATCGCCTACCACGACAGCCTGACCGGCCTGCCCAACCGCGCCCACTTGCTGGACCGCCTCGCCGAGTGGCATGCCGACGCGCTGGCGCGTGGGCAGCACGGTGCACTGCTGCTGATCGACCTGGACAACTTCAAGACCATCAACGACGGCCTGGGCCATCATGTCGGCGACCATCTGCTGCAGGCGATCGCCGACCGCCTGCTCGCGGTGGTGCCGACGGGAGCGGTGCTTGCGCGCCTCGGTGGCGACGAGTTCGTGCTGCTGCTGGAACGGTTGCAGGGCACGCCGGACGACATGCAGGCGCGGGCGCAGCAGGTCGCTACCGACATGCTCGCGCGCCTGGCGGAGCCGGTGAGCGTGGGCAGTCGCGTGCTGGCCGTGGGTGCCAGCGTCGGCGTGGCGATATTCCCCGCCGGCGAGCAGGACGTGGCCGATCTGCTGCGCCGGGCCGACATCGCGCTGTACCGGGCCAAGGCCGCCGGTCGCGGCACGGTGCGCCTGTTCCTGCCGCCGATGCAGCAGGAAGCCGATACGCGCCTGACGTTGGAACGCGGTCTGCGCGCGGCACTGGAGCAGGGCAGCATGGATGCGCAGTTCGCCCTGCATTTCCAGCCGCAGCTCAGCCCGCGGGGCGAATTGCTGGGCGCCGAAGCGCTGTTGCGCTGGCGCCATCCGCACCTGGGCGACCTGCCGCCGGCCGAGTTCATCCCGATGGCCGAGGAAACCGGACTGATCCACGCGCTCGGCAACTGGGTGGTCGGTGCGGCCTGCGCCAGCATCCGAGGATGGGACCGCGACGGCGTGCCGTTTCGCGGGCGCCTGGCGGTGAACGTGAGCGCGTGGCAACTGGTGCAGCCACGGCTCGCCGCGCTGTTCGAGGCGCAGGTGCGCGCGGCGGGCATCGAGCCCGCGCGGCTCACGCTGGAGCTGACCGAGAGCGCGCTGCTGCAGGATTTCGACAGCGCGCTGGCGACCATGCAGCAACTCGTCGCGGCCGGTTTCAAACTCGCGCTGGACGACTTCGGCGTGGGCTACTCCGCGCTGAGCTACCTGCAGCGGCTGCCGCTGGACATGCTCAAGATCGACCGCTCCTTCGTCAGTGAGTTGACGCCCGAGGTCACCAGGCCGCTGGCGGGTTTCATCATCGACGTGGCCCACCGGCTCGGCATCGTCGCGGTGGCCGAAGGCGTGGAAACCGTTTCCCAGCGCCAGACCCTGGAGCAGATGGGTTGCGACGGCCTGCAGGGCTACCTGATCTGCCGCCCGCTGGACGATGCCGGTTTCCGCCGGTGGCTGGGCGAACACGAGCTGCGTCCGGCCTGATCGCCCACGCTCAACCCCACAGCGCCGGCTTGGCCACCATCAGCCAGAACGTGGCGAGCACGGCGAGAAATGCCGGCCAGCCCAGCGCGAACCACCAGCGCATGCTGCGGTAATACGCGGCGGGCAGTGGAGTGCCCTCGCACCAGGCCGCCTGCGCCAGTTCGCATGCGCGCCATTGCAACCACACCACCGGCAGCCAGCAGGCACCGGCGAGCAGGTACAGCGCAATGGCTGCCTGCAACCAGGGCGCACCGAAGCCGAAACCCATCTCGCGCATCAGCAGCAGCCCGGTGACGGGTTGCGCGATCACCGCCGGCGCGGTGAACAGGAAATCCGCGCGCACCGTCAGCCGCGCCACGCTGGCGATGGCGGCGACCTGGCCGCCACGGTGGGTGAACCACATGAAGAACGCGGTGCCCAGACCGGTGCCGAACAGCAGGGTCGAGGAGAGGATGTGCAGGGTCTTCAGCAGCACGTAGGTATTCACCGGCGCTCCTCCGTGACCAGCAGTAGCGCCAGCGCGGCAAGCAGCGGCAGGTTCTTGGCCAGCCCGCCGAACGGTGCCAGCCATTGCGCCGGCCACAGCAACCCGATGCCCAGCGTGTAGCCCGCCAGCATCACCAGCATCGCCGCCAGCACCCGCCGGAGACGCCAGCGCAGCAGGCACAGCACGCCAAGCAGCAGATCGGTGCCGCCGGTGAGTCGTGCCAGCACCAGCGCCGCGTGGCCGGAGAGCGGGCCGTCGATCGTCAGCACCGACACCTCGTCGGTCGTTGCCGTCCAGCCCACGACACCCGAGGCGATCCACAACAGCGCCATCAGCAGGCGCAGCATCGGCAGTCCGAAATACAGGCGCGCGTGCCAGCGATCCTGTACCTGGCTGGGCGCTTCGCCGAGTGCGCGCAGCAAGGGTCGCGGCGCGACGCCGAGCTCGTCGCGCAGGCGTGTCGATGCATCGGCCGCGCCGGTGTTGCCGCGTTCTAGCATGCGCATCATGGTGCGGCACAGGGGGCCGTCGCCGAACCGATCGCCGAGCGCGGCGACCAGTCGAGCCCAGCCCAGCGGCACCGACCAGACCCGGAGGCGGCCGAAGCCCAGCCAGCGGCGCCAGGCGGCGAGGTAATCGCGCAGGCTCATCACCTCGGGACCGACCAGTTCGATGATCTGCCGGGTGCACGCCGGTCGCTCCAGCGCTGCGGCCACGGCGGCGCCCACGTCCTCGGCGGCTACCGGCTGCACGTGCTGTCCGCCGCCTTGCGGCAGTGGCACCGCCCCCGGCAGGGCCGACAGCGCGCGCAATAGCGAAGTGCCGCCGTAGGAACCGCGCGCGCTGTAGACCAGCGACGGGCGAAGCACCAGCCAGTCCAGATCCAGCGCGGCCAGCGCCGCATCGCCGCGATGCTTGGAGGCGACGAATTCGCCATCGGCAGGGTCGCCCAGCGCCGAAACCTGGATGACCCTGCGAATGCCGCGTTGTTGGCAGGCCAGAAACAGTGCGAGCGGCGCCTGTTCGTGGATGGCGACAAACGTGCTGGCGCCGTTTTCGCGCAGGATGCCGGCGGCGTTCACCACCGCGTCGATGCGGTCCAGTCGCGGCAACCAGTCCTCGCTGCGCAGGTCGCGCGCCATGTCGCAGGCGACGGCCGTTACGCCGGGAAAGCGCGAGTCGACGCGTGCGCCGCGCACTGCGCAAACCACCTCATGGCCGGCCGCGACAAGCGTCGCGACGATATGCGCGCCGATGAAACCGTAGGCTCCGGTGACCAGCACGCGCATCGTTCGACCTCTCTGGCAACAGCCGGGGAGTATGCCATCGGCCTCAGCCGTAGCGATCCGCCAGCTTGTCGGTGGCCTGCACCAGTGCATCGACGATGGCCGGATCGGCCGCGCTGTGGCCGGCCAGCACGATGCGCAGCTCGGCCTCGGGCCAGGCCGCGTGCAGGTCGAGTGCGGTCTTCACCGGGCAGATGATGTCGTAGCGGCCGTGCACGATGGTGGCGGGTATGCGGCGGATTTTCGGCACGTCGCGCAGCAGCTGGTCCGGTTCGAGGAACATGCCGTGGCGGAAGTAGTGCGCTTCGAGGCGCGCGAGGCTCACCGCCTTGTGGGGGTCGTCGAAATCGCCGCCGGCGTCCGGGTCGTGGAGCAGGGTGGTGCTGCCGCCCTCATAGGCGCTCCAGGCCTGCGCGGCGGCGAGGCGCATGGCTTCGTCGTCGCCGTCGAGGCGCTTCCAGTAGGCCTCGATCATCGCGCCGCGCTCGGCCTCCGGAATGAAGTCGCGGAAGCGCGCCCAGCGCTCGGGGAAGATGTACTGCGCGCCGCCGTCCGTTTCGTTGAACCAGCGCAGCTCCTCCGGTCGCGCGAGGAAGATGCCGCGCAGTACCAGGCCCAGCACGCGCTCGGGGTGCGCTTCGGCATACGCCAGCGCCAGCGTGGAACCCCACGAACCGCCGAACACCACCCAGCGTTCGATGCCCAGTTCCTCGCGCAGCGCCTCGATGTCGGCGACGAGATGTGCGGTGGTGTTGTCGACGAGGTCGGCGAACGGCGTGGACTGCCCCGCGCCGCGCTGGTCGAACAGCACCACATGCCAGCGTGCCGGATCGAAGAAGCGGCGATGGTACGGCGCGATGCCTGCGCCGGGGCCGCCGTGCAGGAACACCACCGGCAGCGCGTCGGGCGTGCCGCATTCCTCCACGTGCAGGCTGTGGCGCGCATCCACTTTGATGCGGCGGGTGCGGAAGGGTTCGATCTCGGGGTACAGCTCGCGCATGGGATGCTCCTCATGTAGGAGCGCACCCTGTGCGCGAATGCTCTTGCCCTGATCGGGACACAAGGCAATCGCGCACAGGGTGCGCTCCTACCGGTCTGTATTCAGGCGAATTGCAGCGCCTCGGTGAGGTCCCCCGGCGCCGGGCCGCCCGCGTCGCGCATCGCCTGGTCGCGCAGCGCGATGCCGGGCAGCGGCTGCAGCCCGAAGCGGCGGTTGAGGAAGCGCTGGATCGAGCCGGTGTCGTAGACGGTGTGCTCGACGTGGCCGCGCTTCGCGTGCGGCGAGACCACCAGTGCGGGGATGCGCGTGCCGGGCCCCCAGCGGTCGCCCTTGGGCGGTGCCATGTGGTCCCACCAGCCGCCGTTCTCGTCCACGGTGATCACCACCAGGGTGTGCGGCCACAGCGGACTCCGCTGCAGTGCCTCGACGATCTGCACGATGTGCGCATCGCCCGCGGCCACGTCGGAATAGCCCGCATGCATGTTGAGGTCGCCCTGCGGCTTGTAGAACGCCACCGCGGGCAGGGTGCCGTGCTTGATGTCGGCGAAGAGGCGGTTGCTGGCCGCGCCGCTGCCGGTGCCGCCGTCGCGCAGGTGCCGCGCGCGCGCGGCGCTGCCGGGCGCGAAGGCCGCGAAATAGTTGAACGGCTGGTGGTGTTCCTGGAAGTTGGGGCCGTAGGGGAAGCTGTCGTGCGTGCCGCGCACGCCCTTGCCGTCCAGTGCCAGCTGCCAGCCGCCCGCGTACCAGGCCCAATCCACGCCCGCGGCGCTCAGCCGGTCGCCGATGGTGGCGTGCACCTGCGGCGGCAGCGTGCTGGGGTCGGCGGGATCGGCCAGCAGCGGGTTCTTCGGGTCCTTGGTGAAGGCCGGCGCATAAGGTGGCCCCATCGTGTTCACCGCCCAGAAGTCGGGCGTGAGCGCCATGCGCGAGGCGAACTTCGGCCGGCCCTGCATCGCGCTGGCGGGCGAATCCTCGGCCAGCTTCGGACGGATGCCGGTGGGGTCGTCGCCATCCAGTTCGGTGATCTGGAATTTCGCCGGCCCCTGGTCCGCGTGCGGGAAGAACGGCGGCTGCGCGGCGACCAGGTACTGGTGGTTGAGGAAGGAGCCGCCGAAGGCGCCCATGAAGAAGTTGTCGCACAGTGTGTACTGCTTCGCCAGCTGCCACAGCGCGAGCTTGTCCGCGCTGTCGCCGTAGCGGCCCATCACCAGCGCGCCGCTGTCGCCCCAGGCCACGAAGCCGTCGTTCCTGCCGCCGTTGATCTGCAACTGGTTGGTGTAGAAGCTGTGGATCAGGTCGCGGGTGACCAGCGCCTGCGGCAGCGGCTGGCCGTCGGGCGTGGTGAGTGCGAACGGCGCGTTGGCGAGGCCGCGGATCGCGTCCTCGGCGATCTGGTACTCGCGGCCGTCCAGCACCTGCTTGTGCGGCATCAGGCCGTGCCAGATCGGCGGCAAGCTGTCGAGCAGGCCGCCGTCGCGGTCGCGCTGGCGGTAGCGCTCCGGTGCCAGCGCGGACAGCGGCTGCGCGAGGCCGGGGAAATCCCCGAACAGGTTGTTGAAGCTGCGGTTCTCCGCGTAGATCACCAGTACGTGGCGGATGTGCTTGCGCAGCGCGGCATCCAGTGCCCCGTCGGTGCCGCCGGCGATGTACGCGGCCTGGCTGTTCGCGGCGGTCTTGCAGCCGCCCATGGCCAGCGCGGCACCGGCCAGCGCGATGCCGCCCAGCAGCCGGCGGCGCGCGGGATCGTCGGGTGCGTCGCCGGTGGCGACAGGCGGAACGGGCGGCAGCTTCTCGGTCATGGCGGCGTACTCGTCAGCAGCGAGAGGTGGAGAGTATGCACGCCGCGCGTGGGCGTATGTTCCGACGGAAGTGTCGCATTCACATGACGCCGACAGGCGTCGGCGCGACGGGACAGGCATGGTTCATCGACGGACCGCACGCGGGCCTGCATGCACGCCCCCGTCAGTCCAGCGGCAGCTTGCGCGCGGCGTCCCACATCGCGCGGGTGAGCGCGCGGTTCGCGTGCGGCGCCTGCAGCACGACCAGGGTGGTGGTGCTGACGCTGGCGTGGATCTTCAGCAGGCGGTCGAGCACGCTTTCCAGGTGGCCGATGGACATCGCCACCACGCGCAGCAGGGCGGAATCCTCGCCGGCGAGGCGACGGCAGTCCAGCACCTCGGGGATGTCGGCGACGATCTGGCCGATGCGCGCGCAGATGCCGCCGTCGCAGCGCAGCCGCACCATCGCCTCGATGCGGTAGCCCAGCCGCTTCGGCTCCACCACCGCGCGATAGCCGGTGATCACGCCGGCTTCCTCCAGCCGCTTCACGCGCTCGGCCACAGCGGGCGCGGAGAGCTTCACCTTGCGGCCCAGCTCGGCGTAGCCGAGGCGCGCGTCGCGCTGCAGGGCTTCCAGGATGTGCCAGTCCTTGGCGTCCAGATCAGGTTTCGATTCCAAGGCAGTGTGCTCCAGTTTCATTTCGATCGACGGCGAAACATTCCGTCGGCCTGTTGATGCATTATTCCGCGGCATCGCCCGCAAGGCTAGGATGCGCACTCCCCGGCACAGAATCCGCCCCATGGTTTCCACCGAACGCCTCGATGCGCGGGCTCTCGTCTGCATCGCCATCGCCCTGCTCACCTGGTCGTCGGCGTATGCCGCGATCGCCTATGCGCTGGCCTCGTTCACGCCGGGCGAAGTGGCGTTCTCGCGCCTCGCGATCGGCTCGCTGTGCTTCGCGGCGCTGCTGGCGGCGAAACGCGTGCCGCTGCCGGCGCGGCGCGACTGGCCGCAGCTCGTGCTGCTGGGCCTGATCGGCCTCACCACCTATCACATCTGCCTCAACTGGGCGGAAACGCGCATCGCCAGCGGCACGGCTTCCATCATCATCTGCCTGGTGCCCGCGGCGACCGCGGCGCTGTCGGCGCTGTGGCTGCGCGAGCGCTTGAGCCTGCGCACCTGGGTCGGCCTGGGCGTGGCGCTGGTCGGCACGGTGCTGGTGGTGCTGGCCAGCGGCCAGAAGGTGGAGGTGGACCCCAAGGCGCTGCTGGTGCTGGTCTGCGTGCTGGCCTCGGCGATCTATTTCGTGGGGCAGAAACCGCTGTTCGCGCGCTCCAGCACACTGGCGGTGACCGCCTTCACCTTCTTCGCGGGCACCCTGGGCTGCCTGCCGTTCACGGGCGGCCTGCCGCAGGCACTGGCGGCGGCGCCGTGGTCGCACGTTGCCGCGCTGCTGTGGCTGGGCATCGCGCCGAGTTTCCTCGGCTACCTCGCGTGGAACGTGGCAGTGCACCGCGCCAGCGCCTCGCGGGTGTCCAGCTTCATCTACCTGTCGCCGCCGATCGCCATCGTGATCGGCTGGGTATGGCTGGGCGAGGTGCCCGGCGCGATGGTGCTGGTCGGCGGTGCGATCGTGATCGGCGGCGTGGTGCTGGCGAACGCGCGGCGCTCTCCGCCAGAGCCCCGCCCCGCGCCAGGCGCGGCGACATGCGAGCCGGGTGCGTGAGCCATCACGATCTTTCCGCGCTGGCCGCGCAGTTGCCCGAGGCATGGCGCTCCGTCGTATTGGCGGGCATCGGCACGGCGCGACTCAAGCTGTTGCGCATGGACGGTGCGCCGTATGCCGAGGAAAGCCACGGCTGCACCGAAGTCCTGCTGGTGATCGACGGCGTGCTCAGGCTGACCGTGGCCGGACAGCCAGTGAGCGTGCGCGGCGGCGAGCTTTACGTGGTGCAGGCGGGCACGCCGCATGCCGTGGCGGAGGGTAGCACTGGCACGTTGCTGATCGTCGATACCTGAAGATTTCCACCGGTCTGGAGGTTGCCGTGTACGAGCTCTACATCGCCAACAAGAACTACTCCTCGTGGTCGCTGCGGCCGTGGCTGCTGCTGCGCGAGCGCGGCATCGCGTTCGACGAGAAGCTGGTGCCGTTCCTCGGCGGCGTCGGCGCGAACTGGGACGAGTTCCGCGCGTTCTCGCCCAGCGGCAAGGTGCCCTGCCTGCGCGACGGCGACACCGTGGTGTGGGATTCGCTGGCGATCACCGAGTATGTGGCCGAACGCGATCCCGGCGTGTGGCCGGCCGATGTGCGGGCGCGCGCGTGGGCGCGCTGCGCCGCCGCCGAGATGCACTCCGGTTTTCCCGAGCTGCGCAGCGTCTGCACGATGAACTGCGGCGTCCGCGTGCGCATCGAGGCGCCCGGCGCGGCGTTGCGCAAGGACGTCGCCCGCATCGACGAGCTGTGGAACGAGGGGTTGGCGCGCTTCGGCGGCCCCTTCCTCGCCGGCGCCGCGTTCAGTGCGGTCGATGCGTTCTACGCGCCGGTGGCGTTCCGCATCCAGAGTTACGGATTGCAGCTCGGCGAGGTCGCGATGGCTTATGCACGGCATCTGCTCGACCTGCCCGCGATGCGCGAGTGGTATGCCGCCGCACTGGCCGAAACGTGGCGCGATCAGGAACACGAGGACGAGGCGCATCGCGCCGGCACCTGGCTGCAGGATCTGCGCGCGGCCTGAATCACCGATGCGCCGGTCGTCGCGGTTGTGTCCGCGACGACCGGCGCCAGTGCGGATCAGCGCTTCGCCTGGTTGTGCTTGACGCGATGGATGCGCTTGCTGTCGCGGTTGTCGGCGCGCTGGATGCGCTTCTGTTCGCGCGGGCCGACGCGGCCGTTGTTGGTGCCCGCCACGTGTTCCATGTGGTCGACGTGCGCCTGGCGGCCCTGCATGCGTGCGTCCTCGCGGTTGGTGAGCTGGCCGGACTTCACGCCGTTGGCGAGGCGCTGCTCCTGGTTCGCGTTGCGCTGCACGTCGGCCTGCAGGCGGCGCGACGAGGCCGAGTCCGGGTTGCCCTTGATCGCGTCGTGCTTGTCCTTGTAGATCGCCTTGCTGTCGCGGTTCTGCATGCGCTGGATCTGTGTGTTCTCGGCCTTGGTCATCGGGCCGTTGCGCATGTCGCGCTGCTCGGTGCGGTCCAGGTTCGCCTCGCGCTGTTCCAGGTTGGACGCCTGGCGCGTGTTGAGCTGGCCGGACTTCAGGCCCTGGTCGATGCGCTGCTGCTGGTTCGCGTCGCGCTGGGTGTCGCTGGCCGCGTTCTGGGCCGGTGCGCTCTGCGCCTGTACGGCGGTCACGCCGCCCAGCCCGCACAGGCCCAGCAGGCCGACAACCAGCCACTTCTGCGTATGGTTCTGCATGGTGTTCTCCTCCTCCTCGTGGTGCCGCCCGTTGCACGGGCGGTCTGGAGCGGAGAACGGGGCGCCAAGCGGGCCGACGACACGCCGACCGGCACCTGTTCAGGCGCCAGTCGAACTGCGGGCACGACCCGGCTCAGGCTAGCGGAGTGACCCGCAGCACGGCCGGATCGTCGGCATGTTCCAGCAGCAGCCGGCGCACGCGGTCCTGCCAGGCCACGCCGAACGCGGCGCGCTGCGCGGCGGTGGCGTTCGGCTGCATCGCGGCGCCCATCAGGGCGCGTGCCTGCGGCGATGGCGGCACGCTGGAGAGGTCCAGCGCCACCGCCACCGACTTGTCGTTGTCGCGGCGGGTGAAACGGACCGCCTCGCCGTCCGGCGCATCCGCGAAGCCCAGCAATCCTTGTCGCACGAATCGGCCGGCTATGCCGTGGAAGCCGTTCCCTGCGGCGGCGCCGGTGACCAGGGTGAGCACCTGCGCGATCACGCCGGTGACGCCTTCGTCCTCCGCTGCCGGCATCTGTACCGTGATGCCGCCGCGTTCGGCCGGCTCGTCCGGATACAGCGCGCGCAGCGCCGCGCGTGCGGTCAGCCACGCGCCGGCCACGGTGGGGCAGGAGTGCCCGGCCAGGCGCACCGCGTCGAGGTAGCGGTATTCCAGCAGGCCGCCCTCGGCCGCGCCGAGCAGGTCGGCCAGCGGATCGCGCACGACGATGCGCGGCGCCTCGTCGAAAAAGGCGGGGTGCTTCATCACTCTTCCGGCAGGCCGGTGATGCCGAAATCGATCACCACTGCGTCGGCGTCGCGCTGGCGGTAGGTCACCGTGAGGTGTTCGCCGAGGCGTTCGCGCAGCTGGGCGATCAGCGGGATCGGATCGTGGTCGTTGACGAAGCGCATCGTCTCGCCCGAGCGCAGCGCGCCGATCGCGCCGAAGATCGCCGAGTGGCGGAAACGCCGCGCCACGCCGCGGGCGTCGAAGAGGTGGGTGTGCTGGTCGAAAACGGTATCGGGGGACATCGGCGTGTGCTCGCGGGAAAGGGAGCACAACCATATGCCGCGCACCGCGGCGCACCACTGACCTGGATCAACCGCGTTGTCAGTCGGCTGCCACCGCGCTCATGCGCCGCAGGGCGCGGCGGCGGCCGATCGCGGCATAGACGCGGGCGAGCAGCGGGATCGTCAGCAGGAAGAAGTTGTTGTTGCCCGGCATGTGCGGCGCCGCCAGCAGCGCGGCGGTAGCCGCCGTGGGCAGCGTCAGTGCGCGCCAGCGCAGCGCGTTGACTTCCTCAGGCGGTACCCCGGCGCGCACCCGCCCGGGCCGGAGCGCGAGCTGGAACAGCAGCAACTGCAGCAGCCCGGCGGCGAGCAGGGTGGCCGAGTAGAACATCTCTGGCACGCGTGCGAGCGGATTGGAGCTCATCAGCGCGGTGGCGAAGGGCATGAAGGCGATCACCATCAGCAGCAGCATGTTCGGCCACATCAGGCGGGGCTCGTAGCCGTCCAGCACGCCGAACAGCCGGTGGTGCGCAATCCACAATGCGCCGATGGTGAGAAAGCTCAGCATGAAGCCCATGAAGCTCGGGATCAGGTGCGCCAGCGCAGCGAGGTAGGCGGTATCGTCCAGGGTGTCCAGTCGCGGCACGTGCACCTCGATCACCAGCAGCGTGATCGCGATGGCGAACACGGCGTCGGAGAAAGCCTTCAGGCGTTCCAGTTGCTGCGTTCCTTGGCTCATGTGTCGTCCTTCAGAACTTGTACGCCCGGTGGATCGCCACGATGCCGTTCGAGAGGTTGCGCACCTCGACCTTGCCGAAGCCGGCGCGTTCCATCATGCCTTTCAGCGTGGCCTGGCCCGGGTGCTTGCGGATCGATTCGGCCAGGTACTGGTAGCTGTCGGCGTCGCCGGCGAACAGGCGGCCGAGTTTCGGCAATACCTTGAAGGAGTGGAAGTCGTAGAGCTTGTTGAGCAGCTCGCTCTGCACGCGTGAGAACTCCAGCACCAGCAGGCGGCCGCCGGGCTTGAGCACGCGGCAGATGTCGGCCAGCGCCCTGTCCTTGTCGGTGACGTTGCGCAGGCCGAAGGCCATGGTCACCGCATCGAACGAATTGTCCGGGAATGGCAGCGCTTCGGCGTTGAGCTGGGCCCAGCGCAGGCCGCCGACCAGGCCGCGGTCGGTGAGGCGGTCGCGGCCCACGCCGAGCATCGCGGCGTTGATGTCGCCGACGACGAGTTCGCCCTGCTCACCCACCACGGGCTTGAGCAGCGCGGCGATGTCGCCGGTGCCGCCGGCGAGGTCGAGCACGCGGTCGCCCTTGCGCACGCCGCTGATCGCCACGAAGTGGCGCTTCCACAGGCGGTGGATGCCGAACGACATCAGGTCGTTCATCAGGTCGTAGTTCTTCGCCACCGAGGTGAACACTTCGCCGACCAGCTTCTGCTTGTCGGCGACGGGCACGTCGCGGTAACCGAAATGGGTGGTGGAAGGCTGCTCGTTCATGGCGTCATAAAACCCAATGGAAATGTCGTCACAGCGGCAGGTCGCGCTGTGTGCCTTCGGTTTCGTCCGCGCTTGCGTCGGCATCGGCGGGGTGCGTGCGATGACCCTCGTGCTCGGCCTCCACGTGGCGCTGGTGCAGTTCCGCACCGGCATCGGCGGGAGCGACGAGAGGCACCGGCGCGGCAGGCTCGGGCGCCGGCTCGTCGGCCGCGACCTCGCGGTCGCCACCGGGGGTGATCTTGAGGATGGAATGGCGCATCTCGCGCGACAGGATCACCCGTGCGTCGCGCACCATGTCGTCGAGCGCGCTGTTGTAGTCCAGTTTGCCGGCCTCGTCGGTCCACACCACGCGGCGCTCGCGCAGCTTCTGGATGAAGCCGCGGAACAGCGCCTTGTCGAAGAACTCCGGCGCGTTGAGCTCGTTGAGCAGGGATAGCCGCTGCGCGGTGAGCGTGCAGGTGGTTTCCAGCTCGGTGGCGGTGAGCGCGTGCGGGCCGTGCTTGGCCAGCGCGGCGATCGCGATGTAGTAGCGCTCGAAGGCCTGGATCAGGCTGCGCGCGATGATGCGGAGCTGGAACGCGCTGTCGTCCTGGCCGGGCGCGCGCTCCAGCATGCGGCCTTCGCCGGTGGTTTCGAGCAGGCCGCGGCGCACGAAGAAGTCGATCGTGGCCTGCAGCTGCGCGCCGAAGCCTTCCTCGTCCCAGGCCAGGAACAGTTCGCCCTGCAGGAACGGGTAGATGATGCGGCCCAGCCGCTGCACCGAGGCGCGCGACATGCGCCGGTTGTTGAGGAAACAGCAGGCCACCCACGCGCCGGCGGCGACCAGGTGCAGCACGTTGTTGCGGAAGTAGCTGAGCAGCACCGCCTGCTCGCCCTCCACGTCGAGCACGTCGCCCAGCGGATGCTTGATGCGGCGGATCCAGCCCATCTGCTCGCCGTAGGCGATGATGCCGGCCGGGTCCGTCGGGGTCAGCGTGACGCGGTCGGAATAGGGCAGCTCCAGCAGCAGCGACTTGGTGAGTTCCAGCTGCGCCAGCAGGTCGTTCTCGGCCATCGCGTGCTTGGGCGTGGCCAGCAGGGTGAGTGCGAGCAGGTTGATCGGGTTGACGTCGGCGGCGCGGTTGACGTTGACCTGGATCCGCTCGGCGAGCTGGTCGATCACGCCGCCCAGCCATTCGGGGCGGCTGTCGGGGTCGGCGCTGGCGCTGCGCCAGTCCTTGCTGGCCGCATCCAGCAGCGGATTCAGCTCGATCGGCTCGCCGAAGTTGATCGTGACGTGGCCGTAGCGCTGCTTGAACAGCCCGCCGATGCCGCGCAGCAGGGCGAACAGGGTTTCCTTCTCCTTGGGCTGGCCGCTGAGCTCGCCCGCGTAGCTCTTGCCTTCCATCAACTTCTCGTAGCCGATGTACACCGGCTGGAACAACACCGGCCGGCGCGGCGCACGCAGGAACGCGCGCACGGTCATCGACAGCAGGCCGGCGCGCGGCGCCAGCAGGCGGCCGGTGCGCGAGCGGCCACCCTCGATGAAGTATTCCATCGGCACGCCGCGATCGATCAGCTGCGCCATGTACTCGTTGAAGATCACCGAGTACATCGCGTTGCCCTTGAACGTGCGGCGCATGAAGAACGCGCCGCCGCGGCGCAGGATCGGCCCGATCACCGGCAGGTTGAGGTTGACGCCCGCGGCGATGTGCGGCGGCACCACGCCGGACATGTGCAGTTGGTAACTCAGCAGCAGGTAGTCGGCGTGGCTGCGGTGGCTGGGCACGTAGACCACTTCGTAGCCCGGCGCGGCGGCGCGGGCCTTGTCGAAGTGGTGCATCGCGATGCCGTCGTACAGCTTGTTCCAGAAGTTCGACAGCAGGAACGACACCGAACGTACCACCGGGTGCGAATAGTCGGCGGCGATCTCCAGCATCATCTTCTGCGCGCGACGCCAGGCCTTGGCCTCGCTGATCTTCTCCTTCGCCGCGGTGGCGGCGATCGCCGCGCGCACCGGCTCGGCGCGCAGCACGTCGTCGACCACGGTGCGCCGGTGCGAGAGATCGGGGCCGATCACCGCGGCGCGGATGCGGTGGAAATGGGTGCGCAGCACGCGCGCCAGCTTGCGCGCGAAGCGCGGCGGCGGCAGCTCGCCGGATTCGGCCAGCACTTCGCGCAGCGACACCGGCGCGGCGAAGTGCACCGTGGTGTCGCGGCCGTTCAGCAGCAGCGCCAGCAGGCGGCGGAAGCGGCCCACCATCACCCAGTTCTCGGAGAACAGCACGCTGAACCAGCCCGATTCGCGGTTCGGCGCGCGGCCCACGTAGATCGACACCGGCACGATCTGGATGTCGCGCTCGGGCAGGCCTTCCAGCGATTGCACCAGTTGGCCCAGCGGCTCGTTCGGCGAGCGGTGGCGCTTGCGCCCGAACAGCCAGCCGTCGCGGCGCATCAGCGCGAACACCGAGCGCCGGCGGCGGGTGCCGGCCAGCGGCTGCAGCGGGCTGGGCAGGCCGGCCTCGCGGCAGGCGCGGTCGAGGATCAGCGCGTCGGAGAAACCGTCGCGCTCGATCACGTAGCAGACCGGCACGCCGGCCTTGAGCAGGGTGGCCGGTTCCGCCGGGTCGCGGCGGATGCGCACCCAGGGTTGCAGCAGCTGACCCGCCAGGTGGAACCACCAGGGGGCGCGGCGGCGAGGGGAATCCGCGATGGAGATGTTCTGCATCCGCCTATTCTACCGGCTGGCTCGTAAAACCATGCTCGCGCGTGTGGTGGGCTGACCGGCCTCCCTTTCTCCCGGGTTGGGCCGGGGGAGACGGTGAGAGCGAGGAGCGCATTGGGGGTTCCCGCAAGCCGCCATCTCTCCCATCTCCTCCCCCGCCAGCGGGGGGAGGGAGTCAGTTCTTCGTGGCAGTGCTGGCCGCGGGAGCCGGGAGCGCCGTCAGCGCCGTGCTGCCCGCCGTGGCCGGCTGCTGCAGGCGTTCGTGCGCCTCATGCACGTTGTTGATCAGCGATTCGCTGTACCAGCGGCCGTCCTGCTGCACCAGGGTGGATTCGGCGGAAAGCGGCTTGCCGAGCAAGGTGTAGTCGATCTTCACCACCGCGCGGCCGTCCTTGCTGGAGAGCGTGCTGAGCTTGACCGAGTTCAGCGTGTCGTCCACCGACAGGCCGTAGATCGCCAGCAGTTGCTTGAGGCCCGCGTAACCGGTGGCGTATTTCGCCATCGCGGCGTCGAAATCCATGCTGCGCAACTGGTCCGGACTCTTGAGGTCGAGCTTGCGCGCGGTGGCCACCACCACGCCCACGGCCTGCTTGGCCCTGGCCTGGTCGAACCACGGCGCCTGCTTCGCCCACGGCACCAGCACGTCGATCAACTGGTTCGCCTGGGTCTTCTGCTCGCCGTCCAGGCTCTTGTTCTGCGCCACGCCGTTCTTCAGCAGGGCGTCGCCCACGCTGATCATGACCGGCAGCTGGTCCTTGTACTGCTGCTCCATCTGGTCGAGCTTGGGTTGCAGTTCGGCGTAGAGCTTGTTCTCCGCGTCCGGGCCGGTGAGCTTCTGCACGGCCTCGTCGAACTTCGCCTTGTCCGCGGCGCTGACCGGCGGCTGGTTCGCGTTGTGGCGACTCCAGTCCGCGCGCAGGGTGGCGTACTCGGCCGGCGGCAGGGCGTGCTTCCACAGGCCGTTGAAGTCGCCCGCCTTGAGCAGGTCGATCGAACCCTGCACGGCCGCCTCCGGCGTGCTGCCGCCGACCTGGCTGGCTTCGTCCTGGTGGTGGCACGCAGCCAGCGCCAGCACGGCGACGAGGGGCAGCAGGCTGCGGCGGAGGGGGCGGAAGCGCATGGGCAAGTCTCGTGGTGCGGGGAGATGGACGCGCCGACCGGCGCGGCGACGGATCAGGGTAAGCGGCGCTGCAAAGAGGGACAAGAGTCGCCCGCAGGAATCTGCGGTGCTGTATTGAAAAGTGTGGCCACGGACGGCCACCCGTTTGACGTTCGCGATCGGGGATGATCGCAAAGGCAACGTAAAAGTGCGGCCATGGATGGCCGCCCGTGTGACGTCCGCGATCAGGGACGATCGCAAAGGCAATGTAAAAGTGCGGCCATGGGTGACCACCCGTTTGATCTTCGCGATCAGGGACGATCGCAAAGGCCATGTAAAAGTGCGGCCATGGATGACTACCCGTTTGATCTTCGCGATCAGGGACGATCGCAAAAACAAAAGAAAAGCCCCGCGGGCGTAGCCTCGCGGGGCAATCCGGCTGAGCCGGTGGGAAATGGCCTTGCCTGCGGAAACGTTTCGGTCAGCAGCAGGTAGGCGAGGCAGATATTACCGGGCCGTTAAACCTGAGGCAACACTTTTGTTTTGTTCTATAACTTCATGTTTTATCTCAATAATACCGTAGAGCGCCGAGCTTCTGCTGACGTCGCTGCGCCGGCGGCGCGCTCCAGTCGTTGTTGAACAGCGCCGGCTCCCAACTGCCGTAGGTGGGGTTGGGCAGCACGAACCAGCGTGTGCCGACCCAGTCCATGTAGCCGGCGATGGCCTGCTTGCGGCCGGCCTCGGTGTTGGCGACGACATCGACGAAATCGCCCAACTGGTCGCCGAACTGCATCAGCACGCGGTACTTGCGGCTGACCAGTTGGCGGCGGCAGCCCTTCTCGGTGCCCACCTGCTCGCAGCCCGGCAGCACCGTGCCCAGGCCGAGGAAAGCTTCGGGACCGGACACCGGGAAGCCCAACTTGCGCAGGTTCGCCAGGGTGGCCGTGTCCAGGTCCTGCGCGCGGTTGGAGAGGTAGATCACCGCGATGCCGTGTTCGGCGGCGTAGCGGGTGAAGGCCAGCGCGCCGGGCATGGCGCGGGCGCGTTCTTCCTTGCACCAGGCAGCCCAGCTGGCCTCGTCGTACTGGCCGCCGCTCTTCACCAGGCGGGCCTGGTAGGGCGAGTTGTCCAGCACGGTCTCGTCGATGTCCAGCACCACGGCGGGCGGCAGGCCGGCGATCGGCATCGTGCGATCCTCTTTCGCCAGCGCATCCCATTGCGGGTCGTGCAGCGCGGTCAGCAGGCGCGACTGGGCATTGCGGAAGGTCTGGATGTAGATCAGATCGTGTTCGATCGCGGTCTGCGCCCACACCACCGCGTTGAGGTTGTCGTTGGCGGTGGCTGATGTCGCTGCTGCTGCGGCGGCGGCCGGTGCGGTCGCGGGGTGCGGGGGTGTGGCGGCGCAGCCGGCGAGCAGGGTGAACGTGGCCAGGGCCAGCGGCAGGTGAAGTCGCATGGGGTGGATATCTCCGGACGGAACGACGAGTTTTGCAGGATTTTACGACAGTGAGATGTCTGGGGCTGGCTGCGGCCGTCGCCGGCTGACAGACTGGCGGCCATACCCATCTTCGCCGGAGCCCGCATGCACGATCCGACGTCCGCTGCGTCCCGCGCCAGCTCGCCCGCCATCCGCGCCACCAGTTATGCACTGGCCGCGCTGGCGCTGTGGCTGGTGCTGCAGTTGCACCTGCTCTCCGCCCTGCTGGCGGGCCTGCTGGTGTACGAACTGGTGCAGGCGGCGGTGCCGCTGCTGGGTCGGCGCATTCCCGGCGATCGCGCCCGGATGGTGGTGGTGGCCGTGCTGGGCGCGCTGGTGGTGGGCCTGCTGGTGCTGCTGATCCTCGGCGCGATCAGCTTCTTCCGCAGCGAGCTGGGCAATCCCGAACTGCTATGGCAGCAGCAATTGATGCCACTGGTGGAGAAGGCGCGTCAGCAGTTGCCGGCGACGCTGGTCGACCAC
Organism: Rhodanobacter humi; assembly: GCF_041107455.1. NCBI lineage: Bacteria > Pseudomonadati > Pseudomonadota > Gammaproteobacteria > Lysobacterales > Rhodanobacteraceae > Rhodanobacter > Rhodanobacter sp. FW106-PBR-R2A-3-15. The sequence continues at coordinate 2,454,505 of NZ_JBGBPY010000001.1, forward strand.
CTACCCGACAGCGTGGACGACTTGCGCGACGGCGTGGTCGAGCTGGCGCGCAAGCACGCGGTCGAGCTGCAGCTGGCGGGCAAAGAGGCGGCGCGCGCGTTCGTGCACATCCTGATCGGCCTGGTGCTGGGCGCGATCGTGGCGCTCAGCCGCACCCGCCCGGCGCACCAGGTGGGGCCGCTGGCGGCGGCGCTGGGCCAGCGCAGCCATCGGCTGGCCCAGGCGTTCCACGACATCGTGTTCGCCCAGATCAAGATCTCGCTGGTCAACACCGCGCTCACCGCAATCTTCCTGCTCGGCGTGCTGCCGCTGATGGGCATCCACGTGCCGCTGTCGAAGACGCTGGTGGCGATCACCTTCATCGTCGGGCTGTTGCCGGTGGTGGGGAATCTGCTCTCCAACACCGCCATCACGATCGCCGCGCTGTCGGTCTCGCTGGGCGTGGGCATCGCCGCGCTCGGCTTCCTGATACTGATCCACAAGCTGGAGTACTTCCTCAACGCGCGCATCGTGGGTTCGCAAATCCATGCGGCGGCGTGGGAACTGCTGATTGCGATGCTGCTGCTGGAAGCCGCCTTCGGCCTGCCCGGTGTGATCGCCGCGCCGATCTATTACGCCTATCTCAAGGGCGAGCTCGAAGCGCAGCGGCTAATTTGATGAGGCTCGGTGGGCAGGGGCATTTCGAGCGAATAGCAAAATCCTGATGCGCAAGAAAACGACGAAAATGTAGAAAGGTTGTTGTTGTCGCGTTAAAACTTGTGTAAAACAAGGCAGCTGCACACGTGAGAAAGCATCGGCCAGTGGGGACTGGATCGATCACGCGTCGGAACATGCGACGCGTTTGTGCAGATTTCCGGCTTCGCGCCGGGCTTGTTGCATTGCACACCAGGGAGTTCAAGTAATGATCAAGTCGAAACTGTCCATGGCAGTGGTCGCGGCGCTGGCGTTTGGTGCCACTTCCGTCTACGCGCAAGACGCCCAGACCGCGGCGTCGTCAACCCAGCAGCAGGACCAGAACGGCAACCAGGCGCCCAGCGCCAAAAACGCCAAAAAACTGGAGGCGGTCACTGTCACCGGCTCGCTGATCCCGCAGACCCAGATCGAGACCGCCACGCCGGTCATCACAATCACCGCCGATCAGATGAAGGCGCGCGGCTTCACTTCCGTGGCGCAGGCACTCCAGCAGGCCTCGTTCGCCACCGGCAGCGTGCAGGGCATGCAGGACACCAACTCCTTCACAACGACGGCCGAGACGCTGAGCATGTTCGGCCTGCCGGTGGGTTTCGTGAAGTATCTGGTGGATGGCCGCCCGATGGGCAGCTTTCCGGGACTTTACAACGGCAGCGACACCTTCAACAGTATCAGCGGCATTCCGATGGACCTGGTCGACCACGTCGACATCCTGCCTGGCGGCCAGTCGTCGCTGTACGGTTCGGACGCGATCGCTGGCGTGATCAACATCGTGCTGAAGAAGCACGTGGACGCACCAACCATCGACGTACGTTACGGCTGGTATGGCGATGGTGGCGGTGCCAGTCGTCGCATCAGCTTCGCGGACAGCTTCACGCTGGGCAAGTGGACTTCGCTGGTCGGCGCGCAGTTCGAGAGCACGCAGCCGATCTGGCGCCGCGACCGCAGCCTTACCAGCACCTACAACACGCATGGCACCAGCCCGGAAACCGCTTCGCGCGACTACCTGGTCCTGACCGCCTATTCGAACGACGGCACCAAGCCGGGCTACCAGTTCATGGACCCGAACAATTGCGCCAACGTGTCCAGCCAATGGGGCGGCACGGAAACCAAGCAGCACCGTACCCCGCAAGGTGATTATTGCGGCTCCTTCTACACGCCGGGTGCAGGTACCCTGACGCTGGACAGCAAGCAGGTGAATGCATACACGCACAACACGTTCGACATCAACGACAACGTGCAGCTGTACGGCGACCTGCTCTACAACTATTCGGAGAAGAAGTTCACCAACGGCTCCAGCACCACGTGGTGGGGCACCAGCGTGGCGACGACGCAGGGGGCTGGCTATTTCTGGGATCCCACGGTGCATGGCGGCAGCCTGATGCTTCTGCAGCACGGGTTCGCCCCGGAAGAGGTGGGTGGCTACCGCAACATCATGAGCAAGGAGTACGAGAACTCCTACATGCTGACGTTGGGCGCGCGCGGCACCTTCGGACAGTCGAACTGGGACTACGACTTGGGCTTCACCCATTCGGACGACAAGTTGATCGACCGCAGCTTCCAGCGCCTGGCCGGGCCGATGGAGGCGTATTTCTCCAAGCATGTGCTGGGACCGCAGCTGGGCACGTATTCTGGTTATCCGGTGTTCGAGCCGAACTATGCAGCCATGTACAACCCGGTGTCGCCGACCGACTTCAAGGGCTTCACCGGCTATTCCACCAGCCATGCCAAGACCTGGGACAACATGCTGCGTGGCCAGGTGACCAACAGTTCGTTGTTTGCCCTGCCTGGCGGGGACGCCGGCGTGGCAGTGGTGCTGGAAGGCGGCAATCAGGGCTGGGATTCCACGCCGGATCCAAGGTTGATGCAGAACACCACGGTGGACTACGGCAACGGCTTCACGTATTCCACGCCGTACTACTGGGGTACCAGCGCTACGCCGGGCGCCGGCCACCGCTCGCGCTACGCGGCGACCACCGAGTTCAAGCTGCCGCTGCTGCAGCAGCTGACCATGGACGTCTCGGGTCGTTACGACAGCTACAAAGTGGGTAGCGGCACGGTCAGCCATGGCACCTACATGATCGGTCTGGAATACCGCCCGTTCGACTCCCTGCTGTTGCGCGGGCGCTACGGCACGGCCTTCAAGGTGCCGACGCTGTCCGACGAATTCCAGCGCCCCAGCAACTACTACAACAGCGTCACCGACTACCTGAACTGCGGACGGCTCGGCTTCAGCGGCGCCAACATCGCCAAGTGCCCGAGTCTGTATGAAAGCGTGCAGTTCAAGGGTACGACGATGGGCAACCCGGCGCTGAAGCCGATCACGGCCACAGTGTGGACTTATGGCGTTGTATGGGCGCCGGTCGAGCGCATGTCGGTCAGCGTGGATTACCTGCACTGGAACATCAGCAACGAAGTCAACCAGATGAGCGCCGATGGCTTGTCCAACGACGAATACCTGTGCGACATCGGCACGATCGCTCCGACTTCGGAGACCTGCAAGGTTGCCTTCAGCCTAATCCAGCGCGGTCCCGGCAGAACGCAGAACGGTATCGCCCTGCTGGGCAACATAAGCGGCATCACTACGCCGAAGGTCAACGTGAGTCGCGAGCAAGTCAACGCGATCAATGCCCACTTCGACTACGGCATGGAGATCGGCGCGTACGGCAAGCTGGTGTGGGCCGCCTCGTATTCGGATCTGCTCAAGCACAGCTACCAGGACTACCCGCAGGACGCGCCGATCGACCTGCTGCGTCATCCGGGCTGGAGTACCGATTTCAAGAGCAAGGCCAATGCCTCGCTGACCTGGATGAAAGACAAGTGGAGCACCACGCTGTACGTCAATCGCTACGGGCGCACGCCGAACTATCTGGCCAGCCATCTCGACAACTACACCGACAAGGGTACCGGCAGGCTCGGGGCCTGGACGCTGTGGAACGCCAGCGTGACCTACAACCCGATGAAGAACCTGGGCATCTCGCTCCAAGTCAGCAACCTGTTCAACAAGATGCCGCCGGTGGACAACAGCTACCCGGGTACCACGTGGGGGCCGTACAACTCGGACAACTACAACCCGTATGGCCGCGCGTTTTACCTGGAGGCGAACTACAAGTTCGGCAACGGCTCCGGTAGCTGATGCTGGAAACCATGGTCGAATGACCGGACGGCCCCGCTTCGGCGGGGTCGTTTTTCTTGCGCGGCATACAAGCGAGCGGTGCGGTCGCCGTGATCGCGACGATCTCATCAGTCGGGCAGCGCGATGCCCCGCCCGTCCAGCACGTCGCGCAATCCATCCAGCAGCGGTTCGTACTTGCGCCAGCGCTGCAGCGCGTTGCGATAGACCGGCTTGCGCACCTGCACCGCGCTGGCGGTATTCACCGGGGCAGCATTCCGTTCGAAACGCAGGCAGTCGTCGTGCCAGGACAGACCGCAGAATTCGAGCAACTGGCGCGAACTGGCTTCCTGACTCTCCACGAGGTCCTCGTATCGCACTTCCAGAATACGGCCGGGGAAAGCGCGCTGCCAATGCGCGATCAGGCGGTCGAATAGCGCGTAGTAGCGGCCGGTATCGAGCAGATCGAACGAATAAGCGTAGTACGGCGACGACGGGGCAAACAGCTGGCGGAAGTTGCTGAGGCAGGTATCCAGCGGATCGCGGCGCAGGCAGACGATCTTTGCGTTCGGCAGCGCGCGGGCGATCCAGCCCGCATACAGGAAGTTGTGCGGAAGCTTGTCGATGAAACGCGGCGTGTGGCCTGTGGCCGGGCGTGTGCTGGTGAGGTAGTCCGCGCCCACGGCGGCCCAGTCCAGATCGCGTGCGCACTCGATGGTGTCAGTATCGAGCAGCAGCGGCGTGCGGCTGCCCGAGGCGCGCTTCAGCGCCACGCCGAAATTCATCAGTTCGCCGGCCGAGTGCACGTCGGGATGGCTGGAGATGATGCGTTCCACCAGGGTGGTGCCGCTGCGCGGCATGCCGATAACGAAGATCGGTTCATGCGAGGCGTGGCCGGGCGTGGCGATCTGCGGCTCGGGAAACGCCGCCGCGATCGTTGCGAACAGCGCCTCGTCCTGCTCGATGCGATAGCCGCGGCCCTTGCCGGCGGCGGCTTTGCCTAGCGTGTAATGCGCGAAGGCGGCTGGGTAGTCCGCGCAGTCCTCGCACTCCTTGGCCAGCGCCATGTGCAGGTAGATCTGTGCTTCCTGGTCGTCGTCGCGGCCGGCCAGTAGGGCTTCCATGCGTGCGATGTGGTTGCTGTCTGCGGTTTGCCGGCGCAACTGCGCCAGGGTGAGGTGGGCCTTCCACCAGCGCGGGTCGACCCGGATGCAGGACTCCAACTCGGCTTCGGCGGATGCGAGTTCGCCGGTCGCCACCAGTGCGGTGGCGAGGTTGAAGCGATGGGGCGCGTGTTCCGGCGTGAGCTCCACGGCGCGTCGGAATGCCGTGACGGCCTCGGCGTGGGCATGGTTCTGGGTGAAGATCACGCCCAGCGTGTCCAGCGTGGCGGCGTCGGTGGGCGCCAGCGCCATCGCGCGATCTGCCGCCTCGCGCGCCTCGCGGGTCATCTTGACCAAGGTCAGCGCCTTGGCAAATTGCACGGCGAAGTCCGCCCGTCGCGGCTCGAGTTCGGCGGCGAGATGCAGATGGGAGAGCGCCATCGGCATGTTCTGCAGCTCCGTCTCGGCCACACCGGCGATGTAGCGCAGCAGCGGGTGCCGTGGCATCTGGGGCAACAGGTGGTTGGCCAGTTGCCGTGTTCGTAGCCAGTCGCGCCGATTGAAGGCCTGGCTGAGTTCGGCGAGCGGCGGCGTGGTGTCGGTCATCAGGTAGGGTTGTCAAGGCGGAAAGGCTAACGTTACCGCGTGCGGCGCGGGGGCGGCGAGACGCCTCAGACCGTCGATTCGATTCCGGCCGCGCGCAGCAGGATGCGCAGTGGCTCCAGCTCGTGTTCGTAGTGATGCCAGCGACCGACCGAGGAACGGAACATCGGCTGTCGTACCTGCAGGCTGCTTGCGGTGGCCACCGGAGCGGCGTTGCGCTCGAAGCGCAGGCAGGCGTCGTGCCAGCCCAGGCCGCAGTGTTCCAGCAGGTGGCGGGTCTCGGCTTCCTGGTTTTCGACCAAGGCTTCGTAGCGTAGTTCGAGGATGCGCCCCGGTAACAGCTTTCGCCAATGCGCCATCAACCGGTCGAACAGGATGTAGTAGCGCCCCGTGTCGAGCAGATCGAACGTGTGGTGGTAGTAAGGCAGCTTCTCCGCGAACAGCTGGCGGAAATTGCCCAGGCAGGTGTCCAACGGGTCGCGCCGCAGGCAGACCAGCTTCGCGTTCGGCAGTGCATGGGCGATGAACCCCGCGTAGAGGAAATTGAACGGGAACTTGTCGACGAAGCGCGGCGTGTGTCCGGTGCCGGGGCGTGTGCTGGCGAGATAGTCCGAGCCCAGTCGCCGCCAGTCGAGTCCGCGTGTGTGTGCGGCCGGATCGGGATCGAGCCAGAACGGCGCCGAGCTGTTCCAGGCGCGGCGCACCGCCATGCCGAAGTTCTGCAACTCGCCCGCGGCATGCACGTCCGGATGGCTGGAAAGAATCCGTTCCACCAGGGTAGTGCCGCTGCGTGGCAGACCGAACACGAAGATCGGCTCCGTGCTGGGCTCGGCGTGTGCGAATGATGTCGGCTCGGGAAACGTGTGTTCCATGGTGGTGAAGATCGCGGCGTCCTGCTCCGGCGAGTAGTCGATCGTTTCGCGGCCGGCAGCGTTGCCTTGCATGTAGTGGGTGAATGCCTGCGGATACTCGCCGAGGTCCTCGTGCTCCTTGGCCAATGCGAAATGCAGGCAGAGACGCGCCTCGCGATTGCTGGCGTGTTGCGCCAGCAAGGCTTGCAGGCGCGGTACGTGCTGCCCGGCCAGCGTCTGTTTGCGCAGGTTCGACAAGGCCAGGTGTGCGCGCCAGAACTGCGGATCCATAGCCAAGCAAGTTTCGATCTCGCGTTCGGCGCCCAAAGAGTCGCCGGCGTGCGCCAAGGCGGTGGCCAGGTTGTAGCGGCGAGAGGGCTGTACGGGATCAAGCGACGCGGCTTGTCTGAAGGCGTCGGCCGCGGCAGTGTGAGCAAGCGATTCCGCATAGACGTTGCCAAGCAGGTCGAGCGTCCGGGCGTCATTCGGGCCGAGCGCCATGGCCCGGTCGGCGGCCGCTTTCGCCGCACTTCCTTGTCGTGCCGTGGCGAGGGCACGCGCATAGTTTGCGGCGAATTCCACGCGTGCGGGGTCCAGTTCAGTGGCGCGACGGAGATGCTGCAGGGAATGCAGCAGATCGCGCTGCTCCAGGTGCGCGATGCCGACGAGGTAATGAACCCCGGCGTGCTGCGTTGCCAGCGGCAACAGCGGGGAGGCGAGTGCGAGCACTCTCGGCCAGTCGCGTCGGTTGAACGCAGCAACGAGCTGTGCGTAGAGCTGCTCGGGATAGGTCATGGCTTCCGGGCTTCGCGGCGGTCGGTCGGATGAATCTGGCTGCCCATCGCTGCAGTGTAGCGCCGCGGAATCAGTGTGCCATCGCGATCGTCCCGGCAAGACGCCTCACTCCGCCTTCCCGATGCCGGCCCCGGCCAGCAGCCAGCGCAGGTCGCGCAACTGGGTCTCGTAGTGTCGCCAATGCCCCACGGCGTCGCGATAGATCGGCACACGTACCTGCCAGGCGTTGGGTGTGTTGACCGGCGTGGTGTTGCTTTCCGAGCGCAGGCAGGCGTCGTTCCAGGGCAGCTCGCAGAAGTCCAGCAGTTCGCGTGCGGTGGCTTCCGTATTCTCGACCAGCGACTCGTACTGCACCTCGTGGATGCGTCCGGGCAGCACCTGGCGCCAGTGCGCCAGCAGGCGGTCGAACTGGATGTAGTAGCGGCCGATGTCGTCGAGGCCGAAGGAGTAGTCGTAGAACCCCGATGTCTGCTCGAACAGGTGGCGGAAGTTGCCGATGCAGGCGTCCAGTGGGTCGCGGCGCAGGCAGACGATTTTCGCGTTCGGCAGCGCGCGGGCGATGAAGCCGGCGTAGAGGAAGTTGTGCGGCATCTTGTCGATGAAGCGCGGCGTTTCTCCCGTGACCGGTCGCGTGCTGGCGAGATAGGCCGCGCCCAGTTGCTGCCAGTCGACATGGCGGGTGCGGGCGGCGATGTCCGCTTCGCCCAGCAGCGCGGCGGGACAACCGGAGGCCCGCTGCAGCAGGGTGGGGAAGTTCTGCAGCTCGCCGGTGGAACACACGTCGGGGTGGCTGGAGAGGATGCGGTCCAGCAAGGTGGTGCCGGTGCGCGGCAGGCCGATGATGAAGATCGGTTCGCGCGTGGGGTCGCCCGTGGCGGTTTCCGCATCGGCGGCGGGAAAGGCGCGGATCAGCGCATCGAACATCGCCTCGTCGCGCGCGAACGCATAGGGCCGCATGCGCCGGCCGGCCGCCTTGCCGAGCGTGTAGTGCTTGAACGCGGCTGGATAGTCGGCGAGGTCGTCGCATTCCTTGCCCAGCGCGATGTTGAGCAGGAGCTGCGCGCCGGGATCGTCGCCGTGGCGTTGCAGCAGTTCGTGCAGCCGTGCGATGTGGTTGTGCTCAATGGTTTGCCGTTGCAGCTGGGCGAGCAACAGGTGCGCGTACCAATGGCGCGGTTCGAGCCGGATGCAGGCTTCCAGCTCCTGCTCGGCGCCTTCGGTGTCTCCCAGCGCATTCAGGGCGTAGGCGAGGTTGAGGCGGGCGATCGCGTGCTCGGGCGACAGCGCCACGGCGCGGCGGAAGGCGTTGGCCGATTGCATCAGGGCGTTGGCGTGCCGGTAGACCATGCCCAGCGTGTCCAGGGTCATCGCGTCGTTGGGCGACAGGGTCATCGCGCGATCCGCGACCAGGCGCGCCTCGCGGAACCGGCGTGTCTGCGCCAGCGCCTTCGCGTATTGCGCGACGTAGTCGGCGCGACGCGGTTCCAGGTGGGTGGCCTTCAGCAGGTGCTCCAGCGCCTTCTGAAGCTGCTGCACCTGCTGCGTCTGCATGCAGGCGATGCCGACCATGAAATGCACGCGCGCGTCGTTCGGCGCGATGGTCAGCAACTGCGCGGCGCGCTGCTGCACCCGCGGCCAGTCGTTCTGGTTGAAGGCGGCGACGAGCTTGGTATAAGCCCGGGTCGAGTCGATCACGGTATTCCCCCTGGCGCCGGGGCAGAGAGGCGGCCGGACGCCATCCACACAATGAAAGGCAGGCGTCCGGTCGTCAACTAGGCGCCCGCGAGCATCGCCTTGATCCGCGCCATGTGCGATTCGGCCGTCTCGCGGGTCATTTCCTTGTCCGCCTCGGGGTCCTTGCCCTGCCAGTGCAGGTCGCCCTGCGGCAGCTCGTGCAGGAAGCGGCTGGGCTGGTTGCTGTGCACCTCGCCGTAGCGCTTGGTCCTGGCCGACCACGACAGCGTGAGCAGTTCCTTGGCGCGGGTGATGCCCACGTACATCAGCCGACGTTCCTCGTCGATGCGGCCCTCGTCGATCGCGCCGTCGTGGGGCAGGGTGCCGTCCTCGCAGCCCACGATGAAGACGAAGCGGAACTCCAGGCCCTTGGCCGCGTGCAAGGTCATCATGCGCACTGCGTTGCCGGGGTCGTCGCGGTCGGCGTGTGAAAGCAGGGCGAGCTGGGCGGCGAGGTCGCCGGCGCTGTCGCCCTTCTGCATCGCGCGGAACCAGTCGGTGAGCTCGCGCAGGTTGCCGAGCTTGCGCTCGCGCACGGAGACATCGGGCGTGGCGGCAGCGAGCTGCGCCGCGTAGCCGGTGCGCTTCAGGAGGCGGTCGACCAGGTCGGCCGCGCCCTCGTGCAGCGCGGCACTGCGCAGTTCGTCCATCAGCTCGGAGAAACCCGCCAGCGCGGCGGCCGGACGCGGCGAGAGCTGGCGCAGCACGGCGTCGCTGCGGGTGGCTTCGAGCAGCGAGCAGTGCTTCGTCTGCGCGAACTGGCCCAGCTTTTCCAGCGTGGTGGCGCCGATCTCGCGCTTCGGCACGTTCACCACGCGCAGGAAGGCGGCGTCGTCGCTGGGATTGGTCAGCAGGCGCAGATAGCACAGCACGTCCTTCACCTCGGCGCGGTCGAGGAAGGAGAGTGCACCAGTGAGGTGGTAGGGAATGCGCGCGAGCCGCAGCGCCTTCTCCAGCGGCCGCGCCTGGAAATTGCCGCGGTAGAGGATCGCGATGTCGTGCCAGCGCGCCTTGTGCTTCTCGGCCAGGGTGGCGGCGATCGAGGCGATCTTCTCGGCCTCGTGCTCGGCCTCCTTGCACTCCAGCACGCGGATCGGCGCGCCTTCCGGGTGCTCGCTCCACAGCTTCTTCTCGTGCGCGTGCGGATTGTTCGCGATCAGCGCGTTCGCCGCGCGCAGGATGCGCTTGCCGCAGCGGTAGTTCTGCTCCAGCTTGATCACGCGCAGGTTCGGCCAGTCGCGGCCGAGCTGGTCGATGTTCTCGGGGTTCGCGCCGCGCCAGGCGTAGATGCTCTGGTCGTCGTCGCCCACGCAGGTGATGCGGCCGCGCTCGCCGGTCAGTGCCTTGAGCAGGCGGTACTGCGCGTCGTTGGTGTCCTGGTATTCGTCCACCAGCAGATAGCGCAGGCGCTCGCGCCAGGCGGCGCGGCAGTCGTCGTCCGCTTCCAGGATGCGCAGCGGAAGGCGTATCAGGTCGTCGAAATCGACGGCGTTGAAGGCGCTCAGGCGCGCCTGGTACATCTCGTAGATGGTGGCCGCCTCCAGCTCGCGCGGACTGCGAGCGGCGGCCAGCGCCTCCTCCGGCGTGAGGCCGGCGTTCTTGGCGCGGCCCAGCAGGTTGCGCAGGCCGAACAGCACGTCGGGCTTGGCGCCCTTCGGCGCCAGCTCCTTGACGATGCCCTCGCTGTCGTCGGCGTCCAGCACCGAGAAGCCCCGGCGCAGGCCGGCGCGCGCGTGCTCGATCTGCAGGAACTTCAGACCCAGCGCGTGGAAGGTGCACACGGTGAGCGCGGCGGCGTCCTCGCTCGACACCAGCTTGCCCACGCGCTCGCGCATCTCGCGCGCGGCCTTGTTGGTGAAGGTGATCGCGGCGATCTTCGACGCCGCCAGCTTCCGCCGCTGGACCAGATGGGCGATCTTCTGCGTGATCACGCTGGTCTTGCCCGAGCCGGCGCCCGCCAGCACCAGCAGCGGGGTGTCGCAGTGTTCGACGGCGGCCAGTTGTTGCGGGTTGAGCATGGAGCGAAGGCGATGTGGGGCGGCGGCCGATGGTAGCAGAGGGATCGGTGGCGGCCCGGCGGGTTACCATGCGCGATCCGGCACCCGGCGCATACCCATGGCCAAGCTCTATTTCTATTACTCGGCAATGAATGCCGGCAAGACCACCACCCTGCTGCAGAGTGCGTACAACTACCACGAGCGCGGCATGCGCACGCTGATTCTGAAGCCGGATATTGATACGCGCGAGCATGACAGACCCCCATCCGGCCCTGCGGGCCACCTTCCCCCGCAGGCGGGGGAAGGGAAACAGACGCAGCCTGCGGCTGCGGACACCACGATGGTGGCCTCGCGCATCGGCCTGAAGGCGAACGCGCGGCGCTTCGCCGGCGAGGAGAACCTGTTCGCCCTGGTCGAGGCCGACATCGCGGCGCACGGCACGCTGAACTGCGTGTTCGTGGACGAGGCGCAATTCCTCGCCCGGGCGCAGGTGTGGCAGCTTTCCGACGTGGTGGACAAGCTGCGCGTGCCGGTGCTGGCCTACGGTCTGCGCACCGACTTCCGCGGCGAACTGTTCGAAGGCAGCCGTTATCTGCTGGCCTGGGCCGACGAGCTGCAGGAGATCAAGACGATCTGCCATACCGGCAGCAAGGCCACCATGGTGGTGCGCGTGGACGAGCAGGGCCGTGCGGTCACCGACGGCCCACAGGTTGAGATCGGCGGCAACGACCGCTATGTCTCGGTGAGCCGCGCCGAGTTCAAGAAGATCACTGAAGGCCACGGCCGCATCGAGCTGCAGCAGAGCGTGCTGCCGCTACAAAATCCGCGCCCCGCGGATTTTGAAAACAAGTAACGAGCTTCGGCTCTACCCGGCATTGAATGCTTCCACCAAAAATCGCCTTCCGACCCCAGGCAACCCGATGACCGAAACCCAGCAAACCCCCGAGTGGCCACGCCCCTACTGGCAACCCGGCGCCGGCGAGGACGCGCTGCTGCAGTTCTACGTGTTCGGCAAGTTCGAGCGCGAGCTGGTGATCCCCGCGCAGCGCTACGGCAGCCCCGGCCTGCCCGCGGGCGTGGAGCTCAAGCGCTTCCAGAACCTCGAACTGCGCAAGTGGGAGGGTTATCCGCTCAACGGCTCGCTGGGCGAGATCCTGCGCGAGGATGCGCCGGAAACCTTCGAGCAGGCACGCATCGCGCCCGAGGTGCTGGTGGTGCGCGGGCAGCTGGCCGATCGCGCCAGCCTGGACTACCTGCGCGACACCCTGGGTGTGCTTGCCGCCCTGCTCGACATCGGCGGCCGCGCGATCCTCGACCCGCAGATTCTCGGCCTGTTCGGCGCCGAGGCGTGGCGCGAGCGCTACCTGGTGCCGGGCGGCGCGCCGCCGCGCAACCACGTGTTGATCCTGCGCAGCGAGGAGCCGGGCAGCGACCGTTCCTGGGTGCACACCCGCGGCATGCGCAAGTTCGGCCGCCCCGACCTCAGCTTCCGCCAGATCCCCGCGCACGAGCTGGATCGCGCTGGCGTGCTGTGCGAGAAGCTGGTCGAGATGCAGGCGCTGGGCACCCGCTTCGTGGCGGGCCAGGCGCTGGAAGTGGAAGGCATGCCGCAGGCGCTGGTCGCGCAGCCGGGCGGTCGCCTCGACGATCCCGAGTTCAACAACCGGCACGTGGAATTCCGCTGGCCGTTTTGAACAGGTTCTCAGGAAACCCGGCTGACGGTGGGGTAGCTCACCAGCTTGGGCAGGGTCAGCATGGCTGCGAACCAGCCGCCGTCCATCTCGCGTTCGACCGGTAGCCGCCGCAACGCGTAGCGATCGATCGCGTGCGCTGGGTTGGTGCCGCAGATGTAGCTGCATGCCGCGCGGTAGCCGGCCGCCATGGCTGCCTCGACCACCCGCGCGTCGAACGAGGCATCGCCGCCGACCGGGTAGGAGAGCAGCGTGACGGGCGCGCCGAGTTCGCGTTCCAGCGTGGCCCGGGAGTCGCGCAGTTCCGCTTCCAGCGCGGGCTGGGGCAGCTTGGCCAGCATGCGGTGATGCACGCCGTGCGAGCCGATCTCGCAGCCGGCCGCGTGCATTTCGCGCAACTGCGCCCAGCTCATCGGGCGGCAGTCGGCATGGCCGGCCGCGGAGGGCAGGTCCCAGGCCTGCTCCAGGCGTGCGATCAGCGCCATCTGGTGGTCGTCGTCGAGATCCTTCAGCCGATCCAGCACGTGCTGCGCCAGGTCCCGGCGCGCCGCGCGGTCAGTCGGCATGGACCGCGCCAGGTCCAGTTCGGGCAGCGCCAGCTCGCCGACCGGCGCGCGCAGGATCATGTGCACCAGCCAGTCGTAGGCAAAGGGGCGGCCGCTGTCGATGTGCCCGGTGGAGACGAAGAAGGCGGCCGGTATCTCCAGTTCGCGCAGGACGGGAAAGGCGTGGTGGTAGTTGTCGTCGTAGCCGTCGTCGAAGGTCACCACCACCGCGTCGGGTGGCAGCCGCTCGCCGGCGTCGATCGCCGCCACCACCTGTCCCAGCGACATCGGCCGGAAGCGCCGCTTGAGCAGCTGCATCTGCTGCCGGAAGCACTCTGCCGAGGCACTGACCAGGCCAAGGTCGAAGTCGAAGCGGTCCGGCGCCACGGTCAGCACGCGGTGATAGGCCAGCAGTCGCAGGTCCCGGTACAGGCAACGGCGTGCCTGTTGCAGCAGGCGCAGCAGGCCGGCGTGATGGCACAGCCGGCCCAGGTGTCCGCGCAGGCCGAACGGCGTTTCGCGATGTCCGGCGTGATTCAGCATGGCGCCTGTGCCGGGCGATCGGCCCGGTCGGGCGCCGCCGACCGGTTCCGGGCGTGCCCGCTTCGGTCGATGGCGCGGCACGGGCCTGCACGCCGGCCCGCCGGCGAGGCGCCGTGGCCCGACATGGCGATGAGTGCTTCCTGCATCACGTCGTGTGACACGTCGACGAACCCCCTGGCCGACTGCCGCCCGCCTGCCGGCAAGCGGACTACCCCTGTCCAAAGTGTGATGTAAATCACGCTTTCTTGATGCATTCTATAGGCACAGACACGTGTCCGGGGAAGCGCCTGCGCAACCGGCCGCGGCACATGGGGTAGGGGGCCACCATGCCGACCAGGTCATTGATCGCATCGGTTTCCCATGGCTGGCTGGCGCCGACCATGGGTGGCGGGAGTGTGGCCGCATCGGCAGGAATCGGGCATGCGCTGCAGCCGTCACCCGCGATCGGTCGGGCGCGGCCCTGAGGAAACGAAGCGATGTGCGGCATAGCCGGTTTCCTCGGTCCCCCGGATGCACCCGCCGCGGCGCAGGCCACGCTGCAGCGGATGATCCGCACCCTGCACCATCGCGGGCCGGACGGCTACGGCTTCCATGTCGACGGCGGCGCCGGGCTCGCGCACGCGCGGCTGGCAGTGATCGACCTGGCCACCGGGGCGCAGCCGATCGCGAACGAACGGCGCAACGTGTGGACGGTGTTCAACGGCGAGATCTTCAACTACCGCAGCCTGCGCGCGGAGCTGCAGCAGCGCGGCCACCGCTTCGCCACGGCGTCGGACACCGAGGTGATCGTGCACCTGTACGAGGAGCACGGTGACCGGTTCGTCGAGCACCTCAACGGCCAGTTTGCGATCGCGCTGTGGGACGCCGAGCGGCAGCGCCTGGTGCTGGCGCGCGACCGCTGCGGCGTGCGGCCGCTGTACCACGTGCGCGCGGGCGGCCGGCACTGGTTTGCCTCGGAGATCAAGGCGCTGCTCGCCGTGCGCCCGGAGCTGGCGCGGCTCGATCCGCAGGGGCTGGCGCAGGCCTTCACGTTCTGGGGGCCGATCGAGCCGGGCAGCGTGTTCGCCGGCGTCGAGTGCCTGCCGCCGGGGCATCTGCTGGCGATCGAGGGCGACGGTCGCGAGACGCTGAGCCGCTACTGGGACTGGTCGTTTCCCGAGCAAGGCGCGCCGCAGCGGCGCTGGCAGTCGGTGGAGCAGGCCGCCGGCGAACTGCGCGAGCTGCTCGCCGATGCCGTGCGCCTGCGCCTGCAGGCCGACGTGCCGCTGGGCGCCTATCTCAGCGGCGGGCTGGATTCCTCCGCCGTGGTGGCGTTGATGCGCGAGGCGGGCGCGGCATCGACGCGCACGTTCTCGATCGCCTTCGACGAGGCCGAGTTCGACGAAAGCGCACACCAGCAGGCGATGGTGCGTCACCTGGGCTGCGAGCACACCACGCTGCACTGCACGCGCCGCGCGATCGGCGAGGCCTTCCCGCAGCTGATCCGGCACGCCGAGGCGCCGGTGCTGCGCACCGCCGGCGTGCCACTGATGCTGCTGGCGCAACAGGTGCGCCAGGCCGGCTACACGGTGGTGCTCACCGGCGAAGGTGCGGACGAGGTGTTCGGCGGCTACGACCTGTTCAAGGAGGCCAAGGTGCGGCGCTTCTGGGCGCGCCAGCCGGACTCGCGTTTCCGACCGCTCCTGCTCGGCCGTTTGTACGGCTATCTGGAAAACTCGCCGGTGCGGCACGCGGCGCTGGCGCAATCGTTCTTCGGCCGCGGCATGGAGGGCATCGACCGGCCGGTCTTCGCGCACGTGCCGCGCTGGACGAGCTCGCGGCATGCGCTGCGCTTCCTCGCGCCCGAGCTGCGCGCCGGCATCGACGGCTGGGATCCGCTGGCCTGGTACGAGCAGCGCCTGCCGCCGGCGATCGCACGCTGGAGCCCGTTGGCGCGCGACCAGTACGTGGAGGCCAAGACCCTGTTGGCCGCCTACCTGCTGCCATCGCAGGGCGACCGTCCCGCGATGGCGCATTCGATCGAGGGGCGCTTTCCCTTCCTCGACCATCGCGTGGTCGAGTTCGCGAACGCGCTGCCCGCGCACTGGAAGATCCGCGGCATGACCGAGAAATACCTGCTGCGCAAGGCGCTTGCCGGCCTGCTGCCGGCGGACATCCTCGCGCGCACCAAGCAGCCATACCGCGCGCCTGACCAGTCCAGCTTCTTCGTCGACGGCGAACCGCTGGACTACGTGGCCGACCTGCTGAGCGCCGAACGCATCCGCGCCGCGGGCTGGTTCGACGCGGCCGTGGTGGGGCGCCTGTTCGAAAAATGCCGGCACGGGCGCGCGATCGGCTTCGCCGACAACCAGGCCTTCGTCGGCATCCTCTCGACCATGCTGATCGACGAACTTTTCCTGCGGCGGGCCGCCGCATGACCCTGACCGGAGCACGTGATGTCGACTGAAGCCGCGAGCGTGGAAGCACGCGTCCGCCACTACATCCTGGAGAACCTGCTGTTCAGCGACGACGGCAGCGAGTTGCCGAACGACGCCTCGCTGCTGGATCGCGGCATCATCGACTCCACCGGCGTGCTGGAAGTGGTGATGTTCCTCGAGGAGGCGTTCGGCATCCGGGTCAAGGCCAGCGAGATGCTGCCGGAGAACTTCGACTCGGTGAACAACATCGTGCGCTTCGTCGAGCGCCAGCGGAGCGTCGCGTGAAAGACCGGATCGCGCCGCGCCGCCTGCTGCACGAGGCATTACTGGAGCACGGCGCCGCTCCGGTTCGCGCGCGGCGCACGGCGGTGGTGGTCGAGGGTCAGGCGTACAGCTATGCCGAGCTGCTCGACCGTGCCCTGCGCCTCGCGGGCGCGCTGCGGCAACGCGGCGTGCAGCGCGGCGATCGCGTGGCGATCTACATGGACAACACCTGGCCTTGCGCGGTGGCGATCTTCGCGGTGCTGCTGGCCGGTGGCGCGTTCATGGTGGTCAACCCGCTGACCAAGTCGGACAAGCTCGGCTACATGCTCGACGACAGTGGTGCGCGCGTGCTGCTCAGCGATGGGCATATCGCGCAGGAGTTCCTGCCGCTGCTGGCTGCGCGGCCGGCCTTGCGCGTGATCGCCTCGGGCAAGTTCCCCGAGGGACATGCCATCGAGGCGTTCGACGCGGTGATCGCCACGGGCGCGCCGTTGGCCGCGCCATCCGCCACCATCGCGCCGGACCTGGCCGCGCTGATCTACACCTCGGGCTCCACCGGGCAGCCCAAGGGGGTGATGCACACGCACCAGTCCATGCTGTTCGCGGCCGGCAGCCTGATCGAATACCTGCGTCTCGGTCCTGACGAACACATCCTGTGCGCGCTGCCGCTGGCCTTCGACTATGGTCTTTACCAGTGGCTGATGGCGGTGCAACTGGGCGCCACCCTGGTGCTGGAACGTTCCTTCGCGTTCCCCGCGCAGGTGTTCGCGCGCATGCGCGAGTTCGAGGTGACGGTGTTCCCCGGCGTACCCACGATCTTCGCGATGCTGCTGTCCGCGCATCGCGGCGAGCCGCTGTGCTTTCCTGGCGTGACGCGGGTGACGAACACTGCCGCCGCACTGCCCGACGAGCAGGCGCTGCGGCTGCGCGAGATCTTCCCGCAGGCGCTGATCTACAAGATGTACGGGCTCACCGAGTGCAAGCGGGTTTGCTACCTCGAACCCGAGTTGCTGGAAGCCAAGCCTGGTTCCGTGGGCAAGGCGATTCCCGGCACCGAGGTGTACCTGCGTTCGCCCGCGGGCGGGCCGGTGCCGCCGGGCGAGGCGGGCATTTTGCACGTGCGCGGCCCGCACGTGATGCTGGGCTACTGGAACCGTCCCGACCTCAGCGCGCAGATGCTGCGGCCCGGCCCGCTGCCGGGCGAGCGCGTGCTGTGCACGCACGACTGGTTCCGCATGGACGCCGAAGGCTTCCTCTACTTCGTCGGGCGCAGCGACGACATCATCAAGACCCGCGGCGAGAAGGTGAGCCCGGTCGAGGTGGAGAACGCGCTGCACGCGATCGACGGCGTGCACGAGGCGGCGGTGGCGGGCGTGCCCGACGAGCTGCTGGGCCAGGCGATCCGCGCCTGGGTGGTGCTGCAGCCCGGTGTGGCGCTGAGTCCCGGGCAGATCCGCGCGCAATGCATGAAGCGGCTGGAGAACTTCATGGTGCCGCAACAGATCGTGATCTGCGCGGAACTGCCGCGCACCGCCACCGGCAAGGTCAGCCGCAAGGCCTTGCTCGAACAGCTGCCGGGCTGAAGGAGATCCATGGACACGTTGTACCGCTCGTTGCGCAACCACCTTGCCGGCTCCCTGCAGACACTGCCGGACAAGCCGCGCGAAAATCCCGACAACGCCTTGCGGGCGCTCTGGTATGCCGCCGCCGGCCAGCCGCGTTCGGTGGTGACGGCCGGCGAGGGCGAGCTGCCCCTGCTGGACGACGATGTCGGTCGGCGCCGGCTGCAGCAATTCATCCAACGGCGCCTCGCCGGCGAACCGCTGGCCCATCTCACCGGGCGCGCCCATTTCATGGGACTGGACATGCTGAGCGGGCCCGCGGCGCTGATCCCGCGCGTGGAAACCGAGCAGCTCGCGCAGGCCGGCATCGAACTGCTGCTTGAGGAGCTGCGGCATCCCGCCGCCCGCGTGATCGACGTCTGCACCGGCTCAGGCAACCTCGCGTTTGCCATCGCCCACCATGTACCCGACGCCGCAGTCTTCGCCGCCGACATCAGCGCCGAGGCGCTGGCTCTGGCCGAACACAACCGCCGGCATCTGGGGCTGGAGCGGGTGGAGCTGCGCCGCGGCGACCTGCTGGAGCCCTTCGGCGACGGGTTCGACGGCACGATCGATCTCGTCCTCTGCGCGCCGCCCTACATCCTGAGCGGCAAGGTGGAACAGATGGCGCCGGAGATCGCCGAGCACGAGCCGCGGCTGGCCTTCGACGGCGGCCCGCTGGGCGTGACCATCCTGCTGCGCCTGCTGGAGGAATCGCCGCGCCTGCTGCGCCCCGGCGGCTGGCTGGCGCTGGAAGTCGGGCTGGGCCAGGGGCCGGCACTGGGACGACGGCTGCTGCGCGATCCGCATTACGATGCGGTGCGGCAGCTGGCCGATGCACGCGGCGACGTGCGGGTGATCCTCGCCCGCCGTGCCTGAGCGTCAACGCGAAGGAGCACGCACATGGATGGACTGAACGCCAAGGTCTTCGAGCTGGACTGGGAGGCCGAAACCGCACGCATCGCCGCGCGCCTGCGCGAGGCCACCGCCCGCGTGCTGCACAAGCGCGGCCTGGTGGTGGCGATCTCCGGCGGCGTGGACAGTGCCGTGTGCGCCGCGCTGGCGGTGCGCGCGCTGGGGCCGGACAAGGTGTTCACCCTGATCCTGCCGGAACGCGACTCGGCTTCCTCCAGTGCGCGCAACGCCCGCGTGCTGGCCGAACACCTCGGCGTGCGCACTGAGACCGTCGACATCGCCCCGGCACTGGCCGCGATCGGCTGCTACGCCGCGCGCGACGAGGCGGTGCGCCGGCTGCTGCCCGACTACACCAGTGACTGGCGCATGAAGATCGCCATCGCCGGCGGCAGCGCGGGCGCCATCAATCACTTCATGCTGATCGCCGAGTCGCCCGAAGGCATGCGCCACGAATGCACGCTGCCGCTGCCCGAATACCTGCAGATCGTCGCCGCCACCAGCTACAAGCAGCGCCTGCGCAAGACGCTGGAATACTTCCACGCCGATCGCCTGAACTACGCCGTGGTCGGCACGCCCAACCGGCTGGAATACGACCAGGGTTTCTTCGTGAAGAACGGCGACGGCTCGGCCGACGTGAAGCCGATCGCGCACCTGTACAAGACCCAGGTCTACGGGCTGGCGAAGCACCTCGGCCTGCCCGACTGCGTGGCCACCGCCGCGCCCACCACCGACACCTACAGCCTCGCCCAGGGCCAGGACGAGTTCTACTTCGCGCTGCCCTGGGCGCAGATGGACCTCGCGCTGTGGGCGCTGGAACATCGGCGTCCAGCCGGCGAACTGGCGACCGCGCTGGGCATCGCCGAAGCCGCGGCGGCGGCGGTCTACACCGACATCGAGCGCAAGCGCAGCAGCACGCGCTACCTGCACCTGGCGCCGCTTCTGCTGGGGCCGGAGTCATCGACGTGACGGACGGCGATCAAGCCGCCACCTACCGGACCGCGCTGGCCGAGCTGCCGCGCGATCGTGCGGAGGTGCTGGCGTTCTGGCGCGACAATCTCGGCGATCCCGCGCGGCACGCGGGCAAGTACGACGGGTTCTACCTCGGCGGCCCGTTCGGGCCGGCCCTCCTGCAGCTGCTCCGCCACGGCGATGCCGTGATCGGCACCTGCGGCGTGGGCGCGCGGCGCATGCTGTGGCAGGGACGCGAGATCCGCGCGGGCCTGCTCGCGGACATGGCGGTGGACGCGCGCCACCGCACGCTGGGTCCGGCGCTGATGCTGCAGGAGGCGCTGGTCGCCGCGGCGGCGGGGCGCTACGACCTGCTCTACGGTTTCCCCAACCGCAAGTCGCTGCCGGTGGTGCGGCGGCTGGGCTACGCGGTGCTCGGCGAGCTGTCGCGCCATGCACGGGTGCTGCAGCACGCCCACTATCTGCGGCGGCGCCTGCCGCATTGGCTGGCCGCGTTGCTGGGGAACGCGCTCGATGCGTGGCACATCTTGCTGGATGGCTTGCGTGCGCTGCCGGGCCGAAGCGTGACGGCGACCTGGTCGGAGCAGGCCGACCCCCGGATGGATGCGCTGTGGCAGGCCTCGCCGCATGGCGATGGCCTGCTCGGCGTGCATGACGCGGCGTTGGCGCGCTGGCGTTTCGACCAGTCGCCGCTGGCCAGCGTGCGTTATCTGCTGCTTGGCGACCGACGCGACGGCGCGCTGCGGGCATGGTTCGCCTGCGAGCGCAGGGATCGCGTGCTGCAGGTGCGCGACTACTGGTCGGAGCGCGGCGTGGAAGGCATCGACCACCGGCTGGTGCTGGCGCTGGTGCGCGCGGCGCGGCGCGAAGGCTGCGCCTCGGTCACGCTGGAATGCGCGGCCCCGGCGGCGCGGATGGCGGGCTGGCGTCGCGCCGGGTTCGTCCTGCGCGAGGGCCAGCCCGTGGTCGGCAAGTGGCTGGGCGCCAGCCCGGCCCCGGCCGGGCTGGCGCGGGACTGGCACCTGACCGAGGCCGACGCGGACGAGTGAGCGCGGCGAGCGCGGCCAACCGGCCGTCCTCGCCGCATGCCGCGCGTGTGCCGGCTCAGCCCGCGACGATGAAGCGCTGGCCGTCGTCCATGAAGGCCTTCTCGCCGAAGCCGCTTTCGTGCGAACCGAACGGCATCTGCGCACGCAGCTTCCACGACGCCGGCACGTTCCAGGTTGCGCGGGCGGCGTCGTCCACCAGCGGGTTGTAGTGCTGCAGGCTGGCGCCGATGCCGGCATCGGTCAGCGCCAACCACACCGCGAACTGCGCCATGCCGGCCGAGTGCTCGGACCACACCGGGAAGTTGTCCGCGTACAGCGCGAACTTCTCCTGCAAGCCCTTCACCACGTCCTGGTCTTCGTAGAACAGCACGGTGCCTGCGCCGGCGGCGAAGCTGTCGAGCTTGGCGGCGGTCTGCGCAAAGGCCTCGGCTGGCACGACCTTGGCGAGAGCCTCCTTGGCCAGCGCCCAGAACTTCACGCTCTGCTCGCCGAACAGGATCACGGCGCGCGAGCTCTGCGAATTGAACGACGACGGCGTGTGCTTGATGGCCTGCTGGATGAGGTTGTTCAGGGCGTCCTTGTCCATGTTCACGTTGCGGCCCAGCGCGTACTGGGTGCGGCGCTTCTTGAGGTGTTCGATCACGGCGTTGCTCATGGACATTCCTCCGTAAAAAGAAAAGCCGAATCCGCGGAACGGCGGGGCCGTTCCGGACTCGTGTACGTGTTCGGGATGGCGCCTATGTTGGGCGCGCTGTGCCGCGCCGGCTAGCCGGCAATCCGTGGTTACTCCGTTTCCCGAGGGAAACGCTGGCGGGGTCGCGGGAGCACATCCAGCGTGCGATGGCCTTGGCTCCGATCGACGTGGAGCCGCGCTCCCGCAGGCAACTTCAGTGTTGGCAGTGCGGGCACCAGAACGTGGAGCGCTGCCCCAGCACCGCCTGCCGGATCGGCGTGCCGCAAACCTTGCACGGCTCGCCCGCGCGGCCGTAGACCATCAGCTCGCGGAAGAAATAGCCGGGCGCGCCGTCGGGGGCGAGGAAGTCGCGCAACGTGGTGCCGCCGCGTTCGATCGCATGCGCGAGGATGCGCTTCACCTCGGCGGCGAGCCGTGCGTAGCGGGCGCGCGACACGCTGCCCGCTTCGCGGCGCGGGGCAATGCCGGCGGCGAACAGCGCCTCGCTGGCGTAGATGTTGCCCACGCCGACCACGATGGCGTTGTCCATCAGGAATACCTTTACGGCCGCGCTGCGGCCGCGCGAGGCGCGCCACAGCAGGTCGCCATCGAAGGCGTCGGTGAGCGGCTCCGGGCCGAGCTTCGCCAGCAGTTCGTGGGTGGTGCCGGGTGCTTGCCAGAGCAGGCAGCCGAAGCGGCGCGGGTCGGTGAAACGCAGCACGCGCGGGCCTTCGTGCGCGCCGCGCGCCAAAGCGATGTCCACGTGGTCGTGTGGACCGAGCGGTGCGTCGGGCGGCAGCACGCGCAGCATGCCGCTCATGCCCAGGTGCAGCAGGGCGCTGCCGACCTCGGTGTGCAGCAGCAGGTATTTCGCGCGGCGCTCCACCGCCGCGATGCGCTGGCCGGGCAGCAGCTCGGCAACCTCGCGCGGAATCGGCCAGCGCAGGTCCGGCCGACGCAGCACCACCGCCGTCACGCGTCGGCCGACCACGTGCGGGGCGATGCCGCGGCGGGTGGTTTCGACTTCGGGGAGTTCGGGCATCAGTGCGCCCCGGACAGCTCGACGTGCTCCGCCTTGGGCGCCTGCGGCATGAAGCGCAGCGAGACCAGCGCCACGCGCGCGCCGACCTGCACGTAGCACTGCGGGCCGGTGGCCGACATCGTGCCGAAGGCGAGGCGCTGGCCGTCGAGGCTCAGCACGGTCTGCGGCGGCGCAAGGCCGATCTTCGCGGCGTCGAAGTCGACGGCGGCGCGCCATTGCAACACCGGGGCGGCAGCGGCAGCGGTCAGGCCATCGAGGTAGCGGTCGTCGACGCGCTGGCCATCGGCGCGCCACCAATGGCCGTCGCGTTTCGCGTAGTGCACGGCGGGCGCGTCGCCGAGTTGCAGCGTCACCGCGGTGATCGCCGCGGGATCGAGCGCAAGCAGGGTGCCCGGCGCGGTGCGTTCGTCGCGCTGCCATTGCCACAGTGCCAGCGCGATCAGCACGGCGACGCCGAGCAGGAGCAGCAGGCGTGAGCGCGCGGCCCGCTTCATGCGCGGCGGCGGCGCCAGGCGATCAGGCCGCCGATCGCGAGCAGCAGCAGCGGCAACACCAGCATGAAGCCGAGGCTGACGAGGTTGAGCTCGGCCTGGTCGATGCGCAGCACGCGGTCGGGCACGCCCTGGCGGGGCAGGTCGACCAGGGCGTCGTCGCCCAGCAGCCAGTTGAAGATGCGTTCGCCCAGCGCGCGGTTGCCGCCGGTGCCGAGGTAGGCGTTGGAGAGGAAATCGCCGTCGCCGACCACCACCGCGCGCTGCTCGCGCTTGTCGGGGCTGGGCGAGAGGCGGTCCAGCGAGAGGCCGAAGTCCAGCGGGCCCTTGAACTCGCCGGCGGCGTCGTCGTAGCGGATCTCGGAGGGATGCGCGCTGTCGATGGCGTGGAACTCGGTCCAGCTCTGCGCGCTGGAGCGCAGCAGCGGCGTGGCCGTCCAGCCACCCGCGCCGGTGCGCGCCAGCGCGGCCACCTGCGGGAAGCGCGTGGCGAGCTGGAAGCCGCGGGTGATCGGGTTGGGCGGGTACTGCGCCACCGCCAGCAGGCGCGGATCGGCCAGGCCGAGCGCCGCGCCGCTGCCGTCCACCAGCACGCCGGGCAGCACTTGGACGCCCAGCGCCTTGGCCAGCGGATCAAGGCCGAGGTCGCCGTCCGCCGGGTCGCGCAGCCACAGCAGGTTGCCGCCGTCCTGCACGTAGGCGACCAACGCCTGCACCGCGCCCGCGGGCAGCGCCACGGTGGGGCTGGCCAGCACCACCAGGTCGGTGCCCTGCGGCACGGCGGCCGCCTGCGCGAAGCTCAGCGGCACCGCGCGCAGGCCGCTCTGCGCGAGCTGGCCCATCAGCGTGCCCATGTCGGGCTTGCCCTGGCCGCCGGGCAGGCGCTCGCCGTCGCCGGTGACGAAGGCGACGATGCGGTCGTTGCCGCGGATCAGCCGCTCCAGCGCGTTGGTCACGCTGGCTTCGGAAAGTTCGGTCAGCCGCTGCTCGTGACCGCGGTAGTGCAGGATCAGCTCGCCGTCCACGGCGATGCCCAGTTCGCGCATCCGTGCCGGATCCTGCTGCGGATCGACGAAGCGCAGCGCGAGGTCGGGCTTGGCCTGCCGATAGCGCTGCAGGAAGCCGGCGACCTGTGCACGCAGATCGCCCTGCGGGCTCGCGTAGCTGACGATTTCCACCGGGCCGTCCAGCTTCGACAGCACCGCGCGGCTCTGCGGCGACAGGCTCACGCGTCCGTTCGCGGTCCAGTCGGCCACATGGGCGTAGCGCGTGCCGAGGTAACCGATCGCGCCGGCGCCGACGAACAGCAGCAGGGTGAACAGCCAGCCGTCCAGATGTCCAGACCATTTCATGTCAGCCGCGCTCCTTGTCGGCCGCGAGCCGGCGCGTGGCCAGCGCAAGGCAGACCACGATCAGCAGCACGAACCACAGGATGTCGGCGGTGGAGACCAGTCCGCGCAGCAGGTTCTGCTCGTGCGTGCTCATCGCCAGCCAGTTGATCGCGCCGTCGTCGATGCCGGCCATCTGTGCGCCGAGGTTCACCGTCCACAACGCCAGGCCGAGCAGCAGCGCCACCGCGGCGGCGATCGCCGGATGCGCGGTGAAGGTGGAAGCGGCCACGGCCAGCGCGGCCAGCGCGGCCAGCATCAGGGCGATGCCCAGCGTGGCGGCGGCGAGCTTGCCCCAGTCCGGCGTGGTGGCGTGCGCCAGCGACAACGGCATCGCCAGGGTCAGCAGCAGCCATGCCAGCAGCCACAGCAGCAGCACGGCGTACTTGCCCAGCACGATGCGCGAAGCAGGCAGGCCCGCGGCGAACAGCAGCGGCAGCGTGCCGTTGCGGCGTTCGCCGGCCAGCGTGGACATGGCGAGCAGCGGCACCACCAGGAAGGCGAGCTGCGCGAGCTGGCCCAGCAGCGGCACGGCCACCAGGTCCACGTAGCCGGGACCGTCCGGCAGCGCGGCGCGCTGGATCTCGCCGGCGAGGAAGTCGCCCAGCAGGCGGGTGAAGCACCAGCCCAGCCAGGCCAGGCTCAGCGCCAGCAGCACCCAGGCCAGCGGCTGCACGCGCAGGCGGCGCAGTTCGAGACGGAACATGGCGAGGAAACTCATGCGGCGTGCGCCGCCGGGGTGGCGCCCTGCATGGCGATCTCGAAGAAGCGGCGCTCCAGCGCGGCGTGGTCGTCGGCGCGCACCGGGCCGTCGTGGCGCAGGCGGCCTTCGTGCAGGATCGCCACGCGGTCGCACACAGCGGTGACCTCGACCAGCACGTGGGTGGACAGGATCACCGCGGTGCCCGCGGCGGCCTGTTCGCGGATCAGCGCACGCAGCACGGTGACCTGCACCGGATCGAGCGCGTTGGCCGGTTCGTCCAGCACCAGCAGGGCGGGGCGGTGCAGCAGCGCGCAGGCGAGGCCGAGGCGCTGGCGCTGGCCCTGCGACAACGTGCCCGCCAGCCGCCGCGCCAGCGGCTGCAGTTCCAGCCGCGCCAGCGTCGCGTCACGGGCCGCGCGCAACGCCGTGGCGGCAAGGCCGCGCAGGCGACCGTGGGCGTCCAGATGCTCGGTCACGGTGAGCTCCGGCCACACCGGCGCCCGCTCGGGCAGCCAGCCGATCAGGCGACGCGCCAGCTCGGGGCGTTCCAGGAAATCCTCGCCGTTCAGGCGGATCGCGCCGCTGTCCGGCCGCAAGGCGCCGGCGATCATGGCCAGCGTGGTGGACTTGCCTGCACCGTTGACGCCCAGCAGGCCCAGCACCTGGCCGGGCGGCAGCGCCAGGCTCAGATCCTGAACGGCCGTGCGCCCGGCGCGGCGGCGGGCGAGGCGATCGAGCTGCAGTACGGGTGGCGCGGAGGCATGGACGGCGGTCATTGCGCGATTGTCGATGCGGCCCCATCTTCACACAACCATCGGCGTTCACGGTTGGCGCTTAACGAAAGCCCAAGTGCCCGCGTCATACCATCGTCGAATCGCCTGCCAACATGCTGGCGAGTACGGCAAGCCCTCACCTAGACTGCAACACGAACCCGTTCCGAGTCCCGATCCGATGCTCGATACCGTGCTGAATTTCCTGTCCAACGGCCTCACCCACGCCGGCTGGGTGGGCATGCTGGTCTACCTGCTGGTGGCGACCCAGCTCACCATCTTCACGGTGACGCTGTACCTGCACCGCAGCCAGACCCATCGCGGCGTGGACTTCCATCCGGCGCTGGCGCACTTCTTCCGCTTCTGGGGCTGGATCAGCACCGGCATGGTCACCAAAGAGTGGGTGGCGGTGCACCGCAAGCACCACGCCAAGGTGGAGACCGAGGAAGATCCGCACAGCCCGGTGATCTACGGCATCAAGAAGGTGTTCTGGGACGGCGTGTCGCTGTACCGCGACGCCTGCCATTCCAAGGAAGACATGCAGCAGTATGGTCGCGGCACGCCGGACGACTGGGTCGAGCACAAGCTCTACGGCGCGCACCCGTACTGGGGTCCGTCGCTGATGCTGCTGATCAACCTCGCGCTGTTCGGCGTGATCGGCGCGGCGATCTGGGCCGTGCAGATGATCTGGATCCCGTTCTGGGCCGCCGGCTTCGTCAACGGCGTCGGCCACTGGGCCGGCTACCGCAATTTCGAGAGCGCCGACACCTCGCGCAACCTGCTGCCGTGGGGTTTCTGGATCGGCGGCGAAGAGCTGCACAACAACCACCACGCCTTCCCCAGCTCGGCGAAGTTCGCGCTGCGCAAGTGGGAGTTCGACATCGGCTGGGCGGCGATCTGCGCCTTCCGCGCCGTGGGCCTGGCCAAGGTGCTGCGCGTGGCGCCCACGCTGGACGTGCGCCCGAACGTGCCGCTGCCCGACGCCGAGACGCTGAAGGCCGTGCTCACCCATCGCTTCCAGGCGATGACCGACTACTACCGCAACGTGATCGTGCCTACCCTGCGCGACGAGGCGGCCCATGCCGGCGAGAGCCTCAAGTCGGTGCCGCGTCGCGTGCGCCTCGCACTGGCCGACGGCGGCCGCTGGCTGGACAGCGACGGCAGCAGCAAGCTGCAGGCCGTGCTGGCCAAGCGCCCGACCCTGAAGACCGTGTGCGATTTCCGCACCCGCCTTGCCGCCTTGATGGAGCAGCGCGGCGCCGAGCAGGCGCTGAAGGGCCTGCAGCAGTGGATCGTCGAGGCCGAGCAGAGCGGCATCCGCGCGCTGCAGGATTTCGCAGCCCGGCTCAAGGGTTACGCGGTCGCGGCCTGATCCGCGCGACCGTGCCGCAAATGATTAGGCCCGCCTCGATGGCGGGCCTTTCTGTTTGAGCGTCGTTCGGGCTAGAGCTGATCCGGCCCCTTGCGCAGCCAGCGGTCGATCAGCGCCTTTTCGTAGCGCAGGTTGTCGCTGCCCGAGGTGTTGCTGCTGTCGGCCATGAAACCCGGGTCGCGCAGCTTGCGCGTGCCCTCGCGGATCGTCTTGCCATCCGCATGGAGCAGACGGAAGTGCAGGTCGATGCGCGGCGGGTAGATGTCCTTGATGATGCGCACCTCGCGCAGCGTGCCGCGGCGCCAGGGTTCGAAGTTGCCGGCGCGGTCGATGTCGGTCACCACGATGTCGAGATGGTCACCCGGCGGCAGCATCTTGCCGGCGCGATTCTCCATGTAAACCTTCAGCACCTTCAGGTAATCGCGGTCGGCAAGCTGGGGCGCCAGTGAGCGTACCTTGCGGGTCTCGGTGAATTGCTCCGGGTGGTCGTAGGTGACGGTGACGTTGGTGGGTGCGGTGGCCGCGGCAGTCGCTGGCGTTCCGGCCAGTGCCGGGACGGCGAACAGTGCGGCGAGCAGGACAAATGGGGCAATCCGGCGGTTCATGGTGGTTTCCTCCGGCGAGGGGCGGGTCGCCCGGATACCAACGATAACGCTGCTGAGTCGTTGGGGTGTACGGGGAGCCCGTCAGTCGCGGGCAAGAAAAAACCCGCCTTGCGGCGGGTTTCTTCAAAGGCACTGGACCCCGGCCTGCGCCGGGGTGAGCAACGATTCTCCAAGCGCAGGGCGCTTGGATCATTGCTCACTTGATCTTGCCTTCCTTGTAGATCACGTGCTTGCGCACGACCGGATCGTACTTCTTGAACTCGAACTTTTCCGGCGTGTTCTTCTTGTTCTTCTGCGTGGTGTAGAAGTGGCCGGTACCGGCCGAGGAAATCAGGCGGATCTTGTCTTGCTTGCTGTTGGCCATGATTGTCTCCTCAGACCTTCTCGCCGCGGGCACGCAGCTCGGCGATCACGGCCTCGATGCCCTTCTTGTCGATGGTGCGCAGCGCGTGGTTGGAAACGCGCAGCTTGACCCAGCGGTTCTCGCTGGCGACCCAGAAGCGGCGCTCGTGCAGGTTCGGCAACCAGCGGCGACGGGTCTTGTTGTTGGCGTGCGAGACGTTGTTGCCGGTCTGCACACCCTTTCCGGTGACTTGGCAAATGCGGGCCATGATGAGCTCCGTAATGTTCTGTTGACCGCCCGTTGGCCAGGGCGATGGCGGCCCAGCGACGCTGCGCGCCACGCGATGCTGGAGGTGTTGCGCTGGTCTTGCCGCGAGGCCCGCATCGCATGGCGGGAGCCCCGAACGGGTCGGGTCGGCAGTGACGAGCCGTGCATTATCCTGCAGAAACAGGCTTGTGCGCAATCCCGCCGGCCGGCCGACGCCCGGTCGCGTATGCACGGGGCCGGCAGGTATGAAACAATCCACCTCTTTTGACGCCAGACCGATAGAGGGATTCCCATGGCAGAAGTCATCGCCAACGGCCAGGCCAGCGCGCAGGGCAACCCGCCGCAGCTGGTGCTGCAGAAGATCTACGTGAAAGACGTGTCCTTCGAGGTGCCGGGCGCGCCGCAGATCTTCCAGGAGTTCTCCGGCGAGAGCGACCAGACCGCGCCGCAGGTGCAGTTGAACCTGGGCCACAAGGCCATGGACCTGGGCAATGACCTGTACGAGGTGGTGCTCAGCGTCACCCTCACCTGCACGCTGGGCGAGCGCACCGCCTACCTCGCCGAGGTGGAGCAGGCCGGCCTGTTCGGCATCTCCGGCTTCGCCGACGAGGACCGCGCCGGAGTGATCGGCAGCTACTGCCCGAACCTGCTGTTCCCGTACGCACGCCAGGTGATCTCCTCGATGGTGCTCGAAGGCGGCTTCCCGCCGTTCCTGCTGCAGCCGATCAACTTCGACGCCCTGTACGCCGAACAGATGCGCCGCACGACCGGCGGCGGGGACGCACCGGTCCAGCTCAACAGCTGAGCGCGCGCATGACGCAGCATCCGACCCTGGCGGTACTCGGTGCCGGTTCCTGGGGTACCGCGCTGGCCGCCTTGACCGCGCGCAACGGCGTGCCGACCCGGTTGTGGGGCCGCGATCCGGCCGCGCTGGCGGCGATGGCCGCGGCGCGCTGCAACCAGCGCTACCTGCCGGGCATCGAGTTGCCGGCAGCGCTGGTCTACGAACCGGACCTGGCTGCCGCCGTGCGCGGCGCCGGCGTCGTGCTGCTGGTGGTGCCCAGCCATGCCTTCGCGGCGATGCTGGAGGACGTCGCGCCGTTGCTGGCCGATGGCGCCACGCTGGCCTGGGCCACCAAGGGCTTCGAGCCGGGCACCGGCCGCTTCCTGCATGAACTGGTGGCGCGGCGCCTGCCGGACAGCCCGGCGGCCGTGATCACCGGACCCTCGTTCGCCAAGGAGGTGGCGGCCGGCCTGCCCAGTGCGGTCACCGTGCATTCGGAAGACGCCGCCTGCGCGCAGCGCGTCGCCCACCTGCTGCACGCGCCCAACCTGCGTGCCTACACCGGCGGCGACATGCTGGGCGCCGAACTCGGCGGCGCGATGAAGAACGTGCTGGCGGTGGCCACCGGCATCGCCGATGGCATGGACCTGGGCCTCAACGCCCGTGCCGGCCTGATTACCCGCGGCATGAACGAGATGCTGCGCCTCGGCGTGGCGCTGGGCGCGCGCCCGGAAACGCTGATCGGCCTGTCCGGCCTTGGCGACCTGGTGCTCACCTGCACCGGCGACCTCTCGCGCAACCGTCGTCTCGGCCTCGCACTGGGCAAGGGCGTGGCGATCGACGAGGCGGTGCGCCAGATCGGCCAGGTGGTGGAAAGCGTGCTCGCCGCCGACGAGGTGGCCCGGCTGGCCGATCAGCACGCGCTGGATCTGCCGATCAGCGCTGGCGTGCGCGCCGTGCTGCACGGCGAAGTCACCCCGGCCGAAGGGCTCAAAGCGCTGATGGCGCGCGAGCAGAAGCCGGAATACCCGCACGGCTTGTTCGGCAACGCCTGAGCAACAACCGCCGTAGGAGCGGCTTCAGCCGCGATCAGGTGTTGCAAGTCGCGGCTGAAGCCGCTCCTACACACACGATCCGCCTGCTAAGCTCGGCGTTTTGGTCGTCGCCACGGGGTGCATGCGCATGCAGCAGCCGGACGGGAAACAGCACGCCACGCCACCCGGCGGCCGCGACGAACGCCTGCCGCCCACTTGGCAGCGCCTGCTGGACCTGCCCAAGGCGCCGGGCGGCGACGAGCCGGTGGTGCTGGGCTTCTTCCTGGAAGTGATGCCGGAGGAGGGCGCCGCCTGGGCGCACCTCGAAGTGGCGCCGGTGCTGCTCGCCGTGGCCGAACACGGCCGCTACGCGCGGCCGGTGCCGCTGGACAGTCGGCACCTGGTGCAGGCACCGCTGCCGCCGCACGAGCAGCGCCTCGCCGCCGCCGTGCTCGGCCTGCCGCAGACCCAGCGCAAGGGGCGCAGCTACGCGCGGCTGGGCGGCCACGTCGGCGACAGCCTGCTGATCGAATTGCTGGATACGGCGCCATGTTTCCTCGGCGGCCTCGCCGGCCTGCGGCTGTCGCGCGGCAAGGCGCACCCGCTCAACTGGCACTGGCAGCTGGAGACGGACGGCAGCCAGCGCCTGCTGCCGAATCTGCCGCACAGCCAGCGCCTGCTGCGCATCGACGGCCTGTGGTACCTCGACGCCGAGCACACCACGCTCGGCCATCTGGAGGCCGCGCCCGAGGAAACGGCATGGATGGACCTGCCGGTGCTGAAGCACGAATACGGCCGCCGCCTCGCCGAGATGCTGCCCACCAGCCGCCTGGCCGCGCGCATCCCGCCGCCGCAGGTGTTCGCTGAACTGCAGCGCGCCGAGCTGACGCCGAAGCCGGTGCTGACCATGCACGCGCTGACCCGCCACGCGCGCCTCGCCGCCGGCACGTCGCCGCTGGCCTGGGCGCGGCTCTCGTTCGATTACGCGGGCGAACGCCTGCCCGGCCGCGGCGGCGAACCGCTGGTGCGCCGCGTGCGCAACGGCCAACTGATGGAGATCGTGCGACGCCGCGCGGAAGAGCTTGCCACCATGGAGCAGCTCGAACGCACCGGCCTCACGCCCGCGGTGGACACCGAGGGCCTGCCCTGGGACATGGCCGACACCTTGCCCGACGACGCTTGGCTGTTCCCCGGCACCGGCCACGCCGGCGCGCTGGAGGTGAATACGCCGGCGCGCTGGATGGCGCTGCGGCCGAAGCTCGAAGCGGAAGGCTTCGTGCTGGAGTACGCGCCCAGCTTCCCGTTCGAGGTGCTGGAAGGGCCGGTGCGCTGGTACGGCCAGGCCGCCGAGGATGCCGACGACCACGCCTTCGACCTGGAGATCGGCATCGAACTGGAAGGCAAGCGCCACAACCTGCTGCCCGCGGTGGCGCAGGCGCTGGCCGAGCACCAGTTGAACCTCAGCCCTGCACCGAACGAGCCGGAGGATGCGGTGTGGTACGCGCCGGTGGACGAGCGCCGCCGCGTGCCGGTGCGGCTCAAGGTGCTGCGTGCCCTGCTGGCGCCGCTGGCCGAATACCTGGAGAAGCCGCGCACGAAGCTCCACCTGCCGCGCGTGCAGGCGGGGCGGCTGGAGGAACTGGTCGAGGCGCTGCCGAGCGACGGCGCGCTGGAGGCACCCGAGGTGCTGCGCGGCTTCACCGCGCGCCTGCGCGATGCCGCCGAGCGTGCCAGCGACGCGGTGCCCGCCGGACTCACGGTGGAGCTGCGCCCCTACCAGCGCGAAGGCCTGCGCTGGTTGAACGCGCTGGCCGAGGCCGGCGTGGGCGGCGTGCTCGCCGACGACATGGGCCTGGGCAAGACCCTGCAGCTGATCACCCACCTGCTCGCGCTGAAGGAACGCGGCGCACTCAACCAGCCCGCGCTGGTGGTGGTGCCCACCAGCCTGATCCCGAACTGGCAAGCCGAGATCGCCCGCTTCGCGCCCGCGCTCAAGGTGCTCACCCTGCACGGCCCGCAGCGCGCCGATGCTCACGCCCAGCTGGGTGCGCAGGACATCGTGCTGACCAGCTACGCGCTGCTGCCGCGCGACGTGGTGCCGCTGCGCAAGCAGCCGTTCGCGCTCGCCGTGCTGGACGAGGCGCAGCAGGTGAAGAACCCGCGCACCCAGGCGCGCCGCGCCCTGCTCAGCCTGCGCACGCGCCGCCA
Organism: Rhodanobacter humi; assembly: GCF_041107455.1. Lineage (NCBI taxonomy): Bacteria > Pseudomonadati > Pseudomonadota > Gammaproteobacteria > Lysobacterales > Rhodanobacteraceae > Rhodanobacter > Rhodanobacter sp. FW106-PBR-R2A-3-15. Next base: position 2,487,064 of record NZ_JBGBPY010000001.1, read on the forward strand.
CGTCTGCCTCACCGGCACGCCGCTGGAAAACCATCTCGGCGAACTGTGGTCGCAGGTGGACCTCGCCGTGCCCGGCCTGCTCGGCGACGAGAACGCGTTCCGCCGCTACTACCGCGTGCCGATCGAGAAGCAGCGCGACGAGGAATGCCTGGCCCGGCTCAATCGCCGGCTCGCGCCCTTCATCCTCCGCCGTACCAAGGCCCAGGTCGCGTCGGAGCTGCCGCCGAAGACCGAGATCACCCGCCGCGTGGTGCTGGAAGGCCGGCAGCGCGAGCTGTACGAAGGCCTGCGCCTGTCGCTGGCCGAGGAGCTGCGCGAGGTGATCGCCCAGCGCGGCATCCAGCACTCCGGCATCGTGGTGCTGGACGCGTTGCTCAAGCTGCGCCAGGTCTGCTGCGATCCGCGCCTGGTGAAGCTGGAGGCCGCGCGCGGCGTGCACGGTTCGGCCAAGTTCGAGCTGCTGATGGACATGCTGGTGCCGCTGCTCGACGAGGGCCGCAAGGTGCTGCTGTTCTCACAGTTCACCGGCATGCTCAAGCTGATCGCGCACGAGCTGGACCGCCGCCGCATCCCCTACGTCACCCTCACCGGCGAAACGCGCGACCGCGCCACCCCGGTGCAGCAGTTCCAGAACGGCGAAGTGCCGCTGTTCCTGCTCTCGCTGAAGGCCGGCGGCGTGGGCCTCAACCTCACCGCCGCCGACACCGTGATCCACTACGACCCGTGGTGGAACCCCGCCGCCGAGGCGCAGGCCAGCGACCGCGCCCATCGCATCGGCCAGGACAAACCGGTGTTCGTGTTCCGCCTGATCACCGCCGGCACGGTGGAGGAACGCATCGAGGAACTGAAGGCGCGCAAGGCCGAACTCGCCGAAGCCGTGCTCGAAGGCGGCGGCAGCCGCGAGAAGCTCAGCTTCGACCAGGAGGACTTGGACGCGCTGCTGGCGCCGGGCTAGTACGGCGTCGACAAGCCGAATCGTCGTATCGCACCAACCGATTGGTGCGCTGGTTCAGTGTGTCGCGGTGGATGAGGACGAAGCCGGAGCGTCACCGAGCAACTGTAGGGCGCCCACGGTCACATGGCCCTGCAGTCCGTCGAAATCCTTGCTGGCACGCTGGTACAACGCCTGCACCACGTGCGTCGCCGGCTCCGGGTAATCGGTGAAATCCGAGACGTACTGGATACCGCCCTCGTGGGCTGCCACCTCGAACGGCCACATCTCCCGGTTGAAACGGTGGACGGCGCGAGCGCCGGCTACCTGGTCGCCGTATACCGTGCGCAACTGCTTGTAGAGCCGGTTCGCTTCGGCGACATCCGCCGGCGAGCTGTGCAGGTAGGCGTGTTCATAGGCCTGCCGGTAGGTCGGCTGGTTCTTTCGTTCGATCGACAGAGCCAGCCAGGCCAGGCCCAACGGGCGGTTTTGCGGAATGCCGGGTACGTCACCGTTGGAATAGAGCACGCCCAGCGTGTACTGCGCGTTCTTGTTGGCCCAGTGAGCGGACTCCTCGAGGTCCGCGAGCCCCAGGCGGTAGTGGCCGCGCTGGAAGTAGTACTTCGCCCGGCAGGCGTAGTAATCGCCCGGCATGAATTGTTCGAGGCCTTCGTGGCAGTAGTAGATCTTTTTTCCCATCGACGGGGCTGCCGTCGATGGCGAGGCAGCGATGGCCGGCGGCGTGGCGAGCAAACAGGCGGCTATCGCGATGGCGGACGGGATAGTGCGCAGACGAATCCAAGGCTGCTTCATGGCAACTCCTCCTTGCATGCAGGTGCATATGCCGCGACTGGATCGGCGAACCAGTCGCTGTATCACGCATGTCGTTGACCGGCCTTGCCAAGCTTGCCCAAGGATCTTAGCGTCGACTTAGGCGCGCGCCGCCACCTCGTCGATGCGCTTCAGCATGTCGGCCGGATCCTCATACACGCGCAGCGCGCCGGCACGAGCGAGTTCGTCCTCGCCGTAGCCGCCCGAGAGCAGGCCGATGCCCAGCGCGCGGGCGCGCTGCGCGGCAAGCATGTCCCACACGCTGTCGCCCACCACCATGGCGCGGGTGATGTCCACGCCCAGCCGTTCGGCGGCGGCGAGGAACAGGTCGGGGTCGGGCTTGGCGTGGCGCACCTGGTCGCGGGTCACCACCGGTACCTTCGAGGGATCGACACCCAGCGCTTCGAGGTTGTGGATCGCGGTGCGCAGCTGGCCGCTGGTGGCGATCGCCCAGGGGATTTCCTCGGCGCTGAGGTAGGCCAGCAGCTCGCGGGCGCCGGGCAGCGGCTTCACCGCGCCCTGGGCATGCTGGCGGTTGAATGCTTCCGCGTGGGCGTCGTACAGGCGGGCGCGGCGTTCCTCGCTGATCGCCTGCCCGGTCTCGCGCAGCAGCATGCGGGTGAACAGGCCGCCACTCATGCCGATGCGGCGGTGGATGCGCCACACCGAGAGGTCGATGCCTTCGCTGTCCAGCGCCTCCTTCCACGCCAGCACATGCTGGTAGACGCTGTCGACGAGGGTGCCGTCGAGGTCGAACAGGAAGGCGCTGTCGCGGCGTGGCATGGCAGGTCCGTGCGTGGAGTGGAGCGGGGAAGTTTGCGATCGCAGGCGAGCGTTTCTGAAAAGTGCGGCCAGGGATGGCCGCCCGTTTGATCTTCGCGATCAGGGATGATCGCAAAGATCAAGCCAGGCGCTGGCCCGCGGCGCGCAGCGCGATCGCCGCCGCGCCGAGCAGGCCGGGTTCCGGATGCACGATCGCCAGCGTGGGCACGCGCTCCATCGTCTCGCGGAAGCGACCCTTGGCCTCGAAGCGTTCGCGGAAGCCGCCGCGGTGCAGCCACGGCAGCAGGAACGGCAGCACGCCGCCGGTGAGGTAGACGCCGTCCCAGCCGCCCAGGCTCAGCACCAGGTCGCCGGCCACGCTGCCGAAGATGCCGGCCAGCGTCTCCACCGTGCGGACGCACAGCGGGTCGCTGCCGTCTTCGGCGTGCGCGGTGATGTCCTCGGGCGTGTACTCCTCGGCCGGCTGGCCGGCGATGTCGGCCAGCGCGAGGTAGAGGTTCACCAGGCCGTTGCCGCAGATCATGCGCTCGTTGGAGACGCGGCCGAAGCGCGCGTTGAGCCGGTGCAGGATCTCCACGTCCTCGGCGGTGTGCGCGGCGAAGCCGGCGTGGCCGCCCTCGCTTTCCAGCACGATCCACTGCTCGTCGCGCCACAGCAGGCCGGCCACGCCGAGGCCGGTGCCCGGCCCCATCACCACGAAGGTCTGCGGCTGCGGCTGGCCCAGCGCCGGCGCACCCAGCGTGCCCACCGGCGCCAGCGCGTCGGCGGCCAGCAGCGGCACCGCCATGCTCTGCGCGGCGAAATCGTTGACCAGCCGCACCGACTGCATGCCCAGTTCGGCCTGCAGCGCATGCGCCACGATCGCCCAGGGATTGTTGGTGACCTTCACCGTCTCGCCGCCGGCGATGCGCCCCGCCGCGGCGATCACCGCCTGCGCGGGGTGGCAGCCGGTGTCGGCGAAGTAGCGCCGCGCGGCATCGGCCAGCGAGGGAAAATCCTTCACCCGGTAGCGCCGGATGCTGTCCATGACCAGCGGCGTGGTGGTGTCGGTGCCGGCGAGCGCGAAGCGCACGTTGGTGCCGCCCAGGTCGGCAAGCAGGGTGGAGGGGGTTGCGTGGGGCATCGGGGGACAGCCTGCGGCGGTGCACAAAGGACAAGCCTGCCTTGTCAGGCCGGTGCGCGTCTACTGTGTGCATACGTATGGTGCGCGAATGGGGCTTGGAATCCGTCCAGATCCCCCCGTGGCCCGCGCCAGGACAACGCGGGCTACGGGGCGGTTCGGAACGCGCTCAGGCATGCCCGTGCTTGTGGTGGTGCTTGCCCGGTCCGGCGGGCGGCGCCCCCGCGGCGGGCGGGTTCTGTGCCGCCAGTGCGGCCAGCAGCGCCTGGCCGTCCGGACTGCCCAGCCCGGTGCAGGCGTCCCAGCCCGGGCCGGCGGTGTAGCTGCCGTTGTTGCCCTGGGTGATGTCGTGGAAGGCCGTGCCGCCGCCCTGGTACAGCGCAGCATGTACGTCACCCACCGCGCGGCCCAGCGACTGGTTGCAGCGCGCCAGCAGCGCGGCCCACAGCGGCGCTACCGCACTGGTGCCCCCGATCACCTCGTCCTGGCCGTCCACGCGCACCTGGTAGCCGGTGAGTGGATCGGCGTCGCCCGCCACGTCGGGCACGCCGCGGCCCGCGTAGCCGTTCGGCGCCTGCGGCACGCCGGCGCCCTGCTGCCATGCGGGCAGCGCGTAGTCCACGCTGACGCCGCCGCCGGTGGCGCCCTCGTTGCCGGCGGTCTCGTTCCACACCGTTTCGCCGGTGATCGCGCTGGCGCTGGCGGTCAGCGTGGTGCCGCCGCAGGCCAGCGTGTACGGACTGGAAGCGGGGAAATCCACGTGCGGCTGGCCGTCGCTCTCGCCGTCGCCGGAACCGCTGTCGCCCGCGGCGGCGGTCACCGTGACGCCGAGCGCGGCGGCGTCCTCCAGCGCGCTCTGCATCGCGGCGAGCGAGGACGCGCTCCAGCTGTCCTCCGGGCCACCCCAGCTGATCGAGATGATGGACGGCTTGTGCGTGGCGTCGTGCGCTGCCTGCGAGATCGCCTCGTAGAAACCCTGGTCGGTGTTCGGCGCGAAGTACACCGCGATCGTCGCGCCCGGCGCCAGCGCGCCCACCATTTCGATGTCCAGCATCACCTCGGCGTCGGCCGCGCCGCCGGGGCGGTTCTTGCCGCCGGCCACCGACACGGCGGTCACTGTGGGTGTGGCGATGCCCAGTGCGGCGAAGTAGCTGGCGAGGTCGGTCTTGCGGAAGCCGCCGCCCAGCTCGATCAGGGCCACGCACTGGCCGCTGCCGTCCGTGCTCGCGGGGAAGTTGTAGAGCTGCCCCATCTGGGGCGGCGTGTAGGTCTGGTTCGGCGTCGCCAGCGCCTTGCGGAAGTGCGGCTTCGCCACCGGGCGGCGGTCCAGGCCAAGCACGGCGATCACCGAGGGAGCCAGTCCGGGCGGCAGCACGGGCGCCTGCGTGTGGCCAACGACATAGCGGCGCGTACCGGGCATCCGGTAGCGCCCCAGTTGCACGCCGAACGCGTGTTGCAGCGCGTCCACCGAGCCCTTGAAGTGCAGCACGCGCCGGTGCGAATCGCAGCCGGTTTCCACGAGGCCGTGCGTGCGGGCGTGGCTGCGCACGCGCTCAATGTCGGCGGGGTCGGCGCCGCAATGCGCGCCGAACTCGCCGCGTGGCCAGCGCGGCGACCGCGGCCATGCGGCCGGCACCGGCGCCTGCCCCATGCGCCGCAACACCACGGTGACCCCGAGCGGTGTGTGGCTGCTGTGCGGGCCGAGGTAACGCGTCCCGGCGGGAAAGGGGTGGCTGGCATGGGCAACGCGGTGCGCGGAAGTGTTCATGAGGGTGCCTCCCGTGATGGTCGACGCGAGCCTGCGCCGAATCGTGTATGCAGGGCGTGGGCCAGATGTTGGCGCTTCGTGCGGCGCGGCTGCGGCAAAGCGTCCGCGGCGGTCGTGGCTGCGTGGCGCGGCGCTAAAATGCACGGATTCCTCCGCGAGACCGCCCCATGAGTTTTCCCGCCATCCGCCTGCGCCGCATGCGCCACGACGCCTTCTCCCGCGCACTGATGCGCGAGCACAGCCTGCTGCCCAGCGACCTCGTCATGGTCGCCTTCGTGATCGATGGCGAAGGCCGGCGCGAGGCCGTGCCGTCGATGCCGGGCGTGGAACGGCTCTCCATCGACGAGCTGGTGAAGCTCGCCGGCGAGTGCGTGCGCCTCGGCATTCCCGCGCTGGCGCTGTTCCCGTCGCCGGGGCAGGGCGTGAAGAGCGAGGACGCGCGCGAGGCGTGGAATCCCGACAACCTGATGCACCGCGCCACGCGTGCGCTGAAATCGAAGTACCCCGAACTGGGCCTGATCGGCGACGTGGCGCTCGACCCCTACACCACGCACGGCCAGGACGGCCTGGTCGACGAAAGCGGCTACGTGATGAACGAGCCCACCGTCGAGGCGCTGGTGAAGATGGCGCTGGCCCAGGCCGACGCCGGCATGGACGTGGTGGCGCCCTCGGACATGATGGACGGCCGCATCGGCGCGATCCGCGAGGCGCTGGAGGAAGCCGGGCACATCCACACGCGCATCCTCGCCTACTCGGCGAAATACGCGTCGAGCTTCTACGGCCCGTTCCGCGACGCGGTGGGCTCGTCCGCCAACCTCGGCAAGGGCAACAAGCACACCTACCAGATGGACGTCGCCAACAGCGACGAGGCGCTGCGCGAGGTGGAGCTCGACATCGCCGAGGGCGCCGACATGGTGATGGTGAAGCCCGGTCTGCCCTACCTCGACGTGCTGCGCCGGGTGAAGGACGCGTTCGGCATGCCCACCTTCGTCTACCAGGTCTCGGGCGAGTACGCGATGCTCAAGGCCGCCACGCAGAACGGCTGGCTGGACGAGAAAGCCGTGGTGCTGGAGACGCTCACCGCGTTCAAGCGCGCGGGCGCGGACGCGATCCTCAGCTACTACGCGGTGGATGCGGCGAAGTGGCTGCGCGGGGAGTGAGCTGGAATCATCCGGCTGCGCGCCTCAAAAGCTTCTCCGCCAACCACTTCCGCGCCGGCAAGTCGTAAAGCTTCAGGCACGCATACGCGATGGCGATGCTCGCGACGAAGACCGCGGCGCCCGCCGCGCACCGGGTGGCGAAGGGCAGCGCCTGGTGTGCGCCCACCCATTCGGTGTAGACGTAGATCAGGCCGTAGTGCGTGATGTAGAGCGGGTAGGAGAGTTCGCCGAAGAATCCGGCGATGCGGGTGGACAGGCCGTCGACCCGCGTTGCGCCGGCGCCGATGGCGACGATGAGCGGGAACACCGCGATGACACATAGCGACTCGTACAGGCCGTTCAGCCACGGGCGGTCGGCGCCGCCGAAGCGGGGTAGCGCCAGCGCCACGACCAGCAGCAGGCTGCACACGGCGAACGCATGCTTGATCCGGATGCGCTTGCCCAGGCGCATCAGCAGCATGCCGGCAAGGAAGGGGAACAGCAGGCGGGCGAAGCCGATGTGCAGTTGTTCCGGGTCGATGGCCCAGCCGCCGATCACGTCGCCGCGCTTGCCGAACACGGCGAGCTGCACGAGGAACGCGGCGGCCAGCGCCACCAGCACGCCCAGCCAGCGGTTCGACAGCTTGCGCAGGCCGATCGCGTACAGGATGTTCGCGATGTATTCGAAGAATAGCGACCACGCCGGGCCGTCGAGCGGATGCATCTCGCTCCAGCCGCGGATGTCCATCGACGGCGGCAGCGGCAGCAGCGTCCAGCCCACCAGCATCACCAGCAGCATCTTCCACACCGGCGTGGCTTCGATCAGCGGGAAGGCCGAGCCTGCCTGGAAGTAGAACAGCACTGCGCCGATCGTCGTGCCCATGATGACCATCGGTTGCAGGCGGATCAGCCGGCGCTTGAAGAAGTCCCACGTGCCCAGCGCCTGCCAGCGGTCGTCGTAGGCATAGGCGATCACGAAGCCCGACAGCAGGAAGAAGAAATCCACGGCCAGGTAGCCGTGGTTGATCGGTTGCGTCAGCGGATGATCCGGCTTGTACGCCTCGCAGAGGTGGAACAGCACCACCATCAGCGAGGCGACGCCGCGCAGTCCGTCGAGGATGAGGTAATGGTCCTTGCCAGCCCCGATGGCTGCGGAGTTCTTTGTCATGTGCGATGCGCTGCATGAGCCGATGATGGGCAAGCTCCGGATGCTACAAGTTCCTGCGGGGCCATGTGCCCGCAAAATCGCCTGGAGCGATTTTTGGCGCGGCGCGCTGGTTGTGTCGCGGAATAGTGCGGCCGCTTCGGTAAGCCTCATGCAGGACCGTCATCCGGGGGCTGTTCCTTGCGCTTGCGCAACAGGTTGTCCAGCGCCCACGGTCCCACGCCGCCCAGCACCAGCGCGGCCAGGCCGGCAAGGTAGAGCAGGTCGCATTCGTAGCCCGGCTGCCCGAAGTGCGCGCCGGCCGGCGTGACGGCCATCAGCTTGATCGAGCTGAAGCCGTAGGGCAGGTGCACGGTGAAGATGGCCACCAGCAGCACGATCGCCATCGGCACGCTGGCCAGCGCCACGAAGGCGCCCAGCAGGATGGCCAATCCCCCGAACACTTCGACCAGGATGGTGGCCCAGGACATCAGGTGTGGAAAAGGCACGCCGATGGCCCGCAGGATCGCCGCGAACGCATCGGCGCCGCGGCCAAGCTTGGCGAAGCCGTGCTCCATGAATCCGTAGCCCACGATCAGGCGCAGGGGGATCGGCGCCCAGCTGGCAAGCCGTCGGGATATCGCGGGTACGGTCAGGGAATGGTCCACGTTCGTGCCTTGGCTGGTGTCGGTGCCGATCGATCGTTCCGGTGGCGTGGACGGACGCGCCGCCGGAGCGGTGTCAGTCGTGCAGCAGGTGGCTGGCGTGGGTGATCGCGCCGCCGGCGCGGATCGCCGCGGCGACCATGGCGGTCTCGGCCAGTTGCGTGTCGTCGGCGCCGGCGTCGCGTGCCGCCCTGGTGTGGATCTCGATGCAATATGGGCATTGCGTGGTCAGCGCCACGGCCACCGCGATCAGCTGCTTCTGTCGCGCGTCGAGGGCGCCCGCGGTGAAGGCCGCCTTGTCGAAGGCCCGGAACGCCTGCATGGCGTCCGGCGTCTTCTCGTCGAGCTTTTTCAGGCGGCTCAGGTTCTTCATGTCGTACATGCGGGGTTCCTCGTGTTGATGCGGGGCAGTGAAGGCCAAATGGATGCCGGTCGGCCGGCAGGATGGCGTGGCCGACATCGACAGTTCGCCGCGGCCTGGCGATCGGTTACATCGCCGTTCGTCGTGCCGCCGCCCTGGAGAACGCGAGCCGGCTCCCGGCCAACGACCCGGTGCGTCATGGCGCGAGAGCGGGTTTGCCTGAAAAAGTCCCCAAAAACGACGGCTGAAAGTCCGCAGCGGTGTGCACGATGGAAAGAGGGGGGCGGTGGTTTCCCACCACGCGGATCCTGATCGAGCACCAGCACGGAGGAGCGTCATGAAACTGTGGATCATGGTCCTGTGCCTGCTGCTTGCATGCGCGGGCGCGCAGGCGGCGGAAACGGCCTGGCAACCTTCCGCCGGCCATGTGGAGCTGCCGCTGTGGCCGGGCACGCCGCCCGACATGAAGCCCATGCCGGGGCCGGAGTACGCGAAAACCGGCACCACGCTGCTCGCCGGCAAGACCGTGACCGCCGTGAGCAACGTGTCGCGACCCACCATGACGGTCTATGCCCCGCAAGGGAAGAACACCGGCGCCGCGGTGGTGGTGATCCCCGGCGGCGGCTTCGAGATCCTGGCCATCGACCTGGAAGGCACCGAGATCTGCGACTGGCTGACCGCGCGCGGCATCACCTGCGTGCTGCTGAAATACCGCGTTCCGGGTGCGCCCTACGACTGGCACTGCGATTGCCGGCCGCACAATTTTCAGGTGCCGACGATGGCGCTGGAGGACGTGCAGCGCACGATGGGACTGGTGCGCCTGCATGCGAAGGCATGGCACATCGATCCGAACAAGATCGGCGTGGTCGGTTTCTCCGCCGGCGGTTTCCTGGTGGCGGAGATCAGCACGCACTTCGACAAGCGCCTGTACAAGCCGGTGGATGCGGCCGACCAGGAAAGCGCGCGCCCGGATTTCGCGATGGCGATCTACCCGGGACACCTCGCGCACGACGATGGCACCTTGAACAAGAACGTGCCCGTCACCCGCGACACGCCGCCCACCTTCATCGTGCAGGCCGAGAACGACGACGTAGATGGCGTGCAGCAGGCGTTGACTTATTTCGCCGCGCTGAAAGCCGCCGACGTGCCGACGGAAATGCATCTGTACGCGCAAGGCGGCCATGCCTTCGGCGTGCGGCGCACGAACCTGCCGATCACCCGTTGGACCGATCTGGCGGATGCGTGGATGCGAACGATAGGCGTGCTTTCGCCCTGAGGTTGTTCACGCGTACTGCGCGATGCCGTGGCCGAACGACCAGTTCTCCTTCGCCGTTTCCAGCAGGTTGATGAATACGTCTTCGGGGCGCAGGCCGGGATCGGCGGTGAGCTTCTCCGCAACGCGGCGATAGAACGCCTGCTTCTGTGCCACCGTGCGCGTGTTGCTGCAGGCGATTTGCACGATCACCAGATCGTCGCTGCGCGCGATGCCGAGGTAGTGCGGGTCGTAGTCGAATTCCTCGGCCTCATGCTGGTGGATCAGGATGAAACGATCATCCTCGGGCACGTTGAAGGTCTCGCGCATGGCTTCGTAGATGCCGTTGCGCAGGGCGGTGAGCTGGGCGGCGGACTTGCCGCGGCGCAGGGAGATGCGGACGAGAGGCATGGGTAGCTCCGTGGGTGTGGGGTTCAGTGCGGTTGCGAGACATGGCCGACGCGGTAGAGCTGGCGATCCGCGTGGGCAAGATCGGGGCGCAGCGTCGGCCACAGGCGCAGGCGCAGCAGGGTCCAGCCGGCCGGGTCGCAGGCGCTGATCGCGGCCAGCGCTCCGGCGGCGCGGTCCTGCCGTGCCGCGGCGGCCTCGGCGGCGCGCAGTTCAGCCAAATCGGCATGCGCGGGAATCGGGACGAGCTCACGCGTGGCGCAAACGGTGTCGTGCAGATCCGCGGCCAGTTCCGCCTGCCACGGTATCCATGTGTGCACCGCGGGGCGGCCGAAGTCGCGCGCCAGCGCGGCGAAGCCGGCGCCGCCGAGGAAGGCGTTCATGCCCTCGCTGTCGTGCCACAGGTAGAACGGCGCGTAGAGGTTGTCACGGCTGGGTAGCGCATCGTCGTTGCGTGACGCGTGCAACCAGGCCTTGAACGCGAGACCGGGGAAGTCGTCGAGCAGATGACCCTTGTCCGCAATGCGGCGGCGGATGATCGCCATGTCGTAGTCGGCAGGCAGGGTGATGGCGTACTGCATCGCGATCATGGCGCCAGCTCCTTGCGCAGCACGCCGATCGCCGAGAACGCGCAAGGCCAGCCGGCGTAGAACGCGAGGTGGGTGATCAGCTCGACCAGTTCCGTTTCACCGAGGCCGTTGTCGCGGGCGCGGGCGACGTGGAACGGCAGCTGCTCGGTGCGGTTGAGCGCGACCAGCGCCGCCAGCGTGGCGATGCTGCGCTCGCGCGGGGCGAGTCCGGTGCGCGCCCAGATGTCGGCGAACAGCACCTCGTCGGTGAGTTCGGCCAGCTTCGGGGCAAAGTCGCCGATGCTCTTGCGGGCGTAGTGCGGATCGTGGGCCATGTCGGCAGTCTCCGGGGGATTTGACCAAGGCTCCGAGCTTGAGAGCGGCTCAAGTTCGGAGCATTGGGGATTTGACGGTGGCCACGATAGCGCTCCATGATGATCCTGAAAATCGGGAAATTTGGAATCTTCAGTCCCGGAAAACAGGATCGTCACCATGTCTCGCGTCAACTTTGACATCGACAATCTGCGCAGCTTCGCCACCGGCATCGAGCTGGGCAGCTTCGCGCAGGCGGCGGGGCGGCTGAACCGCTCCACCTCCGCGGTGAGCGCGCAGCTGAAGAAGCTGGAGCAGCAGGCCGGCGCGCCGCTGCTGCGCAAGGCCGGCCGCGGCATGGCGCTCACCGAGGCGGGCGAGGTGATGCTGGGCTACGCGCGGCGCCTGCTGGAATTGAACGACGAGGCCGCCGCGGCGATCCGCGGCGCGGAGCTGGAGGGCCGCGTGCGGCTGGGCCTGCAGGAGGACTTCGGCGAAAGCCTGCTGCCCGCGGTGCTGGGGCGCTTCGCGCGGGCGCATCCCCGGCTGCGCATCGAGGCGCGCATCGCGCGCAACGCGGAGCTGCTGGATGGCGTGAATCGCGGCCGGCTGGATCTCGCGCTGGCCTGGGAGGCCGGTGCGGACAGTCCGCACGCCGAGCGCGTGGGGCGCTGGCCGATGCGCTGGATAGCCGCGGCTGGCGCTGCGCCGTCGAAGCTGCGCCAGCGCGGCGAACCACTGCCGCTGGCGGTGCTGGAGGCACCCTGCCTGCTGCGCAACGCGGCGATCGAGGCGCTGGACCGCGCCGGCATCGCGTGGCGCATCGCCTTCAGCAGCGCCAGCCTCGCTGGTACCTGGGCCGCGGTGAGTGCGGGGCTGGGCGTGAGCGTGCGCACGCCGCTGGGTCTGCCCAACAGCGTGCGGGCGCTGACCGCGAGGGAGGCCGGGTTGCCCGCACTGCCGATGCTTGGGTTGGCCTTGCATCGCGCCGAGGCGGAACCGGCGCCAGCGGTGGCGCAGCTGGCCGGCATCATCCAGCGCACGCTGGCGGCAGGGTAATTGCGCATGTAGGAACGCACCCTGTGCGCGAATCTTTGGTGTTTCGATCAACGCCAGAGCCATCGCGCACAGGGTGCGCCTACAGCGTTCTCAGCGTCTGCGCTTCGGCGCGGTCAGCCTGATCTCGTACAGCTTCGGCCAGCATTTGCCGGTGACGAACAGGCGGTCGTGCTGCGCGTCGTACGCGATGCCGTTCAACACGTCGTTGACGGGATCGGCCAGCGTGGCGGCTGGCGGCACCAGGCCGGCGAGCTCGATCCAGCCCACCACCTTGCCGCTCTTCGGGTCGATGCGCGCGATGCGCGTGGTGAGCCACACGTTGGCGTAGATCTGGCCCTTCACCCATTCCAGTTCGTTGATGTTCTGCAGCGGCTGGCCGTCGGCCGTCACGTCGATCTGGCCGGTCTGCTTGAGCGTTTCGGGGTCGAGGATGCGGATGGTGGGCGTGCCGTCGCTCATGTAGAGCTGCTGGCCATCGCTGGTCAGCGCCCAGCCCTCGCCCGGATAGTCGAAACGCGCCTGCGGCTTCAGCGTGGCGAGGTCGTAGACGAAACCTTCGTGGTTGCGCCAGGTGAGCTGGATCAGCTTGTCCTTCCACACCGCGATGCCTTCGCCGTAGTCCGGCCACGGCGTGGGCGACTGCTGCAGCACCTTGCCGGTCGCCAGCTCCACCTTGCGCATGCTGGAGGCGCCCACCTGGCCGGTGCTCTCGTAGAGATGGCCGTCCAGATACAGCAGGCCCTCGGTATAGGCCTGCGGATCGTGCGGGTAGCCGTGCACCACGCGGTAGCCGTAGACGGGGATGCTCTCGTGCGCGCGCGCCGGGGCGGTGCAAGCCAGGGCGAATGCGGCGGTGGCGATGGCGGCGAGGATTTTCATGGTCGTGGATGATCCCATGCTGCGGCCTTGCGTGGCAGCACAGCCGGTGAATGCGGGCGCGTGGAATAATCGGGACCCGCGAACGGAACGGAGTGCACGTGGACAGCCATCATTTTCTGCAGCTGGCCGTGGTGTTCCTGCTGGCCACGGTGGTCGCGGTGCCGCTGACCAAGCGCTTCCGGCTGGGCTCGGTGCTGGGCTATCTGCTGGCCGGCATGGCGATCGGGCCGCAGGCGCTGGGCCTGGTGGGCGACACCGGAGGGGTTGCCGCGATCTCCGAGTTCGGCGTGGTGCTGATGCTGTTCGTGATCGGCCTGGAGCTGTCGCCGCAGCGGCTGTGGGTGATGCGGCGCTCGGTGTTCGGCACCGGCTTGCTGCAGGTGCTGGCCACCAGCGCGGTGATCGGCGTGATCGCCTGGCGCCTGCTCGGCCTCACGCCGGGGGCGGCGTTCATCGTGGCCGGCAGCCTGGCGCTGTCGTCCACCGCGTTCGGCCTGCAGATCCTCGGCGAACGCAAGGAGGCCGGTTCGGCCTACGGACGGCAGGCGTTCGCGATCCTGCTGTTCCAGGATCTCGCGGCGATTCCGCTGATCGCGGCGGTGCCGCTCCTGGCCAGCAGCACGACCAGCCACGGCTTCGATCTCGCGGGTACGCTGCGCACGGTGGGCGTGATCGTGGCGGTGGTGGTGGGCGGCCGCTACCTGCTGCGGCCGGTGTTCCGCTTCGTGGCGAAGGCGGATGCGGTGGAGGTGTCCACCGCCACCGCGCTGCTGGTGGTGATGGGCGTGGCGCTGCTGATGGAGGTGGCCGGTGTGTCGGTGACGCTGGGCGCCTTCCTCGCCGGCGTGCTGCTCGCCGATTCGGAATACCGCCACGAGCTGGAATCCAACATCGAGCCGTTCAAGGGCCTGCTGCTGGGGTTGTTCTTCATCAGCGTGGGCATGTCGATGGACATCTCGCTGCTGCTGCGCGCACCGGTGCTGGTGCTGGGCCTGGTCGCCGCGCTGCTGCTGTTGAAGGGCGCGTTGCTGTGGCCGCTGGGGCGCATCGTGGGCGGGCTGGAGCGCGGCGATGCGCTGCGCCTCGCGGTGCTGCTGGCCTGCGGCGGCGAGTTCGCGTTCGTGGTGCTCAAGCTGGCCGGCGAGCAGGGCCTGGTCAGCGCGCGCCAGCACAACCTGCTGGTGCTGGCGATCACGCTGTCGATGGCGTTGACGCCGCTGCTGGTGACGGGCCTGGCGAAGCTGCTGGGTGCGCACAAGGTGCGCAAACCGGCACGCGCGTTCGACACCATCGTGGCGCACTCGCCGCGCGTGATCATCGCCGGCTACGGCCGCATGGGGCAGATCGTGTCGCGCGTGTTGCGCGCGGAAGGCATCCCGTTCGTGGCGCTGGACCACTCGGTCGAGCAGATGGACCTGATCCGCCGCTTCGGCCGCGGCAGCGACATCTTCTATGGCGATCCCGCGCGCCCCGAGTTGCTGCGCGCCGCGCAGGCGGACAAGGCCGAGGTGTTCGTGCTGGCCAGCGACAATCCCGAATCCAGCCTGCACGTGGCGCGCGTGGTGCGGCGCATGTATCCGCACCTGAAGATCGTGGCGCGCGCGCGCAATCGCCAGCACGTGTGGCGGTTGATGGATCTCGGCATCGACGACCCGATCCGCGAGACGCTCTATTCCAGCCTCAAGATGACCAAGCAGGCGCTGATCGCGCTGGGCCTGACGCCCGAACGCGCGATGGATCGCGTGGAACGTTTCCGCCGCCAGGACGCCGAGCTGATCAAGACGCAGTACCTCGTCTACGACGACGAGGCCAAGCTGGTGCAGACCACGAAAGAGGCGCTGGCCGAACTCGACAAGCTGTTCGAGGCCGATGCCGAGCCGCAGGCGCGGCAGGCGCGCGAGCGCAATCCGGACACGCCGTTGACGAGTTCGGACTGAACCGTTCGCAAGATATCTTCGCCTTATTTTGCGGTGCTTTACGTGTTCCTGCGTGCGCAAAAACCTGCCGTCAACGCGGCTCGTCGAGCAGCGTTTCGACGGGCATGCCCAAGCCCGTGCACCCGCTCGTCATCCGCTTCGGTCGCCTCGGCGACACCGTGCTGTTGCAGCCGCTGCTGCACAAGTTGCAGCAGCGCTACGGCCAGCCCTGCGACCTGCTCGCGATCGGCGCGTGGCCGGCGGAGTTGTACGCGGACCAGCCCGAGGTGGCCGAGGTACTCGCCCTGCGCGCGCCACGCCGGCCGCTGCTGATCAGTCGCGAACGTTGGCGCGCGATCGGCTGGCTGCACGAGCGGCGCGAGGCGCCGGTCTACGTATGCGAGCCGCAGCCACGTGCGCTGCTGCGGATCCAACGCATGCTCCGGCTGGCGGGCGTGCCGACGGCGCACCGCGCCTACCTGGTCGACTTGCCGTTGCGCGAACGCGAACACTGGGTCGACCACCTGCTGCGTTTCGGCGACGGCACGCCGGCCGCGTTCCGTGGCCGTTGCGATGCGCTGGCGATCGATCCCGGCGCCGCACCGCAACTGCGGGTCGACGCGGCAGCCCGGTTCGACTGCGAGCGCTGGCTGCACGCACGCGGCCTGCACGGCCATCCACTGGTGCTGCTGCAGCCGGCCAACAAGCGCACCCTGCGCTGGAACGGCGTGCGTGCGATCGTGGACGACGACAAGGCGTGGCCGGTGCAGCACTGGGCGGCGCTGGCCTGGACGATCCTGGAGACGCTGCCCTCGGCCCGGGTGCTGCTGTGCGGCAGTCCGCAGGAGGCCGATTACCTGGAAGGCATCCGCGCGATCGCGGCCAGCGAGGCGGTGACGTCAGTCGCCGAGGAGCTGCCGCTGACGCGGCTGAAGGCCTTGCTGGGCTGCGCGCACAGCATGGTGTCGGTGGACACGGGACCGGCGCATCTCGCCGCCGCGCTGGGTTGCTCGCTGGTGGTGATGTTCGGCGCCGCCGCGCCCGCGCACTGGGCGCCGCGCGCGGCGCCGGGCAGTGCGGTGACGGTGCTGGGCGGGGCGTCATGCAACGCGCGGGTGGATACCCTCACGGTGGCGCAGGTCGCCGACGCCTGGCGCGGCCTGCCGCCGCGCCAGGCGCGTTGGCGTGCGGTGGCCTGAGGATGCCCCGGCGCTGACCGGCGCATTCCCGTTCGATCCCGCTCACTCCGCCGGCTGGGCCGGTTGGCGCAGGGTCTGCCGCACGCTAGGGATCGCGCCGCTGCGCACCGCCAGTTCGTGGGCGATGTCCACGTAGCCGAGCTGGCGCGCCACATCGGCGGCGGTGCGGCCGAACGCGTCGGCGGCGGCGCGGTCGGCGCCGCGCGACAGCAGCACGCGGGCCGGCGGCAGCAGCGCGTGCATCGCGCAGGCGTGCAGCGCGGTGACGCCGCGCTGGTCGGCATGCGCCACGTCGGCGCCGGCTTCCAGCAGCACCGGCACCAGTGCGCCGAGATGGGTGGCGTCGCAGTCGCTGCCGGGACGCAGCTGGGCGCCAAGCAGCAGCAGCAGCGCGGTCTTGCCTTCGCCGTCGGCGTGGTTGACGTCGGCGCCATGCTTGAACAGCACGTCCAGCAGGCGGCGCGCGCGCAGGCTGTCGTTGTGCTCGAAACCGTATTGCGCGGCGGCGTGCAGCGCGCTGTGGCCGCGCGCGTCGACGGCGTTGACGTCGGCGCCCGCGGCGAGCAGGGCGTCGGCCAGTTCGGCGCGGCCCATCGCCGCGGCCACCATCAGCGCGGTGCTCTGGTTCGGCAGGCGCTGGTCGACCTCGGCCTTGCGTTCCAGCAGCAGCGCCACCGTGCTCTCGCGTCCACCGGCCACGGCGGCGGCCAGCGGGGTGATGCCGTTCGCCGTGGCCAGCGCGGGATCGGCGCCGGCATCGAGCAGGCAGGCGGCGAGTTCGCGGTGGCCGGCACCGCAGGCGTGCAGCAGCGCGCTGGCACCGTGCGCGTCGACGGTGTCGACCGCGAAGCCCAGTTCCAGCAGTCGCTGCACCGCGACCAGCGCGCCGGCCTGCGCCGCGGCGGGCAGGTCGTCGGCACGCAGCGGACGGCGTGGCCGCGTCCAGCCACCCCAGTCCAGCCAGCGTTCGATCGCCGGATGTTCCAGCGCCAGGCCCAGCGGCGTCTCGCCGTTGGTGTCGGCGGCTTCCGCGTCGGCGCCGTGGGCGATCAATGCGCGCACCAGCGGCAATGCGGCTTCGCCGTGTTCCAGCGCGGCGAACAGCGGCGTGCGGCCGTCGCGGTCGCGGCTGTTCGGGTTGCAGCCGCGCACGAGCAGGGCCTGCAGCAGCTCGCCGTGGCCGTTCGCCGCGGCGAGTTGCAGCGGCGTGCGTTCGCGCGCGTCGGGGCCGAACGGATCGGCGCCGCGTTCGAGCAAGGCCAGCGGCAACGCCGCGCCCTGCGCGGAGCCGCCGAGCCGCTGCAGCGCCTGCGCGAGCAGGCCGGCACCGGCCGGCGTGGCGCCGGCCTGCAGCAGGTCGTCGATGGCTTCGGTGGAAGCGGGCAGTTGCAGCAGCAGGGCGTCGAACAGGCGGCGGCCCAGCGGCGGCAGCACGGTGCGCTCATCGTTGGCGACGACGGTTTCGTCGCCGTGCTCGTCGTCGGGCTGCTGCGCGGCGAGGCGTGCCTCGGCAGCCAGGCCGTGGTCCAGCAACCAGCGCCGGGCCTGGCTCTGGCCGGGTTGGGCGAGGTCGAGGTAGAGCCGGGCCAGCTGCGCCTGCGGCCAGTCGCGCACACGCGCGGCGAAGCCGGAGACGATCGCCCAGTGGCCGAAACGCAGCGCGTCGAGCAGGTGCGCCGGGGTGTCGGCGCCGGAGGAGAGCGCCGCGTCGCCGAGATTGGCCGGCAGCGGGGTTTCCGGGTCGAGCAGGGCGACCAGATCCCAGCGCCCGGCGGCGGCGGCGTGGTCGAGCGCGCTGCGGCCGTCGCTGCCCGGAGTCTTCGGTTCGGCGCCCAGCGCGAGCAGGGCACGCACGGTGTCGGCGTGGGCGCGCGGCGACTGGCAGGCGAGCGTGAGCGCGTCGCGGCCGTGGCTGTCGCGCGTGCGGGCATCGGGTTGTGCCTCGGCGAGCCGCTGCACGATGCCCACCGCGCCGGCGCGCGCGGCTTCCATCAGCGCGGTGCTGCCGTGGCGGTCGGCCAGCGTGGCGTCGGCGCCGGCGGCGCACAGCGCACGGGCGATCTGCTCGTGGCCCTCGGCGGCGGCGGCGACCAGCGCGCTGCGGCGGCGCGCGTCCACCGCGTTCACCGCGGCGCGATGCTTGAGCAGCAGCTTCACGCCGGCGGGATCGTCGTCGGCGATGCCGGCGGCGGCGACCAGCGCGGGCTCGCCGTTCGCCGGCGCGGGCTTCGCGCCGCGTTCGAGCAGGAACTTCGCCAGCGGCCAGTTCGCGGCGCGGCAGGCCACCGCAAGCGGGCTGGCGCCGGCCTGGTCCAGCGCGTTGATAGTCGCGCCGGCGTCGAGCAGCATCGCCGCCACCATCGGTTCCTCGCTGAGCACCGCGCCGTGCAGGGCGGTGCGGCCCTCGCTGTCGGCGGCGAGCGGATCGGCACCGTTCGCGAGCAGGGTCATCACCGCCTCGGAACGGCCGTGCCAGCTGTCGCGGGTGGCGGCGAGCAGCGGGGTGAGCCCGCCGCTGGCGCGGTTGACGTCGGCGCCCTTGGCAATCAGGGCACGCAACAGCCGGGTGTCGGGCAGCAGCGCGGCGAGCATCAGCACGGGGCGCTGGTCGCGGTCCGTGGCGAGCGGTGCGGTGGCCGGATCGGCGCCGGCTTCGACCAGGGCCAGCGCGCGTTCGATGTCGCCGTCGCGGGTGGCGGCGAGCAGGGCGGCGGCCTGTTCCGGCGTGCCGGCGATGCGCTCCTGTTCGCTCAGGGGCGCGGCGACCGGCGCAGCGGATTTGGCGGTGGCCGGCGCATCGGCCAGTTCGGCACGACGGCGATGGCGATCGTGCTGGACGCACAGCAGGGTGCGCAGCGTGCGATTGGCCACGATCAGGCAACCCAGCGGCAGCAGCAGCACGCCGTACAGCGCCAGCGCGGCGGTGCGGATTTCCGAGGGCAGCATGCCGTACAGGCCGCTCAGCGCGATCGCGCCCCAGGTCAGCGCCAGCAGGGCCAGCGCGGCGGGCAGGAAGTGGCTGAAGAAGCGCTCCTCGCGCGCGAGGTGGCGACCGAACATCAGGCTGCGCAAGGTGGCGGTGAAGATCCACGAGCCGTCGTGCCGCGCGGGGTAGGCGTCGTCCCACACGAACACCAGGCCGAACGCGGGCCATGGCCGCCACAGCACGGCCAGCGCCAGCACCAGGGTGGCGACCAGCGCCAGCGTGGCGGCGAGGCTGTGCGACTGCGAGAGCGACAGCATCGGCCACGCCACCAGCGCGAACACGATCACCGCGTAGCCGGTGAACATCACCAAGTGCGCGGCGCCCCGGCGCAGCACGGTGCGCGCGAAGCTGGGCTCGGGATCGAAGCCGATCGCATGGCAGACAGCAGCCATCGTCAGCGCGTTCGCCAGCAATAGCGGGATCAGGGTCAGCGGGTGGGCGACCAGGCCGGCCAGCGCCACGGCGAGCAGTCCGGGAACGAACCAGGCGAGGGCCTGCAGGAACGGAGGGCGGCGGCGCGATTTGGTCTGGGTCATCGTCACAGTATAGGAACCGTGATGGACACAGACGGTAACCTCGCGTTAACGCGGCGACCGATGTGCGAGCCGGCTCAGTCCCGCTTCGCGTCGTGCAGCGTGGCGCCGTATGCGGGATGGTTGACGCCGGCCAACGCGCTCTCCGGCGGCAATTGCAGATGCCAGCCCCGTTCGCGCAGATGTGCCAGCACCTGCCGGGCATCCTCGCGCGGCAGGCGACGGGTTTCGTCCAGCTGCAGCTCCAGCGCGAAGCGCAGTACGCCCAGCATGTCGCGCAGCGGTTCGGGCAGACCACCGAAGCCGTCGCGCTCGGCCAGCCACAGGTAGGTATCGGGTTTGCGGCGGCTGGCGTAGACGAAACACTGCATGGGCTTGCCCTCGGTGCACGGGTGCAGGAACCGGACATTATCGCGGTGATGCGGCGATTGCTGCGCCAGCACTTGCAACACCCGGTGTGAGCGGGCACAGTGCCGCGAACGAATGTTAAACGCCCGTATGAATTCCGTGTGAATCTCGTCGGGCGGGCAAGCCATCCATCCCGATCCGCAGGAGCCCGCGATGCACAAGTCTTTCCGTCCCCTCTCGAACGCCACCCGTCCGCTGGCGCTCGCCGCGCTGAGCGTGGCCGTCGCGGGCGCCCTGATCGCGCCGGGCATGGCGCATGCCAGTGCCTTCCAGCTGAAGGAGAACAGCGCCAAGGGTCTGGGACGCGCCTATGCCGGTTCGGCCACGGCCGGCGGCGATGTGTCGGTGGTGGCGAACAACCCGGCCGCGATGAGCGACCTCGACGGCACCTACGTGCAGGCCGACATCACCGCGATCAACTTCAGCGCCAAGTTCAGCGGCAGCTCGCGCGACGCGCTGGGCCGCCCGATCAGCGGCGGCAACGGCGGCGACGCCGGTACCACCCTGCCGGTGCCGGCGCTGGCGATCTCCACCAAGGTCAGCGACCGCGTCAACCTCGGCCTCGCGCTTGACGTGCCGTTCGGCTTCCAGACCGAGTACGACCGCAACTGGATCGGCCGCTACGACGCGATCAAGACCAAGCTGCAGTCGTTCGACAGCACGCTGTCCGCCTCGTTCAAGATCAACGACCAGTGGAGCGTGGGCGCCAGCGCGATCGCCGAGCGCACCAACGCCGACCTGACCAACGCGATCAACTTCAACGGCGTGGGCAACGGCATCATCAACGGCATCAATGGTCAGCTCGCTGCCGGCGCCGCCCAGGCGGCGGCTGGGATCGCGCAGATCCAGGCCGGCATGGCGGCAGGGCAGATTCCCGCCGCCACCGGCGCGGCGATGATCCAGCAGATCATGCAACAGGCCCAGCAGGGTGCGGCCACTGCCGCCGCTGCAAAGGCCGGCGTGGCCGCTGCGACCCCGCCGGGCTCGGATGGCTTCGCCCAGGTCAAGGGCAACAGCTGGGCCTGGGGCTGGCAGGTCGGCGCGTACTGGAAGCCGACCGCGAACGATCGCGTGGCGCTGGACTACCGCTCGCGCATCAGCCACAACATCGACGGCACCGCGAACTTCACCACCACGCCGGGCTACGACCTGCTGCTGGCCAACCCGGCGCTGGCCTCCAGCATCCCGCCGTTCCAGCACACCACCGGCAAGGCCCGCCTCACCAACCCGGCCGTCGCCACCCTGAGCTACTGGCACCAGGAAGAGAAGTTCGGCCTGGGCTTCGATCTGGCCTGGACGCAGTGGAGCGTGATGCGCCAGCTCACGCTGAACTACGCCAACCCGCTGCAGCCCAACACCACGCTGCCGTTCAACTGGCGCAACACCTGGTACGCCTCGGTGGGCGGCGACTACTACGTCACCGACAAGCTGACCCTGCGCGCCGGCGTGGCGATCGACCAGGCGCCGATGAGCGCTTCCAACCGCGACCCGCGCGTGCCTGACGCGGCGCGCCGGATGGCCACCTTCGGCATCGGATACAAGGCCAGCGAGCACTTCGAGATCAACGCCTCGTACGCGCACATCTTCGTCAGCCATGCGGGCGTGAACGGCGCCACCAGCGCCACCGGCGACGTGCTCACCGGCAGCTTCGACGACTACGGCAACCTGCTGAGCGTGTCGGCGCAGTACAAGTTCTGATTGCTGCACTCCAAGCCTCCCCGCGCGAGCGGGGAGGCTTTTTCATCCCCGCTTGAGCAGCAAGTCCAGCATCTGCCGAAAGCGTTTGCCGTAGGGCGGGTTGAGCAGGCCGGCACCGTTCCAGCGTGCCTGGCGGAACACCGGCTTCAGGTGCGAGAACGTGCGGAAGCCGGCCTCGCCGTGATAGCCGCCCATGCCGGAGGCGCCCACGCCGCCGAACGGCAGCCCGTGCTGGGCGATGTGGTAGAGCGTGTCGTTGACGCTGACGCCGCCAGCGTGGGTGCGTGCGAGCACGGCATCGATGCGCGCGGAGTCGGTCTCGAACAGGTACAGCGCCAGCGGATGCGCACGGGCGGCGATGTAGGCGATCGCCTCGTCCAGCGTGTCGTAGGGCACCAGCGGCAGCAGCGGGCCGAAGATTTCCTCGCGCATCACCGGCATGGCGTCGTGGACGTTCGTGAGCAGCACGGGCGGCAGCAGGCGGCGCGCGGCATCGGGTGTGGCGTCGCTCAGCCGTTCGATGGTGGCGCCGGCCGCTTGCGCTTCGTCGCGCAGCGCCGACAGCCGCGCGTAGTGGCGGTCGTCGATGATGCTGGCGTACTGCGGGTTGTGCGTGAGGTCGGGATACTGCCGCGCGGTGGCCGTGCGCGCCGCGGCGACGAATTCACCCATGCGTGTGCGCGGCAGCAGCACATAGTCGGGCGCGATGCAGGTCTGCCCGGCGTTGACGAGCTTGCCGAACACGATGCGTTCGACCGCCTGCTCCAGCCGCGCGCCGGGGCCGACGATCGCGGGCGACTTGCCGCCCAGCTCCAGTGTCACCGGGGTGAGGTTGGCCGCGGCCGCGCGCATCACGTGATGGCCCACCGCAGTGGAACCGGTGAACAGCAGATGGTCGAACGGCAGCGCGGCAAAGGCCTGGCCCACCGCGGCATCGCCGTTCACCACCCACACTTCGTCGGGCGCGAAATGCCGGCCGATCAGCTCGGCGAACAACGCGGAGAAGCGTGGCGTGTACTCGCTCATCTTCAGCATCACGCGGTTGCCGGCGGCCAGTGCGTCGACCAGCGGTCCCACCGCGAGGTAGAGCGGGTAGTTCCACGGCACGATGATGCCGACCACACCCAGCGGTTGCGGACGCAGCTCGGTGCGCGCGGGCAGGAACAGCAGGTCGGCGAGCCGTCGCCGTGGCCGCATCCAACGCCGGCCGTGGCGCAGTGCGTGGCGCACGGCGGACAGGCTGGGGAAGACCTCCAGCAGATCGGTTTCCTCGACCGGGCGGTTGCCGAAATCGGCGTGGATCGCGGCGGCGATGGCGGCCCGTTGGTCTTGCAGCAGGCTTTCCAGCTTGCGCAGCCGGGCTGCCCGCACCGGCCAGTCCGGCAGCGGGTCGCGCGCCTGCGTATCGCGCATGCGCTGCAGGATGGCGTGGATTTCGGGCAGTCCGTCGACAGGAGGCATGGTCAGAACTTCGCGTGCAATTCCACGCCCCAGGTGCGTGGCGGCATGATGTTGGCGTAGGGCGTGCCGAACACCTGCCCGGCGGTATTGTCCACGCCGTACACGTAGCGGTGGTTGAACAGGTTGCTGGCGAACACGGCCACGCCCCAGCGGTCGTGCGCCGCGTCCCAGCCCAGCCGCACGTCGGTGCGGTTCTGCGCGGTGCCGACGGAGAAGTTGGGACTCATCTGACAAGTGCCCTGCAGTTGCGAACCGCTGTTGCAGCGCGTCTTAGAGCGGTAGCCGTAGGTCCAGTTGAAGCTCACGTCACCGTTGGCCACGTCGTGCCACGTATAGCTGGCGTGGGCGGCGAAGGAATACTTCGGCACGCCGGTGGGCTGGCCGCTGACGTCGATGCCGTTCTGCACGGTGTTGAGATAGGTCTGGTCGATGTAGGCGGCGTTGAAACCAATCTGCAGCGCATCGATCGGTTGCCACTGCAGTTCCAGCTCCGCGCCGGTGGCCTGCTCGTTGCTGCTGCTGATGCCGTAGTGCGGGATGGTGGTGTCGGTGAACAGGATCAGGCTCTGCTGATTGAGGTACCGGTAGTGGTAGATCGAGCCGTTGAGCAGCAGGTTCAGCTCCGGGAACAGCGTCTTTACCCCCGCCTCGTAGTTCCACACCGTCTCCGGCGCATAGGTCGAATTGAACTGCTGGAAGCCGAAGCCGCCGGCCTGGTAGCCCTTGGCCACCGAGACATAGCCCATGATGTTGGGCGTGAACTTGTAGTCGAGCACCGCGCGCGGGCTGACGTCGGTCCAGCTGCGGTCGGCGTTCACCAGCACGCCCACCGGCGAGCCGGTGCCCTGGGTGAAGATGACGTTCTGGCCGAACATGGCCAGGGCGTACTGCGCCTCGGGCGGCAGCATCGCGGTGATGCCGGCGTTGTTCAGCGCCAGCACGGTGTCGTCGAACTGCGGTGCCTCGCGCGGCGGGTTGTACCAGCTGAAACTCTTCTGGTCGTGGGTGAAGCGCACGCCGGTGGTGAGGTTGAGGCGGTCGGTGAGGTGCCAGATCACGTCGCCGTACACCGCCCACGACTTGTAGTTCTCGACGTTCAGGATGTGCTCGCGCCACATGTCGCCGAGCAAGGTGTAGGGCACGCCCATCGCGGCCAGCCCGTTGCTGATGTCGGTGAGCGGGGTGCCGGCGCCCAGCACGTTCTGCGCCAGGGTGTCGAGGCTGTCGGTGGTGACGCCGGCCTCGCTGGTCTGGCGCCCCTGCTCGCTGTACCAGCTGGTGCCGGCCACCCAGTCGATCAGGCTGGTGTTGCCGCTCAGCTTGAACTCCTGGTACCAGCTGTTGTTGTGCTCGTAGTTGCCGGTTTCGAGGTAGTCGACGATGTGGTTGGTGCCGTCGTAGTCGCCCAGGTTCGCCGTGTCGAAGTTGCGCCACGCGGTGGTGGAGGTGAGGCTGCCCCAGCCGAAGTTGTGGTCGATGGTGAGCGTGCTGCCGTCGAAACGCCGCTTCTCGATCGGGTTCACCGTGTCGTTGTACAGCGGCGCATGCAGCGGATTCAGGAACGTGGCCGGGTCGGCCGGAAAGGGTGCGCGCTGGTTGGTGTCGCTGGTCAGCGGGATCAGGCCGAACGCCGGGTGAGGCGGCTGCTTGAGCTGCTCGTGGTCCCAGGACAGCAGCACGCGGGTATCCGGCGTGAGGTTCCAGCGGTACACCACGCGCGTGCCCCAGTCGTCGTTGACGCCGTAGTGCTTGCCGGTGGCGGCATCCTTCACCCAGCCGTCGCTCTGGTTGTCCATCACGCTGACGCGCACCGCCATGTCCTGGCTGAGCGGGATGTTGACCAGCGCGTCGCCGTAGCGCTCGCCGTAGTTGCCGAAGCGCAGCCGGCCCTTGGCCTCGAAATGGTCGCTGGGCTCGTTGGTGACGACGGAAATGGCGCCACCCGCCGCATTGCGGCCGAACAAGGTGCCCTGCGGGCCTTTCAGCACTTCGATGCGCTTCATGTCGTTGAAGGCCAAGAGCGCGCCGCCGGTGCTGCCGGCGTAGACGCCGTCGACGTACACGCCCACCGGCTGGTCGACGCCCATGCCGAAGTTGCCGGAGGACTGCACGCCGCGCAGTTCGAACGAAGGCTGGGTGGGTTGGGTGGAGCCCACCACCAGGCCGGGCACGAAGATGTCGATCTTGCTGATGTCGGTGGCGGCCAGCGTGTCGACCTGCTTCGCGGTGACGATCTGCAGCGCGATCGGCACGTCCTGCACTTCTTGGGTGCGGCTCTGCGCAGTGACGGTGACGGCGCCGAGCTGCTTGGCCTTGGCCTCGTCGGTTTTCGCGGCCGGCTTGGCCGGCGCGTTCGACGGCGTGGCGTCCTGCGCGGCCAGCGCGGGCAGCGGCGCGCACAGCAGCAGCAGGGCGCCGCCGTGCAGTACTTGGCGCAGGCAGGCGGACAGTGGTCGTTGGCGCATCGTCATCCCGGTTCTCCCCTTGCATCGTCACGCGTGGCGCGGTCACCGCGCCGAAAGGATCGTTTCCTGACTCGGTGTGGCGGTGTTCAATGCACGATGTCGCAGTTGCCCTTCAGCGAGAGGATCCAGGCGCGGATCAGCACCTCACCTTCGCGGTCCACCGTGCTGCGGCCGATCTCCGGCATCATCACGCCGGGTCGGGTGGAGGCCATGCGGTACATCAGGATCGACTCGTCGGGCTTGCCGGGCACGATGTCGAACAGGCGGCCGCCGGTGGCGGGGCCGGCCGCCTCGGGCGACTTGCACAGGCCGAGGCGGTGGTCTTCCGGCGTGTCGGGGCCGAGCGAGAAGCCGGTGACGCTGGCCACGCCGTTCGGGTTGTGGCACATCGCGCAGTTGATATCGAGGTACGCCCGCGCCCGCGCGTCGAGCGAGGCGGAAGGGTCGCGCCAATTGGCGTCGCGTGGCACGTCCTTCAGCGCGGGCAGGCCCATCAGGTAGCCCATCGCGACCAGGTGCTCCAGCTGGTTCTGCCGGCCGCTGCCATAGCCGTATTCCCGGTTCATGTGGCGCGCCTTGGGGCCGATCGGCTGGATGTGCCGGCTCAGCATGTCGGCCTCGTGGCAGGTGACGCACTGGCCCTCGTCCGGCACCACGTAGTTGAAGTCCTCGCGTCCGCCCTGGGCGTCGACCAGGGTCAGCGCCTGCACGTCGCCGGTGCGCGCCAGGCCGGCTTCGGTCTGCGCCTCGTTCCACACGTAGGTGAACGGCGCCCAGCCATCCTTGCGGCGCACCAGCAGGCGCGTCTCGACCATGTGCACGCTGGCGAGGTCCAGGCCCTGGCCGGCGAAGTCGCCGCTGTAGTCCAGCGTGCGCGCCACGTCGCTGAACTTGCCGTCGGCGGCACGCGGGTAATAGAAGGTCTTGCTGATGATGGTGCCGACCGGGAAATCGAGCGGCCCGTTCGCCGTGTATTTCGCCGATGCGCCCTTCGGCATCCAGATCGTGCGCAGCTTGTGCACGTAGTCGGTGAACAGATGGCTGTTGAGGCTGTACGGCACCACGCCGGCGTTGAGCTCGAGCTTGCCGTCGCGCGCCTCGACCACGTGCCAGTCGCTGAGCATAGTCGGGCGGCCGTCGGCGTGGAACGCCACCGCCGGCATCGCGCGGTGGCAGCCGGCCAGCAGCAACAACGCGGCAGGCAACAGGTAACGGAAAAACTTCACCGGCATGCGCTCAGACCTTCGGCTCGGGGTTCAGCACCACCGCCGGCAGCTTCGGCAGCGTGCACTGGAACGGCTTCATGTCGGTGTCGGGATGCTTGTAGCCGTTCGGGCCGTCGGCATTCACCACGCCGCTGACGTCCTGGATGCAGATGCGGTCCTCCGGCGGCAGTTCCTTGCCCTTGAATTTGGGATCGCTGTAGCCGTCCCACAACACGTCGGGGAAGTGGCCGGAGAGGCCGAACAGCGCGGTCTTCAGCGCCTTGAATTCCAGCCCGCTGGGCGAGTCGCCGCCGCCCTTGAGGCGGTTGCCGTAGACGAAGATGCCCTTCGGATACGGATCGTAGTTGGGCGCCACGCCGGTCTTGCTGGCGTAGTTGGTGGAATAGAAGCTGGAGATGATGATGTTCGCCGTCTTGTTGTCGGCGATGTCGTTGTCGAAGATCTCCACCTTCGGGTTGGAGTTCACCACGATGCCCGAGCCGGCCGGCACGCTGGCCACCGCCGAGCCGTTCGCGGCGAAGTTGTCGTGGTTGTTCGTGGTCACCGTGTTCTTGAACACGCGGGTGGAATGGCCGTCCATCAGCAGGTCGGGCATGTTGAAGATCAGGATGCCGCCGGAGTTGTCGGTCGCGGTGTTGCCGTAGACGTCGGCGTCCACCGTGTTCTCGATCTCGATGCCGGCGACGTTGCCGTGCACCTTGTTGTTGCGCACGATCACGTTGGTGGACTGGCCCACATAGATGCCGGAGTCGGAGGCGCCGATCGCCTCGGAATCCTCGATCAGCGTGTTCTGCGTCTTCACCGGGTAGATGCCGTAGGGGCCGTTGCTGGTCTTCGAGCCGTCGGTCCACTGCGTGCGCACGCCGTGGATGGTGATGTTCCTGCCGTGGTTGATCTTCAGCGCATCGCCCTTGGTGTCCTCGATCGTGAGGTTCTCGATGGTGAAGTCGTTCGCGTTCACCAGCAGGCCCTCGGGGCCGACCACCTGGCCCTTGAACGAGAGCACGGTCTGGTCCATGCCGGCGCCCTTGATGGTGACGCCATCAGTGCGCAGGCTTAGGCCGCGCTTCAAGTGGTAATGGCCGGCGGGAATCTCGATCACGCTGCCGGGCTTGGCGTCCAGCAACTGTTCCTGCAGCTTCGCCTCGAAGCTGGCGTCGGTCTGGTTCTGCGGCGCGGGGGCCTGCTGGCCACTGCAGCCGGTGAGCGCGGTGGCGAATGCCACGGCAATGAGCGTCTTGCGCATGATCGTTGAACTCCCCATTCGAACGGCGGTGCGGATGGCACCACTGTCGCCCAAGGCGACGCCGCGGGGGAGGGCAAAACGGTCAGTCGGTGGGGGGCAAAGCGGCCAGTATGCGGGGCGCAGGTGCGCCCTCTGCATGAAAGCTCGTCATCCCGGCGCAGGCCGGGATCCAGTGGCGATTACGCTTGGCCAAGCCATGCGGTTACTGGATTCCGGCCTGCGCCGGAATGACGAGCAGAAGCTTCAAGCCGCGGCGCGCCGCGCTTCCTGCGGCGCCATGCCGGTCCAGCGCTTGAACGCGCGGCGGAACTCGCGCGGGTCGCTGTAGCCGACCTCGCCGCCGATCTCGGCCACGCTCAGCGCGCCGGCCTGCAGCAGCTGCAGCGCGCGTTCGGCGCGCACGCGGTCGTGGATTTCGCGGAACACGCGGCCGCTCTCGGTGAGCCGGCGCCGCAGCGAGCGCTCGCTGAGGTTGAGCGTGCGCGCCACGTCGGTGAGCGTGGGCTGCTGGCGCAATCGGCTGCGCAGCAGGCGTTCCACCGCCGCGACGATTTCCTGGTGCGGCTCGCCGCCGTCCGCAGTGCGCTGCTGCGCGCACAGCGCCAGCGCCTGCTGCGCGGTGAGCGGGTTGTAGCCGGGCAGCGGCTGGGCCAGCCACTGCGTGCCGATCAGCAGCCGGCAGCGCGGCGCGTCGAAACGCAGTTCGCAACCGAACAGCTGCGCATACTCGTCGGCGTGGTGCGGGCGCGGATAGGCCAGTTCCACCCGCAGCGGGCATAGTCCGGGGCCGACCAGCTCGCGCGCGATCATCGTCGAGCTGGCGAACAGCTCCTCGCAGAAGAACGGCAGCAGGCTGGCGTCGTCGAACAGCGGCAGCGCGACCATCGCCACCGCGTGTTCGTCGACCGCCTCGAAGGAGAGATCGAGCAGGCAGCCGCAGATCTTGTGGTGGGCGATGCCGGCTAGCATCGCCTCGCCGAACGTGCGCGAGGTCATCATCGCCAGCCCGAGCAGGCCGAAGCCGCCGACACTGCCCTCGCGGCCGATGCGCAGGCCCGCGTCGGTCACGTCTGCCGCCGCCAGCGCGGCCAGCGCGCGCTGCACGAACAGGCTGGCCTGGCGGTAGGAGACGCGCAACGCCGGGTCGGCGATCTGCGCGCGGTTGAGGGCCAGCCCGGCGAACCACGACCGGCTGTCCACGCCGCAGCCATCCGCCAGCTGCACCAGGTAGAGCAGCTTGTTGGTGGGAAATTCCGCCGCGGTATAACGCGGGTCGTCCGTGGCCACGGTGAGCGCGCTGGCGGAATGAAAGCCGATCATGCCGGCGGGTCGTGCCATGGTGCCGATGCTCCGACGCAGGCAGGCCGGAAGCAGCCTGCAGTCCGGACTTTCTAGCACGCCCGCGCCGCCGACCGCTTGCGCAATGCACAAGCGGTCGGGCGAATGCGGCGTTTATTTCGCTATTCGCCGATCGTCAACAGCGACGCGTTGCCACCCGCCGCCGTGGTGTTGATGGTGAGCGTGCGCTCGCCGGCGAAGCGCAGCAGGTAGTGCGGGCCGCCGGCCTTGGGGCCGGTGCCGGAGAGGGATTCGCCGCCGAACGGCTGCACGCCGACGACCGCGCCGATCTGGTTGCGGTTGACGTAGCAGTTGCCGACGCGGGCGTGGCTGCGGATGTATTCCACGGTGTCGTCGATGCGGCTGTGCACGCCGAGCGTCAAGCCGTAGCCGGTGGCGTTGATCTGTTCGACCACCTGCGGCAGTTCACTGCCCTTCCAGCGCAGCACGTGCAGCACCGGGCCGAACACTTCGCGGGTGAGCGTGGACAGCGTGGGGATCTCGTAGGCACGCGGGGCGAAGAAGGTGCCGTGGGCGGCGACGTCGGCATCGAGCTTCGCCTCGGCGATCTTCTTCGCCTCCTTGTCCATGCGCGCGGCGTGGTCGACGAGGATCTTCTTCGCGTCCTCGTCGATCACCGGGCCCACGTCGGTGGAGAGCTGGCCGGGGTCGCCCACCTTCAGCTCGGCCATCGCGCCGGCGAGCATGCCCACCACCTTGTCGGCGATGTCTTCCTGCACGAACAGCACGCGCGCGGCGGAGCAGCGCTGGCCGGCGGATTGGAACGCGGAGGCGATCACGTCCTTGACGATCTGCTCGGGCAAGGCGGAGGAGTCGGCGATCATCGCGTTCTGGCCGCCGGTCTCGGCGATCAGCGCGGCGATCGGCGCATTGCGCGCGGCCAGCGCGCGGTTGATCGCCCACGCGGTTTCGGTGGAACCGGTGAACGCCACGCCGGCCACGCGCGGGTCGCGGGTCAGTGCGGCGCCCACGGTGGCGCCGTCGCCGGGCAGGTATTGCAGCACGGCCCCGGGTACGCCGGCTTCGTGCAGCAGCTTCACGGCGGCATGGCCGATCAGGCTGGTCTGTTCGGCGGGCTTGGCGATCACGCTGTTGCCGGCGGCGAGCGCGGCGCTGACCTGCCCCAGGAAGATCGCCAGCGGGAAGTTCCACGGGCTGATGCAGACGAACACGCCGCGGCCGTTCAAGTACAACTGGTTGGTTTCGCCGGTGGGACCGGGCAGCTGCTCGGGCTGGCCGAACAGGCGGCGCGCCATGGTGGCGTAGTAGCGCAGGAAGTCGGCAGCCTCGCGCACTTCCGCGATGGCGTCGGGCAGGCTCTTGCCGGCCTCGCGCACGCACAGGGCGAGGAACTCGGCGCGGCGCGCTTCAAGCTGGTCGGCCGCGTGTTCGAGGATCGCGGCGCGGCTGGCGGCGGGCAGGCGGTCCCAGTCGGGCTGGGCGGCCACGGCGTTGGCCAGGGCCTGGTCCACCAGGGCGGCGTCGGCGCTGACGTAGCTGCCCACGACCTGGCGGCGGTCGGCCGGGTTGGTGACGGTGACGGTCGCGGCTGAAGCCGCTCCTGCCGCGCCGGGCACCAGCGGTGCGGCAGTCCATGGACCAGCTTTGGCGTTCACCGCCTCGGCGACGGCCTTCAGTTCGTTGTCGTTGGAGAAGTTGATGCCCATGGAATTCTTCCGGAGTTCGCCGAACAGGTTGACCGGCAGGGGAATGCGGGGGTGGGGGATGGAGGCGAAGCGGCGCACCGTCTCGCAGGGATCGGCCACCAGCTCGCGCACCGGCAGGGTCTCGTCCACCACGCGGTTGACGAAGCTGGTGTTGGCGCCGTTTTCCAGCAGGCGGCGCACCAGGTAGGGCAGCAGGTCTTCGTGCGTGCCCACCGGCGCGTAGACGCGGCAGGGCACGTTGAGGTTCTGCGGGCCGATCACTTCGGCGTAGAGGTCGGTGCCCATGCCGTGCAGGCGCTGGAACTCGAATGGGCGGCCGCGCGCGATGTGATGCACGGCGGCGATCGAGTGCGCATTGTGGGTGGCGAATTGCGGGTAGATCAGCTCGCTGCCGGCGTCGAACAGCTTGCGCGCGCAGGCGAGGTAGGAGACGTCGGTGTTCGGCTTGCGCGTGTACAGCGGGTAGCCGGCCAGGCCCTGTTCCTGGGCGCGCTTGATCTCGGCGTCCCAGTAGGCGCCCTTCACCAGGCGCACGTACCAGCGACGATTTGCCGCACGTGCGGTCTCGATCAGCCAGTCGATCACGAACGGGGTGCGCTTGGAGTAGGCCTGCACCACGATGCCGAGGCCGTTCCAGCCGGCCAGCGAGGGGTGCGCGAACACGTCGCCGATGATGTCCAGCGAGAGTTCGAGACGGTCGGCTTCCTCGGCGTCGACGGACAGCGCGATGCCCTGCTTCATCGCCAGCTGGGACAGTTCCAGCAGCTTGGCGGTGAGGTCGCGGCGGGCGATTTCGCGCTTGGCCACCTCGTAGCGCGGGTGCAGCGCCGACAGTTTCACCGAGATCGAGGGCGCGTCGGTGTGGTTCGCGAACGGGCCGCGCGCGCCGATGCGGGCGATCGCGCGGCGGTAGTCTTCCTGGTAGCGCTCGGCGGTCTCGCTGGTGAGCGCGGATTCGCCCAGCATGTCGTAGGAATAGCGGAACACCGCGTATTCCTTCTTCGCGCAGCGGTCCAGCGCCTCGTCGATGGTCTGCCCCATCACGAACTGGTGGCCCATGATGCGCATGGCCTGGCGCACGGCGAGGCGGATCGCCGGCTCGCCGGCGCGGCCGGCAAGGCGCTTCAGCGCGCCGGTGAAGTCGCGGCGGGTCTCTTCAGCGAGATTGACAAGATGCCCGGTGAGCATCAGGCCCCAGGTGCTGGCGTTGACGAACAGCGACTCGCTCTGACCCAGATGTTTCTTCCAATCCGCGTCGCCCAGCTTGTCGCGGATCAGCTTGTCGGCGGTGGCCTTGTCGGGGATGCGCAGCAGTGCTTCGGCCACGCACATCAGCAGCACGCCTTCCTCGGAGGAAAGGTCGTACTGGCGCATGAAGGATTCCACCGCGCTCTGGTCCTTGGCGCGCGCGCGTACGCGCGTGACCAGGCCGGCGGCGACGTCGATCACCTGCTCGCGCTCGGCGGGCGGCAAGGTGGCCTGGGCGAGCAGGTCGTTGACCGCTTCGGTCTCGTCGCGCAGCCAGGCGGCGGTGATGCGCGCGCGGGCGGACTCGGCGCCGGCGGGGAGTTCGGGGCTGAGGATGGCTTGGGTCACGGCGGGTCGATGTGATGGGGAAGGCAAACGGAAACGCGCAATTGTACGCCCAGCGCCGCCGCGCCGCCGCAATTTGCCGCCCTGGCGCAAGGTACGCGGAGGTATGTCGCGCATGCCCGGCAAAGCTGACTTGGCTCAAGTCCCTGCGGCATTCTTGCCCCTTGCGCACTTGCGACCTATCATCGAAGCGCTCTTGGCACGCCGGATCTCCATGATCGTGCTACGACCAGCCGCCGCCGGCTTGCCTCGCGTGACGATATGGCTCAGGCCGAATCGCACGCTCAGTCGGCGCGGCCTGCGTCGGCTCATCATGCTTCTGGTGGCGCTGGCGCTGACGACCGCCGTCCTGGGTGCGTGGCAGGGGAATGTGTTCGCTCCGCTGTTCGCCCTGGTCGAGTCGTCTGCCGTGGCTGTCGCCTTGTGCGTGGCCTGGCGGGCCGGCGACCGCAGCGAGCGCATCACCCTCGACGACACGTCGCTGGAGGTGCAATCGTTGCCGGGCCGGCACCGCGTGCGTTTCCAGCCTTACTGGGTGCGCGTGCGGATGGACGAGGGGGAAAGCGGATGTCGCCGCCTGCTGCTGTCATCGCACGGGCGCGAGCTGGAAATCGGCGGGTTCCTGGCCGAACAGGAACGTGTCGAGCTGTTGCGGAAACTCAAGGTGCTGCTGGAAGAGGTCAACGACCAGTCGCGCGGATAGGTTCAACAAAGGGCGAGAGCATGACAGCTGGCAGCATCAGGACTGACGGGACCGGGCCGGACGGACATCGAATCCGCGACGGCCGATCCAGCCG
This sequence comes from Rhodanobacter humi, assembly GCF_041107455.1. Taxonomy (NCBI): domain Bacteria; kingdom Pseudomonadati; phylum Pseudomonadota; class Gammaproteobacteria; order Lysobacterales; family Rhodanobacteraceae; genus Rhodanobacter; species Rhodanobacter sp. FW106-PBR-R2A-3-15. The sequence goes on from NZ_JBGBPY010000001.1 coordinate 2,520,839, forward strand.
CGGCAGGATGGCCGGCATCAGGCGCGCCATCGCGGCGTCGACGGCCATCGTGCTGGCGCTGTGCGCCGGGCTTGCGCAGGCCGACCCGCATCCGTGGCAGCTCAACATGCAGCGTGGTGTGACCACCTGGTCGGGCGAGCCGTACTTCCTCAACAACCTCGCGCTCGGCGTGTGCGTGGTGATCGGCGTGCTGGTGTTCGGCGCGATGTTCATCGCCATGTTCCGCTTCCGCAAGTCGCGCGGCGCGGTGGCGGAGAAGTGGTCGCACAACACCACGGTCGAGATCATCTGGACCACGATCCCGGTGATCATCCTGGTGGTGCTGGCGTGGATGTCCACCGGCGGCCTGGTCTCGTTCGCGAACACCACCGGCTCGCAGATGACGGTGAAGGTCACCGGCTACCAGTGGAAGTGGCGCTACGACTACGTCGACTACCTCGGCAAGCCGGTCAGCAAGGTCGGCTACATGTCGAAGCTCGATGCGCTTTCCGACAAGACCCGCCAACTGGATTCGGGCATGGACCCGTACGCGGTGAAGACCGGCGACGAGAACACCTACCTGCTGAACGTGGACAAGCCGCTGGTGCTGCCGATCCACACCAAGATCCGCTTCGTGATCACCAGCGACGACGTGATCCACTCGTGGTGGGTGCCGTCGTTCGGCTGGAAGATCGACGCGATCCCCGGCATCGTCAACACCGCCTGGACCAACATCAACGTGGCCGGCACCTACCGTGGCCAGTGCGCCGAACTGTGCGGTCAGGACCACGGCTTCATGCCGATCGTGGTGAAGGCGGTCTCGCAGGAGGACTTCGCGAAGTGGCTGGCCGCGCAGGAGCAGGCGAATGCGCCCGCCGCGCCGGCGGCTGCCGCAAGCGCCGCTGCACCCGCCACCGCGCAGGCCGCCGCCCCCGCCGCCGGCGGGCACGGCTGACGCCACGCAGCGAGCGGCCCGTCGCGGCCGCCAGGAATCCGGATCGCAGCCGTTCGCGGCTGCGCCCACGACAGAACATCAGGTAGAGGTGCAAGGCCATGGCCCACGAAGCCGCCCACGATCACCACGACGACCACCACCACGCACCGCAGGGCTTCTTCCAGCGCTGGGTGATGTCCACCAACCACAAGGACATCGGCACGCTGTACCTGATCTTCTCGCTGACGATGTTCTTCATCGGCGGCAGCTTCGCGATGGTGATACGCGCCGAGCTGTTCAAGCCGGGTCTGCAGCTGGTGCAGCCGTATTTCTTCAATGAAATGACCACCATGCATGCGCTGGTGATGATCTTCGGCGCGATCATGCCGGCCTTCGTGGGTCTCGGCAACTGGATGATCCCGATGATGATCGGCGCGCCGGACATGGCGCTGCCGCGCATGAACAACCTCTCGTTCTGGATCCTGCCGTTCGCGTTCCTGCTGATGCTGTCCACGCTGTTCCTGCCCGGCGGCGGCCCGGCCGGCGGCTGGACGATGTATCCGCCGCTGTCGCTGCAGAGCGGTTCGCTGGCCTACGTGGTGTTCGCGATCCACCTGATGGGCATCAGCTCGATCATGGGCGCGATCAACATCATCGCCACCATCCTCAACATGCGCGCGCCGGGCATGGACCTCTTGAAGATGCCGGTGTTCGTGTGGAGCTGGCTGATCACGGCGTTCCTGCTGATCGCGGTGATGCCGGTGCTGGCGGGCGCGGTGACCATGCTGCTCACCGACAAGTACTTCGGCACCAGCTTCTTCAACCCGCACGGCGGCGGCGACCCCGTCCTGTACCAGCACGTGTTCTGGTTCTTCGGTCATCCCGAGGTCTACATCATGATCCTGCCCGCGTTCGGGATCGTCTCGGAGGTGATCCCCACGTTCGCGCGCAAGCCGATCTTCGGCTATCGCGCGATGGTGTACGCGATCGCCTGCATCGCCTTCCTGTCGTTCATCGTGTGGGCGCACCACATGTTCGCGGTGGGCCTGCCGCTGGGCGCGGACATCTTCTTCATGTACGCGACGATGCTGATCGCGGTGCCGACCGGCGTGAAGGTGTTCAACTGGGTCGCCACGATGTGGGGCGGCTCGATGACGTTCGAGACGCCGATGCTGTTCGCGATCGCGTTCGTGATCCTGTTCACCATCGGCGGCTTCTCCGGCCTGATGCTGGCGCTGGTGCCGGCCGACTTCCAGTACCACGACACCTACTTCGTGGTGGCGCACTTCCACTACGTGCTGGTGACCGGTGCGGCATTCGCGATCATGGCGGCCACCTACTACTGGCTGCCGAAGTGGACCGGCCACATGTACAACGAGTTCTGGGGCAAGGTGCACTTCTGGTGCAGCGTGGTGTTCGTGAACGTGCTGTTCTTCCCGCAGCACTTCCTCGGCCTCGCCGGCATGCCGCGCCGCATCCCGGACTACAACGTGGCGTTCGCCAACTTCAACATGATCAGCTCGATCGGCGGCTTCCTGTTCGGCGCTTCGCAGCTGATCTTCCTGGGCGTGATCGTGCACTGCGCGTTCTTCTCGAAGAAGAAGGCCACCGACCGCGTGTGGGAAGGCGCGCGCGGCCTGGAGTGGACGCTGTCCTCGCCGCCGCCGCACCACAGCTTCACGGTGCCGCCGGTGGTGCACGACGAGGAACTGGCGCACGGCCACGTGAACGACTGACCGGCGCGGAGAACACGGCACATGGCCAACCACATCGCGGATGGACAGTTTGAGCGGAAGCGCCGCCATGGTGTGCGTCGCACCGTGACGGTGCTGGCCATCGTGGTCGGCGCGTTCTATCTGTTGTCGTTCGCGCAAATTCTGTTGATGAAATAGTCGAGGCGGTTCGCCGCCTCACCGGGGAAACTCCACGGAGTGTCAGCATGGCCCAGCAGCACGATATCTACTACGTACCGAGCAAGAGCCAGTGGCCGATCGTCGCCGCGGTGGTCATGTTCCTCACCGTGTTCGGCGCCGCGCACTGGCTGAATGCTGAGCCCGGCGAGGCCGGCTTCGGCAAGACGGTGATCACGATCGGTGCGATCGGCGTCCTCGGCATGTTCTTCGGCTGGTTCCATTCGGTGATCAAGGAATCGCTGGCCGGCTTGTACAACCCCCAGGTGGACACCTCGTTCCGCATGGGCATGATGTGGTTCATCTTCTCCGAGGTGATGTTCTTCGGCGCGTTCTTCGGCGCGCTGTTCTACATCCGCACGTTCTCGGTGCCGTGGCTGGGCGGCGAAGGCCACGGCGTGCTCACCCACCAGTTCCTCTACGACGCCTACAGCGGCGCGTGGGGTGCGGCCGGCGGCAACGGCCCGATGCACGTCGGCGGTGCCTTCGGTGTCGTGGCGCCGTGGGGGTTGCCGCTGCTGAACACCCTGATCCTGCTCACCTCCAGCGTCACCGTGACGATCGCGCACCATGCGTTGCGCGGTGGCCATCGCGGCCGCATCCTGCTGTTCCTCGGCCTTACCGTGCTGCTGGGCGCGAGCTTCCTGTTCTTCCAGGCGCACGAGTACATGGAGGCGTACAAGGAGCTGAACCTCACGCTGCACAGCGGCGTCTACGGTTCCACCTTCTTCATGCTGACCGGCTTCCACGGCCTGCACGTGACCCTGGGCACGATCATGCTGGCGGTGATCTGGCTGCGCGTGCTGAAGGGGCACTTCAGCAAGGATCACCACTTCGGCTTCGAGGCGGTGGCGTGGTACTGGCACTTCGTCGACGTGGTCTGGCTGTGCCTGTTCCTGTTCGTTTATATCCTCTGACTTAACGCGACATCCTGTCGCGGAGAGCGAAAGTCAAAAACCGGCCATCCATGGCCGGACTTTTCAGAGAAGCGCTGCTTCGCATCGAGTTCTCGAATACAAGAAGCCCGCCAATTGGCGGGCTTCTTCGTATTGCTGGGAAACAACCAGTGCCGCGGCGGTTACAATCACTGGCCGACGTCGTGCGGCTGGAGCCAGCCCATCCAGATGCCGAACACGACCATGCCGATCAGCAGCAGGGACAGTGCGATGCGGCGGGTCAGCGCCCAGGCCATGCGCTTGTCGTTGTCCTTGTCGGTCATCATGTAGTACAGCGCCTGGGCGAGGCTGAAAATCACCACCAGCAGCAACACCACCACCGCGTATTTGTAGATGGGGCCCACGTGATTGATCCGGTCGAATGGGGTGCAGGCAGTATAGCCACGGCAGGTGGCGCATCGTGCTAGGCGGTTTCCGCCGCCCGCCATGGTGGGCGATCCTGCTGACCGCTGCCGCAGCCGTGCTTTTCGTGCGTCTGGGCTTCTGGCAACTGCACCGTGCCGACTACAAGGACGAGCTGCTGCGACGCTATGCCGCGGCGGCTGTGGCGTCGCCGCAGGACTTCGCCGCGGTGGCCGCGCGACCGCCAGCGGACGCCTATCCGCGAGTGCGGGTGCAGGGCCGCTACCTGGCCGACCGCGTCTACCTGCTGGACAACCCGAAGCACGACGATCGCGGCGGCGTGGAGGTCTACGTGCCGCTGCGCGTGCCGGGTGCCGACCGCCTGCTGCTGGCGGACCTGGGTTTCCTGCCCGGCAACGGCACCGACCAGACGCCGCAGCTGCCGGCCCTGCCGGAAGGCGTGCAGGACTTGCACGGCCTCTACGTGCCGCCGCCGGGCCACGGCTTCGAGATGGGCGGCAACGCGCTCACGCGGCAGACACGCTGGCCGAAGAAGACGATCTACTTCGACCCGCAGCAGATCGCCGCCGACCTTGGCGCGAAACTGTATCCGCGCGTGCTGAGCCTGGACGCCGACCCGGCCTCGATCTACGTGCGCGTGCACACGCTGGACTTCGGCGACATGCCGCCGGCGCGGCATCGCGCCTACGCGTTCCAGTGGTTCTCCTTCGCGATCGCCGTGGTGGTGATCCTGCTGGTGCTGAATCGCAAGCGCGGTTCGCGCAAATCACTACCGACGGACTCCCGATGAATGCCCTTGATCCCGCCGCGCTCCGCAAGAGCCGCCTGAAGCTGCTGCTGGTCGCCTCGATCTTCGCCGCGCCGTTCGTGCTGGCGCTGGTGCTCACGCTGAGCGGCTGGCAGCCCGGTGCGCAGGGCAACGGCCTGCCGATCCTGCCGCAGCGCAACTTCGCGCAGGAACAGCTGCCGGTGCGCCTCGCCGACGGCAAGGACTGGGCGTGGCGCGACAGCGAGCCGCGGCTGACCCTGGTGGCGCTGCCCGGGCCGGACTGCGCGGCGCGCTGCTACGCCACGCTGACCGCGATGGCCAAGAGCCGCGTGATGCTCAACCGCAACCAGTCGCGGCTGCGCCTGCTCTATGTGGGCACGCCGCCCGCGGACGCGCCACGCGACGGCATGGCGAACTTCTGGCAGCTTGGCCAGGACGTGGACGGCAAGCTGGCGCAGTGGCGACCGCAGCAACCGGACACGGTGAGCGCCGTGCTGGTGGAATCCGATGGCACGGCGCTGGCGCGCTATCCTGCCGGTTTCGATCCCTCCGGCCTGTTCCGGGATCTGCGCAAGGTCATCAAGTAATGTCGTCGCGTGTCGTGCAAATCCTGCGCTGGCTGTCGTTGCTGGCGGCGGTGTTCGCGTTCGGGCTGGTGATGTTCGGCGCCTTCGTGCGGCTGTCCAACGCGGGCCTGTCGTGCCCGGACTGGCCCACCTGCTACGGCGAGGCGACTTGGCCCAGTCACGCGCAGGCGGTGGCCAAGGCCGATGCCGCGTTCCCGGATCGCCCGTATGAGGCGCACAAGGCCTGGCGCGAGCAGGTGCACCGCATGCTGGCCGGCACGCTGGGCGTGCTGGTGCTGGCGCTGGCGCTGCTGGCCGCATGGCGACGGCGCTGGACCGTGCTGACGCTGGCGGGGAGTGCCGTGCTCGCTGCGGTCGGCGTGGTGATGTACATGCGCGGCGAACACCATTGGTCGTCGCTGCTGGCGGTGTGCGCGATCGCACTGCCGCTGGCCGCCGCGCTGGCGCTGCAACGGCCGGCGGCGTGGCGGATCTGCCTGGTGGCGCTGGGCGTGATCATCTTCCAGGCGATGCTCGGCATGTGGACGGTGACCCTGCTGCTGAAACCCGTCGTGGTGACCGGGCACCTGCTGGGCGGCATGACCACGTTCGCGTTGCTGGGCTATGCGGCAGTGCGTTTCGCCGGCGTGGGTGCGGCGGACGATGCGCTGGCGGGGCTGCGCAGGCTGGTGATCCTCGGCATCGTGCTGCTGGCCTGCCAGATCGCGCTGGGCGGCTGGACCTCGTCGAACTACGCGGCGCTGGCCTGCGGCTTCGGCGACGCGGCGTTCCCGAAGTGCCTCGGCCAGTGGTGGCCGCCGGGCGACTATCACCAGGGCTTCATCGTGTGGCGCGGCATCGGCGTGGATTACGAAGGCGGCATCCTCGACCAGGGCGCGCGCACTGCGATCCAGATGGTGCATCGGATCGGCGCGCTGGTGGTGTTCTGCTACCTCGGCTGGCTGTCGCATCGGCTGACCCGGCGCGGGCTGCGCTGGTGCGGCATCGCCATCGGCGCCGCGCTGGTCTGCCAGGTGCTGCTGGGCATCAGCAACGTGCACTTCGGCCTGCCGCTGCCGGTGGCGACCGCGCACAATGGCATGGCGGCGCTGCTGCTGTTCGCCCTCGTGGCGACGCTGGCGCGCACCCAGCGCAGACAAGGCTGTGAGCCGTGAGGTCCGTCGGACGATTGCAGCAGGCCCGGCATGCGAACATGGCGGCAGCGAATACGGGGGTGGCTGTGGGCAAGGATACGAGGGTCCTCGCGATGCTGGCCGGCTTGTCGTCGCTTTCCGCCACATGGAGCGGAACGGCGAACGCCCAGGAACGGCCGCAGGCGGGGCGGGACGCCGGCAGGCTGGAAATGCGGCAGCAAGTACAGAATGAAAACCGCACTTCGCTCGAAACGAAGGCCGCCGAGTCGTTGCGGCACGCGCGGAAGCAACCCTTGATGACCCCGCAGGAGTCGACGGACGCTTTCCTGGCGCTGGATCGCAACCGCGATGGCTTTTTGAGCCGTTCCGAACTGCCGCCGGAGATGGTCATACTGCGCTCGCAGTTCGACAAGTACGACACGGACCGCGATCATCGCCTGTCGTATTCGGAGTTCGCCAACTACACCGATGTCGTGCCGGACGAGCGTGGTTCCGCTGCCCGCGCCGGGCACGAATGAAGACCGCATCCATTGCCGAGTGTCGCCGTGCCTTCTGTTTTCTCTGAATATCTGCAGTTGACCAAACCGCGCGTGGTGGCGCTGCTGGTGTTCTGCGCGGTGATCGGCATGTTCCTCGCCGTGCCTGGCATCCCGCCGTGGCGGGCGCTGGTGTTCGGCACGCTGGGCATCTGGCTGGCCTCCGGTTCGGCGGCGGCGTTCAACCACCTGATCGACCAGCGCATCGACAAGCTGATGGCGCGCACCGCACGGCGGCCGCTGGCCACCGGCCACCTCAAGCCGTGGCAGGTGCTGGTGTTCGCGATCGCGATCGGCATCGTCTCGATGCTGGTGCTGGCGCTGCTGGTGAACGGCCTCACCGCGTGGCTCACCTTCGCGGGCCTGATCGGCTACGCGCTGGTCTACACCGCCTACCTCAAGCGCGCCACGCCGCAGAACATCGTGATCGGCGGCCTCGCCGGCGCGATCCCGCCGGTGCTGGGCTGGACCGCGGTGACCGGATCGCTGCATCCGTTCGCGCTGCAGCTGTGCCTGATCATCTTCGTGTGGACGCCGCCGCACTTCTGGGCGCTGGCGATCTTCCGCCGCGAGGACTACGCGCGCGCCGGCGTGCCGATGCTGCCGGTGACCCACGGCGTGGCCTACACGCGCTGGCAGGTGCTGTTCTACACCGTGCTGCTGGTGCTGGTGACCTTGCTGCCCGCGATCACCGGCTACAGCGGCTGGCTCTACCTCGGCGGCGCGCTGGTGCTGGGTGCGGGCTTCCTGTACTACGCGATCCGCCTGTTGAACCCGCCGGACGAGTTTTTCGCGATGCGCGTGTTCAAGTACTCGATCGTGTACCTGATGGCGCTGTTCGCGTTCCTGCTGGCCGATCACTGGCTGGCCGAGCCGCTGCTGCACCAGGGCCTGGCGTTCCAGAAGCTGGGCTAGCCCGATATTTCTCCGCCGATTCACGTTTCATGCGTTGACTCGATCGCTGCCGCACCGCAAAATACGCGGGTCGCGCGATGTGTCATTTTCGCCGGCATCCTGTCCTGACTAACCAAGGCATATGGACGTTTACCCTAGTCGCAACGTCGACATCCGCTCGCATCGGGTGCCGGCAATGCATAACAAGCTGAACGCCTGCGGCAGCCGCCAGCGGTCGGCCGGTCCTTTCCTCGACTAGGAAACGCCGGCCCATCCCCCGACGGCGCCGTGCGCCGTAACCGAGGAGATGGGCCCATGAAGCTCCTTCGCGATTTTCTCCGCCTGCGGACTCCCCGCCGCAGCCTGTTCGCCGTACGCCGCGATGCGCGGCGGCGTGTCTTCGTCGTGACCGTGCCGGCACCGCTGGCCGCCCCGTCCGTCGAGCCGCCGCGCCACGTCGAGGCGCGCGCCGTCGCGCCGTTGTCGTCGCCGCGTCATCTGCAACTGGCATCCAGTCACTGATGCATGCCTGTGCGCCCCGCAAGTACTGGCCTCCGCCAGTGCGGCGGAGGCGCGGTTTGTGTCCGGCGGTCCGCGTGACCGCCGCCAGCAGCACTGCGGACGTTCCGCCCAGTTAGAGCCGGCTGCGCGCCGGTACGCTGCCGCGGCGCGGATCCAGACAAGGAACGGTAGCGACCCATGAGCAAGTCCTTCTCCCGCCCGACCGTCAAGGCCGCGGCCCCCGTCCCGACGCAGGTGCTCGCGGCGCAGGAGGCGTTTCGCGACAACGAGGCCTTGCTGGCCGCGCTCGAGACTTCCGTCCATGGCCTGGACGAGGAGCGCATCACCGAGCGCCTGCATCGCGATGGTCCGAACGAGGTTTCGCACGAGAAGCCGCCGCACTGGTCGCTGCAACTGCTGCGCGCGTTCAAGAACCCGTTCATCATCGTGTTGCTGGTGCTGGCCGGCGTGCAGCTGTTCACCGACGACAGCGACCTCACCGGGCCCATCATCATCGCGGTGATGGTGGGCATCAGCGTGCTCTTGAGCTTCACCCAGGAATACCGTTCCTCGCGCGCCGCCGAGAAGCTCAAGGCGATGGTGCGCAACACCGCCACGGTGACGCGACAGGCCTCCGACGGCCACAGCGAGCAGATCGAAGTGCCGGTGGGCGAACTGGTCGTCGGCGACATCGTGCACCTGGGCGCGGGCGACATGGTGCCCGCGGACCTGCGCCTGCTCTCGGCGAAGGACCTGTTCATCAGCCAGGCGATCCTCACCGGCGAGTCGCTACCGGTGGAGAAGGTCGCGCCCGCGCACGCGCACGGCGAGGGTGCGACCGGCAATCCGCTGGATCTGCCCACGATCGGCTACATGGGCACCAACGTGATCTCCGGCACCGCCAGCGCGGTGGTGGTGGCCACCGGTGCGCGCAGCTACCTCGGCTCGCTGGCGCACAGCATGACCGGCCAGCGCGTGCAGACCAGCTTCGACCGCGGCGTGAACTCGGTGAGCTGGCTGCTGATCCGCTTCATGGCGGTGATGGTGCCGATCGTGTTCCTCATCAACGGCCTCGACAAGCACAACTGGACCGAGGCCTTCCTGTTCGCGCTGTCGGTGGCGGTGGGCCTCACCCCGGAGATGCTGCCGCTGATCGTCACCGCGAACCTCGCCAAGGGCGCGCTGGCGATGTCCAAGCGCAAGGTGGTGGTGAAGCGGCTCAACGCGATCCAGAACTTCGGCGCGATGGACGTGCTGTGCACCGACAAGACCGGCACGCTCACGCTGGACAAGATCGTGCTGGAGCGCCACCTCGACCTCGACGGCGAGGAGAGCGACGAGGCGCTGGAATACGGCTACCTCAACAGCCGCTTCCAGACCGGGCTGAAGAACCTGATGGACAAGGCGGTGCTGGCGCATCGCGACCTGGAGCCGACCGCGGCGCGCTACCGCGTAGTGGACGAGATCCCGTTCGACTTCCAGCGCCGGCGCATGTCGGTGGTGGTGGCGAACGGCGGCAACGAGCACCTCTTGATCTGCAAGGGCGCGGTGGAGGAGATGCTGGCGATCTGTGCGTACGCGCAGGTCGGCGGCACGGTCGAGGCCATGACCGACGAGCGCCGCCGCGAGATCAAGGCGATGACGCACCGGCTCAACGAGGACGGTCTGCGCGTGCTGGTGGTGGCGGTGCGCCGCGAGCCGGCCGCCGAACGTGCTTGGAGCGTGGCCGACGAGAGCGGGCTCACCGCGGTGGGCTGCCTCGCCTTCCTCGATCCGCCGAAGGATTCGGCCGCCACCGCGATCGCCGCGCTGCACGCGCACGGCGTCGAGGTGAAGGTGATCACCGGCGACAATGAGGCGGTGACGCGCAAGATCTGCCGCGAGGTGGGGCTGGACGTCACTCATTCGGTGCAGGGCCGCGACATCGAGTCGCTGGACGAGGCCGCATTGGACGAGCTGGTGAAGCGCACCACGGTATTCGCGAAGATGTCGCCGCTGCAGAAGGCCAGCGTGGTGCGCTCGCTGCAGCGCCAGGGCCACACCGTCGGCTTCCTCGGCGACGGCATCAACGATGCGCCGGCGCTGCACGACGCCGACGTGGGCATCTCGGTGGACACCGCCACCGACATCGCCAAGGAGTCGGCCGACATCATCCTCTTGGAGAAGAACCTGATGGTGCTGGAGGAGGGCGTGCTGGAAGGGCGCGTCACCTTCGGCAACATCATCAAGTACATCAAGATGACCGCCAGCTCGAACTTCGGCAACATGTTCAGCGTGCTGGTGGCGAGCGCGTTCCTGCCGTTCCTGCCGATGCTGCCGCTGCAGATCCTGGTGCTGAACCTGCTGTACGACATCTCGCAGCTGTCGATCCCGTTCGACCGCATGGACGAGGAATACCTCAGCCGGCCGCGCAAGTGGGACGCCAGCGATATCGGCCGCTTCATGGTGTGGATCGGCCCGGTCAGCTCGATCTTCGACATGACCACGTTCTGGCTGATGTGGCACGTGTTCGGCGCGAACGGGCCGGAGCACCAGGCGCTGTTCCAGTCCGGCTGGTTCATCGAGAGCCTGCTCACGCAGACCCTGATTGTGCACATGATCCGCACCCGGCGCATCCCGTTCCTGCAGAGTGCGGCGGCGGCGCCGGTGCTGGGACTCACCACCGCGATCATCATCATCGGCATGGTGATTCCGTACACCGGCCTCGGCGCGAAGATCGGCATGCTGCCGCTGCCGGGCGTGTACTTCGCCTGGGTGGCGGCCACGGTACTTACCTACTGCGCGCTGACGCAGCTGGTGAAGCTGATCTACATCCGCCGCTACGGGCGCTGGCTATAACGCTGGTTTGCGCCCCGCCCGCTTGCGGGACTCGACGTTCTTCCTCTCCCCCAACGGCTCCATCGTTGGGGGAGAGGGTTGGAGTGAGGGGGACTCTTGCTTCTGCGCTTGCACGCGCGTCAAAGCGGTTTCGTGCGCCTGTTGGCGCCCGAGCTACTTTCTCTTTGCTTGCCCAAAGAGAAAGTAGCCAAAGAGAAACGGCACCCCGCGGCGGCGCTTTCCGTCCATCCCTGGACGGCAAGTCCGTGAGCCGTGGCCGGGCTTTTCGAGCGGGCTCCTGCCCGCGCGAAAAGGCGAGTCCATCCATGGACTCGCCCGCTGCGCGGCCTGGTCGTCCACGTCTCACCGCCGCCGAGGGGACCCCGGAAAAGCGGGCGCGCATCGTGCGCGCCAGAAGCAACAGCAAAAGCAGAGCGCCGCCCGTTGCGGGGGCTCTTGCTCTTCCAAAAAGTGCGCGCTGGGAGCGCGCTGCTCTACCCGGGGCCCCTATGGCGCGGCGGGCGGGTGGAGGAAAGTCCGCAGGATGGCTCGCAGGGATGCGAGCCAGTTTTCCGCCGGTACATGGATGTGCCGTCGGAAAACCCCGTAACCCGCCCGCGTACCCGCAGGGCAGGATGCCCGGAGGGCGCGCCATCGGGGTGGCCTCTCTTGGGGTTACTTTTCTCTGGCCACGCAGAGAAAAGTAACTCGGGCCGCGACAGCGGCTCGAAACTAACTTGAACCATGCGTAAGCATCAAAGAACCCGGAGCACGTCATGAAAGGAACCCTGGTCCTGCTGGACATCGCGGGCTATGTGGCCCTGCTGTTGTGGGGAACCCACATGGTCACCAGTGGCGTATTGCGTGGCTTCGGCAGCGCGCTGCGCCGCTGGCTGGGCCGTTACCTCGGCCATCGTGCCGCTGCATTCTGTTTCGGTCTGGGCATGACCGCGCTGCTGCAGAGCAGTACCGCCACCGGCATGATGGCCACCTCGTTCGCGGCGAACGGTTTCCTCGGCCTGGTGCCGGGGCTGGTGGTGATGCTGGGCGCGAACGTGGGCAGCACCCTGGTGGTGCAGCTGCTGTCGTTCGACATCGCACTGGTGGCGCCGGTGCTGGTGCTGCTCGGCTTCGTGGTGTACCGGCGCAGCGACGACGCGCGCTTCGAGAATCTGGGCCGCTGCGCGATCGGCCTGGGGCTGATGCTGCTGGCGCTGCACATGCTGGTGGTGTCGATGGCGCCGGTGGAGGACACGGCGCTGCTGCGCACCGCGCTGCACAGCCTCGCCGGTGAGCCGGTGCTGGCCCTGCTGGTGGCGGCGCTGCTCACCTGGGCCTGCCATTCCAGCGTGGCGGTGGTGCTGCTGATCGCCTCGCTGGCCACCGCGCACGTGATCGATGCGCAGGGCGCGCTGGCGCTGGTGCTGGGCGCGAACCTGGGCGGCACCTTGCCGGCGCTGTTCGACGCGAATACACCGGTGGCGCGTCGCCTGCCGCTGGGCAACCTGCTGGTGCGCGGCTTCGGCTGCGTGGTCTGCCTGCCGCTGCTGCATCCGCTGAGCGGATGGCTGGCGCATCTGGGCGACTCGCCGGCGCGCATCGCGGTGAATTTCCACACCGGCTTCAACCTCGCGCTGGCGTTGCTGTTCGTGCTGCCGGTGCAGCGGCTGGCGCGGTTGCTGGTGCGCCTGTTGCCCGAGCCGCCGCAGCCGGCCGATGCCGGCGTGCCGCAGTACCTGGACGAGGGCGCGCTGGATGCCGCCAACGTGGCGCTGGCGAACGCCGCACGCGAGGCCATGCGCATGGCCGACATGGTGGAGAAGATGCTGAAGGGCCTGGTCGAGGTGTTCGGCAAGGACGATCGCGCCCGCGCCGCCGCGATCAGCGGCAGGGACGCGATCCTCGACCGGCTCGGCGTGGCGATCCGCGAATACCTCGCCGAGCTGGGCAACGAGGCGCTGAACGCCGAGGATGGCGAGCGCAGCCAGGAGATCCTGGGCTTCGTGATCAACGTCGAGCACATCGGCGACATCGCCGCGAACAACCTGATGGACTTCGCCGCGAAGAAGGCCGAGCGCGGCCAGGACTTCAGCGCCGACGACATCCAGGATCTCGCGCGCATGCACGCGCAGGTGATGGAGAGCCTGCAGCTGGCGTGGGCGGTGTTCCTGCGCAGCGACCGGCGCGCGGCGCAGCAGCTGGTGGCGCGCAAGGAAGTGCTGTGGCGGCTGGAGAACGAGATCTCCGAGCGGCATATCCGCGCGCTGCGCGAGCGTCGCGACGACGGCGGCGCGGGCGACGTCTACCTGCGCATCCTGCGCGACTTGAAGCGCATCCACTCGCACCTGGCTGCGCTGGCCTATCCGGTACTGGAACGTGCCGGCCTGCTGCAGGACCGGCTGCGTGCGCCCGCGCAGGCCGGTGCAGGCGATGGGACGGGCTGAGGCTCAGCCCGCGGGGCGCACGTCCAGCGTCATCGCGTGGAAGTCCAGCGTCACCACGCTGTGCGCGAAGATCGGGTTGCCCACGGTGGCCTCGAACAGGCCGTCGGGCTGGTGCACCGGGTTCTTGCCGTGCCCAGCGAAGTAGACCGTGGGGTCGTCGCCCAGCAGGCGGTGGCCGTCGAAGCCCAGGCTTCGGGCCGTCGAGGCCAGCATCTCGACGCCGCCATCGGTGAAGTCGAACAGCTTGGGCGTGCCCTGCTTGTGCAGACCCAGCTTGGCCAGCGCGGCGTCGTAGATCACCATCGTGCCGGTGTACATGGTGTCGATCTGCGCGTGCACTGGGTGACCGTCCACGTCGAACGGCCCGCCCACCACGATGGGCGGCCCATAGTGCCCGAAGTGGATCAGCTGCAGCGTGCCGGGAGCGTGCCCCGCCGGAGCATCGGATGCTATCGGCGCGGAGATCCGCAGCAGATGGTGCGGGTAGTCGATCTGCAGGATGCGGTCTTTCAGTGCGGTATAAGCCAGCGTGCCGTCGGCCGGCAGGCGGACGGGGCCGAAACTCGCGGGGCCGACCACGGCGAAATGGACCGGGAGCTGCGTCGCGCCCAGTGTGAGCACGTGATGGCCACCGTCCTTGAAGCCGGGGACGGGTTTGCCGTTGCTCAGCACGGGCTTGGGCTGCCACTGCATCGTCTTCGCGGCGTCGGCCAGCATCATCGAGTCGATGTCGCCGGTATCCAACGCCAGCGTATGCGGCGCGCCGCCGTCGATGCTGGCCTGGAAACAGATCATGCCGTGGCAATCGTGGAACGGCACCGTGGCGGCAAAGCGTGGCGATTCGTCGGCGGCCGCGGCCTGGGCCGGCATGGCCGGCAGCAGGGCGACGAGGCAGGCAAGGGCGAGCAGAGCCTTTCCGGACATGGGCGGAACTCCTGCGTGGGGACGCATGCAGTTCAACCTGCAGGCCATGCAGTCACCAGTGCGGGAAGTCATCGGCCGGGATGTGTCCGCGATGCCGCGGCGTTCAGTTGTCCCGGCTGATGCGTTGACGGCGGTAGCGCCACCACAGCCACCCCAGGCACAGCAGCGCGAGGCTGAACAGCGCCCACATGCTGTTCTGGCCGCGCTGCATCCACTTCATCAGCCACACGTGGTTGTCGGCGCCGAAATAGCCCAGGTACACCCACACCGGCACGCTGATCAGCGCGGCGATGGCGTCGATCAGCAGGAAGCGCAGCAGCGACACCCGCCGCGTGGCGCCGGCGGAGAGGTAGATGGTGGTGCGCATGCCGGGCAGGAAGCGGGCGACGAACAGCACGCGGTTGCCGTAGCGCGCGAACTTGTGCTGTACCACCTCGAAGCGTTCCGGGGGGAGCGCGCGGGCGATCCAGCGCCATTTCAGCATGGCCTCGCCGTAGCGGCGGCCGAGCAGGAACACGGTGGCGTCGCCCAGCAGCACGCCGACCATGCACAGCGCAAACATCAGGTGCACGTTCGCGTAGCCCAGCCCGGCGATCACGCCGCCGGCGACCAGGGTGACGTCTTCCGGCAGCGGCAGGCCGAGGCCGCAGATCGTCAGCGCGATCCACACCGCGGCGTAGCCGTTCTCGGCGAAGATCGTGATCAGTCGTTCAAGCAGATCCATCGGCGTCCCTGCGGCGCGTGTGCGGGGATGATCCCACATTAGATATGACGGACGGCATCACTCAGTCCGGTGTGGCCGCGGGCCGCACGCGCGCGGCCAGCAGTTCGCGCAGTTCGGCCTTCTCGGCGTCGGCCAACGGGCCGCTGCGCATCTTCGCGTGCAGTGTCTCGCGGCGCAGCGCCACGGCCTGCTCGTCCATGCGCCGCAGGGCGTCCATGAATTCGGTGCGTTGTGCCTCCGGCTCGCCCACCACCGCGGCGGCCATCAGCTTCTGCAGCGCGGGGTATTCCGGGCGTTCGGCGAAGTGCTCCACCAGCGTCGCCGGATTGATGCCGGGGCGGCTGCGCGCCAGGTCCAGCAACTCGGCGAGCAGGCCCACGCCGGGCTTGTCCAGGTTGAGGAAGCGGTAGGGCTTCTCCACTTGGTCGGCCATGCCGGGCTGGGCCAGCAGCAGCGCGATGGCACTGCGCACCAGCGAGCGCTGCGCGGCCGTCGGCCGCTGCACGGCGCGATGTGCGGCGGGATCCGCCGCGAGGCGCGCGCTGGCGCCGCTGCGCTTTTCCAGCTCCTGCGCCATCAGGTCGCGGAACGCGCCGTCCGGCAGCCGGGCGATCAGCGGACGGGCGCGTTCGGCGAGCCGCGCACGGCCGTCGAGACTGACCATGTCCACGTCGCGCGCCAGTTCGTCGAAGAAATAGTCGGACAGCGGCGTGGCGTTTTTCAGGCGCTGCTCGAACCCGGCCTTGCCTTCCTTGCGCACCAGCGTATCCGGATCCTCGCCCTCGGGCAGGAACAGGAAGTAGGCCTGGCGTCCGTCGCGCAGCCGCGGCAGCGCGGCGTCCAGCGCCTTCCACGCCGCCGCGCGGCCGGCGCGGTCACCGTCGAAGCAGAACACCACGTCCGGCGAGGCACGGAACAGCAGCTCGGTGTGCTCGGGCGTGGTGGCGGTGCCAAGTGTGGCCACCGCGATCGGCAGGCCGGCCTGGTGCAGCGCGATCACGTCCATGTAGCCCTCCACCACCACGATGCGCTGCAGGTTCGCGTTGGCCTGCTTCACCTGCCACAGGGCGAACAGCTCGCGGCCCTTGTGGAACAGCGGCGTTTCGGGCGAGTTGAGGTATTTCGGGGAGCTTTTTTCAGGAGTGCGGGCAGGGATGCCCGCTTCTTGATCTTCGCGCGAAGGACTCGCGCTCGAAGAACCGCTGAGCACCCTTCCACCGAACGCGATCACCCGCCCGCGCCGGTCGAGGATCGGAAACATCAGCCGTTCGCGGAAGCGGTCGTACTTGCTGCCGCGCTCGCCGGTGGAAACCATGCCCGCTTCGGTGAGCAGTTCCATCCGCCGCGGCGTGTTGCCCAGCGCCTTGATCACGCCGTCATAGCCGGCGGGTGCCCAGCCGAGGCGGAAGCGCGCGATGGTGTCGGCGTCCAGCCCCCGTTTCTTGCAATACGCCTGCGCCTCGGCGTTCTTCGGCAACTGTTCCTGGTACCAGCCGGTGCTGGCGTCGAGCAGGGCGTAGAGGTCGGTCTTGTCCTCGCGCGGGCGCTCGTCGCGGCCGCCTTCGCGCGGCACGGTGAGGCCCACCGACTGCGCCAGCTCCTCCACCGCGTCGGGAAACTCCAGCCGCTCGTAGTCCATCAGGAACTTGATCGCGCTGCCGTGCGCGCCGCAGCCGAAGCAGTGGAAGAACTGCTTGGCGGGGCTGACGTAGAACGAGGGCGTGCGTTCGTCGTGGAACGGGCAGCAGGCGGTGTGTTCGCGGCCGGCCTTCTTCAACGGCACGCGCCGCTCGATCACGTCGACGATGTCGACGCGGGCAAGCAGTTCGTCGATGAAGCTGTCGGGAATCAGGCCGCGCATGGTCCCCGTAGTTTAGAGGGTCGATCCTTCACGGGGGCGAATCGGCCAGCAGGGGTGGCAGGCCGGCCAATCCGCCGGCCGACGGCCGGTGGTGGCCGAGCCGCTGGTTAGCATGCATGGGGCTACGGCAGGGGTGGCAACGATGACGGATGGTTCGGGAGTGCGCTTTCGCATGGCCACGGCGCAGGACGCGGCGGCCGCGGTGCCGCTGATCCACAGCTCCGGCCCCGCCGCATTCGACTACGTGTTCGCGCTGCCGGGGCGCGGCGACGCCCAGGCCTTCCTGCGACGCGCCTTCGTCGATGGCGCCGGCGAATTCGGCTGGCGCAACCACGTGGTGGGCGAGCTGGAGGGCGTGGTGGTGGCGGTGGGCGCTGGATTCGGCGGCGAGGCGGCGCTCAAGTTCGCGCTGGCGGCGGCGCGGCAGATCCTCGCGCATTACGGGCTGCGCCACGCGGCGGGGGTGATCGCGCGCGGGCTGCGCGTGGAGCGGGTGATCCCGCCGCCTGCGCGCGGCATGCACTACCTCGCCCACCTCGGCGTATCACCGGCCCTGCGCGGGCAGGGCATCGGGCGGGCGCTGATCGAGGAACTGGTCCGGCGCGGCAGGCAGGCGGGTCACCGGCGCATGGTGCTGGACGTGGCCGCGAGCAATCCGCGGGCGCAGGCGCTGTACGAGCGGCTGGGTTTTGCGGTGACGAGCGAGCGACGCTCCGCGCTGGCCAATGTGCAGGGCGCGGTGCCGGATCACCGGCGGATGGAGCGGATGGCGACCGAGGAGGCATGAGGCTGCCGCTTGCGGCACGTCGGCATCCCCGGCAAGCTGCCGCGGCGGCAGACTCGGGGGAGCAGGCGATGCTGTTGACGGTGATGCGGATGCAGCGGCAGCGTGTGATCGTGCGCGCGTTCGAGCAGGCCGGCGCGGTCACGGCGGAGGACGCACGCAGCGCGGAGCAGCTAGGCCTGTCGGTGAGTTTCGCGTGGCAGCAACTGGCCAGCCTCGCCGTGCTGCGCAGCCCAGCGTCAGGGCGCTGGTTTCTGGATCGTGCGAACTGGCGGAGGCTGTGCCGACGCAGGTGTGCGCTGGCCGCGGCCGTGGTGGCCGGCCTGCTGCTGGTGCTGGTGTTCGCGTACTCGATGAGCTGGCGCTAGCCCGCCAGCTTCGCCTTGATGCGTGCCGAGACCTGGGCCATGTCGGCACGGCCGGCGGCCTGTTCCTTCACGGCGGCCATCACCTTGCCCATGTCGCGCGGCGAGCTGGCGCCGGTGGCGGCGATGGCCTGGGCGATCAGTGCGTCCAGTTCGGCCGGATCGAGCTGGGCGGGCAGGTAGGCCTCGATCACGACCATCTCGGCGCGCTCCACGTCGGCCAGGTCCTCGCGGCCGGCGGCGGCGTACTGGCTCACCGAATCGCGGCGCTGCTTGAGCATCTTCTCCAGCACGGCCAGGGTCTGGGCGTCGTCCAGCTCGATCCGCTCGTCCACCTCGCGCTGCTTGATCGCCGCCAGCACCAGCCGGATCACGCCGAGGCGTTGCTTGTCGCCGCCGCGCATGGCGGCCTTCATGTCGTCGGTGAGCTGCTGCTTGAGCGTCATGGCGGGCGTTCCGGGTGGCGGTAAAGGGATTTTACGGAAACGACAAAGCCGGCGTTGCCTTGCGGCAACACCGGCTTTCGAATCCGGATGCGGGCGGTGGCTGCGAGAGATCGCGCCAGCCGCGTTTCCTGCATGCGCGGCGTGAAGACGCCGCTATCCGCCGCCGGGCGACGGAGCGGAAACTCAGTACAGCCGGGTCTTGCGCGAGACGTCGCGCGACAGGCGGCGCAGGTGGCGCTTCACCGCGGCGGCACGCTTGCGCTTGCGCTCCTGGGTGGGCTTTTCGTAGAACTCGCGCTTGCGAGTCTCGGCCAGGACACCGGCCTTCTCGCAGGTACGCTTGAAACGACGCAGCGCGATTTCGAACGGCTCGTTCTCGCGGACTTTGACGTTGGGCATGGATACTCCGGGTGGTAATCTGTCCCGCTTCCGGGACTGTTGAATACGGCGAGCCGCGAAGTATACCGTGCCTGACGAGCAATTTTCAAAGCCGACCCCCACCCCCCGCCTGCCCGTGATCGGCAAGCCGGTGCTGGGCATCGAGTCCTCCTGCGACGAGACCGGCGTGGCGATCCTGCGCTGGCAGCCGGAGGCGCCGGGCCAAGGCCTGCTGGCCCACGCCCTGTACAGCCAGGTCAAGCTGCATGCCGACTACGGCGGCGTGGTGCCGGAACTGGCCAGCCGCGACCATGTGCGCAAGCTCCTGCCGCTGGCGCGCGAGGCGCTGAAGCAGGCCGGGCTGACCCCGGCCGACCTGGGCGGGGTGGCGTATACCGCGGGCCCCGGCCTGGTCGGGGCGCTGCTGGTGGGGGCGGCGGCCGGGCGGGCGCTGGCTTGGGCGCTGGGCGTGCCGGCCATCGGGGTACACCACATGGAAGGCCACCTGCTGGCGCCGCTGCTGGAGGACGACCCGCCGAAGCCGCCGTTCGTGGCCTTGCTGGTCTCCGGCGGGCATTCCATGCTGGTCGAGGTGAAGGCGATCGGGCAGTACCGCATCCTGGGCGACACCCTGGACGACGCCGCCGGCGAGGCCTTCGACAAGACCGCCAAGCTGATGGGCCTGCCGTACCCCGGCGGCCCGGCGCTGGCCAAGCTGGCCGAGCAGGGTCGGGCGGGCGGGTTCCGCTTCTCGCGGCCGATGACCGACCGGCCCGGGCTGGATTTCAGCTTCTCCGGGCTCAAGACGCAGGTGCTGCTGGCCTGGCAGCACTCCGACCAGAGCGGGCAGACCCGCGCCGACATCGCCCGCGGCTTCGAGGAGGCGATCGTCGACACCTTGCTGATCAAGTGCCGCCGCGCGCTGCAAGCCACCGGCACCCATAGCCTGGTGATCGCCGGCGGCGTGGGCGCGAACCGCCGCCTGCGCGCGGAACTGGCCGCGGCGGGCGAAAAGGACGGCTTCCGCACCTATTTCCCACGGCTGGCGTTCTGCACCGACAACGGCGCGATGATCGCGCTGGCTGGCGCGATCCGGCTGGCCGCGGGCCAGCATCAGGATGAGTCGGTGCAGGTCCATCCGCGCTGGGACCTGCAGAGCCTGCCAGCGGCATAGCAGGATTCTGTAGGAGCGGCTTCAGCCGCGATGTTTTCCGCCGACCTCAAAAGCATCGCGGCTGAAGCCGCTCCTGCAAAGGCAGCAACCTCACCACTGCGTGCGGCCGGGCAGCAGGCCCTTCAGCTCCGCGTCGGTGAGGTTGCGCCACTGGCCCGGCTTCAGATGCCCGAGTTTCACGTTGTCGATGCGCACGCGGCGCAGCTGGGTGACGCGGTAGCCGAACGCGGCCGCCATCAGGCGGATCTGCCGGTTCAGACCCTGGGTGAGCACGATGCCAAAGCCGAACTTCGCGATCTTGCGCGTGCGGCAGGGCTTGGTCATCTGGCCGTGGATGCGCACGCCCTTGGCCATGCCGGCGAGGAATTCGTCGGTGACGGTCTTGTTCACGCCGACCAGGTATTCCTTCTCGTGGTGGTTCTCTGCGCGCAGGATCTCGTTGACGATGTCGCCGTTGCTGGTGAGCAGGATCAATCCCTCGGAGTCCTTGTCGAGTCTCCCGATCGGGAAGATGCGCTGCGCGTGGTCGACGAAGTCCACGATGTTGCCGGCCACGGTCTGGTCGGTGGTGCAGGTGATGCCCACCGGCTTGTTCAGCGCGATGTAGACCGCCTTCTTCGCGGCCGGCGTGGCGGCGAGGATGCGCGCCTTGACCAGCTCGCCGTCCACGCGCACCTCGTCGCCTTCCAGCGCCTTGGCGCCGGTGCCCACGACTTCGCCGTTGATGGTGACGCGGCCGGCGATCAGCCATTCGTCCGCTTCGCGGCGCGAGCACAGGCCGGCTTCGCTGATGTACTTGTTGACGCGCATTTTCGAATCTCGATGTAGGAGCGCACCCTGTGCGCGAGCTTTTCCAGGTGTCAGCCAGGAGCATCGCGCACAGGGTGCGCTCCTACAGGTATGGTCATGACCGCAGCCCCACGCCGCGCTTCAGCAACTGCAGCGCGAACGCGGCGAGCGCCACCACGAAGCCCAGCATCACCACGAACGCCACGCCCACGTGTACGTCGCTGATGCCGAGCACGCCGTAGCGGAACGCATTGACCATGTACAGGATGGGGTTGATCCGCGAGATCGCCTGCCACGGCTCGCCCAGCATCTGGATCGAATAGAACACGCCGCCGAGGTAGGTGAGCGGGGTGAGGATGAAGGTGGGCACCAGCGCGATGTCGTCGAACTTCTTCGCGTACACCGCGTTGACGAAGCCGGCCAGCGAGAAGATCACCGCGCCCAGCAGCACCGAGGCGAAGGTGATGATCGGGTGCGCGATGTGCAGCGAGGTGAAGAACAGCGCGATGCCGAGCACCAGCACGCCCACCGCGAGGCCGCGCGCCACCGCGCCGGTCACGTAGCCGGTGAGGATCACCCAGTTCGGCATCGGCGACACCAGCATCTCCTCCACCGCACGGCTGAACTTGGCGCCGAAGAACGAGCTGGAGATGTTGCCGTAGCTGTTCGTGATGATGCTCATCATCACCAGCCCCGGCACGATGTACTGCATGTAGGTGTAGCCGCCCTGGATCGTGCCGATGCGGCTGCCGATCAGCTTGCCGAAGATCACGAAGTACAGCGTCATGGTAATCGCGGGCGGGATCAGCGTCTGCGTCCAGATGCGCAGGATGCGCACGATCTCGCGGCGCACGATGGTGTTGAGGGCGACCAGGTTGGCGGCGGTGTTGCTCATGCTTGTGCTCTTGGCTCCCTCTCCCCCGGCTGCGCCGGGGGAGAGGGTTGGGGTGAGGGGGGTCTTTGCTTGTGCTTTTCGCGGGGTGAAAGAGCGAAAAGCTGCCCCCTCACCCCAACCCTCTCCCCAACGGCGTTGGGGGAGAGGGGGTATTCGCGTCACGCGGCTCGCACCTGCCCGTCGCGGCCTTGTTCCACCAGCCGCACGAACAGTTCCTCCAGCCGGTTGGTCTTGTTGCGCATCGAGGTCACCATGACGCCGTGCGCGGTGAGCGCCGCGAACAGCGAGTTGAGGTCGTGGGTGCGCGCCATCTCCGCCTCCAGCGTGTGCTCGTCCACGCGGCGCAGCGCCACGCCGGGCAGCGTGGGCAGGCCGTCCGGCATATGGGCCACGTCGAGCACGAAGGCCTCCACGTCCAGCGTGGCGAGCAGGCGCTTCATGCTGGTGTTCTCGATGATCGTGCCGTGGTCGATGATCGCGATGTTGCGGCACAGCTGCTCGGCTTCCTCCAGGTAATGCGTGGTGAGGATCACCGTGGTGCCGGCCGCGTTGATGCCGCTGATGAAATGCCACATCGAGCGGCGGATCTCGATGTCCACGCCGGCGGTGGGTTCGTCGAGGATCAGCAGCTTCGGCTCGTTCATCATCGCGCGGGCGATCATCAGGCGTCGCTTCATGCCGCCGGAGAGCATGCGCGCCTGGTGCTGCGCCTTGTCCCACAGGCGCAGTTCCTTCAGGTATTTCTCCGCGCGCTCGGCGGCGATCTTCCGCGGAATGCCGTAGAAGCCCGCCTCGTTGACGCAAATGTCGAACGGCTTCTCGAACTGGTTGAAGTTGATCTCCTGCGGCACCAGGCCGATCAGCTTCATCGCCTCGTTGCGCTGCCGGTTCACCGACACGCCGAACACCTGCGCGTCGCCGCCGCTGGAGTTCACCAGCGAGGAGAGGATGCCGATCAGGGTGGACTTGCCGGCGCCGTTGGGGCCGAGCAGGGCGAAGAAGTCGCCGGGCTGCACGGTCAGCGAGATGCCCTTGAGGGCCTCCACGCCGTTGCCGTAGGTCTTGCGCAGATTGTCGACGACGAGCGCGGGAACGGGGCTCATGGGCTGCATCGGAAGGGGCGAGCCTCTTATTATAGCGGGCCAACCTACGCCGCCCGGCACCGCCGGACGCACGCACTGTTTCCGGAATCCGCTCCATGGCCGACCATTTCCAGCTACGCCTCGTCGACAGCCGCATGCTGGCGCCCACCGTGCGCCACCTCGCGTTCGAACGCGTGGACGGCCAGCCGCTGGCCTTCGTGCCGGGGCAGTTCCTGCAGATCCACTTCCATTACGACGACGGCACGCCGACCAAGCGCAGCTACTCGGTCGGCACGGTGGGAGACGGCGCCTCGCCGGTGCAACGCGTCGAGATCGCGGTGAGCTACGTGGACGGCGGCGCGGCGACGAAGCTGCTCGGCGAGCTGCCGATCGGCGGAATCATCGACGCCAGCGGCCCCTACGGCCGTTTCTGCCTGCAGGCCGGCGACGTGCACCCGCGCTACCTGCTGCTCGCCACCGGCACCGGCGTCACCCCGTACCGCGCGATGCTGCCGCAGATCGAGCAGCTGCTGGCCAAGGGCGGCCGCGAAGTGGTGCTGCTGTACGGCGCGCGCAACGAGACCGAGCTGCTCTACGGCGAGGAATTCGAGGCTTTCGCCCGGAGCCACCCCGGCTTCACCTTCCACGGCTGCCTCAGCCGCCAGCCGCGCGCGGTGCCGCGCGCCTCCGACCGCAGCGGCCACGTACAGGCCGTGCTGGCCGAGCTTGCCCCGCACGAAGGCCGCGACATCGCCTACCTCTGCGGCAACCCCAACATGGTTGATGCCGCCTTCGCCGCGCTGAAGGAATGCGGCCTGCCGGTGCCGCAGATACGGCGGGAGAAGTACGTGTCGTCGCGGTAGGCATGGTCGTGTCGGGGTGCCGAGCGTTTCCTGATGGCCGGACTGCCTTGCTCATCGTGCATGGCCTGCGTGACCTTCAGGTTTGTTGCCCCGGCGTCGATAAGTCGCTGGCAGACGCAGACAGTGCTTTCACCGCCAATTCGCTATACAGGGTGGCCGCGAATCGGTCGCCGTCAAAAGTGTGATGTTCCTCACATTTCCCGAGGTGGGGCCGACGAACGCCATCAAGTCCAAGGAGGAGGCGCCGATGGGCCTCCCAAGGCACGCAATTTCTCGCGTGCCAGGCGAGGTGGATCATGCGCGCTCGGTATCGCTGGATGGTCGGTTCGCTCATGGCGCTGGCGATGTCGAGCGCGTGGGCGGCGGGTGCGGATGGGCGGATCACCTTCACAGGCGCAGTGGTGGAGCCGACCTGCACCATCGACTCGGCGCCGGTCGAATCGGTTGATGCGCAGCCGTGGCAGGCCGGGCAGGCACCAAGTCACCGATCCTGCGGCCGGACCGCGGTCGACCTCGGACGCAGCTATTCGCGCACGGTGGTTGCGCTTGATGCAGCAAGCGCCGCTGACGACCGCCTGCTCGCGTACTTCGTCAGTTATGCACCGCAGGCCGCCAAGGGTGGCACGGCGGCGAAGCTGGTGGTCCGTACCTACGATTGATGCGGTGCAGTCGACGGTCGATGCCTTGGGCAGCGTGTCTCAATGAAGCATCGTGATGGTTTACGGCTCGAGCGTGGTCTTCATTTGTAGGAGACGATGAACGTGACCGTGGCGTTGACGCTGCCGCTACCGGTCGTTCCCGTAGCGTAGTACTGCGCGTAGTAGGGGATGGACAAGAGCCCGTTCGGCGTGGCGCCTATGGATTGGGCTGTGCCGAAACTCACGGCGGTCGTACCGTCACCCAGTAGCAACCGCACGCCGACATTGGACGCGTAACCGGCACCTTTGGGTGCGATCACGCCAGGGTAGCTGCTGCCGTAGGGGTTGGTCGTATTCATGGTGATTGTGACTGACGCGCCGGCATAGCAGGTGAGGTTGATCTTGAATGCCGTGGTACCGCTGGTGGCTCCACTGTTGGGCAGGGAGCTGGTGGTCACGGTCGGCAGTGTCACGGTGAGGTTTTGCGAGTCGGTGTTCACGCTGCACGCGCTCATGATCACGGTGACCGGATTCAAAGTCAGCGATGCATAGGTGGATGAGCTGTTCGAATAGCCAGACGAATAGTTTTCGAACGTCAGCAGCTGGCTCGGTGAGGTGACAATGCCGGGTTGCATGGGCTGACCGGTTGCGATCAGTTGTGCCGTGAAGGTCGCTGGCGCGGTAGTTGTCCCCCAATTGATGGTATTCAGAGTGTCCCCGCTTCCAGTCAATTGGGTTGGCGAGTTGGTCAGCAGCAGCGCGACGCCTGAAAGATTGGTCGCGTATACCAATCCGCCATAAGCAGAGGTGGGCGTTACCGAGGCCGCGAAGACGCCCTGTATGGAGATGCTCGGATAGTGCGTTGTGCACCCTAGCCACCAGCAGTACCACGCTAATGGGACGATGGGGCCAGTGGAACTGTTGAGGCGGAAGTATTGCCAAGGATTGTCGCTGCCGGACGACGGGCAATTGAAATTCATGCTGGCCGTCCCTGCACTGCCGAGTGGTGTTCCTGGTGCAACGCTGGGGTTCGTGATAGTGACGGCTGGGATTGAGAGAGTTGCCGGCGTCGCGTTGCATGGCATGGCCCATTGCTGGGCGTGAACCCGGGTCGATGGGCAATAGAAGATCAGCACCAAGATGCATGCGCAGAACAGTCGTCCTGTCCTGGACGGCAGCAGACGAGCGACTTGTATGGAGCGGATGGACATCAGGAGCCCTTTTCGTTGTCGGCGCCTGCGTGTTGTGCGACGCAGACTGCATTCAGACTCTCGAAGTGGCTGGCGTGGCGATCAGTTTTGCCTAACTGCTCCGCCACATAGGGGAACGAACAGGCTTGTGGCTTGTCGAGGTTGTCCTGCCAGCGAACGGTCAGGTTGCCGGACCGGCCAACGCCACGCACCAGGATCTGTCCCGCCTGGCCCACCACACCCAAAACTTTTCCTTTCTCGTTGGATACCTCTGCACCGAATGGTAGCGGCTCGCCATTCGGAGTGTGGGCTTGCACGATGATCGTGCGGCCGCTTTCGGTCTTGAACTTCACCATCACCACCGCCCCCGCGCGCGGTGCCACCTGGGCGCTGGTGTTGTCCAGTTGCACGTCCAGCGGCAGGCCGGTGGGATCGATCTCGATGGTGTTGAGCTGGTAGGGGGTGAGATAGGGCACCAGCGCGTAGCCGGCGTGATTCACGGTGACGCCGATCGCGTTGCCGATGCGCGCCCCGGCGGCGTCGGGCGCCTGCACGATGGCTATGGTGTCGCCCAGGCTCTGCCCGAAGCTGATCCCGCCGGGATACGCCACGATGCTGCCTGCCGCGCCCAGCGAAGCCTGCGAATATCCGCTGCCCGTGCCGAAACCGGCATTGAGCTCGATGTGGCTGCCGCGGTAGCCGGCGTTGGCGTTGGCGGTACTGCCGGCGGCGCCGTTGCTGCCGCTGTCGTGGGCCAGGGTGGCGCCGTAGCTGAAGCGGTTGTCGGCGCCGGCGGTGCCGCTCAGCGTGGCCTGCGCCTGGTTGCCGCCGACGCTGTCGTGGCTGAGGCCGGCGTTCAGGCTGGGGCTGTGCGGGCCGACACCCAGCGGGATGTTGAGGTTGAGCATGAAGCGGTTGTCGTTGCGGCCGAACAGGTCGCGCTCGCGACTGGCCGACACGGTGTAGCTCATGCGGCCCAACGAGTTGTTGTAGCCCATCTGGTACTGCGTATCGCGGCCCTGGCGGTTCCAGTAGTCGCGGGTCGAGCCGCTCACATACAGCGAGCCGCCATGCTTGCCCAGCGGCTGACTGAGGGTGAGGGTGAAGTTGTTGCGCTGGCGATCCACCCCGGCCGGTGCGAACAGCTTGTTCGGGTCGAGGCCCGCCAAGGCCGCCTGCTGCTCGGGGGTGAGTAGACTGGAGACCGGCACGCCATTGATGGTCGGCGTCGGCGTCGGCCCGTTGGCGAACACCGGCAGGTTGCGCTGCGCGTAGTCGCGCGCGCGCATCGCGTCGCCCAGCGAGAGGTAGCCGCTGGTGGAGTAGCGGTAGGCGGCCACGGTGAGCGCGGTGCCGGTTTCCGCCAGGGTTTTGCTGTAGCTCAGCCGCACGCTCTGGCCGGACATCGTGTCCATGCCGGGGATCCGCGTGCGCGCCGTGGTCACGTCCAGGGCGAACGCGCCGTAGCGCGTGTTCAGCGCAGCGCCCGCCAGCAGCTCGCCATAACCCGTAGCGCCTGCGGCCCCGGCGTAGCCGGTCACGAGATTGGTGAAACCGTGCTGCACGGTGGCCTGCACCACGCCGGGCTTGTGCATGATCGTGGTCTCGCGCAACTGGCCCGCGGCCACGCTGAAGCGCGTGGTGCCCGGGCGCAGCAGTTGCGGCACCGAGGCATACGGCACGGCGAAGCTGTGCACGCGGCCGCTGGCTTCGGTCACGCTCACTTCCAGGTCACCGCCATAGCCGGTGGCGTAGAGGTCGTTGATGGTGAACGGGCCGGGCGCCACCGTGGTCTGGTAGATCATCATGCCGTTCTGGCGCACCACGACCTTGGCATTGCTCTCGGCCACGCCGCGCACCGTCGGCGCATAACCGCGCTGGGACTGCGGCAGCATGCGGTCGTCGGTGGCGAGCTGCACACCGCGCAGGCCGAAGCTGTCGAACACCTCGCCGCTGGTGAAGCTGTCGCCCACGGTGAGTTGGGCGTGCAATGTTGGGATGTCGCGCTGGGCGTAGGTGGCGATGTTCTGCCAGCGATGGCTGGCGCGCACATTGCCCGTGCCCGACTGCCAGTTCAGCGCGGAATCGTGGCGCAGGTGCCAGCGGCCCAGGTTCACTCCCGCGTCGAGACCCAGGTAGGACGAGGCCTGCGACTGTCCGCCGCTGTTCGTGCGATAGCTGTTGAAGCGGTAGTTGAGCAGGCCGGCATTGACGCCCGAGTCCCAGTACTTCGGGTCGACATAACCGCGCGCTTCGAGCCCCAGGTAGGCCTGCGGCACGCTGGCATTCAGGCGCAGGTCGGCCATGTCGAAATCGAGGCTGGCGCCGGGAATCAGTTTGCCAAACTCGACGCAGCCGGTGCCGCTGGCCAATGCGGCTTCCGTGTCGGTCGGCAGCTTGGCGGGATGCAGGCCCAGCCGGTCGAGCAGGTCCCGCGTCATGCAGGGTATGGCGCTGGCCTCTGGCGTGGGCGCGGCGAAGCGCACATTGCTGCGGCCGACCGCGCGGTCGTTGAGATAGATGTCGACGCTGTAGTTGCCCGCGGGCACGAAGTTGCCGCGCTCGAAACGGGACAGGTCGGTGGTGTTCTGGCCGGCGCCCGAAAGCATGCTGCGATCGAAACTGGCGTCGATGGACGCTTCCGCGTTCGTGGCGCTGGCGTTCGCGCCGGGGCCGATCGCCGCCGCGATGGCGTGGCCGCCCCAGCCGCACAGGGCCAGCCCGATCATGGCCGACAACAGCCGTTGGCGAGCACTGCGCTCGCCACGGCTTGCCATGCGGATGCTGGCCGCCACGGGATTCACGGCGAGACCGTGCCCTTGAACGCGGTGCTGCCACCGAAATCGTTGATGACGGTGTAGTCGATGGCGCTGCCGGCGCTCGGTGCGCTGTGCAAGCCCTTCACCGTCAGGCGCAGCGAAGCCATCGGCGCCACCATGCCGCCGTCGGCGGTGTAGCTGGAAGCGCCGACGTGCAGGGTGAGCTGGCTGATGGTGATGTAGTACGGCGTGGGGTTGCGCACTTCCAGCGCGTCGGCGGCGCCGTCGGTCATCGCCTTCCAGCCGAGCTGCTCACCCGCGGTGAGCGGATTGCCGGCCAGTTTGGCCGGGCGGAAAAACAGCTTCAGCCGCGAACGCACCGCGAACTGCAGCGTGTTCTGGCCCTCGCCCGGCTTGGTGCTGGGCTTGGGCGGAATCTCCAGCACGTTCAGCCAGTACAGCGACTCGCGATCGGTCGGCAAGGGCTGGCCGGTGTAGATGATGCGCAGGCTCTGGCCCTTGCCCGGATTCATGCGCGCCAGCGGTGGCGTGACCAGGAATGGCACCTTCGACGTGTCGGGGGTGGAGTCGGGGTCGCCGGCGTCGATCCAGGCCTCGACCAGCGCGGGCTGGGTGCCTTCGTTGGTGAGGCGCACCGTGGTCTCGCCCGCCGCGGCCGGAAACACCACGCGCGTGCCGGCGATCACCACGCTGGCGTGGGCTGGGTTGATGCTGGCGGCGAGCGCTATCAAGGCTGCGCCGGTGGCGCAAAGCAGGGTTTTCATCGGGGTATTCCGTTCCGGACAGGGGTGCGGAGGACGGTATCAAAGACCGTGCTGCAGCCGGATGCTTCCGGCTGCAGCACGCCGCGTTGCTTACTGGTAGGTAAAGGTGATGCTGGCGCTGGTGCTGACCAAGCCGGCCGTCGCCGCGCCCGTGGCGTAGTACTGGGCGGCCAGGTTGGTGCTGCCCGAACCGCTGCTGAGCGTGACCAAGGGGGCATTGGTGTCGTTGCCGACGTTGATGGCGCTGCCGCTGGTGCCGCCGGCCAGCAACTGGACCTCGACGTTGCTGGCGTAGGAGGCGCCGGTGGCATTCTTGAGGTTGCCATCGGCGGCGTTGTTGGTGCCGGTTATGAAGCTCAGCTGCGCCTTGGTGGCATTGGCATCGCAGCCGCTGAGGTTGAGGGTGAACGCGGTGGCACCCGCCTTGGTGCCGCTGGCGGCCAGGCTCGACGTCATGACAGGGGTCAGGGTCACGGTATTGCCGGCGCCGCCATTGACGGTGACCGTGCAGGTGTCCTGGAGCACCTTGCCGTTGATGTTGATGGTGCCGGTGTTGACGGTCGCTGCACGGGCCGCCGGCAGGAAAGCCACCGCGCCGAGGACGGCGACGAGGGCGGTGGAAAGTAGCGTCTTGGTCATGGTGTTTCCTTGGGTTTGCGAGTTGTGTTGGTCGGTTTGCAACAGCTTGTCGGTGTTCCATGGCGGACTTGCGGTGCCACTCTTCCAACAGGCGGTGAGGCAAGCTGTCGTGGAGGGGCAGAGCAAAGACTGGGCCAAAGTGTGATGCACTTCCCATTTTACGGTCCCGGCAAGCCATTTTTGGTGGAGGTCATGAGCGTCATACGCCAGCAAGTAATTGCGATTTGCCGTACGTTTGCGCCAAATGCGTGCATTTGGTCGACAATCGATGATTTTCCACGTTCCAAACGCGCGACTGGCCCATTTGCCGCAGCTGGAGGCGGTTGGGCATCGAGACTGCTGACTGGTGCCGCTGGCTGAACCGTGGCTTTCCCGATGGCGTGAGGTCCAATCGCGATCGAGCTCCAGACGCCTGCTTCGGAGGGAGTGGTAGCCCGGTTTCTGTGCCCCTTGACGTCAATAAATGACACAGCGCCCTTGGATCGCCGAGTCCGCAGAAGCGGCTGGGCCCGTCTGGTGCCTCCCTAACCATGAAAGATGTAAAGCACGCTTGACAGGCTGCGGAGGGCCACTTACGCTGCGCATGTAAAGGTCGCTTTACAAATACGGAGGGGATTCCATGCGCAATACGGTCAAGACGGTGTTCCACGTCCTGCTGGCGTCTTCGCTGCTGGTTGCCGGCAGCGCCTGGACGGCGTCGGCGGTGGCCGCCACCAGCGGCCAGGTCGGCACGCTGAAGTTCGAGGTGCACGGCACGCAGGGCCGGCCGGTGATCCTGATCCCGGGCCTGGAGGGTGGCCCGTGGGTGTGGAAGGACACCATCGCGCGGCTGGAAAAGAACCACGTGGTCTACGCGGTGACGCTGGCCGGCTTCGACGGCATGCCGGCGCCGGCGCGCAAGACCGGGCTGATCGACCAGGCGGACACCTCGCTGTTGCAGCTGATCGAGCAGCGCCACATCGACCGGCCGGTGCTGGTCGGCCACAGCTTGGGCGGCACGCTGGCGCTGCGCTTCGCGGGCGAGCACCCAAAACTGGTTTCCGGTGTGGTGGCGGTGGATGGCCTGCCGATCTTTCCCGGCATGGACCGGGTGAGCGCGGAGCAACGTCAGGCGATCGCCGAGCGCACGCGCACGCAGATGGCGGCAATGACGCCGGCGCAATTCCAGGCAGCGGCGCTGGCCTACATGCAACACGTCGGCGTGATCGATCCGAAGCTGGCAGAGCAATACGCGCCGATGAACGCACGCAGCGACATCGCGGCCACCGCCGAATACATGAGCGAGGACATGGCGGCCGACTATCGCCCGCTGCTGAAGCAGGCGGACGTGCCGATCCTGGAAATCTCGCCGTACCACGCGCCGGATTTTGCCAAGCCGCCGCTGCAGCTCAGCGAGGCGCAGAAGACTGCGTACTACCAGAGCCTGCTGGCGGATGCGCCGCACGCGAAGGTGGTGTCGATATCGCCCGCGCGGCATTTCGTGATGTTCGACCAGCCGGCGAAATTCCAGCAGGCGCTGGACGATTTCCTGAAGACACTCTGAGGCTCAGGCATGTCGCGCATGAACAACAAGCGGTACGAACGGCAGGTGATGCTGAGCATGGCGATCTACATGGTCGTGCTGTTCGCGGCCAACCCGCTGCTGCACGCCACCCGCAGCTTGTCGCTGAAGGCCTTGCTGGCGCTGGTGCCGGTGCTGCCGGTGCTCTATGTGATCGCCTTGATGTGGCGGCGCATCCGCGACAGCGACGAGCTGGAGCAGCGCACGAACCTGGTGGCGCTCGGCGTGGCTGCGGCGCTGGTGTCCGCGCTCAGCCTGGTCGGCGGTTTCCTGTCCGCCGGCGGGGTGGTGCAGTTGAAGGGCGACGTGCTGATCTGGGTGTTCCCGGTGCTGATGGTGGGCTACGGCGGCGCGTACAAGTGGGTGTCGCGCCGCTACGGCGTGGACTCGGTGTGCGCCGAGGATGGCAGCGCCTGGGTGCCGTGGTACTTCGCTGGGATCGGCCTGTCGATGCTGGTCTTCGGGTTGTACCTGTGGCACCAGAACCGCCCGGGCTCGGCGGTGGTGATGTTCGCCGCGGCGCTGTTCTTCATCGCGATGGGCACCTGGGTGTGGCGCCGGCGCGTGCGTGCGCGCCGGCTGGCCGAGCATGGCGGCGCATGAACAACCACGTGCGCGAACTGCGCGGCGAACAGGGCTGGTCGCAGGCGGATCTCGCCGAGCGGCTGGAAGTGTCGCGGCAGACGGTCAATGCGATCGAAACGGGCAAATACGACCCCAGCCTGCCGCTGGCGTTCAAGATCGCGAAGCTGTTTGGACGTCCGATCGAGGCGATCTTCGAGCCGGGCGAATGAGTGAATCGGCGGGAGACGGACATGGCAAGGGGAAATCGCACATGAGAGTGAGTGGACGCACGGCCTTGCGCATCGCCATCGTGGCGGCGGGACTGGCCTTCCTGGGCTGGAACCAGTGGCGCGCGCATCACGCGGCGGAAACCGGGAGCGCGCAGACGACGGAGGCCACCGCGACGACGAGCGCCGCCGCGGTGACACCCGCGCCGCCGCGCACCTGGAAACTCGGTTCGCTCACGCTGACCGCATGCACCCTGGGCCAGCCGAACAGCGGCCTGAGCACCGCGGCCTGGTGCGGCACGCTGGCGGTGCCGGAGAACCGCGCCGAGCCGCAGGGCCGCAGGATTGACCTGAAGCTGGCGGTGTTGCGTTCCAGCGCGCAGGTCGCGAGTCCGGACATGCTGGCCTTCCTCGCCGGCGGTCCGGGGCAGGCGGCCACCGATTACGCCGGGCCGATCGCCGCCATGCTGGAACCGCTGCGCGCGCATCGCGACATCCTGCTGCTGGACCAGCGCGGCACCGGTGGCTCGAATGCGCTGGACTGCAAGAGCGACGACAAGAGTGCGGCGAGCGACGACTCCGGCTTCGATCCCGCCAAGCTGCGCGCCGAGGCGGCGGCCTGCCTGAAACAGGTGGAGACGCATGCCGATCCGCGCTACTACACCACCAGCGACGCGGTGCAGGACCTGGACGACGTGCGCCGCGCGCTGGGCGTGCCGGAGTTCGACCTGGTCGGCGTTTCCTACGGCACGCGGGTGGCGCAGCAGTACGCCGGGCGCCATCCCGATGCGGTGCGCAGCATGGTGCTGGACAGCACGGTGCCAAACAGCGTGGTGCTGGGCGAGGATTTCGCGCAGAACCTCGACGACGCGCTGAAGGCGCAGTTCGCGCGCTGCGACGCCGACACTGCCTGCAAGCAGCGCTTCGGCCACCCGTACCAGACGCTGGTGCAGCTGCGCGATGCGCTGCGCGCGAACCCGCATCCGGTCAGCTTCCGCGATCCGGAGACCTACCAGACCGTGCAGCGCGTGCTGAGCGAGGACGCGCTGGTCAGCGTGGTGCGCATGTTCGCCTACACGCCGCCCACCGCTGCGCTGCTGCCGCTGTCGATCGATGCCGCCGCACACGGCGACGTGGGCCCGCTGCTGGGCCAGGCCAAGCTGTTGACCGTGGACATGGCCGACCTCGCCGGCAGCGGCATGTCGTACTCGGTGATCTGTAGCGAGGATGCTGACCTGCTCACCGCGCGCCCGCAGGATGCGGACACCCTGCTCGGCAACCACATGGTCGATGCCTACAAAGCGATCTGTTCGGTCTGGCCCAAGGGCACGCGGCCGATGGATTTCCACCAGCCGCTCAAGACCGCCAAGCCGGTGCTGCTGCTGGCCGGCCAGTACGACCCGGTGACGCCGCCGCGTTATGCCGAGGAAGTGGCGAAGTCGCTGTCGAATGCGCGCGTGCTGCTGTTCAAGGGTCAGGGTCACAGCGTGCTGGCGACCGGTTGCGGACCGCAGCTGGTGCAGCACTTCGTCGAGCACCTCGACCCGAAGACGCTGGACGCGGGCTGCCTCGACCGCTTGCAACCCACACCCTTCTTCATCGACTTCAATGGAGCCACGCCATGAGCAAGCCCCAAGTGCCGGCGAGCGCCGTGCTGTTGGCCGCGGCTTTCATCGCCGCCGCCGTGCTGGATGCGCCGCAGGTCATCACCCAGGTCCTGCTGCCCTTGCTGGTCGCGTTTTCCGTGCTGACCGGCAGGCGGGGCACCTGTTTCAAGCGGGGGGAGCAGCCGTGATCGAAGTCAGGGATCTGCACAAGGCCTTCGGCAGCGTCAAGGCGGTCGATGGCGTCGGCTTCACCGCCCGCGACGGCGAGATCACCGGCCTGCTGGGCCCCAACGGCGCCGGCAAGACCACCACGTTGCGCATGCTCTACACGCTGATGACGCCGGACCGCGGCCAGGTGCTGGTGGACGGCATCGACGCCGTCGCCGACCCGCTGGCGGTGCGCCGCACGCTGGGCGTGCTGCCGGATGCGCGCGGACTGTACAAGCGGCTTACCGCGCGCGAGAACATCGAATACTTCGCGCGCCTGCAGGGCCTGGACGAAGCCGTGCTGCGCACGCGGCAGGAAGCGCTGGTAAACGCGCTGGAAATGCGCGACATCCTCGATCGCCGCACCGAGGGCTTCTCGCAGGGCCAGCGGGTGAAGACCGCGATCGCCCGCGCGCTGATCCACGACCCGCGCAACGTGATCCTCGACGAGCCCACCAATGGCCTCGACGTGATGGCCACGCGCGGCCTGCGCCGCTTCATGCAGCAGCTCAAGGGCGAGGGGCGCTGCGTGCTGTTCTCCAGCCACATCATGCAGGAGGTGGCGGCGCTGTGCGATCGCATCGTGGTGATCGCGCGCGGCCGCGTGGTGGCCGACGAGACGCCCGATGCCCTCAGGGCGCAGACCGGCGAAACCAACCTGGAGGATGCCTTCGTGAAGATCATCGGCAGCGAGGAGGGCCTCGCCGCATGAGTACCGTCATGGCTTCGAAAGCGCGCCGCGCCGGCACCGCGTTCACCGTGTTCCTGAAGGAAGTGCGCGAGAACCTGCGCGACCGTCGCACGCTGACCAGCGCCTTCCTCACCGGCCCGCTGCTGGGCCCGCTGATCTTCGTGATGCTGGTCAGCATGCAGGTCAACCGCGAACTGGACAAGGCCGACCAACCGCTGCACGTGCCGGTGATCGGCGCGCAGTACGCGCCGAACCTGGTCGACGCGCTGAAGGAGGGCGGCATCGTGCCGGATACGCCGGTGGCCGATCCCGGCCTGGCCGTGCACAAGCAGGATGCCGACGTGGCGCTGCGCATCGCCGCCGACTACGGCAAGGCCTGGCGCAAGGGCGAGCCGGTGCAGGTGGAGCTGTTCTACGACTCCTCGCGGCGCGACACCGCCGGCGCGGTGGAGCGGGTAAGCAGGCTGGTGGAAACCTACGCCCGCCAGCAGGGCGCGATGCGGCTGGTGGCGCGCGGCCTGTCGCCGGGCACGGCGTGGCCGGTGCAGGTGGCCCGGCGCGACCAGGCCACGCCGCAGTCGCGCGCGGTGCTGATGTTCGCGATGCTGCCGTACTTCTTCATCATCACGCTGTTCATGGGCGGCATGTACCTCGCGATCGACCTTACCGCCGGCGAGCGTGAGCGGCAGTCGCTGGAACCGCTGTTCGCGAACCCGGTGGCGCGCTGGAAGATCCTCGTCGGCAAGCTCGCGGCGATCTGCGCGTTCTCGCTGGCCAGCCTCGCAATCACCCTGCTCGCGTTCGCGGTGGTGGGCCGCTTCATCCCCGCCGAGAAGCTGGGCATGGAGCTGGACCTGGGCTGGCACTTCGCCGGCACCGTGCTGCTGCTGATGCTGCCGCTGGTGCTGCTGCTGGCTGCGCTGCAGACCCTGGTGGCCGCGTTTGCAAAGAGCTACCGCGAGGCGCAGACCTACATCTCGCTGCTGCTGATGGTGCCCTTGATCCCCAGCGCGCTGCTGGCCTTCCTGCCGATCAAGGCGCAGGCGTGGATGTACGCGGTGCCGCTCTTGGGCCAGAACCTCGGCATCATGCAGCAGCTGCGCGGCGACGGCGTCAGCGGCGAGCAGTTCGCGCTGTGCCTCGCCGGCACCTTGGCGGCGGCGCTGGTGGCGGTGGGTGTCACCGCGCAGCTGTACCGCTCGGAGAAGCTGGCGATTTCGGGCTGATTTCCGAAGCGTGTAGGAGCGCACCCTGTGCGCGATTGCCTCGGCGCTGATCGAGGCCAAAGCCATCGCGCACAGGGTGCGCTCCTACAGCAATCAGGCGCGGTGTTGGCCTGAATCAGCGGCGTAACGCAGTAGCCATTGCGCCACCGCCTGCGGCTGTTCCAGCTGCAGGTGGTGGCCGCCGGCCAGGTGCTCCACTGCGATGCGCGGCACGCAAGCGGCGCGCGCGGCCATCATCGCCGCGGGCAGGTAGGGCGTGGCGGGTTGCGCCAGCAGCAGCGCGGTGGGCGCCTCGATACCGGCGAGCAGGGCCAGGATCTGCGACTCGGCCAGCCGGACCGCGGTGGGGCGCGTGAGGCGCGGATCGCTGCGCCATTGCCAGCCACCTTCGATTTCCCGCAGGCCACGCTCCACGATGGGGCGGGCCAGTTCCGCGGCCAGGCCGCTGGCCACGGCGCGGGCACGGGCGGCCTGCTCGGCGTCGCGGAACACGCGCAGCGCCTTGCCGTTCGCGGGCGGCGCAGCCAGCGCGTCGCGATAGCGTTGCAGCGTGTGCGAGCCGTCGTCGCCCAGCGGCCCCAGCCCCTCGATCAGCCACAAGTGATCGATCCGCCCCGGTGCCGCGGCGGCCACCAGCGAGGCGATGCCGGCGCCCAGCGAGTGGCCGAGCAGGCTGCATCGCGGCAGTGCCAGCGCGTCGAGCGCGGCCAGCACGGCACGCACATGGTCGAGGAAGTGGTAACCGGCACCCGCAGGCAGATGATCCGAGTGGCCGTGGCCAGGCAGTTCCAGCGCGATCACGCGGCAGTGCGGGGCGAGCAGCGGCGCAAGCAGGGCGAAGCTGTCGGCATTGTCCAGCCAGCCGTGCAGGGCGACGAGCGGCGGTGCCTCGGGTTCACCCCATTCCAGTGCGGCGAGCGTGAGGTGGGGCAGGACGATGCGGCGTTCGCGCGGGGCGTTCACACCGGCCAGCCGGCGAGGTGGCGGCGTACCAGCGCGGCCAGGCTGTGCGCCTGCTCCGCGCCGTCGTTGAGCGCAGGGATGTAGCGCAGCTTCTCGCCGCCGGCGGCGGTGAAGAAATCGCGGTTCTGCATCGCGATCTCCTCCAGCGTCTCCAGGCAGTCCACCGCGAAGCCGGGGCAGGCCACGTCGAGCCGTTGCGCGCCTTCGGCGGCCAGCTGGCGCACGGTGGCGTCGGTATAGGGTTCCAGCCAGCGCTCGCGGCCCACCCGCGACTGGAAGCTCAGCAGCAGCTGCGATTCGTCGAGCTTCAGCCGTTCGCGCAGCAGGCGCGTGGTGGCGCGGCACTGTTCGGCGTAGGGATCGCCGAGGCGCACATAGCGCTCGGGGATGCCATGGAAGGAAAGCAGCAGCTTGTCGCCCCGTCCGTGTTCGCTCCACCAGCGCTCGATGCTCGCGGCCAGTGCCTCGATGTGGCCGGGATCGGCGTGGTAATCGTTGATGAAGCGCAGCTCCGGTGGCCAGCGCAGCGCCTTCATCGCGTCGGCCACCGCGTCGATCACCGAGCCGGTGGAGGTGGCCGAATACTGCGGGTACAGCGGCAGCACCAGCAGGCGGCGCACGCCTTCCTTTTGCAAGGTCTCGATGGTCTTCGCCACCGCCGGCTCGCCGTAGCGCATCGCCAGCGCCACGCGCACGCCTCCGCCCAGTTCGGCCTGCAGCGCGCGTGCCAGCGCCTCGCTGTGCCAGCGCAGCGGGGAACCTCGTTCGTCCCAGATGCGTCCATAGGCATGCGCGGAGCGCCGCGGGCGCAGGCGCAGGATCACTCCGTGCAGGATCGGCCACCATTTCCAGCGCGGGTAATCGATCACCCGGCGATCGGACAGGAATTCGGCGAGATAAGGCCTGAGCGCCTTGGCGGTGGGCGCCGTGGGCGTGCCCAGGTTGACCAGCAGCACCGCTGTCTGAACGGATGTCGCCGCTGCAGGGATGGAAAGGTCGGCGGGGCCGGTATAGTGATTGTGGCTGGGCATCGTGATGCTGGCGGCAAAGCTGCCGCGAGTCTGCCACAACCGCCCCATCCCCACTCCATGGCCCCACCCCACGACGGAGCTGCCCATGTTCAAGAAGACATCTCTGTATCGCTTCATGCTGCTCGGCGCGGCCCTGCTGTTGCCGGCGATGGCCGCGCATGCCGACGACGTTACGCCGCAGCAGCGCGCGCAGAACGCGGTGCGCGTGTTGAACGAGATCGAGCAGGCGCCGGACAAGGCGATCCCTAGCGATCTGCTCAAGGACGCGAAGGCGATCGCGGTGATCCCCGACGTGTTGAAGGTGGGCTTCGTGTTCGGCGGCCGCCGCGGCGAGGGGCTGATCTCGGTGAAGAGCCCGGACGGCACCTGGTCGAACCCCAGCTTCATCTCCTTCGGCGGCGGCAGCGTGGGTTTCCAGATCGGCGTGTCGTCCACCGACGTGATCCTGGTGTTCCGCACCCAGCGCGGCGTGGACTCGATCGTCAACGGCAAATTCACCATCGGTGCCGACGCCTCGGCCGCGGCCGGCCCGGTCGGCCGCACCGCCTCGGCCGCCACCGACCAGCAGCTGAAGGCGGAGATCTATTCCTACTCGCGCGCGCGCGGCCTGTTCGCCGGCGTGGCGCTGGACGGCTCGGTGCTGAAGATCGACCAGGACGCCAATGCGGCGGTGTACGGCCCCGGCATCACCCCGCGGCGGATCTTCGAGGGCGGCGTGAGCAACGTGCCGCCGGCGGTGGTGAAGTTCCGCGATACGCTGGAAGAGTACACTTCCAAGTGACCGCCTTGTGCGAAGATCGGCAGTTCGCGGGCGGAGCCGTTTCCGCCCGGGATCGCCTCGAGGAACATCATGGGTTTTGACAGCATCTGGCATTGGCTCCTGCTCCTGGTCATCGTGCTGCTGATCTTCGGCACCAAGAAGATCGGCAACATCGGCTCGGACCTCGGCAATGCCGTGCGCGGCTTCAAGAAGGCCATGCATGGCGACGAGGACGAGAAGGCGAAGGAGTCGCAGCAGACGAAGGAACAGCTGCGCGCCGATCCGCCGCCGGCCTCGTCGGCGAACGCCACGCAGGACCAGCGCGACTCGCACGAGTCGAAGTAAGCGCGGTCTGGAGTTCGCGCGATGATCGAGATCAGCTTCGGCAAGCTGGTGCTGCTCGCGCTCGTCGCGCTGATCGTGCTCGGCCCCGAGAAACTGCCCGGCGCGGCGCGCACCGCGGGCGCGCTGCTGCGCCGCGTGCGCAACGGCTGGGACAGCGTGCGCGCCGAGGTGGAGCGCGAACTGGAAGTGGAAGAGATCAAGCGCGCCGCCCGCGAGGCCGCCGCGCAGGCCGAGGCCGCGCAGGCCGGGTTCAAGGACAGCGTGCAGCAGGTGCGCCAGCCGGTCGACGAAGCGGTTTCGACACTCAAGACCGCGGCGACGTCGGAGCCGGCTGTCGCGGAGAGCGTGCCCGAGGCGCAGCAGGAATTGCCGCTGGGCGAACCGGTCGCCGCGCCGGCCGCGAAGGAGACCGCGCATGGCGGCCACTGATCCCGACGAACTCGGCGACGACCTGCAGCAAGGCCTGTTCTCGCACTTGATCGAGCTGCGCACGCGCCTGCTCAAGGCGATCGCCTGCGTGCTGCTCGTGCTGGTGGCGCTGGTGCCGTTCGCGAACCGGCTGTATTCGGAACTCGCCGCGCCGCTGGTGGCACGCCTGCCGCAGGGCGCGCACCTGATCGCCACCGAGGTGGCCAGCCCGTTCATCACGCCGCTGAAGCTGGCGTTCTACACCGCGCTGTTCATCAGCATGCCGGTGATCCTGTACCAGCTGTGGGCCTTCGTCAGCCCCGGCCTGTACAAGCACGAGAAGCGCCTCGCGCGGCCACTGCTGGTCGCCGCGCTGGCGCTGTTCTACTGCGGCTGCGCATTCGCGTATTTCCTGGTGCTGCCGGCGGCGTTCCGCTTCCTCACCGCGGTGACCCCCGCGGGCGTGGAGATGATGACCGACATCACGCACTACCTCGATTTCGTGATGCTGATGTTCTTCGCCTTCGGCCTGTGTTTCGAGGTGCCGGTGGCGGTGGTGATCCTCGCCGCGGTGGGCATCGTGGATCTCGCCAAGCTGCGCAACGCGCGGCGCTACGCCATCGTGGGCGCGTTCGCGGTGGCCGCGATCATCACGCCGCCGGACATCACCTCGATGATCATGCTGGGCATCCCGATGTGCCTGCTCTACGAGCTGGGCATCCTCGCGGTGCGCTGGTTGTTGCCGGGCAAGGCGGCGGGCTGAGCGCCAGCCGTTTGCGCGGGAGCGGTTGTGTAGGAGCGGCTTCAGCCGCGACACGACGCCATGCCGTCGCGGCTGAAGCCGCTCCTACACCTCGTTCCTATGGTGTCGCGGGCGCCGGTGCAGCCGTCGTGGCTGCTGGTGCGGGCACCGAGCTGGCCGGTGCCGGCAATGGTTCCACCTTGGTGCTGTCACTGGGTCGCAGTGCCAGCCCGCCGTGCTTGTACAGGTCGCTGGCCACCTGGTAGTAGGCGATCGCGGTGTCCACCAGATCCTGCTTCACCGGCACCACGGGCGTGGCGTCGCCGGTGGCGAAGTCCGGCTTCAGCTGTTCCAGCCGCTTGCGTGGTTCGAGGATGGTGAGCGTGTCGCCGCGCACGTAGCCCAGTTTCTCGTAGGTGCCGGGGAACGCGTGGCCCTCAGCAGGCGTGCGCTGGAACACGTCCTGGCCGAAGAAGCGCGAACGGTAGCTGAAATCGAGCAGGCCGAGCAGGGTGGGTGGGATGTCGAGCTGGCCCATCAGCGCATTCACGCGCTCGGGCTTGAACTGCTTCGGCGCGTAGATCCACAGCGGGATGTGGTAGCGGTTGATCGGGATGCTGGTCTTGCCCGCGCTGGAGGCGCAGTGGTCGGCGGTGATCACGAACACCGTGTCGTCGAAGTACGGCTTCTCGCGCGCCCGCTTGATGAAATCCTCGATCGACCAGTCGGTGTAGGCCACCGCGCCCTGGCGCGACGGCGCCTGGAACTTCACCCGGTCGGCCGGATAGGTGTAGGGCCGGTGGTTCGAGGTGGTCATGATGTGCAGGAAGAACGGCTTGCCCTCGGCGTGGACCTGGTCCATCTGGCTCAGCGCCAGCGTGTACAAGTCCTCGTCGGACACGCCCCACACGTTCTGGCTGTGGATGGGCATGTCCTTCGGGATCGCGCCGCGATCCACCGTCTTGTAGCCGTTGTGGCTGAAGAAGTAGTTCATGTTGTCGAAGTAGCCGTAGCCGCCGTAGACGAACTCCGACACGTAGCCGCGATCGTTGAAGATGCTGGCCAGCGAGAACAGGTTCTCGTTGTCGTGCTCGCGCACCAGCGAATCTCCCGGCGTGGGCGGCACCGACAGCGACAGCGCCTCCAGCCCGCGAACCGTGCGCGTGCCGTTCGCGTAGAGGTTGTCGAAGAAGATGCTCTTGTCGACCAGCGAGTCGAGGAAGGGCGTGAGGCCTTCCTTGTTGCCGAAGGTGCCGAGGTAGTCGCCGGACAGGCTCTCCACGCTGATCAGCACCACGTTGAGGTGCTTCTCCGGCCCGCTGGCACGGATCGCGCGGGTGAGGTCGCGCGGGTCGTCGCTGACGAAGCTCGCGTTCGGCGCCTTGAGGTCCGCGCGGATCAGCTTGAACGCCTCCTCGTCGGGCAGGCTGCGGTAGAACTTCTTGTAGTCGAGGTGGCTGGAGCGGAACGCCGCGAAGAACTGGTAGATGCCGTTGCCGGCCAGCTCATTGACGTAGTTGTTCGCGGTGCGGTCCTTCATCTCGCCGTTGACCGCGG
Source organism: Rhodanobacter humi (assembly GCF_041107455.1). Classification (NCBI taxonomy): domain Bacteria; kingdom Pseudomonadati; phylum Pseudomonadota; class Gammaproteobacteria; order Lysobacterales; family Rhodanobacteraceae; genus Rhodanobacter; species Rhodanobacter sp. FW106-PBR-R2A-3-15. The sequence continues at coordinate 2,562,847 of NZ_JBGBPY010000001.1, forward strand.
CCACCGAGATCGCGGTGAGCACCAGCCACACCAGCGGCACGCGGGCGCGCTGCATCAGCGTGCTGCCGTCGTCGCGCGCGCGCAGGCCCCGGCGGGAGAGCACGAACACCACCAGCGCCAGCACCACCAGCAGGGTCAGCCAGGTGCCGATCGGGTAGGACTCGCGGATGTTGCCGATCACCTCGGTGGTGTAGACGAGGTAGTCCACCGCGATGAAGTTGAAGCGCGAGCTGAACTCGTTCCAGAACACCAGCTCCGACGCCGCCACGAACAGCAGGCCGTACAGCAGCGCCAGGCCCAGGATGTACAGCCCCCACTGCCCGCTGGCCCGGCTGTAGGCCAGTGCAGGCAGCGGCAGGAAGAACAGGAACACCGGGATCAGCGGCCGCACGTCCTTCAGGTGCGCGTGCCACATGAGGTGCAGCACGCCGAAGCAGGCGGCGAACAGCAGCACCAGGATGGCGAGCCAGGCCAGCCAGCGCGCCAGCCCCGCCACCGTCGCACGGCGGGTCGGCACCAGCCACAGGAACAGCACCATCGGCCACGCCAGGTACAGGAAGGTGACCAGGTCGTAGCCCAGGCCCACGCCGAACGCGTACAGCCAGTGCAGCGGATTCGGCGCCACGTTGCTGCCGGACATCACCAGCAGCACGATGCGGGTGACGAACGAGATCGCGAGGTAGGTGATGCCCAGCCACCACAGGGGCCGGAACCGCTGGCGCAGCGGCGAGGGAGAGAACAGGGCGCGCGACACGGGCAGCTCCAGGCGACAAGGGAAGCGAAGAAGGGCCGGCGGGGCCGGCGTCCATGCAGGCGTTATACCCGCATGGGCTTAGATGTTACATAGTATCATTTCGGCAGTTCGGCAATCGCGGCGATGCGGGCGCGTTCCATCGCCGTGCCGATCGCCGGTCCGGCGAGCCCCTGCGCCACGAACGGCGCCGCGCTCACCGCCGCGGCGGCGGCGCGGGCGCGACGCAGCCAGTCGGCCTGCGGGTAGGCGTCGTGCGCGTGGCCCAGCCGGCCGCGCTTGTCGGCGAGGCAGGCGGCGAGGAAAGTCTCCAGCCGCTCGGGCCGGCGCAGCGCGTCGAGTGCCGTGAGCAGCTTCAGCACCGTGGCCGGCTTCAGCTCCAGCGCGCGATGCGCGTTGAGGTGTTCGCGGCAGACCAGCTCGGCCAGCGCGGCGTGTTCGGTCGGCACCTTCAACCGCGCCGCCAGCGCGCGCAGCGGCGCCACGCCGCGTTGCTCATGCATCACGTGCCGCGGCAGTTCGGCGGCGGGCGTCAGCGCCTTGCCGAGGTCGTGGGTGAGCGTGCAGAAACCCACGAGGTCGTCGCCCGGCGCGATGGCCGCCGCAGCATCCAGCACCAGCTCCATGTGCACGCCGGTATCGATCTCGGGGTGGAACTCCGCGCGCTGTGGCACGCCGTACAGCGCATCGACCTCGGGGAACAGCACGCGCAGCGCGCCGGCCCCGCGCAGCACGCGCAGGAAGGCGGACGGCTGCGCCTCGGCCAGCGCCTTGCGCGTCTCCGCCCACACCCGCTCGGGCACCAGGTGATCCACCTCGCCCTCGGCCACCATCTGCCGCAGCATGGCCATGGTCTCGTCCGCCACGGTGAACCCCAGCGGCGCGAAGCGCGCGGCGAAGCGCGCCACCCGCAGCAGGCGCACGGGATCTTCCGCGAAGGCCGGCGAGACATGGCGAAGCACGCGCGCCTCGAGGTCGCGCACACCGCCGTAGGGGTCGATCAATGCGCCGTGCTCGTCCTCGGCGATCGCGTTGATGGTGAGGTCGCGCCGCGCCAGATCCTGCTCCAGCGTCACCGCCGGATCGGCGTGGAACTCGAAGCCGTGGTAGCCGCGTCCGCTCTTGCGCTCGGTGCGCGCCAGCGCATGCTCCTCGCCGGTTTGCGGGTGCAGGAACACCGGGAAATCCTTGCCCACCGGCTTGTAGCCCAGCGCCAGCAGGTCTTCCGGGCACGCGCCGGTCACCACGTAGTCGCGGTCGCCCTCAGGCCGTCCCAGCAGCTTGTCGCGGACCGCGCCGCCGACGAGATAAATGCGCATGGGCGTGATTGTGGCATGGCGGGGCAAGTCAGCTCAGGCCACGGTATCTCGTGTTGCTGTATCCAACGATTGTCCAGACTGTGTCATTTCCCGACGGCATGCATGGCTTCATCATAGGCGGCATTGATGATTTTGCTCTTTTCCTCGGCAAGGATCCTGAGCTCATCGCCGAGGCCGCTGGTCTTGTCGGGATGGTATTCAGCGATCCGACGTCGATAGGCGAGCTTGATTTCTTCCAGCGATGCATTGGCCGGCACCCGCAGTACCTCGTACCACGGGACGCGTGCTCTGACAGGGTCGTCACGTTTGGGATGCGGGGATTCTTTACGCTCATGCTGAGGCGAGGGGGCGGCGCCGGACCGTCCGGAATCATGTCGTCGGCTTGAGAGCCATGACACGAGAACGTAGCCGGTTACCAAGCCAACCAGAATCACGCTTGCATCGGAGATCGTCATGAGTTCCCCGGAGAGGTGATGGGGACGGATGAATCAATGGCGTCATTGGCGAACATTGTCAGGTTGGCCCGATAGCGGGCGAGGCGATCAAGCGCGTCGGAGCCTTCTGGCAGGAACCTTTCCATCTCTGCGCATCGTTCGACCAGCGTCTCGATGACGTGCTGGCGAAGCTCTGTCGGCATGTCGACGACGAAAGAAGCGAGATCCTCGGTTACTGGCACCGTCAATGACAGGCGGCGAACCAGTCCTGCTGCAAACGGCAGACAGGCGATACTCTCAACCGTGATCAGGGCGAATTTTCTGCCGTCGAGCGAAAAGCTGTCGCGCAGAAACCAGAGCCGCACCATCATTACGATAGTGGAGATATACGCCAGCCCGACCATGGGCAGAACCCTTTCCGCGCCGACGAGCAGTAACGTCACCGGTATGCCGACGACGGTACATAGAAAGACCGCGAAAACGTAGGGGGCCAACTTCGCACTGGCTGTGACGGCTTCAGGAATATGCGCCATCAGGCCAGGGGCGGACGTAATCGCTTCGGCGTAGCCCCATTGTCCGCGGAAGGCTGGAAGCATTGGCGCGAATGGGTTCAGCCAGATAGGCGAGCGCCCTGCCATGCGCAAGCGATCATCGGCAACCTGCAGGCGCAGGCCGAGAAAACCTTGCTGCAACACTCCCTCGTTGGCGTATGCGAAAACAACGCAGGTCGAACCGTATAGCGCAACAATCAGCAGTACGATCTCAAGCTCGTTCGAAATCATCACTTGCCCCGGTCGCGACCGGCGGCACGCTTGATGAACTTGCCGATCGAGGCGAACAGAGCCACCACGAAAGCCACGACGAGCTTCCAGCCTGCAACGAGTGCGCCCAGGATGACCTTCCAAAAACCGGTCTTTACTGCTACCGCTGCGGCACCACCGGTAACCAGCGCGGCAAGCCCGTATTCGGCGGTCTTGTCGCTGGGCTTGTAGGCACCATATGTCTGGTTGTCGTTGAATCGATACCCAGACACGACGTTCTTGAATTGGCTGATGGATGTCTGCAAGGTTTGCGGGTCAGCCACGAGCGTTGCGGCAGTGTAGCCGGTTCGGCTCAGTAATCGAGTGTTGTAGTTGATGACTTCGCCGCCGCTGCTACTGTGAGCATCCATTGCCCAGCTGAGGTTGTGAGTGTCGGGGTCGTAGAAGGGAGATTCTTCCCACCCCACGATCTCGAGTGTTGCCCAACCGCGCGCGGCAAGTTGCTTGTTGGCTTCGACTTGATTACTGCGCATGCTCGACAGCAATGCATTCGGATCTATTTTTTCATTATCGGAGACATGGCCGACGTCTCGGTAATCGAAGACGCCCCACCAAGCAAAATTATCTGGCGCAAAGAGAGTTTCGCTGTCGTCCGTAGACAGGTTGCGGGTAAGTGTCATGAATTTGACGGTATCGGGCGGGCCGAGAAATCGATAACCCGACGGCACCTGAAAAGTAGCATTCGGACCAACTGAGACCTGTGTCGGACCCTCCACCCAGTGCAGTGCGTTGATCTGTTGCGCGAGGTTCTGGCTGTCTTGTGCAGAATCTTGCGCAAGCGCGGCACTCGCAAAAACAAGGCACAAGGCCACGGCCGCTGCGAGACGGTTGGATCGAATCATGGTTTCCCTTCCCCTGTATTGAGGCCAGAGCCTCGTCAACGATGATCGTAGGGTGCACTTTCTTTCATTGCCGGGCAAGGTGCGCTTTTCCGCTGGTCCACCACTTGTTGCGGGCCACGCCCTCGACGAGATAGATGCGCATGGGGCGGTGGTGGCACGCGGGGACCAGGAAATCGGAACGGCTATGGCGCGTCCCGATTAGCCGGAAGGACTTGGACGATTTCACGCACCTGCGCATCCATGAACCGCCCGATCGCCTCGAGGATGTGCGCGAGGTAGTCGGGCAGGCGCTGCGAATCGGACTTCATACCGGCCGGGCTTCGGCCAGCACCTTGGCGCGGAAATTGTCCGGCAGTGCGTTGGGCGTCAGCACGTCCACCGGTACACCGAGCAGCTTTTCCAGCTTGTAGCTGATCGCGCCGATGTCGAACAGCGTGGTCTCCGGTGTCGGGTCGATGAGCAGGTCGAGGTCGCTGCCTTCGGCATCGGAGCCATGCAGCACCGAGCCGAACACACGTGCATTGCGGGCACGGTGAGACTCCACGATGCGGCGGATTGCGGCGCGATGATCCAGCAGGGCGGCGGATGGCTTCACAGACTCTCTCGTGCCGATTTCGGATTGAAGACTCGAGGCTGGGTGCACTTTCTTGCCGACTCGGGCAAGGGTTACTGGTTGGCTCTGCTTGCTGCCGTTGTTGCTGCTGCCGGCACCTGCACCGAACCGGCGGGAGCCGGCGACGGCGTCGGGCAATCCACCGTCTTGCGCGGCGTCGTGCTGTTCGGCAACGCGTAGGACTGGCCGATCGGGGTGAGCCGGTCGGACATCGGCAGCACCTTGCCGTGCAGGCGCCAGCCGTACATCACGCTGTAGTCCATCACGCGGGCCACGTATTCGCGGGTTTCCTTGTACGGGATGGTGGCGATGAACAGGTCGGGCGGCAGCGTGCTGCGCGCGGCCAGCCACTGATCGACGCGGTTGGGGCCGGCGTTGTAGGCGGCGCTGGCGAGCCAGGGCGCGCCGTTGAAGCGCGCCGCCACCTGCGCCAGGTAGCGCGTGCCCAGCGCGATGTTCGTCGCGGGGTCGTACAGGCTGTCGCCGCCGGCCCAGGGCAGGCTGTTGCGCTTCGCCACCAGGGCGGCGGTGGCGGGCACCAGTTGCATCAGGCCGCGGGCGTCGGCGCCGGAGCGCGCGTCGCTCATCCACGCGCTTTCCGCGCGCAGGATGCCGTAGGCCCAGGCGGGATCGATGCCGGCCTGTTCGGCTTGCGGCACCAGGCCGTCCTGGCTGGCCAGCGGGAAGCGCAGCGTGTAGTAGCGCATCGCCTCGCCGCGGTTGAGGGTGAACGCCGCGCGGTCGTACCAGCCGCGGGCGTCCGCCAGTTCGACGGCCAGCACCTGGGTGCGTTCGTCGGCGCCGTCCAGTGCGCGCGACCATTCGCGCCGCGCCAGCTTCGGCAGGTCCACCGCGAACAGTTCGAACGCACGCAGCAGGCCGGGCTGCGCGAGCAGCGCCTGTTCCTGCTGCGGGTCGTCGACGTGGGTACGCGGGCAGATCGCGTAGGGCTGCTTGAGCTGGTCGGCGGCGAGGAAGCCGAAGAACGTGGTCGCGCCGGCGAGGTCGGCGTAGATCGCCTGCGCCTGCTCGGCCTGGCCGGTGGCGGCCAGAGCGCGGGCGCGGAACCAGCGCCACTCGGCGTCCTGCTGCTGCGCCGCCGGCATCGCCGCGATCGCCGCCAGCACGGCGGGCCAGTCCTGCGTGGCCAGCGCCACGCGCACGCGCCATTCGCGGGTGGCGTCGGTCTGCGCGGCGGCGGGCAGGGCGATCAGGCGCTGCAGCGCGTTCGTGTCGAAGTCGGTGGCGTGGAACAGCGCCAGCGCGCGCAGGACCGCGTTGCGTTGCGTGGTGCTGAACTGGAAGCGCGTTTGCAGCTGCTGCCAGGCCGTGTCGGCGGCGGGCGTGTCGCGGCGCGCCTGGCGTTCCAGCGCCAGCGTGGCGGCCTGGCGCGCGCGCGCGGTGTCGGGCCAGCCCGCGGCGGCGGCCACGGCGGAAGCGGGATCGCGCAAGGCCTGCGCCAGCCACTGCGCTTCCTGGTTCTGCGGCGGGGGCAGCCAGTTCGCCAGCGTGGCGATGGTGCCGCCCTTGCCGGCGTCGGCGGCGCGGTCGATGCGCGCCCACAGGCGCGGCGTGGTCAGCAGGCCCTGGTCGTGCGCGGCCTGCAACACGGGGTCGCAGGCGCCGGGCAGCTCGGGCCGGGTCCACAGATCGGCGAGGTCGCGGTCGAAGTCCAGCATGGCGCCGCCCGCCATGCGCGCCTGCAGCGCGTCGCAGGTGAGCGCGTCGCCCATGCCGGGCTGGTACAGCGCGAGGAAGCCGTTCCAGTCCTGGCGCCGCGCCAGTTCCAGCAGGAAGTCGCGGCGCAGATCCTGCGCGGGGATCAGGTCCGGATATTTCGCGAGATACGCCTGCACCGTGACCAGGTCGGTCTGGCGGAGGTCGTGCTCCAGCGCGGCGGCGGGCAGGTAGGGATAGAGCGGGTAATCGCGCAGCTTCGCGGCGTACGCGCGCCAGCCGTCGCCGCCCTGCTGGGCCGCGGCCCAGGCCTGCTTGAACGCGGCGCGCTGTGCCGCGGTCGGTGTGGCCGCGTGCGCGCCGACGGCGGCGAGCAGGGCGCCACAGCCGAGCAGCAGGGCCGACAGGCGGGTGAGGGAATGGCGCCGCGGCGCTGCCTTCGCAAACATGCAAACTCCTTGGTGATCCCCTGCAGCGGATTGTAGTGGATGCGTCTGAATGCTTCGGCGCGAGGAGCGGGAGAAATGAGGGCAAGTGAATGGAGAAGGCGCGGCACGTCCCGTTCTTCCCTCGTTGCCCACAGCCGCGCACGAGGGCGCTCCACATTTCGTGCCGTGTACGCCTGATAAGCTGGCGCACCTCGCTCCCGTTCGCGCAGGCTCGGCATGTCGTTTTCTCCCTCGTCCCGCGGCCGTCGCCTCGTCGCCTGGCTGGCGCTGGTGTCGTTCGCCCTGGCCGGCGCAGCGTGGTGGTGGTGCAAGGGCCGTCCGGTGGATCTGCCGGACGCGCCTTCGGCGCGCATCGCTTGTGTTTCCTACGCGCCGTTCCGCGAAGCGGGCGAAACGCCGCTGGATCCGCATGCCTTCGTCAGCCCCGCGCGCATCGACGCCGATCTGCGCGCGCTGTCCGAGCGCTTCGATTGCGTGCGCACGTACTCGCAGGGGCAGGGCCTGTCCGCGGTGCCGGGCATCGCGGCGCGCTATCACATGCAGGTGCTGATGGGCATCTGGCTGGGCCGCGATGCCAAGGCGAACGCCGAGCAGGTCGCGCTGGGCATCGCCACCGCACGCGCGCACCCCGATGTGCTGCGCGGCGTGATCGTCGGCAACGAGGTGCTGCTGCGCGGCGAGTTGTCGAGCAAGGAAATCGCCGGCTACCTGCGCGAGGTACGCGCGGCGCTGCCGGCAGGCATTCCGGTGAGCTATGCCGACGTGTGGGAATACTGGCTGCGCCATCCGGAACTCGCCGGCGCGGTGGACTTCGTCACCATCCACATCCTGCCGTACTGGGAGGACCAGCCGGTGCCGCCGGAGCGCGCGATCCGGCACGTCGAGGACGTCTACGCGAAGGTCGAGCAGGCGTTTCCCGGCAAGCGCGTGATGATCGGTGAGACCGGCTGGCCCAGCGCGGGGCGGCCGCGCCGCGATGCCGTGGCCAGCCGGGTGAACGAGGCGCGCTATCTGCGCGAATTCCTCCGCTACGCGGCCAGCGTGCAGATGCCGTACAACGTGATCGAGGCCTTCGATCAGCCGTGGAAGCGCGCGCAGGAAGGCACGGTGGGCGGCTATTGGGGCATCTTCGATGCGCAGGCGCGGCCGAAATTCGCGATGCAGGGGCCGGTGGTGGAGATCCCGCGCTGGTGGCTGGGCTGGCTGGCCGGCGCGACCGGCGCGGCGCTGTTCGTGCTGGTCGGCCTGCGGCGCCGGCGCTGGGAGCGACGGCGTGGCTGGACGGCGCTGGGCCTGGCCGGTTTCGCCAGCGGCTGTGCATTGGCCTGGCAATGGCGGCAAATGGTGTATGCCTGCCGCGATGACTGGGAATGGACCGTTTCCATCGTCGCCTGCCTCGCCGCGCTGTTCACCGCGCTGCGGCTCGCGAGTTGGCTGGCCGGGCGAGTGGCGGGCGCGCCATACAAGCCGGCACCGGCGGGGCGGCTGCGTTTCGCCTGGCTGTTCCTGCTGGCGCTGTACGGCCTGCTACTGGTGTTCGACGGCCGCTACCGCGACTTCCCGCTGGGACTGTTCGCGCTGCCCTGCGTGGGTTATGCGCTGACGGCGTGGCTGGACGAGCGCGTGCGAACGCCCTCGCGCGAGGCGCTGTTCCTCGCCGCATGGCTGCCGTTGCTGGCCGCCGTGGTGGTGGCGCTGGAGCTGGGTGAAAACCCGTCGACCTGGCTGTGGCTGGTGCTCGACCTCGCCATCGCCATGCCGGTGCTGCAGGCCGCACGGCAGGCGCGCGCCACGCGGGCGCGCACAGGCGATATGCTCGGCTGATTCCATGGCGAGGATCGACAACATGCAACTGGACAAGCGACGCATCGTGGTGACCGGTGCCTTCGGCACCTTGGGGGCGGCGGTGGTGCGCGCCGCGCTGGACGCAGGCGCCGCGGTGGCGGCGATCGATCGCGCGCCGGTGCCGGCGAACCTGGGTGCGGCGCACGGCTTCGGCGGCGTGGACCTGGCCGACACCGCCGCGGCGAAGCACGCGATCGACGCCGCCGCCGAGGCATTGGGCGGGCTCGATGCGCTGGTGAACATCGCCGGCGCGTTCCGCTGGGAGACGCTGGCCGACGGCGACCCGGAAACCTGGGATCTGCTCTACCGGATCAACCTGCGCACTGCGGTGGCGGCGAGCAAGGCCGCGCTGCCGCACCTGCCCGACGGGCGCGGGCGCATCGTCAACATCGGCGCGAACTCGGCGTTGAAAGCCGGCGCCGGCGTGGGCGCCTATACCGCGTCGAAGTCGGGCGTGATGCGCTTCACCGAGTCGCTGGCCGAGGAGCTGAAGCCGCGCGGCATCACCGTCAATGCGCTGCTGCCCAGCATCATCGACACGCCGCCGAATCGCGCCGACATGCCCGACGCGGATTTCAGCCGCTGGGTGCGGCCGGAGCAGTTGGCAGACGTGATCGTGTTCCTGCTGTCCGACGCGGCGTCGGCGATCACCGGTGCGTTGATTCCGGTGACGGGGCAGGTGTAGTCGCCACATCGTTGCCTGCGCCCTGCAAATGCACGAGGCGCAGGCAGCCGACCAGCAGCGCCAGTGCACCCGGCTCGTAGTTGTAGAGTTGCAACGCGACCGCACCCAGCGCGGCCGCCAGCCACGCCAGCGCGCGCGAGCGGCGCAGCAGCGCCAGCACCGCGGCGATGAGCGCGATCACGCCATAGACGTCATGCAGAAAGCCCAGCACCAGCGCCTGGCGCAATGCGCACCAGGTGGGCGCCTGCGCCGCCGTGCACAGCTGCGCCATCGCGGGCGGCTCGATCAGGCCGTAGCGCAGCCACGCCGCGACCAGGCCGGCCAGCACCGGCAGCAGCCACGGTGTCAGCGTGCGCAGCCAGCGGGCGCTCATCGACGATCCCCGCGTGCGGGTGGCGCCGCGGGCAGGCGGATCTCGGCCGCCAGCGCGAGATGGTCGGAAAACGCTTGCGGCAGCGTCCACACCTTCTCCAGCGCCACCGAGGGCGAGACGAGGATGTGGTCCAGTGCGCGTTTCGGCTTCCAGCTGGGGAAGGTAGGCGTGGGCTGCACGGGTGGCTGCAGCCGCGTGCGGGCGAACAGCTGGCGCATCTCGGCGCTCCCGAGCTCGGTGTTGAGGTCGCCCATCAGCACCACGTGCGGGTGGTCCTGCAGGATCTCGGCGATGAAGCCCAGCTGGCGCGCGCGCGTGGGTGCCCGCAGCGAGAGGTGGGCGATCACCACGGCGAGCGCGTCCTCGCCTTCGCCGAAGCGCACCAGCAAGGCGCCGCGGCCGTGGCCGGGCAACGGATAGTCGATCACCGCGCTGGGCTCGATGCGGCTGATCAGCCCGTTCGCGGTGTGCGACAGCTTCGCCACCGGCCGGTTCGGCTGGTGGCTCCAGTACGGCATGCCGGCGGTTTCGGCGAGGTAGCGGGTCTGGTTGAGGAAGCCCGAGCGCAGGCTGCCGGCGTCGGCTTCCTGCAGGCCGATCACGTCGAACTCCGGCAGCAGCGCGGCGAGGCGGTCGAGGTTGTCGATCTTGCTGCGCCCCGGCAGCACCGCATTGAGGCTGCGGGTGACGTATTCGCTGTAGCGCTGCACGCTGGCGCCGGCGAGGATGTTGCAGCTCAGCAGGCGCAGGCGGTGTTCGGCGGCGGCGGGGACGGAAGGGGCGCGATTCATCAGGCTGCGTACGGTACACGCGGAAGACCGCAACGGACGTGAACGCCCTCAGACGATCACTTGCCGCCCTTGTCCGCCTCGGCGAGTTCGCGCTTGGCCAGCCACTGCGCCACCGCGGACAGCTCGTCCAGCGTGTGCACGTTGGTGACCCGGTACTTGCCGTTGACCACGATGCTGGGCGTGCCATCCACGCCCCACTTCTGGATCAGAGCCAGGTCCGCCTTCAGCTTCGTGGTGGCGGCGTCGGAGGTGGCGAGACGCATGAACTCGGCGCGATCCACGCCTTCGCGGGCGTAGTAGTCGGCCAGTTCGTCCATCGTGTTGATCGGATAGTGCTGGGCGAACTTGGCCACGAACAGCTGCAGGTGGGTGCGGTCCGCCACGCCCAGCTGCTTGGCCGCGTAGTAGGCGCGCGCGAACGGCAGCCACTCGGCGCTGAACGGCGCCGGCACCAGCTCGAACTTGACGCCCTTGGGCAGCGATTCCTTCAGCTTCTCGGCGATCGGCGCGAACTCGGCGCAATGGATGCAGCCGTAGGAGAACACCTCGGCCACCTCGACCTTGCCCTCGCTGCTGTAGCGCTGGTGCGGGCCGGGCAGGGTCACGTACTGGTCGCCCTCGGTGTACGGGGCGAGCGTGCCGGATTGCGCGGTGCAGGCGCTGGCCAGCGCGAGGCCGGCGAGCAGGGTGACGGTGCGCAGACGGGCGAGGTGCTTCATCGGAGGATGCTCGTGGACGGTTTCAGGAAGAGGGGCGTCGCGGCTGAAGCCGCTCCTACTTGCCGGCGGCTTCCTTGGCCACCAGCCACTGGGTCAGCTCGATCGCGCGCTGCACGGTGCCCACGTCGGAGGGCGAGAAACGGTACTTGCCATCCACCACGATGGTGGGGGTGCCGGGCACGCCGTAGGCCTTGATGAGGTCATCGGCCTGCTTCATCTTGGTGTTGACCGAGAAGGAGTTGGCCACCGCCACGAATTCCTTGGGGTCCACGCCGTACTTCGCGTAGAACTTCGCGATGTCCTCGATCGTGGGCCAGGCGCCCTTGGGCTTGGGGCGGCCGGTGTTGAGGTCGTAGGTGGCGGTCTCGCCGGTCTTCCAGGTGGCGTCGAACATCGCGTCCTGGGTCTTGGCGCGCACGCCCAGCGCCTCGGCGGCGTAGAACGCGCGCTGGTATACCGGCCAGTTCTCGTCGGGGCGGAACGCGGCGGGCAGGTAGTGCACCACGGCATCCGCCGGCAGGCTCTTCTCGATCTGGTCCATCGCGATGTGGAAGCTGTTGCAAGCCGGGCAGGCGTAGGAGAACACCTCCACCACCTCGATCTTGTCGGTGGCGACGGCCTTGGGCTGGGCCGGATCGATGCGGAAGTAATCCTTGCCCTCGACCCACTTGCCGTCGTCGACGAAAGGCGCGGCGGCGGGCGGAGTCGCGGCTGCCGTCGTTGCTGCGGTCGCGGGCGTGGCCGTGCTTGCCGCGGCGGTCGTGGCCGCGGCGGTCGGTGCGGCAGTGGCTGCCGCTGCCGGTGCGTTGGCGGTCGCGGGCGCAGCCGGCGCCGTCGCGGCGGTGCTGGCGGCCGCAGGCGTGGCCGGCGCGGCCGTGCCGTTGTCGCTGGAATGGCCGCAGGCAGTCAGCGCCAGCAGGGCGGCGCACAGGATAGCCAGACGCTTCAACATGGGTTACCTCGGTGGTGCGGGTATGCGGGACGCGGATGCGCAGGCCTGTCGCCGGCGCACCCGGCGGAGGATCAAGGCGTGGCTGCGGCCGGCTTCTGCAGGTCTTCGGCGGTGGCCGGGTGCAGGCCCTCGACGTAGCTGGCCAGCGCGGCGATGTCGTCCGTACTCAGTTTCTGGGCAATCGCCGGCATGATCTGCGAGTGCGCATCCGTGCCCCAGCTGGTGCCGTCATGCCAGGCCTTCAGCGTGGCCTGGACGTACTGCGCGTGCTGGCTTTCCAGCTGCGGGTACATCGCGCCGGGATTGCCGCGGCCGTCGATGCTGTGGCACGCCATGCAGGCGGGGATGCCGCGCTTGGCGTCGCCCTCGCGGAACAGCTGCTGGCCGTGCTCGACCAGCGCCTGGTCGGCCACGCCGGGCAGCGCGGTCTTGCTGGCGAAGTAGGCGCCGATGTCGTGCATGTCCTGCTCGGACAGCGGCGTGGCCATGCCCAGCATGATCGGGTTCTGGCGCTTGCCGCTCTTGAAGTTCTCCAACTGGTGGACGATGTACTGCTCGCTCTGTCCGGCCAGCTTGGGGTATTGCGGATCGGTGGAGTTGCCGTCCATGCCGTGACAGGCGCCGCAGGCGGCGGCCTTGGCCTGGCCCGCGGTGGCGTCGCCCGGCTTCGCCGCAGCGGTTTCGGCGGCCGGCGCGGCTTCAGCGGGCGCCGCCGTGTTGGCCGTTGCCGGCGCGGTCGTCGACTTGGCGGCGTCCTGCGCCATCGCCGTGCCCGCTGCCATGGCGAAGATCAGGACTGCGGCGGAGCCCAGCACGACGGGTCGAAAACCTGCGAACCGAAAACTCATACACTTCCCCTCCCAGAAACTGTCGAAGGCTGCCACCGCTTGCCGGTATCGGCGCCACGGGCAGAAACCATCGGATTATCCCCGTGCCTTCGCGCTCCGGTCAAACCATGCCCAACCTTCTGCAAGGCGCGCACTTCGTGCTCGCCGCCCACCGCATCAGCCAGTTGCCCGCCGATACGGGCGCCGAGGTGGCGTTCGCCGGCCGCTCCAACGCGGGCAAGTCCAGTGCGCTCAACGCGCTCACCAACCACAAGGGCCTGGCGCGCACCTCCAAGACGCCCGGCCGCACCCAGCAGATGGTGGCGTTCGCGCTGCCGCCGCTGGCGCAGGGCGAGGGCGAGCCGCCGCTCGTGGCGCGCCTGATCGACCTGCCCGGCTACGGCTACGCCAAGGTGCCGGAAGACTTGCGCGCGCACTGGAAGCAGGAAATCGACGCCTATCTGCATCGCCGGCAGAGCCTGCGCGGCGTGGTGCTGATCGCCGACATCCGCCATCCGCTCAAGGAGTTCGACCGGATGATGCTGGACTTCTGCTTCGCCACCGGCCTGCCTTGCCACCTCTTGCTGACCAAGGCCGACAAGCTCTCGCGCAACCAGGCTGCGCAGGCGCTGGCGGCGATGCGCAAGAGCTTCCCCGACGGCTTGCACGCCACCGCCCAGGTGTTTTCCTCGCCCGCCGGCACCGGCGTGGACGAGGCGCGCGAACGGGTGGTGGAACTGCTGCGTACGCCGCGGTTGTAGGAGCGCACCCTGTGCGCGAATGCTTTGCCCTGATCCAGGCACAAGGCCGTCGCGCACAGGGCGCGCCCCTACGTACGCGCGACATGTGCCGCGCATGCGCGGCAGATCGTCGCAGTCGGCGGGAAAGGCGCGATCTACGCCGCGAGGGCTTCCATGAACACCGCGCACAGCGCTTCCATGCCCGCGCGGTCCTCCGCGTCGAAGCGGGCCACGTGCGGACTGTCCACGTCCCACACGCCGAGCAGGCTACCGTCGGCACGCACCAGCGGCACCACGATCTCCGACTGCGAGGCGGCGTCGCAGGCGATGTGGCCGTCGAACGCGTTGACGTCGCGCACCAGCTGCGTCTGCCGCGTTTGCGCCGCGGCGCCGCACACGCCCTTGCCCAGCGCGATGCGGATGCAGGCCGGCTTGCCCTGGAACGGGCCGACCACGAGTTCCGTGCCGTCGTACAGGTAGAAGCCGCACCAGTTGAGCCCGGGCAGGCTGTGGAACACCAGCGCGGAGAAGTTCGCCGCGTTCGCGATCAGGCTGGGCTCGCCGTGCAGGAGGCCCTGCGCCTGCTGTGCGAGGTCGGCGTAATGCTCGCGCTTGTTCGCGTAGGCCTGCGTTTTCACTTCGAACATGGTGCGCTCGCAAGGGATGGTGTTGACCGGCTGCTGTGAGCCGAGGGAAGGGTTTTTCGCCGCTGACTGCCCGAACGCAGTCCGGTCGAACGGCAAGAACGAAGCCCGAACCCGTATTATGCGCGGGTCGCACGGATGAGGATGGGACATGAGCCTGGTCGAACATCGCGAAGGCATCGAGGCGGGGCGGCTGGACATGTTCGTGGACGGTGCGTTCGCGTTCACGCTGACCTTGCTGGCCATCGGCGGCGAAACCATCCCGAACACGGCGGAGAAGCTGCTGCACATCCTGGCCGGCGTGCCGGCGGCGGCGATCTGCTTCGCCCAGATCGCCTGGATGTGGCACGGTCACGTGCGCTGGCGCCATCTGTGTACGCGAACCTCGCGAACCGGTCTGCTGCTGTCGCTGACGCTGGTGTTCTTCGCGTTGATCTTCGTCTATCCGTTGCACATGGTGTACGGCGCAGCGTTGTACGGCCTGAGCGGCGGCGTGCTCTCCAGCGACATCGCGCTGCAATCGCCCGCCGATGGGCGGATCATGTTCGCCTGCTACGGCCTGGCCTTCACCTGCATGGCCGGCACCCTGGTCATGCTCTTTCGGCATGCCGCGCACCTGGTGGACACCAGCGCCGAAGCACACCGGCAGGCCGGCATCCACGCATTGGTCTGGAGCATCCCGGCCGTGGTCGGATTGCTCTCGGCGCTGACCGCACTGTTGGTCCCGGAAGGGTTGTTGTCGCTGGCGGGTCTGGAATACATCCTGCTGGGCCTGATCGGCCCGGCGATCACGTGGTACAAGCGCCGGCATCCCGTCGCGTGAGCACGGCACTGTTCGTCGCCGGCACCGACACCGGCATCGGCAAGACCCACGCCAGTTGCACCTTGCTGCACGCGCTGCGCGCAGCCGGCCTGCGCAGCACCGGCATGAAGCCGGTGGCCAGCGGTTGCATCGAGACCACGCACGGCCTGCAGAACGAGGATGCGCTGGCGCTGCGCGCGGCCAGCAGCGGGCCGCTGCCGCCTTATGCGCGCAGCAATCCGGTGGCATTGCGCGAACCCTTGTCGCCGCATCTGGCCGCCGCGCACGAGGGCGTGGCGATCGCCTTGCCGCCCTTGCGCGCCGCGTTCGACGCGCTGTGCGCCGAACACGACGCCGTGGTGGTGGAGGGCGTGGGCGGCTGGCGCGTGCCGCTGGCGCCGGGCCTGTTCGCCTCCGACATCGCGAAGGCGTGGGAGCTGCCGGTGATTTTCGTGGTGGGCCTGCGGTTGGGCTGCCTCAGCCACAGCCTGCTCAGCGCCGAGGCGATCCGTGCCGATGGCTGCCGCCTTGCCGGCTGGATCGCCAACCGCATCGATCCGGCGATGGACGCGGTGGAGGAAAACCTCGCCACCTTGCGCGAGCTGCTGCCCGCACCCTGCCTCGGCGTGCTGCCGCACGGCGTGGCACCGGCGCAGGCGGTCGCCGCGCTGGACCTGGCCGCGCTCGCCGCCTGAATTCACATCCGGCATGCCGCCCCCTGCGCATGCTGGCGAAGACGCCCAGGGGATATCCATGAGCAATCGCAATCACTACTACCTCTCCATCGCGGATCTCGCCCACGCGCGCGGCAGCGATCCCGCGCTGAGCTGGGACGGCGCCGGCCCGGCCGACTTCGCCGCCGCGCTGGAGGAGGCCTTGCACAGTCCGGCGCTGTTCGAGCGCTGGCGCGCGCAGCAGCCGGAACCGGACGAGGTGGACCCCGCGCTGGGCGCCACCGATGCGCAGGCGCAGGTGCATGCCAAGGTCGCCGATCTGCATGTCGAGGTGGACGTGCAGACCAGCCTGCCGATGAGCCTGTTGCGCCAGCGCCTGAACTGGCTGATCGGCGCGACGTGGCAGTTGCGCGACGTGCGCCCGGGCTGAGTCACGCACCGGTACGCGCGAAGTTTCGCTGCGCTGCGGCTGGCAAAAGCCGGTCCGGTATCGCTACAGTCGGCGGCTGTCGTTTCATTCCGCCGTCTCGCGACGCACCGACCGGGAATACCGCATGTTCCGTCCACGCATGATCGTCATCGCCACCAGCATCGCCCTCGCGGCCTGTTCGCAGGGCCCGCACGAGGCCGGCAAATCCGCACCGGCCTCGGCTTCCACCGCGCCGGCCAGTACGGCCAGCGCCGCCGCGCCGGTGGTTGACGCGAATGCCGCCAATCCGTTCTTCACCGCCAGCACGCTGCCGTTCCAGGCGCCGCCGTTCGACAAGATCAAGGACAGCGACTACCAGCCGGCGATCGAGGAGGGCATGGCCGACCAGCTCGCCGAATGGCGGGAGATCGCCGACAACCCCGAGCCGCCCACGTTCGAGAACACCTTCGTGGCGCTGGAGAAATCCGGTGCGCTGTTCAATCGGGTGATGGCGGTGTTCAACGGCGTCACCTCGGCCAACACCGACGACACGCTGCAGAAGGTGCAGGAAGAGGAAGCACCGAAGCAGGCTGCGCACGACGACGCCAAGTACCTCGACGGTAAGCTGTTCGCGCGCGTCCAGAAGGTCTACGACGAGCGCGCCACGCTGAAGCTCGATCCCGAATCGCTGCGCCTGGTCGAGGTGACCTACCGCGAGTTCGTGCAGCACGGCGCCAAGCTGTCCGACGCCGACAAGACCAGGCTGAAGGCGCTCAACCAGCAGGACTCCACGCTGCAGGCGCAGTTCAACAACAAGCTGCTCGCTGCCGCCAAGGACAGTGCGCTGGTGATCGACGACAAGGCCAGGCTGGACGGCCTGGCCGACGAGGACATCGCCGCCGCCGCGCAGGCCGCCAAGGATCGCGGGCTCACCGGCAAGTGGGTGATCACGCTGCAGAACACCACCCAGCAGCCCGCGCTGCAGAGCCTCAAGGATCGCGCCACCCGCAAGGCGTTGTACGAGGCGTCGTGGAACCGCGCCGAACTCGGCAACGCCGACGACACCCGCGACATCATCGAGCAGCTGGCGCAGATCCGCGCACAGGAAGCGAAGCTGCTGGGCTTCCCGAACTACGCCGCGTGGACGCTGCAGGACCAGATGGCGAAGACGCCCGAAGCGGTGATGGGCTTCATGGACAAGCTGGCGCCTGCCGCCGTGGCCCGCGCCAAACAGGAAGCCGCCGAGATCCAGGCGCAGATCGACAAGGACCAGAAGGCGCTCAACCAGCCCACCTTCAAGCTGGAGCCGTGGGACTGGCAGTACTACGCCGAGCAGGTGCGCAAGGCCAAGTACGACCTGGATGAAAGTCAGATCAAACCCTACTTCGAGCTGGACAACGTGCTGCAGAACGGCGTGTTCTACGCCGCCAACCAGCTCTACGGGCTGACCTTCAAGGAGCGCCACGACATCCCGGTGTACAACCCGGACGTGCGCGTGTTCGAGGTATTCGACAAGGACGGCAAGTCGCTGGCGCTGTTCTACTGCGACTACTTCAAGCGCGACAACAAGAACGGCGGCGCCTGGATGGACAACTTCGTCCAGCAGTCGAAATTGCTCGGCACCAAGCCGGTGATCTACAACGTCGCCAACTTCACCAAGCCCGCGACTGGCCAGCCCGCGCTGCTGTCGATGGACGACGTGGTCACCATGTTCCACGAGTTCGGCCATGGCCTGCACGGCATCTTCGCCGACGGGGAATACCCGAGCCTGTCCGGTGCGCAGACCGCGCGCGACTTCGTGGAATTCCCCTCGCAGTTCAACGAGCACTGGGCGACCAACCCCAAGGTGTTCGCGAACTACGCGAAGCACTACCAGACCGGCGCGCCGATGCCGCAGGCGCTGGTCGACAAGATGAAGAAGGCCGGCACGTTCAACAAGGGCTACGACATGACCGAGCTGGTGGCCGCCGCCATGCTCGACATGAACTGGCACATGCTGGGCGCCGACGCGCCGAAGCAGGATGCCGACAAGTTCGAGGCCGCCGCGCTGAAGAAGGATGGCGTTGATCTTTCCTACGTACCGCCGCGTTACCGCTCCAGCTACTTCCTGCACATCTGGAGCAACGGCTACTCGGCCGGCTACTACGCCTACCTGTGGACGCAGATGCTCGCCGACGACGCGTTCGAGTGGTTCAAGGAACACGGTGAGCTGACCCGCGCCAACGGCCAGCGCTTCCGCGACATGGTGCTCTCGCGCGGCAACAGCGAGGAACTGTCCAAGCTGTACAAGGACTGGCGCGGCCAGGATCCCAGCATCGAGCCGATGCTGGAGGATCGCGGCTTGAAGGAAACGCCGAAGAAATAAGGCGCCGCGTCATGCTCCCGAAAAAGGCCGGCATTGCCGGCCTTTTTCGGGAGAGGGACTTCCAGAACATGCAGTATCAAGGTTGGAGGTGCCGTGCCAGGTCCCATGCTGTCGTGCAGGATGCGCAGCACGTCGATGCATGGCTTGCCATTCGTCCGGAAAGCCACGAAATGGCGGCCATGCCGACCCTGTCGTGCCACATGCAGCATGCATATGCCGGGCGCCAAGTCGTCGCGCTGTTTCACTCCGGCGATGTCGGGGCCATCGGTCAGCGCCCGCACGGCCAATGCCAAAGTGGTGGCATAGATACGTTCCTGCTCCGCACCGAAATGAAGGCGCGTCCAGACGCGGATGGCAGACAGATCCTGCTTTGCGGCGTGGGTGACGCGGACGCTCCAGGCGCCCATCAATTCGATTCGCCAAGCGCCATGACCCAGGATTCCAGTGCCGCCGGGTCGTCGAAGGTTTCGTAGCGACCGGCCTCGATGTCGGCCACGCCAACGGCTACCGCATCGCGCAGCGCTTCAAGGCGCGCGGTGTAGGTTCGTTCGCGTTGCTGCATCAGGCGCAGCCCCTCACGCAGTACTTCGCTGGCGTTCTGGTAACGGCCTGATTCCACCAGTTGCTCCACGAATCGGGCTTGCGGGTCGGTCAGCACTACGTTGCGTGTCGGCATGATCATCTCCGCGAATTGTGATTGGCGTAATCTGCCAATATCGGAGCGAATGCAATTTCGGGTTGCCGCCCCACCATTCATGCCGGGTGGATCGGAGCAGTGGTTCAGTACGCGAATTCCTTGAACACCGGATCCACGCTGCCGCCCCACGCGCCATGGAACAGCTCCAGCTTGCGCTCGGCGGGGGTCTGGTTCGCCTCGACGATCTCGATCAGCGGTTCGAGGTAGATGCGCTCGTCGGCACCGTTGCGATTGAGGCGGGCGCGCCGTTGCAGGCCGTGGGCGGCGATCTTCAGCGCCTCGCCGGCGAGGTCGCGCACGGTGCCCTGGCGGAACGGCAGGTGCAGCGCCTGCTTCGGCACGCCGTCGCGCAGGGCGTGGCGCTCGATCATGGTGAAGTCCTTGACCAGGTTCCAGGCCGCGTCCAGCGCCTCGTCGTCGTAGAGCAGGCCGACCCAGAACGCGGGCAGGGCGCACAGCCGGTTCCACGGGCCGCCGTCGGCGCCGCGCATTTCCAGGTACTGCTTGAGGCGCACCTCGGGGAAGGCGGTGGTGAGGTGGTCGGCCCAGTCCTTCATGGTGGCCTTGGTGCCGGGCAATGCGGCGAGTTCGCCGGCCATGAAACGCTTGAAGTCCTGGCCGGCGAGGTCGATGTAGCGGCCGTCCTGGTAGCTGAAGTACATCGGCACGTCGAGGATGTAGTCGACGTAGCGCTCGTAGCCGAAGCCGTCGGCGAACACGAAGTCCAGCATGCCGGTGCGGTCGGCGTCGGTGTCGGTCCAGATCTGCGAGCGGTAGGACAGATAGCCGTTTGGACGTCCTTCCGTGAACGGCGAGTCGGCGAACAGCGCGGTGGCGATCGGCTGCAGGGCGAGGCTGGTGCGGAACTTCTTCACCATGTCCGCTTCGGACGAGAAATCGAGGTTCACCTGCACGGTGCAGGTGCGCGTCATCATGTCCAGGCCGAGCTGGCCGACCTTGGGCATGTATTCGCGCATGATCTTGTAGCGGCCCTTGGGCATCCACGGCATCTCGTCGCGGCGCCACTTCGGCTGGAAGCCCATGCCGAGGAAGCCCAGGTCCATCCCGTCGGCGACCGAGCGCACTTCCTCCAGATGCGAGTTCACCTCGCAACAGGTCTGGTGGATCGTCTCCAGCGGCGCGCCGGACAGCTCCAACTGGCCGGCCGGCTCCAGCGTGATGTTCGCCTTGTCGCGGGTGAGCGCGACCGGGATTTCACCTTCGCGGGCGATTTCCCAGCCGTAGCGCGCGGCGATGCCTTCGAGCAGCGCGCGGATGCCGCGCTCGCCCTCGAACGGCGGCGGCCTCAGGTCATCGGTGCGGAAGCCGAATTTCTCGTGTTCGGTGCCGATACGCCAGGCTTCGCGCGGCTTCTCGCCGGCGGCGAGGTAGTCGACCAGTTGCTGGCGACCCGTGATCGGGATGCTCTTGACGGCACTGGGTATGGACACGGGCGCGACCTCGCAGGGTGAGGCACCGACTATGGAGGCGGCGCGCGGTCGCGAAAAGGGGTTGACGGAAAATATTTGTACGAGGCGGTACAGATGCCAGCGGCGACGCCGCCCCGGGGTAGTCAGTGGGTGGTGATCGCCGCCGTTTTTCGGCAACTCAGTCGCTGCAGCAAGTCGTCCGGCAGGTGCTGGCGGCGGCCGATGTCGGCTAGGCTGTAACCCGGTTTGCGCACGCGGCGGTCGTGCGCGCAGGCGTCCGCGCCATGGTCGAGCAGGCGGCTCACGATGGAGGCGTCGCCGTCGATCACCGCCGTGGTCAAGGCATCCGCCACGTTCGGTGCCGCGCGTGCCATGACGTTGGCATGGTGGTGCAGCAACACGTCGAGCGTGGCGGTGTCGCCGCACTTGACGGCGAACGGCAGGGCGGGGCCGGCCAGGTTCTCGTGGTTGTCCATGGCGCCGGCCGACTGGAGCCCTTTCGCCGCGCCGGGGCCGAAGCGCGAGTCGTGCGCCATGTCGCTGACAGTCTGCTGGTAGAAGCCGCTTCTGAAAGGCGGCAGCCGCACCGGTTCGTTCACCGCCGCGCCGTCGTCCAGCAGGCCATCGACCACGACCGGCTGGTAGGCGTTGGCCGCGGTGAGCATGGCGACCTGGCGCCAATGCACCTGCTCGGCCGCGGGCAACGCGGCGAGGCCTTGGCGCACCTGCGGCAGCTTGCCGTCGATGGCATCGACCATTACTGCGGCCACGGTGGGCGGAGCATCGTAGAGATCGTGCTGCCAGAGTCCGCGGATCGTGGGCAATGCCTGCCGGCAGATGTTGACGCTGCTGGCGGAGGTCGGTTCCGCGGCGATGGCGGGTTGCAGCGCGCAGAGCGCGCAGGCGATCAGGGCGAGACGAGCAAGCATTCCGTGTTTCCTCGTGGGGCGGCTTTGGCTGGCCGCGCGTGACGAGTCTGGAGCGGGATGCTGAGGGATGGCAAGCGCTACACGTGGGGCGTGGTGTCAGGGCTGGAGCCAGAGCTGTTACCGAATGGTCGGGAAAGTGCATCCTGCACTTTCCCGGCTCGCCGAGTCCGGAAGAGCGCCGGACTCGGCTCCGCCGGCCGATCGCAGATGCGATCGGCCGGCGAGCGAGCCGTCCGTGGCTCGGGAAGCGGTGGCCGACTGCCGCCGGCAGTCGGTCAGCGCTTCATCGAATTGAAGAACTCGTCGTTGGACTTGGTGTTCTTCATCTTGTCGAGCATGAACTCCATCGCGGCCAGCTCGTCCATCGGGTGCAGCAGCTTCCGCAGGATCCAGATCTTGGCCAGCATGTCCGGCTCGATCAGCAGGTCTTCGCGGCGGGTGCCGGAGCGGTTGATGTCGATGGCGGGGTACACGCGCTTCTCGGAGATACGGCGGGACAGGTGCACTTCCATGTTGCCGGTGCCCTTGAACTCCTCGTAGATCACCTCGTCCATCTTGCTGCCGGTGTCGGTCAGCGCGGTGCCGATGATGGTGAGGCTGCCGCCTTCCTCCACGTTGCGCGCGGCGCCGAAGAAGCGCTTCGGGCGCTGCAGCGCATTCGCGTCCACGCCGCCGGTGAGCACCTTGCCGGAGCTGGGCACCACGGTGTTGTAGGCGCGGGCGAGGCGGGTGATGGAGTCGAGCAGGATCACCACGTCGCGCTTGTGTTCCACCAGGCGCTTGGCGCGCTCGATCACCATCTCGGCCACCTGCACGTGCCGGACGGCGGGTTCATCGAACGTCGAGCTGATCACCTCGGCGCGCACGGTGCGGGCGATCTCGGTGACTTCCTCCGGGCGCTCGTCCACCAGCAGGATGATGACGTGCGCGTCGGGGTGGTTGTACTGGATCGCCTGCGCGATGTTCTGCAGCATCATCGTCTTGCCGGACTTCGGCTGCGACACGATCAGCGCGCGCTGGCCCTTGCCGATGGGGGCGATGAGATCGAGGATGCGGCCGGTGATGTCCTCGGAAGAACCGTTGCCGCGCTCCAGCTTGAAGGCCTTGCGCGGGAACAGCGGGGTGAGGTTCTCGAACAGCATCTTGTTCTTGGACGCTTCCGGCGGATCGCCGTTGATGTCGTCCACGCGCAGCATCGCGAAGTAGCGCTCGCCTTCCTTGGGGTGGCGCACGCGCCCGGTGATGTAGTCGCCGGTGCGCAGGTTGAAGCGGCGGATCTGGCTGGGGCTGACGTAGATGTCGTCGGGGCCGGCCAGGTAGGACTCGTCGGCCGAGCGCATGAAGCCGAAGCCGTCCTGCAGGATCTCCAGCACGCCTTCGGCCCAGATGCCGCCGCCGGAACGGGCGTGCGCCTTGAGGATGGAGAAGACCACGTCCTGGCGGCGGGCGCGCGCCACGCCTTCCTGGATGCCCAGCGATTCGGCGAACGCGATCAGCTGCGGCGCCTTCATGCGCTTCAGCTCAGTGAGGTTGATCAGGCGGTCGTCCGCACCCGGATCGGCGTTGTCGTCGTCCATCGGCAGACCGTGCGGGTTGTTGTAGCGCGGGTTGTTGTTGCCGCCGCCGCCGCCCTGTGGGCGCTGTTGCTGGTTGCGCTCGTGGCGGCGGCGCCGGCCGCGGCCCTCGCGCTGCTCGTTGTTGCGGTTGTTGCCATTGTTCTGGCCTTGCCCCTGCGGGTTCTGCGGCTGGCCCGGCGCACGTGCTTCCGGCGCGGCGGCGGCTTCGCCGGCGGGCGCGGCCGGTGCAGTGGCGGGTGGCGGCACCGGTGCGGGCTGCTCGAACAGCGGCGCGGTCGTCGTTGCCGGCGCTTGCGCTTCGCCGGCGGCCGGCTTGGCGCCGCGCGACTGGCGCCGCGGTGCGCGCGGACGCGACTCGGACGGGTTCTCGGCGCCGCCGGCGTCGTTCGGGGTGGTGTTATCGGTATCGGACACGGGCAAACCTCGCGGGGCGCCGTTGGGAAACAGGAGGGAAGGTGTGCGTCGCGCCAGAGAGGGCGCAGGGGGATCGGGGCGATCCCGGCAGACGCGGAAGCAATCTAGCACCCGCCGCGCATGGCCGTAAAGCGCGCGGCGGGTGAAAAACGGCGATCAGATCGCCTTGTCGATCATCTGGGCCAGCTGGCCCTTGCTGACGGCGCCGATCTGGGTGGCCTCGACCTTGCCGTTCTTGAACACCATCAGGGTGGGGATGCCGCGCACGCCGTAGGTGCGGGGGGTCTTCTGGTTGTGGTCGATGTTGATCTTCACGATGCGCAGCTTGCCCTGGTACTGGCCCGCCAGCTCGTCGAGGATCGGTGCGATGGCCTTGCACGGGCCGCACCATTCGGCCCAGAAGTCCAGCAGCACAGGGGTATCGGACTGCAGCACTTCCTGTTCGAAGGCGTCGTCGCTCACATGGGTAATCAGGTCGCTCACCGGGATCTCCGAAAGGCGGTTGGAAGGAAGGTTTGGCGACCACGCGGCCAGCATCGGCTACACTGGGGTGCCCATGAAGCGCGGGTCGAACCGGGAAAGAGGGGTTTTGGCCATTGCGGCCCGGAGCCTCATTGCAACGTAACTCGGGGCGCGATTCAAGCGATTCAAGGGCGGCAACGGACGGTTCCGTTGACATAGGCGAGGCGGCTCAGGCGTTTGCGAAGCAAACGCGCAGATACGGGTCCGTCGAGGCGTTTCGCCTATGCCAGCGGGGCTGCCGGTTGCACTGCAACCGTTTCGGCGCCCTCCGCGGCTTCGGAGCGCCGGCCGGCGAGCCTGCTCGCCGCCGTGCGCTGCGTACCGCCACGCGCTGCTCATCCCACCGCTCCGTGTCCGCCTCCGGCGGCGGAGCCGGGCCGGCTTCGATGCCTGTGCCCGCATCCCACCGGCTTTTCCTTCCATGTCGCAAACCGTACTCACCGATACCTTCTTCACCAACTTCGAACTTCATCCGCTGCTGCAGCAAGGCCTGGCCGAAGCCGGCTTCACCCGCTGCACGCCGATCCAGGAACTGACCCTGCCGGTGGCGCTGGCCGGTCGCGACGTCGCCGGCCAGGCGCAGACCGGCACCGGCAAGACCTGCGCCTTCCTGGTCGCGCTGATGAACCGCCTGCTGACTACCCCCGCGGTGGCCGAGCGCAAGGACACCGACCCGCGCGCGCTGGTGATCGCGCCCACCCGCGAGCTGGCGATCCAGATCGACAAGGACGCCCGCGCCATCGGCGCGCGCACCGGTCTGAAGACCGCGCTGATCTACGGCGGCGTCGACTACGACAAGCAGCGCCAGCAGCTGCACGACGGCTGCGACATCATCATCGCCACGCCCGGCCGCCTGCTCGACTACTACAAGCAGCAGGTGTTCGGCTTCAACGGCGTCGAGGTGATGGTGATCGACGAGGCCGACCGCATGTTCGACCTTGGCTTCATCAAGGACGTGCGCTTCATCTTCCGCCGCCTGCCGGCGCGCGAGCAGCGCCAGGTGCTGCTGTTCTCCGCCACGCTGAGCCACCGCGTGCTGGAGCTGGCCTACGAGCACATGCACGAGGCCGAGAAGCTGGTGGTGGAGAGCGACCACGTCACCGCCGACAAGGTGCGCCAGGTGGTCTACTTCCCGGCCAAGGAAGAGAAGCTGCCGCTGCTGCTGAACCTGATCGACCAGCACCAGCCCAGCCGCAGCATCATCTTCGTCAACACCAAGGCCGCCGCCGAGCGCGTCACCGAGCGCGTGAAGCGGCACGGCTGCCGCGTCGGCGCGATTTCCGGCGACGTGCCGCAGCTGAAGCGCCAGAAGCTGCTGCAGCGCTTCCAGGACGGCCAGCTCGACATCCTCGTGGCCACCGACGTGGCCGCGCGCGGCCTGCACATCCCCGCGGTCAGCCACGTGTTCAACTACGACCTGCCGCAGGACGCGGAGGACTACGTGCACCGCATCGGCCGCACCGCCCGCCTTGGTGCCGAGGGCGACGCGGTCAGCTTCGCCTGCGACCTGTACGCGATGAGCCTGCCCGACATCGAAACCTACATCGGTCAGGCGATCCCGGTGGCGACGATTGCGCCGGAACTGCTGGTGATGCCGAAGCCGCGCGCGGTCGACGCCGAGTTCGCCGCCAACGCCGCCGCCGACAGTGCCGCGTTCGGCGACTACGTCGAACCGCGCCACGATGACAAGAAGGGCGGCCGTGCGCGCCGCGACG
The DNA here is from genome assembly GCF_041107455.1 of Rhodanobacter humi. Taxonomy (NCBI): domain Bacteria; kingdom Pseudomonadati; phylum Pseudomonadota; class Gammaproteobacteria; order Lysobacterales; family Rhodanobacteraceae; genus Rhodanobacter; species Rhodanobacter sp. FW106-PBR-R2A-3-15. The sequence continues at coordinate 2,588,863 of NZ_JBGBPY010000001.1, forward strand.
GCCGCGATGGCGAACGCAAGCCGCGCGGGGATCGCCCGCACGAGCCGCGGCCGCCCCGCGCGCGCGCCGAGCCGGCGGCCGTCGAGGCCGTCGCACCGGTGGCCGTGGCGAGCGATGCCAGCGTCAGTGCGATCGACGAGGGCGAACGCAAGCGCCGCCGTCGGCGCGGTGGCCGCAACCGCCGCCGCGAAGGTGGCGAGGCGGTGGCGACGAATGCCGTGCAGGGCAAGCCGCAAGCGACATCGGCCGAGGGCGGCCACCCGCCGCGCGGCGAGCGTCGCGCGCCGCGCGAGCGCGCACCGGCCGAGGCCGTGGCATCGGCTGCCGGTCGTCCCTCGCGGCAGGTAGCCGCCACCGCCGGCGAGCACACGCACCCGAACAAGCCCAGCCTGTTCCGCCGGCTGACCCGGCTGTTCACCGGGCGCTGAGCCAGCCGCGCAACGCAGCGTCGCCGGACTGAACCGGCGACGATCACCGCATCCGGGAGATGGGCGACCTTGCGCCCTGCATACCGTATCCTTGCCGGGATACGGCAGGCAGTCGGCGGGGGCGCGCGGTGATCCAGTTCGACAAGGTGAGCAAGCACTACGACGGCGGCCACGAGGCGCTTTCGCAGCTTTCCTTCGCCATACCCACGGGCGAGATGGCCTTCGTCACCGGCCATTCCGGCGCGGGCAAGAGCACCCTGCTCAAGCTGCTCGGCGTGATCGAGCGGCCCAGCCACGGCGCGATCACGATGGACGGCCAGAACCTGGCCAAGGTGCGCGGGCGCGGCATTCCCAGGCTGCGCCAGCGCATCGGCATGGTGTTCCAGGATCATCGCCTGCTGATGGATCGCACGGTGTTCGCGAACGTCGAGTTGCCGCTGACCATCGCCGGCATCGCCCGCGTCGAGCGCGGCCGGCGCGTGCGCGCCGCGCTGGAGAAGGTGGGCCTGCTCTCCTACGAGCGCCAGCTGCCGGCCACGCTGTCCACCGGCGAACAGCAGCGTGTGGGCATCGCGCGGGCGATCGTGGGGCGGCCTTCGCTGCTGATCGCCGACGAGCCCACCGGCAACCTCGATCCGCAGCTCGCGGTGGAGATCATGGGCCTGTTCGCCGAATTCCAGCAGGTGGGGACCACGGTGCTGATCGCCAGCCACGACCTGCCGCTGATCAAGCGCATGCGCAAGCGCGTGGTGGTGCTCGACCATGGCCGCCTGGTGGCGGATCTTGCCGCCGAGGAGGTGCTGTGATGGCCGCCGCCGATGTTCGCCGTGACGCCGAGACGCCGCCGCGCAACGAAGCCAGCCACACCCGTCGCGTGTCCAGCTGGCGCGAGCACCATGGCTGGAGCGCCGGCGCGAGCCTGCGCCGGCTCGCCGCCCGTCCGCTGGGCAGCCTGCTCACGATCGCGGTGATGGGACTCGCGCTGGCCCTGCCGCTGGCGTTCTACCTGCTGCTGGGCAACGTGCAGCAGCTGGGCCAGGCGCTGGGCCAGGACCAGGCGATCAACGTGTTCCTGCAGCCGGACCAGGCCGCCTCGCAGGCGCAACTGCTGTCGAAGCAGTTGGGCGATCGCTCCGACGTGGCGTCGGTGGCGATCAAGACGCCGCAGCAGGGTCTGGACGAACTGGCGAAGCTGCAGGGTTTCTCCGGCGCGCTCGATGCGCTGGAGCAGAATCCCTTGCCCTTCGTGCTGATGGTGCAACCGAAACCGGGCGCCGATGCCGCCACGGTGGCGCGGCTGATCGGCGACCTGCGCGAGATGCACAGCGTGGCCCAGGTGCAGGACAGCGGCACCTGGCGGCAGCGGCTGGACGCGCTGCTCGGCGTGGGCGACCGCGTGGTGATCGCGCTGGCGCTGATGCTGGCGCTGGCCGCCCTGCTGGTGGTGGGCAACACGGTGCGGGTGGACATCGCCAGCCGCCACGAGGAGATCGGCGTGCTGCTGCTGGTGGGCGCCAGCGGCGCCTTCGTGCGCCGGCCTTACCTGTATGCCGGCATCTGGTACGGCCTGTTCAGCGGCATCCTCGCCGCGCTGCTGGCGCTGGCGATCGAGTTCGCGCTGAGCGGACCGGTGGCACGGTTGAGCCAGGCCTATGATGGCAAGCTGCACATCGGCGGCCTGCCGGCGTGGCTGCTGCTGGCGGTGCCGCCGGCGGCCGCGGCACTGGGCTGGCTGGGCGCGCGGCTGGTCAGCGCCTGGCAGTTGCGCAAGGCGGCCTGAGCGGGCGCTTGCCAACCCCTCCCCAACCCTCCCCTGCTTTGCAGGAGAGGGGGCGAACGAAACAGCCCGCCGAGGCGGGCCGTTGTCGGTTACTACATGAAGTCAGGCGAATGGGCAGGGCATGAGTACAAGCATCAGCAACCGGCTGGTCAGCACGGCGCCACGCGTGCTGGTGGTTGACGGTTCCAGGATGGTGCGGCAGATGATCGCCCGCGTGCTGGCGGCCGAGCTGCCGGGCGTGGAGGTGGTGGGCTGCGGCAGCGGCGGCGAGGCGCAGCAGTTGCTGGGCGAGGGCGTGTTCGACTTCATCACCACCGCGCTGCGCCTGCCCGACATGGACGGGCTGGAGCTGGCGCGCTTCGTGCGCGAATCGGCGCCGCAGACCTACGTGCCGATCGTGGTGGTCTCCGGCGACGTGGACGACCGCCTGCACCGCCGCACGCTGGGCGAGGACGTCACCGACTACGTCGACAAGTCGCTGGGCTTCCAGGTGCTGGCCGAGTTCATCCGCGGCTACGTGCGCCCCGAGGGCAGCGCCGAGGGCGAGGTGCTGTACGTGGAGGACAGCCGCGTGGTGGCGCTGGCCACCCGTCGCATGCTGGAGAAGTACGGCCTCACCGTGCACCACGTGATCAGCGTGGAGGATGCGCTGGCGCTGCTGGAAACCGCGAAGGTGCGCGGCGAGGTGGGCGCCGACGTGGTGCTCACCGACGTCAGCCTGAAGGGTGAACTCACCGGCGGCGACCTGCTCGAACGCATCCGCAACCACTTCGGTTACGGCAAGGGCCGCCTGCCGGTGCTGGTGATGACCGGCGACGAGAACCCGGCGAACCAGGCCGCGCTGATCAAGGCCGGCGCGAACGACCTGGTGGAGAAGCCGGTCGAGGAAAAGCTGCTGGTCACCAAGCTGCTGTTCCAGCTGCGCGTGGCGCGGCACCTGCGTTCGCGCGGCGCGGCCGCATGAGCGAGGTGCGACTGGAAGCCACGTGGAAGGCGCGGATCGGCGCGCATCTGGAACGCCCGGGGATGCAGGCGCTGGCCGAATTCCTGCGTGCGGAGAAGCGCGCCGGCAAGGCGATCTATCCGCCCGGGCCGGAGATCTTCGCCGCGTTCGAGCACACGCCGTTCGAGGCGGTGCGCGTGGTGATCCTGGGCCAGGACCCCTACCACGGTCCCGGCCAGGCGCACGGCCTGTGTTTCTCGGTGCGTCCCGGCGTGCCGGTGCCGCCCTCGCTGGTGAACATCTTCAAGGAAATCCAGCGCGACCTCGGCATCGCGCCGCCCGACCATGGCTGCCTCACGCCCTGGGCCGATCGCGGCGTGCTGCTGCTCAATGCGGTGCTCACCGTGGAGCGCGGGCTGGCCGCCGCGCACCAGGGCAAGGGCTGGGAAGGCTTCACCGACGCGGCGATCGACGCGCTCAACCGCGAGCGCGAGGGCATCGTGTTCCTGCTCTGGGGCAGCTACGCCCAGCGCAAGGGCCAGCTGATCGACACGCGCAGGCATTGCGTGCTGAAGAGCGTGCACCCCTCGCCGCTGTCCGCCCACCGCGGCTTCCTCGGCTGCGGGCATTTTTCCGCCGCCAACCGTTACCTGGAAAGCCACGGGCAGGCGCCGGTCGACTGGTCGCTGCCGCCGCGCGCCGCCTTGCCCGGCTGACGGCTCAGCCCGTCACCTCGGCCCACATCCGCAACAGGTTCGCGTGCGAGCGGCTCACGGCGTCGAAGGTCTGGCTCTTGCCCTCGCGGCCGAAGATGTCGCGCTTGGCGCTTTCCAGGTCCCACAGCAGTTCGCGGCGGGCCGCGTCGCGCACCATGCTTTGCACCCAGATGATGGCCGCGTCGCGCACGCCGCGCGTCACCGGATTGACGTGGTGCAAGGTGTTCGCCGGGTAGGCGATGGCGGCGCCGGCGTCCAGCTTGAAGGCGTATTCCATGCCGCCGTTGGCGTGCGTCACCAGCTCGCCGCCGTCGTAGCTCCTGGGGTCGGACAGGAACACGGTGATCGCGATGTCGGTGCGTATCGCGTTGCCCAGGCTGCCCATCACCGGGGCGTCGACGTGCGCGCCGTATTCCATGCCGCCGGTGTAGCGGTTGAACAGCGGCTGGGTGTTCGCTGCCGGCAGCAGCGCCGCCTGCAGCAGCGCATTGCGCTGGAAGGCGGCGCGCACGATGTCGGCGATGCGCGCGTAGTTCGCGCTGCCGGTGTCGATCTGCTGGTTCTTCTTCACGGTACGCGCCGACCAGCCGGCCGTGGCGGAGCCGTCGACGTAGGGGGCGGATTGCAGCTCGGCCCGGATCGCGACTAGCTCCTGGGCGGTCAACACATCGGGTACACAGACGATCAAGTGAACTCCCCCTTCCGGCATGGTATGTCCCCGCATTGTAGTCAGCAGGCCGGCCGCGAGGAACGCGCGGCGCCCGTCCCGACCGTTTTCAAGCCCTGCCGAACGGCCCATGCCCGGTGCCGACACCGAGTGCAGGATGGACAAGCGGCCGACATTTCTGTACGATACGGTTCACTAAAAGCCGTGAACCATTGGCGGCTTTAGCACTCCAACCACCGGAGTGCTAACCTGAAGCCCTTGCATTGGAGGTTTCACATGTCCCAAGCCCTGGCGACCACCAACCTGTCGCTGCCCAGCGTGGTCGGCAGCCTGGATGCCTACATCTCGGCCGTGCACCGCATCCCGGTGCTGAGCCAGGACGAAGAGCAGGCGTTGTCGCGCCGCTACAACGAGGAAGAGGATCTGGCTTCGGCCAAGCAGCTGGTGATGTCGCACCTGCGTTTCGTGGTGCACGTGGCGCGTGGCTACAGCGGCTACGGCCTGCAGCTCGCCGACCTGATCCAGGAAGGCAATATCGGCCTGATGAAGGCGGTCAAGCGTTTCGACCCGGACCAAGGCGTGCGCCTGGTCAGCTTCGCGGTGCACTGGATCCGCGCCGAGATGCACGAGTTCATCCTGAAGAACTGGCGCATCGTGAAGGTCGCCACCACCAAGGCGCAGCGCAAGCTGTTCTTCAACCTGCGCAAGAGCAAGAAGCGCCTGGGCTGGATGAACGCGGCCGAGGTGCGCGCGGTGGCGCAGGATCTGGGTGTGCCCGAGGCCACCGTGCGCGAGATGGAATCGCGCCTGTCCGGCCGTGACATCGGCTTCGAGGCGCCGGCGGATGCCGACGACGATGCCAAGCCCGCGCCGGAAGCGTTCCTGGTCGACGAAGGCGCCGACCCCTACGACAACGTGGCCGAGGCCGACCAGAGCGACAACCTGCTCAGCACGCTGTCCGGTGCGCTGGGCAAGCTGGACGAGCGTTCGCGCCACATCATCCAGCGCCGCTGGCTGGACGAGGACAAGGCCACGCTGCAGGAACTGGCCGACGAGTACGGCGTCTCCGCCGAGCGCATCCGCCAGGTCGAGGCGAACGCGATGAAGAAGATGCGCGGCCTGTTCGCCTGATCTTGTGAAGTAACCGACAACGGCCCGCCTAGGCGGGCCGTTTCCTTTGCCCTCTCCCCCGCGCAGCGGGGGAGAGTTGGAGAGGGGGCCCCCTCTCCGCGATTTCAGCTTTTGCCCTGACCCTCATCCTCACCCGTGATGATCCGCGCGTGTCGCGCCTGGGTCCAGTACGCCATCGCCCAGTCCAGCATCACGACGATCCGGTTGCGGAAGCCGATCAGGAACCAGATGTGGGCGCCCAGCCACACCCACCAGGCGAGCAGGCCGGACAGTTGCAGCTTGCCGAACTGCGCCACCGCCGCCATGCGGCCGATGGTGGCCAACGCGCCCGCGTCGCGGTAGCGGAACGGCATGGCGCGTGTGTCGCCATGCAGGCGTGCGGCGAGCAGGCGAGCCGCGTGCAGGCCCATCTGCTTGGCGGCGGGCGCCACGCCCGGCACCGGCCGGCCGTCCTGCTGCACGCTGGCGAGGTCGCCGAGCACGAACACCTCAGGGTGCCCGGGCAGGGACAGGTCGTCCCGCACGAGCACGCGGCCGGCACGATCCAGCGGCGCATCCAGCAGCCGACCCAGTGGCGAAGCGGCCACCCCGGCGGCCCACAGCACGGTGCGTGCGGCGAGACGCTGCTCGCCCAGCGTCACGCCCTCGCCATCCACCGCCGTCACTGCCTGGCCGAGGCGCACCTGCACGCCCAGGTGTTCGAGTTGCCGTTGCGCTTTCGTCGACAGCGCGGGATCGAACGCGGCCAGCACGCGCGCCCCGCCCTCCACCAGCAGGATGTTCGCCGCACCTGGCTGCGTGCGACGGAACTCGCCGGCCAGCGTGTGCCGCGCGATCTCGGCCAAGGTGCCGGCCAGCTCCACCCCGGTGGCGCCACCGCCCACCACCACGAAGTTGAGCCAGGCCTGGCGACGCACGGGGTCATCCTCCTGCTCGGCGCGCTCGAATGCAGTGAGCACGCGGCGGCGGATCGCCAGCGCGTCGTCCAGGGATTTCAGCCCCGGCGCGTCGGCGGCCCAGTCGTCGTGGCCGAAGTAGGCATGCGCGGCGCCGGTGGCGACGATCAGCCAGTCGTAGGCTAGCGACTCGCGTTGCAGCTGCACGCGACGCTGCGCGAGGTCGATGCCGACGACCTCGTCCATCAGCACGGTGACGTTGCGCTGGTGCCGCAGGATCTGCCGCAGCGGCGCGGCGATCGAGGGCGCCGACAGTCCCGCGGTGGCGACCTGGTACAGCAGGGGCTGGAACAGGTGATGGTTGTGCCGGTCGACCAAGATGATGCGCGCCGCCGCACCGGTCAGCGCGCGGGTGGCGGCGAGTCCGCCGAAGCCGCCGCCGAGTATCACGATGTGGGGCAGTGCATCGGGCATGACGAAGCTCCTTGGGCGCTGCCGATGATTGTAGGCCGCGTCCGCCGACTGCCGGTCAGTGTCCCGTCGATCCCCAGCCGGGCGGCATCACGACCAGCAGTGCGCGTTTCTTCCACGAGTCCGCATGGCGGATATCGCGCCAGAGCAGGCTGATTTCGCCGAAGTAGATGTCGGTGAAATCGTTGGGCTTCTGCGGGCGACTCAGGCCGTACCTGGGCCTGATGTCGGGCGTCTCGCGGCGCAGCGTGCCAAACAGCTTGTCCCATATCGGCAAGGTGTTGCAGTAGTTCGTGTCGATGTATTCCGGGTTGCTGGAGTGGTGGACGCGATGATCCGAAGGCATCAGCAGCAGGGTGTCGAGGAAGCAGCCGGATTTGCCGGATGGCCAGAGCTCCTCGCTGCAATGGATCAGCGAGCCCCAGCAGGCATCGATCACCATGCACAGGATCAACAGCTCCATCGGCACGCCAAGGATCGAGCAGATCGCCGTGCGTATGAAGTTCGCGTAGGTGCCCTGCAGGAAGAACGCGGCGAAGATCACGCCGAGATTCATGTGCACGGGGGCATGGTGCGGCGAGTGCAGTACCCACAACAGCCGGACCTTGTGGCAGGTCCAGTGGTAGACGAAGTGGCTCAGCTCCCACACCACGTAGGCATAGAAGAACCAGCCGACGCGCAGTGTCGCAGTGAAGGGCGCGAGCGCGGCGAAGTGCCGCTGCGTCCACAGGAATACGTCGACGTTGACCAGCAGGCCGATGATCCAGTTGAACACGTACATCAGCACGGGGATCTTGTAGGCCGCATAGAGCTTGCCCGACGAGCGGCGCCAGGCCCAGACCAGGAAGGCGATCTCGCACATCAGGATCGCGGGGAAGATCGGCGAGACCACCGCCTCGATGCCCTGGATGCTCTCGAACGAAGCCAAGGTCAGCTGATGCGTGGACCGCAGCGTCTCGATGCCGCCAAGGCCGAAGAAGTTGACCAGCGCTTCGGGCAATTTCATTCGGCCTCCCATCGTCGTTCGGCCGATGCTAGTGCGGCGCGAAATTTGACGGGGTGAAACTGCGCAATCAGTAGAGATCGATCGGATCCACGTCCAGCGACCAGCGCACCTTGCGCGCGGCGGGCAGGCGCGCGAGTTGCGCGGCCCAGGGGCGCAGCGCGGCGTGCAGGTCGCGACGGTTCGTCGCTTCCAGCAGCAGTTGGCCGCGCTGGCGGCCGGCGCGCAGCGGCATCGGTGCGGGCATCGGGCCGGCGACCTGCAGGCCATGCTCCGGCGGCAGCGCGGCGCAGGCTTCGGCGAGGAACGCATCGACCGCCGCGCGCTGGGTGGCTTCGGCGCGCAGCAGCACCTGGTGCGCATACGGCGGCAGCAGGCTCTGCCGGCGTTCGGCGAGCAGGCTCTGCGCGGCGGTGGCATAGCCTTGCGCCAGCAGCTGGCGCAGCAGCGGGTGGTCTGGGTGATGGGTCTGCAGCAGCACACGGCCCGGCTTGGCGGCGCGTCCGGCGCGTCCGGCCACCTGCACCAGCTGTTGCGCCAGCCGTTCGCCGGCGCGGAAGTCCAGGCTGAGCAGGCCCTCGTCCACGCCCGCGATGGCGACCAGGGTGAGGTGGGGCAGGTCGTGGCCCTTGGCCAGCATCTGAGTGCCGACCAGGATCGCCGGCTTCGCCTCGTCGCGCAGGCCGTCGAGCAGGTGTTCGAAGGCATCGCGGCGGCGCGTGGTCTCGCGGTCGATGCGGAGCACGGGTATGTCGGGGAAGCGTGCGGCCAGCGCCTCCTCCAGCCGCTCGGTGCCCTGGCCCAGCGGCTTCAGCTCGGTGGCGCCGCAGGCAGGGCAGGTAGTGGGCAGGCGGGCGTGATGGTCGCAGTGGTGGCAGACCAGCATGCGCCGACCGGCGTGCAGGGTCAGCGGGCGCTCGCAGCGCGGGCAGTCGGCGTGCCAGCCGCAGGCGTGGCACAGCAGGACCGGCGCGTAGCCGCGGCGGTTCTTGAACACCAGCGCCTGCTCGCCGCGCGCCACGGTTTCGGCCACCGCGGCGAGCAGGGTGGGCGAGAGGCCGTGGTCGAGGCGCTGCGCACGCATGTCCACGATCTGCACCGTGGGCGGGCGTACCGCGCCGGGGCGGGCGCGCAGGTGCAGCGCGCGGTAGCGGCCGGCCTCCACGTTCGCCAGCGATTCCAGCGAGGGCGTGCCCGAGCCCAGCAGCACCGGCACGCCCAGCGCGCGGGCGCGCACCACGGCGAGGTCGCGGGCGTGGTAGCGGAAGCCTTCCTGCTGCTTGTAGGCGCCGTCGTGCTCCTCGTCGACGATGACCAGGCCGGCCTGCGGCAGCGGGGTGAACACTGCCGAACGGGTGCCCAGGATCACCTTCGCCTCACCCGAACGGGCACGCAGCCAGGCACGGGCGCGCTCGCCTTCGGCGAGGTTGGAGTGGATCACCTCCACCGCCACGCCGAGGCGCTCGCGCAGGCGGCGCAGGGTCTGCGGAGCGAGGCCGATCTCCGGCACCAGCAGCAGGGCCTGCCGGCCCTGCACCAGTACCCGCTCGATCAGGGCGAGGTAGACCTCGGTCTTGCCGCTGCCGGTGACGCCGTCGAGCAGGAAGGGCTGGTAGCGGCCGAGATCGCCGGCCACCGCGGCCACGGCCTGCTGCTGCTCTCCGCTCAGCGCGGGCGCGGTGCGGGTGGTGACGGTGTGGCTGGCCGTCCGCTCGCCGCGTTCGACGAGGCCGGCCGCGAGCAGCCGTCGCGCGCCAGCGGCAGCCGTCCGGGCAGGCAGGCGTCCAGCTCGGCGGCGCCCAGCGGGCCGGCGGCGAGTTCGGCGAGCAGGGCGTGGCTGGCGCCGCGGCGACTGCCGGCATCCAGCGCGCTGCGTCCGGCCGTGCTGAGCGACCAGCATGCCTCGCCCAATGGCGGCAGCGGCTTCGCCTCGCGCAGCGCCAGCGGCAGCGCGTTCGCGTAGGCCTCGCCGGGGGCGCCCAGCCAGTAGTCGGCGGCCCAGGCCAGGGTCTGCATCAGCTCGGCGTCGAGCAGGGGTTCGTCGTCGAGCCGGCGCAGCGCGCGTTTCAGCTTGCCGGTGCCCACCGTGGCTTCCACGCCCGTGGCGACCACCACGCCCACCGCCTGGCCGCGGCCGAACGGCACCAGCACCCGGCTGCCCGGCTGCACCGCGCCGCCGGTCGCGGGCGGCAGGTAGTCGAACAAGGTGGGCAGGGGAACCGGCAGGGCGACGCGCAGGACGGCGGGCATCATGGCGCCAAGTTTAACGGGACGCCCGGCCGCGCCGAGGCCGCATTCTCCGTGCAAGCGGCAGGCGGGTCGAGGCTTGCGGAGACATGCTGCCCAAGGGTCGAGGAATCAGGCGCAAGTCACTCAACCGCGCAGGTTTTTCCGCTTATCCACAAGGCCTGTGGACAAGTCTGTGGATGGCGCGGGGACGAGGGGCGCCGAAGCGCATGGCGGCGCCCTTCGCGACAGTCTGGACATGTTTTGGTCACGTAAAAAATGCTTTTCATATCAGCAGGTTGCAATCCATGGTCGGCGACCGTTCATCCAGTGACCGGGCCGCATGACACGCCTTGACAGGTGGGTGACGCTGTGCAAAACCGCGGCCAAGTCGCTGTGGCAGGGGGTGCCGCGGCGCATGCCGTTCAGTGCGCCAAGCCCAGCACGAAGGCGAACAGCAGCACGAAACCGAGCAACCAGAAGTAGCACCAGCCGATGCACCAGTATTTCAGCAGGGTCATCGGCCAGCCCTGCCGATAGATGCGCTTCTGCATCAGCAGCAGGTAGATCGGCGCCCATAGCACCAGCAGCCGCTCCAGCCAGTTCAGCGGGGACGTGGTCCACAACGCATGTGGCTCCAGCCAGCTGGCAAACATGGCCAGCAGCGTGCACAGCAGCAGCCACAGGAACAGGAAGGCCTGGCTGTGCAGCGCCACGATCACGTGCTCCATGTAGAGCCGCCGCTTGAACACGTAGAACAGCTTCAGCAGCAGGGCGAACACCGGCACCAGCACCAGCATCGCGCCCGGCAGCTTGCCGAAGACGCCGTTGATCATGCGTTCCTTGGCCGCCTCGCGGCTCACCGGGTCGCCGTGCCGGTAGGCGTGCCAGTTGTCGTTGATGTGCTCGCGGACCGCATTCAAGCGCTGGTTGGCGAAATCAGGAAGCCAGGCGACGTGCACCGGCTGCATCGGCGTGCTGGCGGCATTGCGGTCGATCGCCGGGGCCGTGGCGCTGGATGCCGGCAGCGGCGGGGCGTGCAGCTCGACCAGACGCTGGCTCGCGGCTGCGCGCAGTCGCAGCTTCGCCTGGGTCGCCTGCGTGGCCATCACGTCGCTGCCGATGGTCTGCACGGCGTTCAGCGCGTTGACCTTCTGGTCGAGCAGTTCGCGCACCTCGTCCGCGCTGTCGGCCTGCGCGAAATCGGTGCCGCGGTCGAGCAGCACGTGTTGCTGGCGCTGTTCCACGCTGTGGCTGATCGCCTCCGAGGTGGCCAGGTGCAACACGAAGAAGCTCAGCAGGCACAGCACGAACATCAGCCGGAACGGCGCGATGTAGCGCACGCGGCGACCGGCGAAATATTCCAGGGTGAGGAAGCCGGGCTTCAGGAACAGCGGCGGCAGCGTGTGCAGGATGCGGCTGTCGATGTGCAGCACCGTTTCCACGGTCTCTTCGGCCATGTGGTGCATCGGCTTCAGCACGCTGTGCATGGACTGGCCGCACTCGTGGCAGTACTCGCCCGCCAGTGGCGTGCCGCAGTTGGCGCAGTGCAGGCCTTCGTGGCTGACCAGTGACTTCATTGCGTACCCCTCGATTCCGCTGCAGCGCGCGATCTTGGCACAGCCCGCCGCGCGCGACAGCCCTGCCGGAAGGCTCGGGTAGAATGACCGCCCGCTGGAGCCCTTAGTCCCATGAAATCGCTACGCCCCGAACGTGCCCGCGTGCGGCACGAGATCGGCGCCACCGTGCGCCTCGCCATCCCGCTGATCTTGGCGCAGCTCGCCGCGATCGGCAGCAACGTGATCGACGCGGTGCTGTCCGGCCACGTCAGCGCCCACGTGCTGGGCGCGGTGGCGGTGGGCGCCAGCCTCTGGTCGCTGGCGATCGTCTGCGGCATCGGCACGATGATGTCCGTGCCGCCCTCGGTGGCGCAGCTGGATGGTGCCGGCCGCCGCGACGAAGTGGGTGGCGTGTTCCGTCAGGCGCTGTGGCTGGCGCTCGCGATGGGCGTGCTGCTGTGGTTCGCGGTGCGCCATGCGGGACCGCTGATCGACCTGATCGGGGTGGCGCCCAGCCTGCGCCACGACGTGGAGCGCTTCCTGTTCGCGATCAGCTGGGGGGCGCCCGCGCTGACCTGCTACTTCGCGTTGCGCGGCCTGTCCGAAGGCCTGTCACTGACCCGGCCGTCGATGTTCTTCGGCTTCGGCGGCCTCGTGGTGCTGGTGCCGTTGGGCTACGTGCTGATGTTCGGCAAGCTGGGCATTCCGCCGCAGGGCGCGCACGGTTGCGGCATCGCCACCGCCACCGTGCTGTGGCTGGAGATGCTGGGCTTCGCCACCTACGTGCTGAAGCACCGCAACTATCGCGGGCTGAACCTGCTGGAACGTTTCGAATGGCCGCACTGGCGGCGCATCGGCGCGCTGCTGCACATCGGCGCGCCGATGGCGGTGACCTTGCTGGCCGAGGGCGGCCTGTTCGTGGCCGCGGCGCTGCTGCTCAGCACGCTGGGCGAGGACGTGATCGCCAGCCACCAGGTGGCGCTCAATGTCGCCGCGCTGTTCTTCATGATCCCGCTGGGCCTGGCGATGGCGATCACCGTGCGGGTGGGCAACGCGGTGGGCCGCGGCGACGCGCGCGGCGTGCGCTACGCCGGTTTCTGCGGCATCGGCCTGACCCTGCTCACGCAACTGGTCTCGGCCTCGCTGATGCTGGCGCTGCCGCATTTCATCGCCTCGTTGTACACGCACGACGACAAGGTCATCGAGCTGGCGGCGCAGCTGATCGTGCTGGCGGGCTTCTTCCAGTTCTCCGACGGCATCCAGGTGGCCGCGAACGGTGCGCTGCGCGGGCTCAAGGACACCCGCGCGCCGATGGCGATCACGCTGTTCGCCTACTGGGGCGTGGGCATGCCCGTCGGCTGGTGGCTGGCGTTCCACCACGGCCTGGGCGCGCGCGGCATGTGGATGGGCTTGATCGCCGGCCTCAGCGTGGCGGCGGCGATGCTGTTCACGCGCTTCTGGCGCAGCGCCTGGCGCGAGCGCTGGCGCCGGTATGCACCGGGTGCGGCGGAGGTGCCGATACCGGTCGCCCCCGGCATGACGTGATGCCGCGCGAGCGGCTACGCTAGCGCGAATCCACAGCGAAGCCCGCACCGATGCCGCCACCGCCCATGCCGTCCCGTTCCCCGTCGTCGCCCGCGACCCCGCCGCCGCGTCGCCACGGTTTCTGGGCGGTGCTGTGCGGCATCGGCCGCGGCATCAACGTGGTGCGGCTGCTGATCATCAACGCGGTGTTCTTCTTCCTGCTGCTGATCGTGTTGCTGCTGGTCGTCGGCGGCATCGCCGGCAGCCGCGCGTCGCGCACCGTGGCGGACGGCAGCGTGCTGGTGCTCAAGCTCGATGGCAAGTTGGTCGAGCAGTACAGCATCGACCCCATGCAGCGTGCGCTGGCGCGGCTGTCCGGCAACAAGTCGGAGCAGGTGCAGCTGCGCGACCTGGTCGGCGCGATCGACGCTGCGGCCAAGGACAAACGCATCGGCCGCATCCTGCTGTTGCCCGGCGAGCTGCACGCGGGTGGCTTCGCCGCGCTGCGCGAGGTGGGCGCGGCGCTGGACCGCTTCCGCGCCACCGGCAAGCCGGTGATCGCCTGGGCGGCGAACCTGGACCAGGGCCAGTACTACCTGGCCGCGCATGCCGACAAGGTGCTGCTCGATCCGCAGGGCGGCCTGCTGCTCACCGGCCTGGCGAACTACCGGCTGTTCTACAAGGACCTGCTCGACAAGCTCGGCGTGGACGTGCACCTGTTCCGCGTGGGCCAGTTCAAGAGCGCGGCCGAGCCCTGGATCCTCGACCACGCCTCGCCCGCCGCGAAGGAGGCCGACGGCTACTGGATGGGCGGGCTGTGGGACGAATACCTCGCCGAGGTGGCGAAGTTGCGCAAGCTCGACCCCGCGGCGTTGCGCGCCGACATCGACAACCTGCCGCAGACCATTGCCAGCACCCAGGGCGACCTGGCGAAGCTGGCGCTGGACGAGCACCTGATCGACGGCACCGCCACCCGCGCCCAGCTGATCGCGATGCTGCACGCGCAAGGCGTGCCTGCCGCGAAGAACGGCCACGGTTTCCGCGCCGTCGACCTGGCGCAATACGCCGCCGACCTGCCGACGAGCCAGAGCGTTTTCGCGCCGGGCGTGACCGTGGTGGTGGCCGAGGGCGAGATCGCCGGCGGCAAGCGTCCGCCGGGGGCTATCGGTGGCGAATCCACCGCCGCGCTGATCCGCGCCGCGCGCGAGGACAAGCGCACCAAGGCGCTGGTGCTGCGCGTCGATTCGCCCGGCGGCGAGGTGTACGCCGCCGAGCAGATCCGCCGCGAGGTCGAGCTCACCCGCGAGGCCGGCATCCCGGTAGTGGTGTCGATGGGCGACGTGGCCGCCAGCGGCGGCTACTGGATCTCGATGAACGCCAACCGCATCTTCGCCGAGCCGAACACCATCACCGGCTCGATCGGCATCTTCGGCATGTATTACACGGTGCCGAACACGCTGGCCAAGTTCGGCATCACCAGCGACGGCGTGGCCACCGGGCCGATGGCCGGCGCGTTCGACATCACGCGTCCGCTCGATCCCAAGGTGGGCACGGTGATCCAGGCGATCATCGACAAGGGCTACCGCGATTTCGTGGGCGGCGTGGCCAAGGCGCGCGGCAAGAGCTTCGATGCGATCGATGCGATCGCCCAGGGCCGCGTGTGGACGGGCAGCCAGGCGCTGGACCGCGGCCTGGTCGACCAGCTTGGCGGGCAGGGCGACGCGGTGACCGAGGCCGCCAACCTCGCCAAGCTGGGCAAGGATTACCCGGTGCGCTACCAGCAGGCGCCGCAGGGCGCGTTCGAGCGCTTCATGGTCGGCTTCAGCCAGAACGCCGGCGTCGAACTGCTGCAGTCCTGGGGCGTGCGGTTGCCGCCGTGGTTCGCGCAGATCCACGCGCTGGCGCCGGAGCTGTCGCTGCTGCGCGATGCGAAGGCCGGCACGCCGAACGTCTACGCGTACTGCTTCTGCTCGCCGCATTGAGCGGCGCGTCGCGCAACCGGCGTGTCGCTGCGGAACCGACGGTCGCGCGGCTGCTGGCGTAGGTCGGGATTCATCCCGACAACGCTTTTCCCGAGGCATCGGGTCGGGATGAATCCCAACCTACGGCGACTCCACCGTGGCGTGGTACCAATCGCCGTGCCGCGTCACGCGCACCGGCATGCCGAACGTCTCACCCAGCGCGGCGTCGGTGAGCGTGACGGCCTTGTCGCCCTGGTGCAGCACGCGGCCATCCTTGAGCAGCAGCACTTGGCCGATCTCGGGGAGGATTTCCTCGACATGGTGGGTCACCAGCAGCAAGGTGGTGCCGCCGCGGGCCAGCACACGCAGGCTTTCCAGGAAGCGGCGGCGGCTGGCGGGGTCCAGCCCCGCGCAGGGTTCGTCCAGCAGCAGCGCGCGCGGGTGGTGCACCAGGGCGCGGGCGATCAGCACGCGGCGCGCCTCGCCGGTGGACAGGCTGGCCATGGCGCGGCCGATCAGCTGGCCGGCGCCGAGCTGTTCCAGCGCCGTCCGCGCGCGTTCGTGCATATCGTCGCTGACGCGATGATCCAGGCCGAGGCCGCGTGCGGCGAAGAAGCCGGAGACCACCGCCTCGAACACTTCCAGCGGCACGTCGCTGGTGTAGTCGTTCTGCAGTGCGGGGGAGACGATGCCCAGCAGCCCGCGCAGCTCGGCCACATTCCAATGCGTGCGGCCGAACACGCGCACCGGGTTGCCACCGTCGCTCGGCACCAGCGGATACAGCTGGCGCGCGACCAGCTGCACCAGGGTGGACTTGCCCGAGCCGTTCGCGCCGAGGATCGCAGTGTGTCGGCCCGCCTCGACGCGCAGGCTGAAACGGTCCAGCGCGGGGCGGCCGCCGCGCAGCACGGTGGCGTCGTTGATCTCCAGCAATGGCAGGGTGGAGGCATTGGTGGCGTCGGCATTCATGCGTCGAACCATGCCGGCAAACCCCATGGCCTGCAAGGCGTACGGACGTCGAGACGTCCAAACGAAGCGCGGTGGATTGTCGAGAAAGCGCTTTCCTGCGCTTTCCCGACTCGCTTGGCCCGGTGTGGCCGGGCCAAGCTCCGCCGATCCGGCGCGTGCGCGCCCGACCGGCGAGCGATCCATCCATGGATCGCAGTAGCGGGCTGTCTTGTGGCAGCCCGCTACTGCGTCTGCGCCTCGATCTGCTTGCGCTGGTCCTCGGCCTGCTTGTCCACGATCTTCTGCACGTCCTTCGCGCGCTGTTCGTCGGCCTTCATCGCATCCCACGGCGTGGCAACGCGGCTGCTGGCGGCGGCAGCGGGTTGCGCGGCGGCTTGCGGTGTCGGCGGCTTGCCGGAACAGGCGGCGAGGGCGAGC
Organism: Rhodanobacter humi; assembly: GCF_041107455.1. Taxonomy (NCBI): domain Bacteria; kingdom Pseudomonadati; phylum Pseudomonadota; class Gammaproteobacteria; order Lysobacterales; family Rhodanobacteraceae; genus Rhodanobacter; species Rhodanobacter sp. FW106-PBR-R2A-3-15. Next base: position 2,605,554 of record NZ_JBGBPY010000001.1, read on the forward strand.
AGGCACAACAGTGGCAGCATGGTTTTCATCGCAGGGCCCTCGTCGGATGCAGGCTTCGAGTGTCCCGCCGTGCGCCCGTGCCAGCAAGGCCTCGTGTAAGCTCGCCCCATGAACAGCCGCATCGACGCCTGGCAGCTGCATGGCCATACCGCTCTGATCACCGGCGCCAGCAAGGGCATCGGCTACGCCACGGCGCGCGAGCTGGCCGGGCTGGGCGCGAACCTGCTGCTGGTGGCGCGCGACGAGGACTACCTCGAACAGGTGCGCGTCGAGCTGGCCGACGAGCATGACGGCATCGACGTGTACGCGCTGGGCGCCGACCTCGCCGAGGCGGAGGACCGGCTTGCGGTGTTCGACTGGGTGGCCGATCTCGGCCTGCCGCTGTCGCTGCTGGTCAACAACGCCGGCGGCAACCTGCCGAAGCCGGCGCTGGAGTATGGCGACGACGACCTGCGCGCGATCTTCGAGCTGAACCTGTTCGCGGCGTTCGAGATGTGCCGGCTGGCGCATCCGCAGCTGGTGCAGCATGCGAACGCGGCGATCGTCAACGTGGGTTCGGTGTCCGGCATCACCCACGTGCGCACCGGCGCCGCCTACGGCATGAGCAAGGCCGCGCTGCACCAGCTCACCCGCAACCTCGCCGCGGAGTGGGCGGTGGACGGCATCCGCGTCAACGCGGTGGCGCCGTGGTACATCCGCACCCAGCGCACCGACACCGCGCTGGCCGACGAGGATTACCTGGAGGAAGTGCTGGACCGCACGCCGCTGCGCCGCATCGGCGAGCCGGAGGAAGTGGCGGCAGCGATCGCCTTCCTGTGCCTGCCCGCGGCCAGCTACATCACGGGCCAGGTGCTGGGCGTGGACGGCGGCTTCCTCAATTACGGCTTCTGACCTTCTTGCCGCAGGAGCGGCCGTAGGAGCGGCCGTAGGAGCGGCTTCAGCCGCGATTCCCGCAGCCATCGCGGCTGAAGCCGCTCCTACGGTCCGCCGCAGCCTTGCAGTTGCGCACGCAGTTCGGTCTCGCGCCGGAGCAGCGGCGGCTGGTCGCTCTTGAAGGCGCGGCCGAGCTGGTGTTCGTTCTCCGCCCAGTCCTTGCGTAGCACTTCGCAGACTTCCTGCGGGTCCAGCTCGCGGCAGCGATCCCGCACGAAGGTGTAGTAGCCCGAAACCATCGCGGCATTGGGCTGGTCGCGACCCATGCGGTTCCCTGCGTTGTATTGCTGAGTCAGTGAGGTGGGCACGCCGACGATGCCCAGCGGCGCGTAGTAGCCGGGCGGTTGGCCGTTGGGGCTGACGTAGGTCTTGCCGTCGGTGGCGCGCACGCACTGGTACAGCACGGGTATCGGCGCAGCGGGCGGTGGCGGAGGTTCCGGTGCCGCCGCGATGGCCGGTGGCGCACCGGCGGCCGGCGTCGGCGCCGGTGGTGCGGGTTCGGGTGCCGGCGGCGCGTCGAGGGTGATCCGGCGCTGGGCTTGCGCGCCGGGGCAGGGCGTGGACTGGTAGCTGGCTTCGCCGTGCGCTCCCGTGCATCGGTACACCGTCTGCGCGAGGCAGGGCGCCGACAGGCCGGCGCCGAGCAGCGCGAGGAAGGTGGGCAGGGCAGGCAGGTGCGGCATCGTGCGTTCCGCCGAACCGAGGCTCAGAAGGCGGCCTCGTGCTCCTCGGCGGCAAAGCCCAGCGTCACCGCGCCTTCGCCCACGTTGACCATGCCGGTGATGCTCATCGGCGCCTCCAGCAGGGTGACGCCGCATTCCTCGCAGGCCGCGCGCAGGCCGGCGTAGCCGGGCAGGTGCGACAGCACGGCGAGGTCGCCGCCATAGCTGGCGCAGACCATCGGCACCAGCAGGCCGGCGCGCACGCGGGCGGCGGCGTAGTCGAACAGCTGCTGCGCGCCCTGCTCGAAGCCGCGCGCCTTGCCCACCGGGCCGGTCTCGCCGCGGAAGCAGCGCAGGATCGGCTTGATGTCGAGTGCCGAGCCCAGCATCGCGCTGAACAGGCCCACGCTGCGGTCGTTCTTCTTCTTGGCGCGGGCGCGCAGGTAGTACAGGTCGCGCGGCAGCATGTAGCCGTAGCTGTGCTGGGCGATGTGGTTGAGCCGCTCGCGGATCGTGGCCGGCGCCTCGTCGGCGGCGATCAGCCGGGCCGCCTCCCAGATCGCCGGCGCGGCGCCGGCGAAGATGTTGCGGGTGTCGATCACCCGCAGCAGGAACGGGCCGGGGATGCCGGCCGGTTCGCGCACCTCGCGGTAGCCGCGCAGCACCGCGAAGCTGGCGCGCACCACGTTGTCGTGGATCGGGCTGCGGGTGGCGGTGATGGTGAGGCAGAACACGCAGTCCTGCTCCAGCACCAGCCGCCCCAGGAACAGCTGCTGCACTTCCTCCGCCGTGGTCGGCTCGGTTTCCGCCGAATGGCTGCGGCTGCCGAGGCGGCGGTTGATGAAGCGCTGGATCTCCGCCGGGTCGCGGTCGTCCATGAAGGTCTCGCCGTCCACCTTCACGGTGATCGGCAGCACGGTGATGCGGTGCTCTGCAAGAAACGCCTGCGGCAGGTCGCAGGCGGCGTCCATGGTCAGCCCCATGCGCATGTGTCATCCCCCTCAGAATGGCGTTCGCAACATAACACGCGGATGCGCCGAATTCCGGTCGGCGGGCGCCGGCGCGCCTGCGTGCATACATAATGTGGGCAGACCCGAGGTTTCCGCCGGCGTGGCGTCGCCGGCATCCTCCGCCGGCGCGGAGGCCACCCGCACAAGGCAAGACCGCATGAAAGAGAAGCAAGAGATCGTCGCCAATTGGCTGCCCCGCTACACCGGCACTCCGCTGGAGCAGTTCGGCCAGCACATCCTGCTCACCAACTTCGGCCACTACGTGGACCTGTTCGCCGACTGGCACGGCGTGGAGGTGCATGGCCGCGACCGCCCGATGCCGAACGCCACCGCCGACGGCATCACCCTGATCAACTTCGGCATGGGCAGCCCCAACGCGGCCACCGTGATGGACCTGCTCGGCGCGATCGCGCCGAAGGCCGCGCTGTTCCTGGGCAAGTGCGGCGGGCTCAAGAGGAAGAACCAGATCGGCGACCTGGTCCTGCCGATCGCCGCGATCCGCGGCGAGGGCACCAGCAACGACTACCTGCCGCCCGAGGTGCCGGCACTGCCCGCGTTCCAGCTGCAGCGCGGCGTCTCCACCATGATCCGCGACCTCGGCCACGACTACTGGACCGGCACCGTCTACACCACCAACCGCCGGGTCTGGGAACACGACGAGGACTTCAAGGCCTACCTGCGGCGCACCCGCTGCATGGCGGTGGACATGGAGACCGCCACCATCTTCGCGGCCGGCTTCGCCAACCAGATCCCTTGCGGCGCCCTGCTGCTGGTCTCCGACCAGCCGATGATCCCGGAGGGCGTGAAGACCGAGGCCAGCGACCGCAAGGTCACCGAGAAGTACGTCGAGGCGCACATCCGCATCGGCATCGAGGCGCTCAAGCTGGTCCGCCGCAACGGCCGCAGCGTGAAGCACCTGCGCTTCGAGGAGGATGGCGAGGGGGAGTGAGGCGGGTCCGCCGACGCAGGGCGGCCCGCTTGCGTCGGGTGGTCGTTCCCTGCTGATCATGCGTGCTTCCTTACCGGGCGACCGGGAGGAAGCGCGAAGGCTGGAGTTCGCGATGACAGAGCGGCAGACGGGCCTGGCGGCGGATTTCCGAGAGCGGGCGCGATTCGCGCTGGGCCGCGGCGACGAGGCGCTGGCGGAACAGTCCTTCGCCCGCGTGCTGGACAGCGAGCCCGGCGACCTGGAGGCGCTGCAGTTTTTGGCCGCACGCCATTTCGAGCGCGGCGAAGCCGCCCGGGCGATCGAGCACCTGCAGCTGGCGCATCGTGCCCACCCGCGCGAGCCGGGGGGGGGGGGGCTGCACCAGCTGGGCACGGTGCGGATGGCGCTGGCGGATCATGCGGGCGCGGCCGCCGATCTCGACAAGGCGCTGGCGTTGGCGCGGCGGATGTTCGTGGCCCGCCTGCGGCTTGGCGTGGCGCTGGCTCAACGACGCGACCACCGCGCCCGGCATCCGCGCAGCGGTGCAGCATGCAATGCGCCTCGTGGATGCTGGGCGGCACGCCTTGTTCGACGGCATGCTGGAACCGCTGCGCGAACGCTACGACCACTCGGAACTGCGCCGTGTCGAGCAATGCCTCGCGATCTACCTGCACGAGCAGCCGGCGAACCTGCCCGATCTGCGGCAGCAGCCGAAATTCCCGTACTTCCCCGGCATTCCCAGCCGGACCTATTACCCGCGCGAACGCTTCCCCGAACTCGAGGTGCTGGAGGCGGGCGCCGCCGCGATCCGCGGGGAACTGCGTGCTGTGCTGGAGTAGCCGCGGGATCTGGAAGCCTTCCTCAAGACCGGCACACGGGAGCAACTGGAGACCATGCTGCACGGCTCGGGCGCGCAGCCGGCGGCGTGGGACGCGTATTTCCTCTACCACCACGGGCAGCGCTACGACGCGCACTGCGCGGCCTGCCCGCAAACCACCGCGCTGGTCGAGCGGATGCCGTTGTCGCGGATCCGCGAACACGGGCCGGAGACGCTGTTCTCGGTGCTGCGCCCCGGCACCCACATCCTGCCGCACCGCGGTGTCACCAACACGCGCCTGGTCGCCCACTTGCCGCTGATCGTGCCGAAGGGTTGCGCGCTGAACGTGGGCGGGGAGATTCACGAGTGGCAGGAAGGCCGCTGCGCCACCTTCGACGACACCTTCGAGCACGAGGCCTGGAATCGCAGTGACGAGACCTGCGTGGTGCTGATCTATGGACTGCTGGAACCCCGACCCCAGCGAGTCGGAGCGCACCGCCATCGCCACCTTGGTCGCCGGCATCGGCGACTTCAACCGCAGTTGCGGGTTGCCGGGGGAGTGAGGTGAGGCCTGGCGTGGCGGGTTTCGAATGCCGCATTGGCATGATCCAGTCAATGCAACAGGCCATGTGCTGACTGCGGTTGCCTGATATTTCGCGGATGTTGTTGCCGTAAATATGTGCGGCCGAGGCGAAATTTCAAATAAGCATTATGGCCGGTCAGATTGCCGCCGATGCAAGACGGTGCATGTCATTGCATGCAACGACATGGATCATGCACATATCGAGGTTGCCATGTTGCAACGCGATCGTTCGTGCGTAATTTTGCGCAAGATGCGCAGCATATATCGTTTGCCTCGGCATGCCGAAAGATATTGCGTAAACGGTTGGTTTATAAAGGATAAATCGTGATTTCTTGTTTGTTGACTTTGCGTTAGACGGATGTTTACTGTCGGTGCGCTTCTAGCGATGTGCTGGATGCAATGCGGTTGCTGCGACTCGACATGGTTTCGTTCCAGATGGGTATGCGCACTGGGGCAGTGCGCAGGAGCCGGACAGAGCCAGGCAGACACCGTGTCGGCCAGCAATCAGAAAAATGTCGTCATTTTCACTGGGGAGTTTTTAATCTCATGAATTCCATGAAGTTCAACAACAGGGCGCGTCGCTCCACGGCGCGTCGCACCGCGCTGGCTCTGGCCATCGCCGCAGGCGTCGGTTTGTCCGGGCAGGTGCTGGCACAGGCCACCACCGGTTCCGTGTTCGGTACCGCGCCGGTGTCGGCGGGCGAGACGGTTCGCATCGTCAACAACGCGACCGGCCTGACCCGCGAGGTGGCGGTCGGCAGCGATGGCCGTTATGGCGCCAACCAGTTGCCGGTGGGCGACTACACCGTGTCGCTGATGCAGGGCGGCAATGCCGTTGCCACGAAGGACCACGTGACGGTAAGCGTGAGCGGCGGTACGCAGGTGCCGTTCGCTACCGCTGAAGGCGGCAAGAACGTGCAGAACCTCTCCAGCGTCACGGTCACGGCCAACTCGCTGCCGTCGATCGACGTGTCCTCCACCCGCCAGACCTCGGTGATGACCGCGCAGCAGCTGAAGGTTCTGCCGCTGGCGCACAGCGCCGAGGCGATCGCGCTGCTCGCTCCCGGCGTGAACCTGGGCGGTGGCACCCTCGGCAATGGCCCGACCGGTACGCCGCTGGTTTCCATGGGTGGCAACAGCGTCGTGGAAAACGCCTATTACCTCAACGGCTTCAACACCACCGACCCGATCGGTGGCGCGGGCGGCGTGGCGCTGCCGTACTTCGCCATTGCCGAGCAGCAGACCATCACGTCCGGCTACGGTCCCGAGTACGGTCGTTCGACCGGCGGCGTGATCAGCCAGATCGGCAAACGCGGCAGCAACGACTTCCATGCCGGTGTGATGGTGTCCTGGCGTCCGGATTGGGCCCAGGGCAACTTCGACAACGTGTATTACATGAATCCGCGGACGCCGGTGGGTGCCGTGGACAGCAACGGCAACCCTACCTTGGCCGCCAGCCAAGGCAGCACGGCCTATGCTCCCGGCTACGGCCGGATCCAGACGGGCAAGCGGCAGAACAGCAACTGGTCGACGGTGTATGACGCCTACGTCAGCGGCCCGCTGATCAAGGACAAGCTGTTCTTCTACGTCACGGCCGAATGGCAGCACGACAGCGACCAGAGCGGCGTGCAGAACTTCGGCATCACGTCGCCGCAGGGCTACTTCCAGTCGAGGGCTTTCAAGAGCCCCAAGATGTACGGCAAGTTGGACTGGAACATCAACGACAACAACGTGCTGGAGTTGACGGGCGTCCAGAGCCAGAACCAGGAGCTCAGCAACAACTTCTACAACTACGATTACACGAACCAGAAGGTCGACAACCTCTACGGTCCGGGCGTGACGACCAAGGATACCTTCAAGATCGGCATCCTGAAGTACACCTCGTATATCACCGACAGCCTCACGCTCGAAATGCAGTATGGCGTGATGAGCGGGGAGTATTTCAGTGGCCTGAGCGGCGTAAACGCGGCCCCGGTGACCTTCACGGGAGTGCCCGTGCCGGCGGGCGTTACCGTTCCGAACCTGGTTGACACCACCATCGGCAACCCGGGCCACACCACCAAGGACGCCAACCTGCGCGTCGACTTTGACTGGAAGATCACGGCCGACCACGACCTCAAGTTCGGCATCGACAACATCCAGTATCGGGACGATGACGACGGCACCTCGATCCTTGGCGGCGGTGCCTACAACTACGTACAGGGCATTCCGTCCACTTTCTCGAACTCGCCTTTCATCGGCAGCCCGGGTTTCGGCAATTACGTCGTCGAATCCCTTGTACAACAGAACGTCACGATTGCGGCCCGCCAGAAGGCGCAGTACGTGGAAGACCGCTGGCAGGTCACGCCCAACCTGTTGCTTGACCTTGGCCTGCGCAACGACCAGTTCGAAAACACCGGTCCCGGTGGTCTTGCCTACGTGAAGGAAACCAGCCCGCAGTGGGCGCCGCGCCTGGGCTTCAGCTGGGACGTGTTTGGTGACAGCACGTTCAAGGTCTTCGGTAACGCGGGGCGTTACTACTTGGCGTTGCCGGCGGGTCTGGCCGCACGCAACTCTGCGTTCGGCTCGATCAACGGCACCATCGTCTCCACCTACACGGGCATGACTGCGACGGGTGTGCCGACCGGGCTGACTCCGCTTCCGGTGGCGCCGATTCCGGGTGTGACACTCCCGCCGGGGTATTTCTCGTCGGATGGCGAGAATGGTCTCGTCGGCAACATCAAGGACTATGCCTCGACCAACCTCAAGCCGCAGTATCAGGATGAATACGTGCTGGGCTTCCAGAAGATGCTCGGCGACACCGGTCTGGTGCTCGGCTCGCAGGCGACCTTCCAGAAGGCCGGCAATCTCGTGGATGACACCGACGTCGCAGTTACGGATGCCAATGGCAATCTCGTTAACGTCATTGCGGGTCTGGTCAATCCGGGCAAGACCAATTACATCCCGCAACCCGGCGGTGCGATCACGTGGGACCCGAACACGGGCGCCGGGATTTATACGCAGGATCGACCGTTCATCGGATTCCCGAAGCCGTCGCGCAAATACTACGCTCTGGATACCTATCTGGAACACACTTGGGACGGCAAGTGGTTCGGCAAAATCGACTACCTGTTCTCCAGGTCGTACGGCAGCACCGAAGGTCCGACCGACACCGCGATCGGGCAGATCACGAACCAGACGAATGGTGGTTTTTCGGGTTCGACCACGGCGCAGTGGGATTTCCCGAACCTCATGGCATACGCCAACGGTGAACAGGCCAATAGCCACCGCCACACCATCAAGGCCTTTGGCTCGTATGCCATCACGCCGGAATGGATGGTCAGCGGCACCTTCATCATGCAGTCGGGTGCGCCGAACGTGTGCCTGAGCGGTTACGGCTCCGTAATTGATCCGGACGCGTACAACGGCCCCTATCAGCACTTCTGCGGTGGTGTACCGAGCGCCTATACGGGCCTGACGGGCCCGGGCTACCCGGGTCAGCCGCCTAACAAAGATGGTTCGTATAACCCCATCGGGACGGGTGGCATGCCGTCGCCCCCGGGGACCAGTGGCCATACTCCGTGGACCCACCAGCTCAACCTGAGCTTGACGTACACGCCGGAATGGGCGAACAAGCACCTCACCTTGCAGTGGGAAGTGCACAACGTGTTCAACGAGCAGAAGGCGACGCTGTACTACACCCAATACGCCATTGGCAACGGTGGCACGGCCAGCGGCGCCAATGCGGGCACGTTCCTGTACAACCCGGTCTACCATACCGCGCAGTCGACGGAAGCGCCGCGCTACATGGACTTCAACGTGAAGTACGAGTTCTAAGCCACACCCTCCCAGCTCATGCCGTCGCGAGCAGCGGCATGAGGGAAGGAGATGCAGAAACGAACAAGGCCGCCGGGCAACCGGCGGCCTTGTTCGTTTCAGCGCCCCAATCTTTCGCGAAGTGGCTGCAGCCATGCCAGATACGGCGCGCTGTGCGCCGTGTCGGTGCGGATGGGCTCGCGCACCTGCGCCGCGCTCGCCGTACTGAGCACTTCGCGCCGGGTCCGATGCGGTGCGAGGCAGGCGGGGTCGAAGGGCGGTTCGCAGAACGTGAGCAGGTGATGGATCTGCGTTTCGGATTGCAAGGAGGTTTTGGCAAGAGCGGCGGAAGCCGACGGGCATGCAAATCGTAAATTCATGCTTATAAGCAGAAATATAATGCGTTTATGCATGAATTCGTAATTTCTTGATCGTTGACTTTGCGTTAGACAGATGTTTAATCTCGGTATGCACCAAGGCAGTTAGCATGCAGGCTGTGACCACGATCTTGCGATGGATGATCCCGGTTCGGATGTTTCTGAAGAGATGTCTGGCCTGTTAGCTCGACTTGCTTGATTTCCGGTGCCGCGCTTTAGGGGGCATGGCGGGTCTCTGGCGGGTGCCGAGACACTGCCGTGCCTGCCTGCAGTTCAAAAGTCATCTTTATCTCGCTGGGGAGTTTTTAATCTTATGAATGCCATGAAGCTCAATAATGTGGCGCGCCGTTCCGCGGCGCGCCGCACCGCGCTGGCTCTGGCCATCGCCGCGGGCGTCGGCTTGTCCGGGCAGGTGCTGGCGCAGGCCACCACCGGTTCCGTGTTCGGTACCGCGCCGGTGTCGGCGGGCGAGACGGTTCGCATCGTCAACAACCAGACCGGCCTGACCCGCGAGGTGGCGGTCGGCAGCGACGGTCGCTATGGCGCCAACCAGTTGCCGGTGGGTGATTACACCGTGTCGCTGATGCAGGGTGGCAACGTGGTTGCCACGAAGGATCATGTGACGGTGAGCGTAGCGGGCGGTACGCCAGTACCGTTTGCCGTTGCCGAAGCCGGCAAAAACGTGCAGAACCTCTCCAGCGTCACGGTCACGGCCAACTCGTTGCCATCGATCGACGTGTCCTCCACCCGCCAGACCTCGGTGATCACCTCGGAGCAGCTGAAGCAGCTGCCGCTTGCGCGCAATGCCGAGTCCATCGCCGTGCTGGCGCCGGGCGTCGCCGGCGGCAACGCCAGCCTCGGCACCGGCCCGGCCGGCACCCCGCTGATCTCCTTCGGCGGCGACTCGACGGCTGAGAACGCCTACTACATCAACGGCTTCAACACCACCGACCCGGTGGGCAACGCGGGCGGCATCGCCCTGCCGTACTTCGCCATCGCCGAGCAGCAGACCATCACCTCCGGCTACGGCGCCGAATACGGCCGCTCCACCGGCGGCGTGATCAGCCAGATCGGCCACCGCGGCGGCAACGACTTCCATGCTGGCGCCTATGTGACTTGGGCGCCGACTTGGGCGCAAAGCGGCTACGACAACATCTACTATGCGAACCCGGCGTCGACCACGGCGGGCCAGCAGCCAGGCGACATCTACGTCAATCGCCGCAAGAACGAAGACTGGAGCACGGTTTACGACGCCTACATTTCGGGCCCGCTGATCAAGGACAAGCTGTTCTTCTACATCACGGCCGAGGCCCAGCACGACAGCGGCAAGAGCACTGGTTCGGTCAATGCGCCGTACTACAACTCGCACAGCATGAGCTTGCCCAAGCTCTACGGCAAGCTGGACTGGAACATCAACGACAGCAACGTTCTTGAAGCCACCTACGCCTCGAGCAAGGCCGAAGACCTCTCGAACAACGCCTACAACTACGACTACAGCAACAACCGCATCGGCAGTTTCAACTCCATCAACAACCCGCTGTACTCGAGCAAGTTCGACATCGGCATCCTGAAGTACACCTCGTACATCACCGACAACCTCACGCTGAGCGTGCTGGCCGGCAAGATGAAGAGCACGTACTACAGCCAGCAAGTGCCCTATGCGGGCTTCGACAAGATGCTGGCGGGCGTGTCTAGCGTTTCAAGGCAGAATCCGACCGTTCCGGGTGCTGGCAACACGAACAACAACCCGCTGACCATCCCTTCTCCGGACCACAAGTCCACCGAGAACAACTTCCGTCTGGACCTCGACTGGAAGCTGGGCGATCACGACGTGAAGTTCGGTATCGACAACATGCGCAGCACGGACAAGAGCGACGGCAGCCAGAGCGCCGGTCCGGGGTATTACTGGATCTATGGCAAGGAAGGGTCGAAGAACTTCTCTTCGCCTACCCTGTCGTGCAACGCACTGGGCCAGTGCGTCGACAACCCGATCAACTACCCCAACGGCGGCGCGGTGGGCGGCAACAGCTACTACGTCGTGAAGCGGACCTATGGCGGCGTGGCCTCGTTCACGGTGGAGCAGAAGGCGCAGTACGTCGAGGACAACTGGCAGGTCACGCCCAACCTGCTGCTGAACCTCGGCCTGCGCAACGACCAGTTCACCAACTACAGCGCCGGCAATCAGCCTTACATCCGGGAGACCTCGCCGCAGTGGCAGCCGCGCCTGGGCTTCAGCTGGGACATCTTCGGCGACAGCAGCGCCAAGCTGTACGGCAACGTGGGGCGTTACTACCTTGCCTTGCCCACGGGTTTGGGCGTGCGCATGGCAGGCGCCAATGCCTACCTCAACGAGTACTACACCTACTCGTCCATCGATTCGAACGGCATTCCGCAGGGCCTGACCCAGGTTCACACGAGCGCGACGCCATACTCGCCCGACGGCGAGTACGGCACGCCGAAGGATCCGAAGACGATTGCCGCCTCGGATCTGAAGCCGATGTACCAGGACGAGTACGTGCTGGGCTTCCAGAAGACGCTCAACGCGTTCGGCCAGGCGCTGGTCTGGACCTCGCAGGCGACCTACTCGAGGATGAACAACATCATCGATGACACCGGTACGGTCAACATGCCTGCCGACGCGGATCCGGTCGCGTTCCAGACGGACATCCTGGTCAATCCCGGCCGTAGCAACAAGGTGCGCTACCTGGCGACCGACGGTACCTACAAGACCTACATCTGGAACCCGCACACCGCGTCCGCTGCAGGAAATGTCGTGGGCTTCCCCGCGGCGTTCCGCAAGTACTACAGCCTGGAAGAAGCCCTCGAGCATCCGTGGGACGGCAAGTGGGCCGGCAAGATCGACTATGTGTTCGCCAAGAGCTACGGCACCACGGAAGGCCCGACCTACTCGCCGCTCGGCCAGATCTCCAATGCCTCGGCTGCTGCGGGTGGCGGCCAGTCCGCCTCGATCAGCGAGGCTTGGGACTTCCCCGAGCTGATGCAGTACTCGAACGGCGAGCTGCCGAACTCGCATCGTCACACGCTGAAGGCCTACGGCACCTATGCGATCACTCCCGAGTGGTTGGTCAGCGGCCTGTATATCGTTCAGTCGGGTGCACCCATCACCTGCCTGGGCGCTTGGGGACCGGGCCAGACCGATCCCGACGGCTACGGCGAGGCTTATCACTGGTGTGATGGCCAGCCGTCGCCCCCGGGCAAGGCCGGTCATACACCATGGACCCACAAGCTCGATCTGTCCGTCAGCTACATTCCGGAGTGGGCCGGCAAGCACTTGACTCTGCAGGTGCAGGTCCAGAACGTGTTCAACGAGCAGCACGACACGGCTTACGTCGTCACCCACGATGGTGTGGGTGGTGCGCCGGACACCGCGTACAAGCTGCCGATCGGCGGTGTGACGGGCTATGCGGTGGAGCAGCCGCGGTTCGCGGAGTTCAGCGTCAAGTACGACTGGTAAGAAGACAACTCCCTCGCCTGGCGTCATCGCAAGTCGATGCCGTCAGGGGGAGGCGAGAAGCAGGATAAACAAGGCCGCCGGGAAACCGGCGGCCTTGTTCGTTTCAGTGCGCCAACCGCTCCCGCAGCGGCTGCAACCACTCCAGATATGGCGCGCTGTGCGCCGTGTCCGCGCGAATGGGCTTGCGCACCTGCGCCGCGCTCGCCGTGCTCAGCACTTCGCGTTGGGTCTGGTGCGGCGTGAGGCATGCGGGATCGAAAGGCAGCTCGCAGAACGCGAGCAGGCGGCGGATCTGCGCTTCGGGCTCGCGTACCAGTGTTTCGTAGGAGTAGTCGAGCACGTGCTGCGGATGGCGTGCCAGCCAGAACGCGCTGAGGCGTTCGTAGTCGCGGTAGTGCTCGGCCATCTCGTCGAGGTCGTAGCTGTAATGCACGCCGTGCCGGAACAGGTGGCGGTAGCAGGAGAAGCAGGTTTCCACCGGATCACGGTGGCAGTGGATGATTCTTGCGCCGGGCAGCATCAGGCGTACGGCGCCCAGCAGTGGCCAGTTGGCGACGTTCTTGTCGGTGAAGCGAGGGCTTCGCTCGCGCCAGCATGCGGTACGGGCGAGGTAGTCCTTGCCGAGTCGGTGCCAATCGTCGGTGGTGGCTGCGCTTGCCCACTGCGGGAAGGGCTGGCCGCGGCGGCGCGATTCGTCTTCGATGACCTGCGGCAGGTCGGGAATTTCGTTGGCGCCCTCGACGTCGGGATGCGTGGCGAGGATGTGCTCGACCAGGGTGGAACCCGAGCGCGGCATGCTGGCGATGAAGATGACTTCGTGACCCAGCGTGGAGTCCATCGGCTCGGGTAGCGGGGCGCTGAAGACCGCCATGATGCGGTCGACCCGCGCGCGCGCGGCGTCGGCGTCCCATTCCACCTGGCGCCGTTTGGCCGCGTTCGCCTGGCGCAGCGCTTCAAAGGCGCCGGCGTAGTCCTGCTGGTCTTCCAGCGCGCGGAACAGGCTGAAGCCGAGCATCACCTGCGTGTCGGGCGGCAGGCCCGGCTGACGCAAGGAGTTGCGGATCGGCTCGATGTCGGCCGGCCCCAGCGATTCGGTCTTGAGATTGGCCAGGCCATGCCATGCTTCGGCGCACCCGGGTTGCTGGCGCAGCACGTGCCGATACTCGGCCACGGCGTGCGGAATGTCGCCTTGCATGGTGGCGATGTCGGCCACGCCGATGCGGGCCAGCACGTGTTGTGAGTCCAGCATCAGCGTGTGGCGAAAGGCCTCATCGGCATCGCGCAATTGGCCCCGCTGTTTCAGTGCCTTGCCAAGGTTGTACCAGTTCGATGCCTGCCCGGGCGCCAGCTCACAGGAGCGACGCAGATGAATCAGCGCTTCGTCCAAGGCGCCGGCATCGTGCAAGGCGCAGCCCAGATAGGTCCGCATGTTGGCGTCGGTGGGCCGTTGCGCTACGGCCTTGCGCAGCCAGTCGGCAGCCTTGGCGGCGTGGCCACTCATCAGGCAGGCAACGCCGTACAGGTATTGCGCGTCGACCAGCGCGGGATTTGCTGCCAGCACCTGCGTCAGCGCGTGCTCGGCGTGGTCAAGCCGGCCTTGGCCGAGCGCCTTGCCGGCTTCCGCCATCAACTGGCCGATATGGGCGGAGGTTGGAGGCGAAGACATGGGTCAGGCTGAGTGCCACGCCTCCATGCCGCCCGCCACGTTGTGCACGTGGCTGAAGCCGTGCGCGGCGAAGCGTTCGGCCACGCCCTGGCTGGAGATGCCGCGCTGGCAGATGAAGGCGAGTTCGGTGTCTTTGGGCAGGGCGGCGAGCGCCTCGTAGCCTTCGTCCTCGAGGATGCGCGCCTGCGGCAGCGCGGGCAGCTGGGCGCGCGCGGCGGCGGGGCGTACGTCAATCAATGTGATGCTGTCGGCGGCGAGGCGCTGCTGCAGTTCCTGCACGTCCATCGACTTCACTTCCTGCGCGCCGGGGAATTTCAGGCTCAGGCCCTCGCCCTGCACGGTGGAGACCCAGTCGATCACGATGCCCTTGGCACGCTGGGCGCTGGCCGGGTCGAAGTGCACTTCCAGGCCGTTGGCGTGGGCGACGATGTCGTGCTCGCTGGCCGGCGCGAGCTGGAAGCCGGCGCTGTGGTCGGGGCCGATCTCCAGGTGCAGCGCGAGGCCCTGCGCGTTGGCCGTGCCTTCGCGGATCGCCTTGGCGGCGGCGTCGGTGATGGTGATCGCGGGTGGCGTGCGATCCGGCGCGGCGAGGCCGAACAGTGCGTGCAGTTCGCCGCTGCCGTACATCTGGCGGATGATGTCGGCGCCGCCGACCAGCTCGCCTTCGACGTAGAGCTGCGGGATCGTGGGCCAGTCGCCATAGGCCTTGATGCCTTCGCGGATCTCCGGATCCTCCAGCACATTGACCGTGTGGTACTCCGGCAACAGCTCATTGAGCGTGTTGGTGGCGGCGGCGGAAAAGCCGCAGGCCGGCTGGAGCCGGTTGCCCTTCATGAACAGCACCACGCGGTGGCTCTTGAGCAGGGATTCGATGCGTTCGCGGGTGGCGGTGTCGAGGGACATGGGAAACTCCGAAGGGGACGCGCAATGATACCGCCGATATGCGGCGCCGCCGCGCGGCTTCAAGCCGCAGGCGCGGCCGCCAGCATGGCGCGGACCGCCGGCAAGGCGGCTTCGGTCCACAGCGCGTATTGCGCGGCCGAGGGGTGCAGGCCGTCGTCGGCGAGCAGGGTGGGGCGGGTGCGCGAGATCGGCGCGATGTCCACCCAGCGTGCGCCGAGCTGCAGGGTCTCCTGGCGGGCCGTGGCGTTGTAGGCGTCCAGCTCGCTGGCGATGCGCGCGATGTCGCGGCCGCTGTCGCGTGCGAACGGGGTGACGCCCCAGTCCGGAATTGACAGCACCAGCACGCGTCCGGCGCGCGCGTCAGCCAGCGCGATCGCGCGCTGCAGCAGGCGGCGGAACTCCCCGCGGTATGCCTCAACGTCGCGGCCGCGGTACTGGTTGTTGACGCCGATCAGCAGGCTGACCAGGTCCCAGGGCGGCGCGAAGCCGGCCGCGTCCATTGCGGCGGACAGCTCGTCGGTGGTCCAGCCGGTGGTGGCGAGGATGACCGGCTCGGCCAGCGGTACGCCCTCGCCGCGCAGCGCGGCGGCCAGCTGCACGGGCCAGCGACCTGCCGCCGGCACGCTTTCGCCGATGGTGTAGGAGTCGCCGAGGGCGAGGTAGGTCATCAGCGGCATGCGGAGTCTCGATGCCCTTCTCCCTCTGGGAGAAGGCGGCGCGAAGGGCCGGGTGAGGGTGCGGTGGAGTGTAGCGGCCGGGACGATTGAACCTGCATTCCTTCCCGGCATCGGATCGGCGTCGGGTCGGGGCGAAACCCGGTTCATGCCGGGTGCGGATTCCACGCCAATCAGGTTCCCGAGGGAGGGACGCTACAGCGGCGCGTCGAAACACGGCGGCCGACGCAGATACTCGCGCCGCGCCGAGCTCCACACGCCCAGCCCGAAGCCCAGCGTGACCAGCAGCAGGACACCGCCGCCAAGAGCGTGGCCCAACGCACCGAGCAGCCAGTAGCCGCCCCAGTACGTCGCCATCGCGTCCAGCGTCACGACCATGTCCACCAGACCGCGCCCGAGGCTGCTCTCCGGGCCGATCAGGTGCACCGCCAGCGCGGTGAGGCTGGCGCCCACGCTCACGATGGCGGCGTCGATCAGCATGCGCACCGGCTCCGCGGCATGGGTGAGCACGATGCCCAGCCCGGTGTAGGCCACGGTACTGAGCACGGTGATCGGCACCAGCACCGTGAGCGCGTCGAGCAGGGTCTGCTGGTAATCGGCGCGCGTGCGCGGCGCCAGTGTGAGGTAGAGGTCGGCGAGGTTCGGCCGCATCTGCCGCATGCCGCGGCCGAGCTGCGGGAAGCGCGAGAGGCCCAGCAGGATCGCGTAGGCGCCCACCATCACCGCGTTGAAGCGTTGACGATGCATCACCGCGACGACGTAGAACGTGACCAGCGCCGCCACCAGCAGCAGGCGCAACGCGAGCGCCTGCGGGTTGTCGTGCGGCAGCAGCAGCCGGCGTACCAGCACCATGCGCAGATGCCACGAGGGCTTGCGGCGATAGCGCGCCAGCGCCTGTTCCATGGCGCGCTGCGAGGTGCCATCGAAGATCGTGCTGATGCGTCGCCCCAGCTTGCCGCGCCGCGCCGGCGTGCCATCGAGGCTGCGTGCACGCGAGCGGCCGAGTTGGGCGTTTTCCAGCGGTGATGCATCCGCTTCACGGTCGTCGATGCGCAGCATCGCGCGCAGGCTGAGGCTGGCGATCAGTACCGCCAGCAACAGCGCCAGCGGCACCGCCCACGGCGAGGCGACCAGCGCGCGGGCGATCTGGCTGGCCAGCCCCGGCTGCCAGCCGGCCAGGATGAACACACCCCAGACCAGCAGGTTGATGTAGCGCGCGGAACTGGCCGCCAGCCCGAGCGCGGCCAGCAGCAGGATCGCCGCGCCGCCCAGCAACGCGTGCGGCACGCCCAGCCACAGCGCGGCCAGCATGGGCAGCAGCGCCCACTGCGCGACCTGCAGCGTGCCCACCGTGGCGAGCCGCCTGCGAAAGCCGGGCAGCAGGAAGCTCTCCGGGCGGCACAGACCGCGCAGGCAGAGGCCGAGCATCGTGAACCAGAACCAGGCGCCGAAGCCGAACAGCATTGCCGTCGCGCCAGCCGCGTTCACGCCGAACGCGGGCACGCAACCCAGCGCCAACGCGCCGCCCAGCCATGCCAGCTGCATCAGCACCGCGATCACGGTGGTCTGCCGGCACGGCAGCAGCCACAGCTGCCACGCCGCTCTCATGCCAGCTCCACGAACAGGTCTTCCAGCGTGGGCGTCTCGATGCGCAGCGTGGCGCCTTCGCGCGTGGCCAGCGCGTGCAGGCTGTCGAGGTTCATGTCCTCCACCAGCAGTTGCGCCTCGTCGCCCTTCAGCGTGGCCTTGAGCAGACCCGCCGTCACCGGTGCCTGCGGCCAGCCGCCGGCGCGCACGAGTACCGCGCGATGCATGCGCTCGCGCAGCTCGGCCAGCGGGCGGGTGAACCGGATCGCGCCGTCGCGCAGCAAGCTGATGTCGGCGTCGGCGCGCTCGAGGTCGGCGGTGATGTGGGTGGAGAAGATCACCGTCTTGCCCGGCGCCTTCATCAGTTCCAGCAGCTCGGCCATGAAGGCGCGGCGTGCCTGCGGGTCGAGACTGGCCACCGGTTCGTCCAGCACCAGCAGGTCCGGCTCGGGCGCGATCGCGCGCACGATCGCCAGCTTCTGCCGCTGGCCCTGCGACAGCTCGCCGATCTTCTGCTTCGGGTCGAGATCCCAGTCGCCGAGCAGGCGCGCGGCCAGCGCGTGGTTCCAGCGCGCGTAGAACGCCGCGGTGAAGTCGAGGTAGGCACGCACCTTCATCCACGGGAACAGGTCGAAGGTCTGCGGCACGAAGCCGATGCGGTGCATGCGCTCGCCGCCGGGCTCGGTCATCGGTTCGCCGAACAGTTCCACCGTGCCGGCGTCGATCGGCGAGAGGCCCAGCAGGCAGCGCAGCAAGGTGGTCTTGCCGGCGCCGTTGCGGCCAAGCAGGCCGATTACCCGGCCGGGCGGCACGTCCCAGGCTACGCCGCGCAGCACTTCGCGCTGCTTGAAGGATTTGCGCAGGCCGCGCACGCGCAGCACGGATTCGGTCCGCGTCTCGGCGACGGATGCTGCCGGTACGGTGGCGATGGTCGACATCCTTGCGCATGCTCCCCTTGATGAGGCGGCCAATGTGCCACGCAGGTGGGGTCAGAGTCAGTTTTCCTGACGTTTCGGCTTGACCGGGCGCTGCGGAAATCTGACTCTGCCCACTCACCGCCTCGCCTGACACCAGCCCATGACCACCCTCAGCGGCAAGACCCTGTTCATCACCGGCGCCTCGCGCGGCATCGGCCTCGCCATCGCGCTGCGCGCCGCACGCGACGGCGCCAACGTCGCGATCGTCGCCAAGAGCGGCGTGCCGAATCCGAAGCTGCCCGGCACCATCCACACCGCTGCCGCCGAGATCGAGGCCGCCGGCGGCAAGGCGCTGGCGCTGCAGTGCGACATCCGCGACGAGGAGCAGGTGCGCGCTGCCGCAGCGCAGGCGGCCGAACATTTCGGCGGCATCGACATCGTGGTCAACAACGCCAGCGCGATCTGGCTGGCCGGGGTGGAAGGCACGCCGATGAAGCGCTACGACCTGATGCACCAGGTCAACACGCGCGGCACCTTCCTCGTCACCCAGAGCTGCCTGCCGTACCTGAAGCAAGCGGCGAACCCGCACGTGCTGATGCTGGCGCCGCCGCCCAGCCTCGATCCGAAATGGTTCGCGCCGCACACCGCCTACACGATCGCGAAGATGGGCATGAGCCTGTGCGTGCTGGGCATGAGCGCGGAGTTCGCGCCGCTGGGCATCGCGGTGAACGCGCTGTGGCCGCGCACGGTGATCGCCACCGCGGCGATCGGCATGATCGCCGGCGTGCGCGCCGAGCAGTGCCGCCGGCCGGAGATCGTGGCCGATGCGGCGCACGCCATGCTGCTGCGCCCCGCGCGGGAATGCAGCGGCCGCTTCGCGATCGACGAGGACGTACTGCGCGAGGCCGGTGTGCACGATTTCGACCGCTACGCGGTGCGGCCGGGTTCGCCGCTGCTGCCCGACCTGTTCCTGGACTGATCCGGCGTCAGAGTGCGCAGAGCGCCTGCAGCCGGTCGGCCAGGCGCAGGCTCAGCGCCACGATGGTGAAGGTGGGAAAGGTCCAGCCGCCGGTGGGAAACACCGAGCCGTCGGCGACGTGCAGGTTGGCCATGCCGTGCATGCGACAGTCGTCGAGATGGAGCGCAGCAACTGCCCATTACACTGCCCGCATGGCTGGACGTTCCTCCCGCGCCGAGCTGCCGTTGTTCCCGCTGTCCACCGTGCTGTACCCGGGCGGGCGGCTGGAGCTGCGCATCTTCGAGCCGCGCTACCTGGACCTGGTGCGCGAGTGCACGCGCGACGAGCGCGGCTTCGGCGTCTGCCTGATCCTGCAAGGGCGCGAGACCGGCGAGCCGGCCTTGCCGGCCGCGGTGGGCACGCTGGCGCGCATCGTGGATTTCCACTACGACGCCGACGGCCTGCTCGGCATCGTGGCCGAAGGCGGCCAGCGCTTCCGGGTGCGACGCACGCGGGTACGTGCGGACGGCCAATTGCGCGGCGAGGTGGAGTGGTGGCCGGAGGAGGCGCCCGCGCCGGTGCCGGTCGAGCTCGCCCTGCTGCAGACGATCACCGAACGCCTGGTCGAGGTGATGGCGCCGCAGCGGAGGCAGGTGCCGCGCGAGTGCTACGACGACGCCCGCTGGCTGGGCTTCCGGCTGGCCGAGCTGCTGCCGCTGGGCGGCGACGAACGCCAGCGCCTGCTGGAACTGACCGATCCGCTGCAGCGCCTGGCCGAGCTGCGCGACATCCTGCCGCGTTTCCAGAAGGCCTGACGCCATCCGCGCGTGCCGGTGGGCGGGGCAGGCGCATGTCGATCCGCATCGGCGAAAGATCTTTCGAAGCGCCGCGTGCGCAAGGCCCATGTCGTCACCGACGCGGATGCATCCGCGTGCTGCTGTCATATCCGCGCCGTCCGGGCAGGATTACAATTCGCGCCGAATCACTTGCCTGATGGATCCGCCACACGGGTGTCGCGAAGGGGGGCGACACGTGGCGATCGAATCCGGGGGAGGGGAGTATGGACGCTACAGGTGCGAAGCCGCTGGGGTGCGTGATCTGGTTCGGACAACCGGATGCCCGCGAGCGCAAGGGGCTGGCCGAGGCCGGATGGCATCTTCGCGTGGCCGGGGTGGACGCCGACGCCGGGGTGCGCGAGGGCGACGACGTGGTGGCGCTGGCGGACCTGCGCCAATGTGATGCGCGTGCCATGCCTGTGATGCGGCGCCTGATGGCGGAGCATCCCGCGTTGCCGTGGATTGCCCTGATCCCGTTCGACACGCAGGCGCGGCATCCGCAGGTCAAGCGCATCCTGCAAGGTTGCCGCGATTTCTTCAGCACGCCGCTCGATCTGCCGCGCCTGCTCGCTGCACTGGCGCGCGCCGCCGCGGGTCCGCCGCCCGCGACGGAGGCGGCGGTCGACCTGCCCGAGCTGGTGGGGCGCAGCGCCGCACTGGCGACCGTGGCGGCCAGCCTGCGCAAGTACGCGCCGGTCGACCTGCCGGTGCTGATCACCGGCGAGACGGGCGTCGGCAAGGAAGTGGCCGCCCGCGTGCTGCATCGACTCTCGGCGCGCGCCATGCAGCCGTTCGTGGCGATCAACTGCGGTTCGTTGCCGCTCAACCTGGTGCAGTCCGAACTGTTCGGTCACGAGCGCGGCGCGTTCACCGACGCCACCACGCGGCGGATCGGGCACATCGAGAGCGCGGCCGGCGGCAGCATCCTGCTGGACGAAGTCGGCGACCTGCCGCTGGACGCGCAGACCAACCTGCTGCGCTTCCTGCAGGAAGGCGTGCTGCAGCGCCTGGGCAGCAGCCGGCCGATCGAGGTCGACGTGCGCGTGATGGCCGCCACCCATCTGGACCTGGAACACGCCGTGTCGACGGGTCGTTTTCGCGAGGACCTGTACTACCGGCTCAACGTGCTGCGGCTGCAGGTACCGCCGCTGCGCGAGCGCGGCGACGACGTGGACCTGCTGGCGCAGCACTATCTCGAGCGCTTCCGCGAGCGGCAGGCCTGCGCCGCCCGCGGTTTCGACGACGCGGCCTTGCAGGCGATGCGCCAGTACGCCTGGCCGGGCAACGTGCGCGAACTGCGCAATCGGGTGCAGCGCGCCGCGGTGCTGGCGGAAGGCGCGCTGATCAGCGCCGCCGACCTCGCCCTGCCGGTCGGTGCGACGGAACACGCCGACCCGGCTGGCGCCAGCCTTGGCGTCTCCCGCGCCTCGGCCGAGCGCGAGACCATCGCCGCCTGCCTGCGCGACTGCCGGTTCAACATCAGCGAGTGCGCGCGGCGCCTGCAGATCTCCCGGGTCACCGTGTACCGCCTGTGCAAGAAGCACCGGCTGGAGTTGCGCACGCCATAGGCTGGTGTGACGGGCGGTGGGTGCCTTCGCCGATCCTTGTGCCGGATCGACCGCGGATCCGGCGGTTGCCCGTGGGATAATGCCGGCCTCACGCGCATCACCGGGCCGGATCCTGCGATCGCGGACGTTTCGCGACGCTCCGGGCGAACACGGGAACCAGGTCGGGGCGCAACCTGGAGTGCCCCATGCCGCAACACGATTCGACCCCGTCTTCCTCCCTGATCGATCTCGGCCAGCGCTACTGGCTGCCGGTGTACAAGCCGCGCGAGCTGGTGCTCGACCACGGCAAGGGCGCCCGGGTGTGGGACACGGAAGGGCGCGACTACGTCGACTTCGGCGCCGGCATCGCGGTGAACGCGCTGGGCCACCAGGATCCCGACCTGCTCGCCGCGCTCACCGTGCAGGCGCACAAGCTGTGGCACGCCAGCAACGTGTTCTACACCGAGCCGCCGCTGCGGCTGGCCGAGGAACTGGTGGGCGCGAGCGGCTTCGCCGAGCGCGTGTTCCTGTGCAATTCCGGCGCCGAGGCGAACGAGGCGGCGATCAAGCTGGTGCGCAAGTGGGCTGCCGCGCAGGGGCGCGCGCCGGAGAAGCGCGTCATCGTCACCTTCAAGGGCTCGTTCCACGGCCGCACCCTGGCCACCGTCACCGCCACCGCGCAGCCGAAGTACCAGGCCGGCTACGAGCCGCTGCCGCAGGGTTTCCGCTATCTCGACTTCAACGATGCCGCGGCGCTGGAAGCCGCGTTCGGCGCCGGCGACATCGCCGCGGTGATGCTGGAGCCAGTGCAGGGCGAAGGCGGCGTGCTGCCCGCCGCGCCGGGGTTCCTTAAACGCGTGCGCGAGCTGTGCGATGCGCATGGCGCGTTGCTGGTGCTGGACGAGATCCAGTGCGGCATGGGCCGCACCGGCACGCTGTTCGCCCACGTGCAGGATGGCGTGCGGCCCGACATCGTGACGCTCGCCAAGGCGCTGGGCTGCGGCTTCCCGATCGGCGCGATGCTGGCCGGACCGCAGGTGGCCGAGGTGATGCAGTACGGTGCCCACGGCACCACCTTCGGCGGCAATCCGATGGCCGCCGCGGTGGCGCGTACGGCATTGCGCAAGCTGGGCTCGCCCGAACTGCTGGCGAACGTGGTGGCGCAGGCGCAGGCGTTGCGCGACGGGCTGGCGGCGATCGATGCGGAACTGCGGCTGTTCGACGAGGTGCGCGGCCGCGGCCTGATGATCGGCGCGGCGCTCACCGCGGCGCATCGGGGCAAGGCCGGCGCGATCCTCGACCACGCCGCCGCGCACGGCCTGCTGCTGTTGCAGGCCGGCCCGGACGTGCTGCGTTTCGTGCCGCCGCTGACGATCGACGGCGAGGAATTGGCGGAAGGCCTCAAGCGCCTGCATGCAGCCCTGCGCGCCTTCGCGCAAGCCTGAGTACCGACGGAGAAAACGATGAAATACCTGCACACCATGGTGCGCGTGCGCGACATCGACGCCTCGCTGCGTTTCTATTGCGAAGGCCTGGGCCTGAAGGAAATGCGCCGCATGGAGAACGAACAGGGCAAGTTCACCCTGGTCTTCCTTGCCGCGCCGGACAGCCCCGAGGCCGAGGTCGAGCTGACGTACAACTGGGGTTCGACCGAGGATTACGGCAGCGCGCGCAACTTCGGCCACCTCGCGTTCCGCGTGGAGAACATCTACGCCACCTGCCAGCGCCTGCTGGACATGGGCTACACCATCAACCGCCCGCCGCGCGACGGCCACATGGCCTTCGTGCGTTCGCCCGACCTGGTCTCGGTGGAAATCCTGCAGGACGGCCATCTGCCGCCGGCCGAACCGTGGGTCTCGATGCCGAACACCGGGCAGTGGTAGTCAGCTTTCGCCGCGTGGCTTGCCGATGCGGAAGCGGCAGGCCTGGCCGCCGCGCAGCAGGCATTCCATGTGCTGGATCGGTCGCCCGGTAGCCGCTTCCATGAAGGCGAGGTCGAAGCGGCATACGTCCGGGTGCGCCTTGGCGAGCGCGTGGAACACGCAGTTGTACGCCTCGACCTGGGTTTCGCCGTCGCGCTGCACCGTGGTCGCCTCGTAGCCCAGTGCATCGAGCTGCTCGGCGAGCCGCGCGGCGATGGCGGCTTCGTCCGCGCCGTCGATGCGGCTGGCCGCGGAGTTGCCCAGCTCCTGCCCGATCGACGCCAGCAGTGCCTGCACGCCGGCCTTGCCGGCGCTGGCGTACAGGTGTTCGAGGATGCCGGTGGCGATCAATCCGTAGTTGCGCGGAAACAGTTCGCGGCCCGCCGGCAGCAGCAGGTAGCGCGCTTGCGGCCGTCCACCGGTGGGCTGCGCCGTGCCGCGCTCGACGTAGCCCGTGGCGATCAGCGCGGCAAGGTGTTGCCGCACCGCGTTGTGGGTCACGCCCAGCGCCTGGCACAGCGCTTCCACGCTGGCGCCCTGCGGCGCGGCCAGCAACGCCCGCAGCAGTTTCTGCTGGGTCTGGCCGAGCTGGCGCAGGGCGCTCACGGTTTTCATTGCACCTTGGTGGGGAACTGCGCGGCGATACCGCCGGCCAGCGCGTCGGCGATGGTGTTCATGTGTTCCTGCATCATCGCCCAGGTCTTCGCCTCGCCAGCCTTGTCGCCGCGCATGATCTCGCCGACCTGGCTCTGGTGATCGGCCACATGCTCCAGCAGCAGGCCGTCGACGGTGGCCTCGGGCCAGTTCGCGGGATTGGCGCCATGGAGGAACTTGGCGATCTCGCCCGCGTTGGTGGCGAGTTCCTGCATGGCCTTGTCGGCAGCGGCCTTGTCGCCCGCGTGCGTGGCGTCGGTCAACGCCTTGACCCCGGCCCAGTGCCCGGCGAGCAGCTTCAGCATGCCCGTGCCGGCGTCGGCGCCGTAGAAACCGGCCACGGCGTTGGCGATCTGCTTGGCGTTCGCGACCACGTCATCGGCGGCCTTGGTCGCCGCCGCCGCGTTGCCGGCTTCCACCGCCATCGCGTAGGCGCGGGTGTGCACGACGTGGCCGTGCCAGAGGCCGCGCAGCGCGGCGTGGAGTTTCGGCGCAGCCGGTGCCGCGGCGGCTTGCGGTGCGGCTTGCATGGCCGGCATGGCCGGCGCCGTCGTGCCGGCGAACGGCAGGCCAAGACCCAGCGCCAGGGCGCAGGCAAGGGTGAGGGATTTCATGAGTTGTACTCCTTATGATGGCAAGCCGACGGATGACGGCCGCACGCATTCTGTGCGCTTGCCACATATAGTAAAGGCGTATATGTGCAAAGACTGTGTTTGCTTGGATAGACCCGAGCGCGGCACCGGGTTATGCGCGGGAAGAGGGCGGCGTGGGACTCGCCGGCGGCGCCGCGCAGACGTGCCAGCTGCAGGCATGGTGCACGCGACCGGCGCGAGCGCGCGACTCAGCCTTCGGCTACCTCGGCCAATGCTTCGCGCGCGGCCTGCAAGGTGTCGGCGATGTCCTGGTCGGAATGCGCGCTGGACAGGAAACCCGCTTCGAACGCGCTGGGCGCGAGGTACACGCCACGCTTCAGCATGCCGTGGAAGAAACGGTTGAACAGCGCGGTGTCGGCCGCGGTGGCCTGTGCGTAGCTGGTGACCTTTTCCGCGCTGAAGAACAGGCCGAACATGCCGCCCACGCGATTGGTGGAAAACGGCACGCCGGCGGCATCGGCCACCGACTGCAGGCCGTCGCAGAGCAGCCGCGTGCGCGCGGCGAGCGTGTCGTGGAAGCCCGGCGCCTGGACCAGCTCCAGCATCGCCAGGCCCGCCGCCATCGCCACCGGATTGCCGCTGAGCGTGCCGGCCTGGTAGATCGGGCCACTGGGCGCGATCTGTTCCATCAAGTCGCGGCGGCCGCCGTAGGCACCCACCGGCATGCCGCCGCCGATGATCTTGCCGAAGGTGCTGAGGTCGGGCGTCACGCCGTAATGCGCCTGGGCACCGCCCAGCGCCACGCGGAAACCGGTCATCACCTCGTCGAAGATCAGCAGCGCGCCGTGTCGCGTGCACAGCTCGCGCAGGCCTTGCAGGTAGCCGTCCGCCGGCGGGATGCAGTTCATGTTGCCGGCGACGGGTTCGATGATCAGGCCAGCGATCTCGCTGCCTTGCTCGGCGAACAGCGCCTTGGCCGCATCGAGATCGTTGTAGGGCAGGGTGAGGGTGAGATCGGCGTTCGCCTTGGGTACGCCGGGCGAGGTGGGTACGCCGAAGGTGAGTGCGCCGGAGCCGGCCTTCACCAGGAAGCTGTCGCCGTGGCCGTGGTAGCAGCCCTCGAACTTCACGATCCTGGCGCGGCCGGTGGCGCCGCGGGCGAGGCGGATCGCCGACATGGTGGCCTCGGTGCCCGAATTCACCATGCGCACCATTTCCACCGACGGCACCAGCTTCACGATGGTTTCGGCCATCGTCACCTCGGCCGGGCAGGGCGTGCCGAAGGAGAGACCGTCCTGCACCGCGCGCTCCACCGCTTCGCGCACCGCGGGGTGGTTGTGGCCCACGATCATCGGGCCCCACGAGCCCACGTAGTCGATGTAGCGCGTGCCTTCCACGTCCCACAGGCAGGCGCCGTCGGCGCGCGCGGTGAAGAACGGTTCGCCGCCCACCGACTTGAAGGCGCGTACTGGCGAATTGACGCCGCCGGGCATCAACTGGCGGGCGCGCTGGAACAGTTCGTGGTTGGTGCTCATCGATGCTTTACTCAATCGGTGGGGTAGAGACGGGCGAAGCGCTGCGCAGCGGCGCATACGTCGGGCGCGGCGAACACCGCGGAGATCACGGCGAGGAAATCCGCGCCGGCTTCGACCAGGGATGGGGCATTGTCCGGCGTGATGCCGCCGATCGCCACCCGCGGCACGCCCAGCGTGGCGCTCTGCCGCAGCAGGTCCAGCGATGCGCGTACCGCCTGCGGCTTGGTGGGCGAGGGGAAGAACGCGCCGAACGCCACGTAGTCGGCGCCGGCGGCCGCGGCGGCACGGGCGCGTTCGAGCGAGTCGTAGCAGGACACGCCGATGATCGCGCCGGCACCCAGCGCCGCGCGGGCGGCGGCCACGTCGTCGTCGTCGCGGCCCAGGTGCACGCCGGCGGCGCGCACCGCGACGGCCAGCGCGACGTCGTCGTTGACGATCAACGGCACGGTGTGCGTGTCGCACAACTGCTCGAGCGCAGCGGCTTCGGCATGGCGTCGCGCGGCATCGGCGGTCTTGTCGCGGTATTGCAGCACCCGCGCGCCGCCGGCCAGCGCCTGCGCGACAGTCGCCGACAGGTCGGTGCGCGGGCCGTCGGTGATCGCGTACAGGCCGTGGCTGGGAAATAGGGAGTGGATCATGGCGCGAAGCTTCCGTGCGCCCGCAGGGGGCGATGGTGGGCGCCGCGTGCTTTCGCAACGGCAGGCGAGTTGCGAGAATGCACTATTCACCCTCGCACGAAGAAGCCCGACGATGAGCCAGAGTTCCACCGAAACCACCGCGCTGCGCAAATGGATGTGCGTGGTCTGCGGTTACATCTACGACGAGACGCTTGGCGTGCCGGAGGAAGGCATCGAACCCGGCACGCGCTGGGAGGACGTGCCCGAGACCTGGACCTGCCCGGATTGCGGCGCCACCAAGAGCGACTTCGAGATGATCGAGGTCGACTGATCGCCGATGCCTGCCCGCGCCCGGCCCGTTTTCGCCATGTTTCCGCCTGCGAACGGGCCCGCCGATCCGCTGTGATGCTTCCACGCGCAAGCCATGCGCGTCATGCGGAAGCATCACCATGCAGCAGTTCATTCCGTTCGAAGACGACTGGGACATGCTCGACGCGATCCGTCCCGAAGCGTTGATCCCCTACCGCGTCGGCGTGGCGCTCGTCTCGCCCGCCGACGTCGCTCAGTCGACCGTTCCCAGCCTGCCCTCGATCGCCAGCGTGTCGCCGTTGCGCACGCCGATCCGCGCGGCCGTGCCGGCCGACAGCTCCAGCACGTAACGCGCAGGCCCCGCGCTGGGGTAGACCGGGCAGGGATCGGCTTTGCACGGTTGCACGTCGACTTGCGCCGACACCAGCTTGCGCTCGGCATCGAAGTACAGGATGTCGAGCGGGATCAGCGTGTTCTTCATCCAGAACCCGCGTGGCGCCGTGTCGGGAAACACGAACAGCATGCCGTGGTCCGCGGCCAGCGATGTGCGCATCATCAGGCCATGCTCGCGCGCAGCCTCGTTGGTGGCGAGCTCCACCGAGTAGTGATGCCCGCGCAGGGTCACGCTGACGGGCGCGGTGTCGGCGGGATACGCGCAGGCGTTGCCGCCCAGTGCCAGCAGCGCGGCGGCGAGCAGGAATCTCGGCATGGCGCGATGTCTCGTGTGGTCTATGGTCGGGGCAGTGTAGAGCCCACGCATCGTGGCGGCTTCGCCGAAAAATTTGCGTGCCGCCCCTTCCCAGTCGCGCGACGCAGCGCTATGATTCTCGCCCCTTCGACGAGCCGCCCTTCGTCGAAGGGTTCCTCGACAAACACGACGTGAAATTTTCTCCTCGCGCTTGTTGAC
This sequence comes from Rhodanobacter humi, assembly GCF_041107455.1. Lineage (NCBI taxonomy): Bacteria > Pseudomonadati > Pseudomonadota > Gammaproteobacteria > Lysobacterales > Rhodanobacteraceae > Rhodanobacter > Rhodanobacter sp. FW106-PBR-R2A-3-15. The sequence continues at coordinate 2,633,759 of NZ_JBGBPY010000001.1, forward strand.
GACAGGAAAAACCGATGTAGAATGGGCGGCTCACCGGGACGAAATGTCCCTTGGCGGAAAGTTCCGCGGTGGTTGGATCTTTGACAGTGTGCACAGGTGAATTGTGTGGACGCCTTGCGCTGGCGGGTCGATGACCTGTCCAAGCAATGCAAGCGTCCCACCGAAAGAAAGTCAGTAATGAGTTTCAACGGTTGGGGTCACGCTTCAGAAAGATAGATCATCTTCGGATGGTCGAAAACTTAAGTGAAGAGTTTGATCCTGGCTCAGATTGAACGCTGGCGGCATGCCTAACACATGCAAGTCGAACGGCAGCGCGGGTAGCAATACCTGGCGGCGAGTGGCGGACGGGTGAGTAATGCATCGGGATCTACCCTGACGTGGGGGATAACCTCGGGAAACCGGGACTAATACCGCATACGTCCTACGGGAGAAAGCGGGGGACCTTCGGGCCTCGCGCGGCAGGACGAACCGATGTGCGATTAGCTAGTTGGCGGGGTAATGGCCCACCAAGGCGACGATCGCTAGCTGGTCTGAGAGGATGATCAGCCACACTGGGACTGAGACACGGCCCAGACTCCTACGGGAGGCAGCAGTGGGGAATATTGGACAATGGGCGCAAGCCTGATCCAGCAATGCCGCGTGTGTGAAGAAGGCCTTCGGGTTGTAAAGCACTTTTATCAGGAGCGAAATACTACGGGTTAATAACCCGTGGGGCTGACGGTACCTGAGGAATAAGCACCGGCTAACTTCGTGCCAGCAGCCGCGGTAATACGAAGGGTGCAAGCGTTAATCGGAATTACTGGGCGTAAAGGGTGCGTAGGCGGTTCGTTAAGTCTGTTGTGAAATCCCCGGGCTCAACCTGGGAATGGCAATGGATACTGGCGAGCTAGAGTGTGTCAGAGGATGGTGGAATTCCCGGTGTAGCGGTGAAATGCGTAGAGATCGGGAGGAACATCAGTGGCGAAGGCGGCCATCTGGGACAACACTGACGCTGAAGCACGAAAGCGTGGGGAGCAAACAGGATTAGATACCCTGGTAGTCCACGCCCTAAACGATGCGAACTGGATGTTGGTCTCAACTCGGAGATCAGTGTCGAAGCTAACGCGTTAAGTTCGCCGCCTGGGGAGTACGGTCGCAAGACTGAAACTCAAAGGAATTGACGGGGGCCCGCACAAGCGGTGGAGTATGTGGTTTAATTCGATGCAACGCGAAGAACCTTACCTGGCCTTGACATGTCCGGAATCCTGCAGAGATGCGGGAGTGCCTTCGGGAATCGGAACACAGGTGCTGCATGGCTGTCGTCAGCTCGTGTCGTGAGATGTTGGGTTAAGTCCCGCAACGAGCGCAACCCTTGTCCTTAGTTGCCAGCGAGTAAAGTCGGGAACTCTAAGGAGACTGCCGGTGACAAACCGGAGGAAGGTGGGGATGACGTCAAGTCCTCATGGCCCTTACGGCCAGGGCTACACACGTACTACAATGGTCGGTACAGAGGGTTGCAATACCGCGAGGTGGAGCCAATCCCAGAAAGCCGATCCCAGTCCGGATCGAAGTCTGCAACTCGACTTCGTGAAGTCGGAATCGCTAGTAATCGCGGATCAGCTATGCCGCGGTGAATACGTTCCCGGGCCTTGTACACACCGCCCGTCACACCATGGGAGTGAGTTGCTCCAGAAGCCGTTAGTCTAACCGCAAGGGGGACGACGACCACGGAGTGGTTCATGACTGGGGTGAAGTCGTAACAAGGTAGCCGTATCGGAAGGTGCGGCTGGATCACCTCCTTTCGAGAACGACAGCGCGACTCGTCGCGCAAGACGTCCACACAAGACACCTGTATTTCACGTAACGTCCCAGGAAAGCTTTCCGGGTCTGTAGCTCAGGTGGTTAGAGCGCACCCCTGATAAGGGTGAGGCCGGTGGTTCGAGTCCTCCCAGACCCACCATGACCTGTGCACCTCCTGCGCAAGAAGCCGCACCTCCGTGTGCGGACTCTTCATCAGGCATGGGGCCATAGCTCAGCTGGGAGAGCACCTGCTTTGCAAGCAGGGGGTCGTCGGTTCGATCCCGACTGGCTCCACCATGGCGACGCGTGAAATCCAAGCACACGAAAAGATTTGAAGCGAGGCGGCGTTGAGGCCGTTCTTGTGTTCTTTGAAAACTGGCAAACGAGTGACAAGCGTCTTGGTTCGAACCGAACCGAGACATGTGTTGAGGCACGTAACAGGTGGTTTGAAAGTATGGCCCCGAGGCGACTTGGGGTTATATGGTCAAGCGACCAAGCGTATACGGTGGATGCCTTGGCAGTCAGAGGCGATGAAGGACGTGGCAGCCTGCGAAAAGTGTCGGGGAGCTGGCAACAAGCTTTGATCCGGCAATGTCCGAATGGGGAAACCCACCGCGCAAGCGGTATCCGTAACTGAATTCATAGGTTGCGGAGGCGAACCCGGGGAACTGAAATATCTAAGTACCCGGAGGAAAAGAAATCAACCGAGATTCCCTCAGTAGCGACGAGCGAACGGGGACTAGCCCAAAAGTGCACAGTGTTTTAGTCGAAGGGTCTGGAAAGGCCCGCCGCAGACGGTGATAGCCCGGTAGACGAAAGGGCACCGTGCATGAAATTGAGTAGGGCGGGGCACGAGAAACCCTGTCTGAACATGGGGGGACCATCCTCCAAGGCTAAATACTCCTGACTGACCGATAGCGAACAAGTACCGTGAGGGAAAGGCGAAAAGAACCCCGGAGAGGGGAGTGAAATAGACCCTGAAACCGTATACGTACAAGCAGTGGAAGCCCGCAAGGGTGACTGCGTACCTTTTGTATAATGGGTCAGCGACTTACTGTCAGTGGCAAGCTTAACCGTCTAGGGGAGGCGAAGGGAAACCGAGTCTGAATAGGGCGCATAGTCTCTGGCAGTAGACCCGAAACCGAGTGATCTATCCATGGCCAGGTTGAAGGTGCGGTAACACGCACTGGAGGACCGAACCCACATCTGTTGCAATAGATGGGGATGAGCTGTGGATAGGAGTGAAAGGCTAAACAAACTCGGAGATAGCTGGTTCTCCTCGAAAGCTATTTAGGTAGCGCCTCGGACGAATCTTCCTGGGGGTAGAGCACTGTTATGGCTAGCGGGTCATCGCGACTTAGCAAACCATGGCAAACTCCGAATACCAGGACAGACTATCCGGGAGACACACGGCGGGTGCTAACGTCCGTCGTGAAAAGGGAAACAACCCAGACCCGCAGCTAAGGTCCCCAAGTTCTAGCTAAGTGGAAAACGATGTGGAAAGGCATAGACAGCCAGGAGGTTGGCTTAGAAGCAGCCATCCTTTAAAGAAAGCGTAATAGCTCACTGGTCGAGTCGGTCTGCGCGGAAGATTTAACGGGGCTAAGCTAGACACCGAAGCTCGGGGTGCACACTTTGTGTGCGCGGTAGAGGAGCGTTCCGTAAGCCTGTGAAGGTGAGTTGAGAAGCTTGCTGGAGGTATCGGAAGTGCGAATGCTGACATGAGTAACGATAATGCGGGTGAAAAGCCCGCACGCCGAAAGCCCAAGGTTTCCTCGCGCAACGTTCATCGGCGCAGGGTGAGTCGGCCCCTAAGGCGAGGCAGAAATGCGTAGTCGATGGGAAGCAGGTTAATATTCCTGCACTTTTCTACAGTGCGATGTGGGGACGGAGAAGGTTAGGTCTACCGGGCGTTGGTTGTCCCGGGGAAAGGCGGTAGGCATGGGTCTTAGGCAAATCCGGGACCCTTTATGCCGAGCACCGAGACGAGCCCTTTTGGGCGAAGTGACTGATACCACGCTTCCAGGAAAAGCCACTAAGCTTCAGCTGTAGAAAAACCGTACCGTAAACCGACACTGGTAGGCAGGGTGAGAATCCCAAGGCGCTTGAGAGAACTCGGGTGAAGGAACTAGGCAAAATGGCACCGTAACTTCGGGAGAAGGTGCGCCTGCCGATGTGGTCACATGCGTGACTGAGCATTGGCAGGTCGCAGTAACCTGGCCGCTGCGACTGTTTATCAAAAACACAGCACTCTGCAAACACGAAAGTGGACGTATAGGGTGTGACGCCTGCCCGGTGCTGGAAGGTTAATTGATGGGGTCAGCCGCAAGGCGAAGCTCTTGATCGAAGCCCCAGTAAACGGCGGCCGTAACTATAACGGTCCTAAGGTAGCGAAATTCCTTGTCGGGTAAGTTCCGACCTGCACGAATGGCGTAACGACAGCGGCGCTGTCTCCACCCGAGACTCAGTGAAATTGAAATCGCTGTGAAGATGCAGCGTTCCCGCGGCAAGACGGAAAGACCCCGTGAACCTTTACTATAGCTTTACACTGAACGTTGAGTTCTTCTGTGTAGGATAGGTGGGAGGCTACGAAACCGAGACGCCAGTTTCGGTGGAGCCATCCTTGAAATACCACCCTGAAGTGCTTGACGTTCTAACCTCGGCCCGTAATCCGGGTCAGGGACCGTGTATGGTGGGTAGTTTGACTGGGGCGGTCTCCTCCCAAAGAGTAACGGAGGAGCACGAAGGTACGCTCAGCGCGGTCGGACATCGCGCACTGTGTGCAAAGGCATAAGCGTGCTTGACTGCAAGATCGACGGATCAAGCAGGTACGAAAGTAGGTCTTAGTGATCCGGTGGTTCTGTATGGAAGGGCCATCGCTCAACGGATAAAAGGTACTCCGGGGATAACAGGCTGATACCGCCCAAGAGTTCATATCGACGGCGGTGTTTGGCACCTCGATGTCGGCTCATCACATCCTGGGGCTGTAGCCGGTCCCAAGGGTATGGCTGTTCGCCATTTAAAGTGGTACGCGAGCTGGGTTCAGAACGTCGTGAGACAGTTCGGTCCCTATCTGTCGTGGGCGTTGGAGATTTGAGGGGGGCTGCTCCTAGTACGAGAGGACCGGAGTGGACGTTCCGCTGGTGTTCGGGTTGTCTCGCCAGAGGCATTGCCCGGTAGCTATGAACGGAAGCGATAACCGCTGAAAGCATCTAAGCGGGAAGCGCGCCCCAAGATGAGATCTCCCGAGAGCTTGACTCTCCTTAAGGCACCATCAAGACCAGGTGGTTGATAGGCGCGATGTGGACGTGCAGCAATGCATTGAGCTTACGCGTACTAATGAGCCGTGCGGCTTGACCATATAACCCCAAGTGGCCTTCACCACGTTTCCCGGTACGTCAAACCCGGACGCTTGTCACTCGTTTGCCAAAGTATTGAAGCCGGCGCAACTGCGCTGCTTCAACCCCTTCCCTGGCGGCCATAGCGCTGTGGTCCCACCCGATCCCATCCCGAACTCGGAAGTGAAACGCAGCCGCGCCGATGGTAGTGTGCATCTCGCATGCAAGAGTAGGTCACCGCCAGGGGCTTTATCCCTCAAACGCCTTCACCGATTCCGGTGAGGGCGTTTGTTTTTGGGCGTGACGATTTCATGCGCGAATCATGTCGCCGGCCCCGGAATGACGTGTGCCCGGCGGCGCGCGCCGCTCGAATGCTGTTTCGCTTCAACGAAGGATTGCGGGACTCGAAGCAATCGGGCCAACCAGCCGCCTCGACGAGAGCGATCCTTCATACGCAACTCGACACGAAGGGCTATCGCAGTGATGGTCACTCGGGCGCGGTGCCGCGCGCACCAAAACAGGAAAGGCCGCTGCCGGTTCACCATGCGTACGCTGGAGCCACCGCATCGACGCGCATTTGGGGAATGGAAATGCGCGCGATCGTCCGGTACGGGCGATTGGATCGAACGAGCGGGATTGCTGTGCCAGGATGCGCACCCCGACGCCATGTGAAGCCGATGCTGGTCAAGGAGCACGAAAGCGCATCGATCGTTCGACACGCCATCGATCGCTGCGGTGGCCGGAGCACACACGGCCGCACGCATGAACCTGACGACCGGGCTTACTGCACGCTCTTCTCGTTCGCGCTGGCGTAGACCTGATCGGCCCATTGGGTGGCGTTGAGGTAGATCGTGGCCAGTCGCTGGATGCGCTGCGGGGGCACCTGCGCGCTGGTCAGCTCGTTCGCCTCCCAGGCGAGGATCTGCTGCAGGATCGCGCCGAACGGGCCGCTGCGGCCGGTCAGCGCGTCGCTGATCTCGGGCGCCAGCCGCAGCTGCGGCAGCAGGAATTCCATCGGCGCGCACATCAAGGTGTCCAGCAGCGAGAACAGCCCGACGGTGAACGCCATCTCGGCACTCCCGAGGGGCATGCCCTGGGCCAGTTCCTCGCACATGTGGGCGCGGATCAGCGCGGCGCGCAACAGCTCCGGTGGACGATCGTCCATGCTGCACATCGCCATGGTGTCGACCCAGTTGCGCATGCGGGTGACGCCGAAGAAGATCGCGGCCTGCTGCACGGATTTCAGCTGCCGCGGCAATGCGAAGTAGGCCGAATTGACGCAGCTCAGCAGCTTGTAGCTGAGCACCGCGTCGTCGCGCACGATGTTGCCCAGCTCGACCGGACCCGGGTTGCTTTCGTGCAGCACGCCCAGCAGGCGCAGCATGCTGAGGCGGTTCGCGGTCAGCACGGGGACGGCCATCGGCTGCGGCACCAACAGATAACGTCCCTGCACCGCCTCCATCGGCAACGTCAGGCAGCGTTCGTAGGTGGGATGGTCGTTGACCTGGCCGGCGACCACGTGCAGTCCGCGCGCGTGCAGGTGCGCGGCGCGTTGCGCCAGCACTTCCGGCGCCAGCTGGCCCGCGTCGAGCCGGACCAGTTGCACCATCTGCAGCAGGGCTTCGAACGGCAGGCCGTGGTCGAGATCCTGATCGCCCACGTCCAGCATGAACTGGCAGCCGCGCTGCGCCATCGACTGCAGGCGCTTCATCAGCGCCGCGTCGTCGGCCACATGCGGTTGCAGCACCACGCCCAGGCGCGGCTGGTGCAGCAGCACGTCGGCGTCTTCCGGCAGCAGCTCGGCGGGCAGGTTGAGGAACGCGCGGTTGCCGCGCACCAGGCGGGTCAACGCACCGTCGGTGATCATCCCCAGCACGCTCTGCAGCAGGGTCGCTTCGTCGCCGCTTTCGCGATGGAACAGGATCTCGTAGGCAAACAGCTCGCGCTCGCGATTGAGCAGCGGCACGCGCATCACCGGCAGCGCCGGCGCGACGCCTTCGTAGATCGAGGGTTTGCTGGTGGCCGCGGGAGCGGCGGAAGTGGGGGAAGGGCTCATGATCGGTCCGGCATCGCGTTTGACGGTGAAGCGGGCCGCGGCCAGCGGCCCGCTGGAGATGCCACCGTGCGTGCGGGCGGCGGGGTACTCAACTCGAATCAGGCCGCCGCCAGCGGACGCGAACGTGCGCCGGCATGCAGTTCGCCGCTGCGGTCGTACAGCCCGCTGTCGCTGTCCGTCCCGGTCAGCACCGCGAGCGCCTGGCGCACCAGCTGCAGGCGCTGGCCGACGATGCCGCCGTTGCGCTGGTTGAGCCGGTGGCAGTGCTGCAGCGACTGCACGATCGCGGTCCAGTCCGGATCCGGCACGGCCGGAGCCTGCGGCTGTTCGCGCGCCAGCAGGCGACGCTCCGCGTCCAGCTGTTCCAGCTGCTGCATCAACGCCTGCTTGCGCGCGCCGGCCCGGTCGAGCGCCTCGATATCGCCACCGTCCAGCGCCGCGCGTTCGTCTTCGAGCACCTGCGCGAGCTGCTCCAGCCCGTGGCGCATCTCGCCCTGCACTGCGGCGAGCGCCTCGGCGAACTCCTGCCGCAGCGGCGGGCTCATGCCTTGCCCGTGTCGCCGAGCTGCCGTTCCATCGCGATCATGCGGTCGGCGATGCGGCCGGCGTCGACCTTGTAGCTGCCGTCGGCCAGCGCCTGGCGCACGCGCTCCACCCGCTGCGTATCGACCGGAGTGGCGTCGGTGCGCGCGGCCTGCTGCAACGCCTTGGCCGAATCGGTCAGCTTGAGCTGGTCGTCGGCCTTGGCCGCGGGCGCGCCGGCACCGGTGGCGCTGGCGGAGGATTCCGGCGCCGCGCTGTTGCCCGGCTGGCCGGCGGCTTGCGGAAGTTTCGGCAAGCCGTTGTTGGAAATGGTCGTATTCATGCGTCCGTTCTCGCTGCGGAGTGGCCCTGTGAATGCTGCATCGGCCCGATGTTCGGAAACTTTAGGGGCTGGGAGTGGGGTGTGGAAGGCATCGGCGATCTCAGGGCAGGGCCAGCACCACGCCGGGGGCATGGACCATGGCGTCGACCACCTTGCCCGAGCTCTCGTTGCGCACCCGCAGGCGGGCGCCATTGTCGCCGCTGCCCAGCGCCACGCCGTCGGCGCGCACCACGATGTCGCCCAGCCGGGCCACCACTTGCACGCGGTCGCCCGCCCGCACCATGCGCCGGCCGCCCAGTGCAGCGGGGGTGAGTACGCTGCCTTCGGGCAGGGCGCGGGCGAGGGTGCGCCCGGCCACTTGGTCGAGGTTGTCGAGGTAGCCGTAGCCGAGCCGGGTCACGTCGCGTTCCTCGGCGCGCACGTCCGCCGGACGCAGGCCGTCGCCGCGCAGCAGCGGCCGACTGGTCACCAGCACCGGACGGAACAGCTGCAGCTGCACCTGCACGCGCACGGTCCAGCCACCACCCTGCGGGCAATGCACGGGCACGCTCAGGCGTGGCGCGGGACGGACGGCGTCGGCCAGCACGGCGCGCAGCGGCGCCGCGCAGGGCGCCAGCCGCAGGCGCGGAGCTAGCGGCTGGGCCTGGACCACGACGCGACTGCCCGGCAGGTCGAAACGCGCGTGCACGGCCTGTTCGGCGGCGGCGCGCACGGCATCGGGCGACGGCAGTGCGGCGAGGCTGCTGCCCGGCCACGCCAAGCCGAACCATGCCAGGGCAAGGCATCGGCCGACGCTGGCGCGGCTCGGGTTCACGCGTCCGCCAGCAGGCTGTCGAGTTGCCCGAGCAGGGCATCACGGGCGGATTCGAGCTGCCGCGACAGCGCCGCGGCCTGCTCGGCCTCGCCGTCGCACAGCAGCGCGATGAAGCGACTGCCCTGCTCGCACAGCTGCATGCCGGCGTCGGCGAGACCGGCGCTGGCCGGATGCGCCGGTTGCAGCGCGCCCAGCCGTTCGACGCTGCGGCGGATCGCGTGGGTGTCGAACCAGCGGCGATCGAGTGCCGCCGGTTCGAGCAGGGCCAGTTCGGCCGCCTGGCGCAGATTGAGCGAAGCTTCGCGCACGGTCAGACTGAGGCTGCCGGGATCCTTGCCGCTGATGCCTTCCAGCCAATCCAGGCCCAGCCGGTGGGCGAGCAGCGCGGCGCGCTGCAGCGCATCGGACTGGCGCCGCGCCTCGCCGGCGCGACGTTGCACGGCGCCGAGCGCGGCCTGCACGCTGGTGGCGCGCGCATGCTGGGCGTCGTGGTTCTGTTGCAGCTTGTGCACACGCTCGCCGGCCGCGTGCAGCGCCTGATTGCCCGCATCGAGGGTGGTGCCCGACTGCGCCGCACCGGCCTGGGCGCGTTCCAGCTGCTGCAGGCTGTGCTGCACGTCGCCGTCCAATTGCGTGGAGAAGTCGCCGATCGAGCCGGTGACGCCCTCGATCTCGGCGGTGGTGAGGGTGGTCTTTTCCGCCAGCTGCTTGACCTCGTCGGCGACCACGGCGAAGCCGCGGCCGGCCTCGCCGGCGCGCGCGGCCTCGATCGCGGCGTTCAGCGCCACCAGGTTGGTCTGGTGGGCGATCTCCTGCACGGTGGCGGTGAGTTTGCGGATCTGTTCCACCTGCTCGGCCAGCTTGCTCTGGTTGCGGTTCATCGCCGCCAGCGCGCTGCGCAACAGGCGCAGCTGGCCGTCGAGTTCGCTGACATTGCCGCTGCCGGCCCGACTGGCCTGGCCGGCCCGGTCCAGTTCGGCGGCCACTTGCTGCAGCGCCGTCGAGATACCGGCGCTGCCATCCGTCAAGCGATCGACGCTGCCGCGGCCATCGGCGGCGGCCTGGTCGAGCGCCGCCTGCTCGCGCGCGAGCTGCTGCACCGCGGCCAGCACCAGGCCTTGCTGCTCCACGGCTTGCAGCGCCACCGCCGCCGGCGGCCGGCTGGCAATGCGCGCCAGCAGCGGCGCCAGCGCCTTCGCCGCGCGCGGATGCGTGCGCCGCAGCGCGGCCAGCCGTGCCTCGTCGCCGGTGACGGCGGCCTCCACCAGGAGGGCGAGGTGCCGATTCCAGATCAGACTCATGGGACGAACATCACCTATGTCGAGTGTGTGGTGGGAGCTTGCAGGGGACTGCATCGTCCAAAACCGTCGCGGCTTGAGAAAGCAATCCGCATGCCACCCATGGCGACCGGGGCGCGCGCTCAAGCGCGGCGCCGCGCGGTCGATAGCGAACGCGTACGGCTGCCAAGGCGGCGGGCGATTCGCGAGGAGTCCGCATGGGCGGCACGCTGCTGGAAAAGGTGGAGCAACATACCCGGCTGGCCGGCCACAACCGCGTGGCCATGCTGCTGTTCCGGCTCGGCGATGCGCAGCTGTTCGGCATCAACGTGTTCAAGGTGCGCGAGGTGATGCGCCGTCCACCGCTGGAGCGTATGCCGGGCGTGCATGCCCTGCTCGCCGGCAGCTGCGACTACCGCGGGCAGACCATCCCGGTGATCGACCTCGCTGCCGCGCTCGGTTATCCGCCACTGCGCGACGAGGCATCGGCACACCTGATGGTCACCGAGTTCAGTCGCTCGGTGCAGGGCTTCCTGGTTGCCGACCTGCAGCGCATGGTGCAGTGCGACGGCGACAAGCTGGAGGCGCCCTCCGCCACGCTGGGCTTCGGTGCGCGGGTCAATGCCGTGACCCGCGTCGACGGCGCGCTGCTGGCGGTGGTGGACGTGGAGCAGGTGCTGGCCGGCATCGACGCGGCGCCGGCCGAGCTGTCGCTGCAGATGCAGCGCCTCGCCGACGCACACATGCTGGCGCCGCGGCGGGTGATGGTGGTGGACGATTCGCTGATCGCCCGCCGCCGCCTGGTCGAGCTGTTCAAGCAGATGAACATCGAGTGCGTGGTGGCGCAGGACGGTCGCGAGGCGCTCGAGCGCCTGCACGAACTGGCGGCCGCCGATCCGGCCGAAGGCGTCAAGCTGGTGGTCTCCGACATCGAGATGCCGCGCCTGGACGGCTATGCGCTGACCCGGGCGATCCGCGAGGCGCCGGCGCTGTGCCGGCTGAAGGTGGTGCTGCACAGCTCGCTCAGCGGCATCTTCAACGAGGCGATGGTGAAGGAGGTCAAGGCCGACGCCTTCGTCGCCAAGTTCCAGCCCGATCTGCTGGCGCACGCCGTGCTGGAACTGCTGCCGGCGGAAGCGCTGGCCGACTGACGCGCGCGCCGCGTCAACAAACCGACTCCGCCTTGGCGTCGCCCGCGCGACGCCAAGGCGCGAACCCTGCCAGGCCAGGCGTGGCAAGGGTTCCGGCGTGGTGGCATGCAACTTGCCTCCGGCTCCATGCGGCAACCGCCCGCGGAGCAGACCGATGAATCCCGTCCCGCAAAACCTGTTCGGCATCCATACCCAGGCGCTGGATCTGTGGCAGCGCCGTGCCGACGTGCTGGCCAACAACCTGGCCAATGCCGACACGCCCGGCTACCTCGCCCGCGACATCGATTTCCGCAAGGCGCTGGCCGCGGCCGGCGGTGGCGACGGCAGCAGCCTGGCATTGCAGGCGCCCAGCGCCGGACAGATCGGCAGCGGACCGGGCACGGGCGCGGCGGCGCTGGCCTACCGCGTGCCGACGCAGCCCAGCATGGACGGCAACACCGTCGACGCGCAGGTCGAGCAGGCCGACTTCGCCGCCAACAGCGTGCACTACCAGGCCAGCCTTTCCTTCATCACCGCGCAGATCCGCATGCTGCGCACCGCCATCTCCGGAGGGCAGAGCTGATGTCGCTCTATTCCATCTTCAACGTGGCCGGCTCCGGCATGGCCGCGCAGTCGCTGCGGCTCAACACCGTGGCCAGCAACCTGGCCAACGCCGAGAGCGTGTCCGGCACGCCGGAAGGCGCCTACCGTGCGCGCGAGCCGCTGTTCGCCGCCGTGCACGCGCAGCAGCAGTCCGGCGGCAAGGATGCCGGCACCGCGCAGGGCGTGCAGGTGCTCGGCATCACCGAGAGCCAGGCCGCGATCCCGCAACGCTACGAGCCGGGCAACCCGCTGGCGAATGCGGATGGCTACGTCTACGCCAGCAACGTCAACCCGGTGGACGAACTGGTCAACATGATTTCGGCGTCGCGTTCGTACCAGAACAACGTCGAGGTGATGAACAGCGCCAAGCAACTGATGCTCAAGACCCTGACCCTCGGCCAGTGAGCCCGCAACCATGACCACCAGCGTGAACACCACCACCAGCGCCGCCGGCACCGGCAGCGCCGCTGGCGCGGCCACCGCCGCGCTCGGCAACTCCATGAACCAGGCCGATTTCCTGAAGCTGCTCACCACGCAGTTGCAGTCGCAGGACCCGACCAACCCGATGGACAACTCGCAGTTCGTCTCGCAGCTGGCGCAGTTCAGCCAACTGGCCTCGATGCAGGACCTCAACACCAGCGTCAACAGCCTCTCCGGCCAGCTCACCAGTTCGCTGCAGTCCTCGCAGGTGCTCGGTTCGGTCGGCCTGGTGGGGCGCCACGTGCTGGTGCCGTCGGCGAACCTGAGCTACGCCGGCAGCGCGATGGACTGCGCGGTGGGCGTCACCGGCGCCACCGCCAACGTGCAGGTCGCGATCAAGGACGGTGCCGGCAAGGTGGTGCGCACGCTCGACCTCGGCACCCAGGCCGCCGGCCTCGCCCGCTTCAACTGGGACGGCATGGACGACAGCGGCGCGCCGGTGCCGCCGGGCGACTACAGCGTGACCGCCGCCGACGTCGGCGGCAACGCGCTCTCCACCTACGTCGACGGCACGGTCAGCGGCGTGGGCTACGGCGGCAGCAGTGTGGGCACCTACGTGCAGGTGAGCGGCGTGGGCGGCGTGCCGCTCAGCGCGATCGCGCAGATCAACTGATCGGCGGCAACAACCCTTCCAGCGAGGAACGATTCATGGCACTCAACCAGGCTCTCAGCGGCATCAACGCCGCGCAGTCCGATCTCAACGTGATCGCCAACAACATCGCCAACGCCAACACCGCCGGCTTCAAGGGCTCGCGCGCGGAGTTCGCGGACATCTATGCGGTCACCGGCATCAACCTCAGCGCCACCGCGGTGGGCAGCGGCACGCGGCTGACCAGCGTGGCGCAGCAGTTCGCCCAGGGCGACATCCAGACCACCGGCAACAGCCTCGACCTCGCGATCAGCGGCAACGGTTTCTTCGTGGTCAACACCGGCAACGGCTACGCCTACACCCGCGCCGGCGCGTTCCACCAGGACCCGGCCGGCAACGTGGTCACCCAGGACAACAACAAGCTGCAGGTCTATCCCTACAGCACCGCCAGCAACAGCTTCGACACCAGCACGCTGTCCAACCTCAACCTGGTCACCGCGCAGAGTTCGGCCAAGCCCACCGCCACGGCGGTGGTGTCGTCGAACCTGCCGGCGGACGCCACCGTGCCGCCGCTGGCCTTCGACCCGACCAACCCGGCCACCTTCAACCAGTCGAGCACGTTCACCGTGTACGACAGCCTGGGTTCCTCGCACCAGGCCACCGCCTACTACGTGAAGACCGGCACCAACACCTGGAACGTGGACCTGTACGTGGACGGCAACAACGCCGGCACGCAGCCGCTGACGTTCGACAGCAGCGGCGCGCTGACCACGCCGGCCAACGGCATCGTCGGCTTCAACCCGGTGGCCTACGCCAACGGCGCGAACCCGCAGACGCTGTCGATCAACTTCGGCAAGACCACCCAGTACGGCACCGGCTACGCCGCCGGCACGATCAGCCAGGACGGCTACACCGCCGGCGCGCTGTCCTCGATCGACATCGACAGCGCGGGCATCGTCACCGCGAACTACTCCAACGGCCAGAGCAGCAAGATCGGCCAGCTGGCGATGGCGAACTTCCAGAACGTGCAGGGCCTGCGCCAGCTCGGCAGCGCCAGCTGGATGTCCAGCACCGATTCCGGCACTGCGGTGATGGGCACGGCCGCCAGCGGCCAGTACGGCACGATCCAGTCCGGCGCGCTGGAGGAGTCCAACACCTCCGACACCACCCAGCAGCTGGTCGACATGATCCAGGCGCAGCGCAACTACCAGGCCAACGCGCAGGTGCTGTCCACCGACAACACGCTGGCCAGCACGCTGTTCAACGCCGTCTCGCGGTAAGCATCGACCGGGGTAGCCAGCCATGGATCGTTCCGTCTACCTCGCCATGACCGGGGCCACGCAGATCATGCGGGCCCAGGACGTGGTGAGCCACAACCTCGCCAACGCCACCACCACCGGCTTCAAGAGCGAGCTGGACGCGTTCGGCAGCCTGCCGGTGCAGGGGCCGGGCAGTCCCAGCCGGATCAACGCGGTGGCGCAGAGCCTAGGCCGCGACGACAGCCAGGGCGCGCTGCAGCAGACCGGCCGCGCACTGGACGTGGCGGTGCGCGGCTCGGGCTGGATCGCGGTGCAGGCGCCGGACGGCAGCGAGGCCTACACGCGCGCCGGCAACCTGCAGCTCACCGCCGACGGCACGCTCACCGACGCGGCCGGCAATCCGGTGCTCGGCAACGGCGGCCCGATCAGCATTCCCGACAGCGCGCAGATCGTGATCGGCAACGACGGCACGATCTCCAGCGTGCCGCTGGGGCAGGCGCCGAATACGCTCACCCAGGTCGACCGCATCAAGCTGGTCAACCCCGATCCCGCGCAGCTTTCCAAGGGCGCGGATGGCCTGCTGCACCTGGCCGGCGGCGGCAGCGCCGACGCCGATCCCGGCGTGCAGCTGGCGTCGCAGGCGCTGGAAGCCAGCAACGTCAATCCCTCGACCGAACTGGTGCGGATGATCGGGCTGTCGCGCCAGTACGAGATGCAGGTGCGCTCGATCAAGACCGCCGAAGACAACGCCGACGCCAGCCTCAAGCTGCTGCAGGCGAACTGAACCCCACACGCTTAGCGGAGCCCTCCCATGTTCGCCTCTCTCTGGATCGCCAAGACCGGCCTCGACGCGCAGCAGACGCGCCTCGACGCCATCTCCAACAACCTGGCCAACGCCAGCACCACCGGCTTCAAGGCCTCGCGCCCGGCGTTCCAGGACCTGATGTACCAGAACCTGGGCCAGCCCGGCGCGCAAACCACCGAGCAGACGCAGTCGCCCTCGGGCCTGCTGATGGGCACCGGCGTGCGCGTGGTGGCGAACGAGAAGCTGTTCACCCAGGGCGCGATCAGCCAGACCGGCAACTCGCTGGACGTGGCGATCCAGGGCCGCGGCTTCCTGCAGGTGAGCATGCCCGACGGCACCACCGCGTACACCCGCGACGGCTCGCTGCATACCGACGCCAACGGCCAGATCGTCACCGCCGACGGCTACGCGATCGAGCCGGCGATCACCCTGCCGCAGGGCGTGCAGAGCATCACCATCGGCAACGACGGCACGATCAGCGCCACCGTGCCGGGACAGGCCGCGCCGGTGCAGGTGGGCTCGCTGCAGCTGGCCGATTTCGTCAACCCCGCGGGCCTGCAGTCGATGGGCCAGAACCTGTACCTGGAGACCGCCTCCAGCGGCACCCCGCAGACCGGCCAGGCCGGCCTCAACGGCATGGGTACCCTGCTGCAGGGCTCGCTGGAGTCGTCCAACGTCAACGTGGTGGAAGCGATGGTGGACATGATCCAGACCCAGCGCACCTACGAGATGAACTCCAAGGCGATCAGCGCCGCGGACACCATGCTGCAGACCATCACCAACAAGACCTGAGGCCGACCGCCGTGCGCATCACCGCCGTTCTTCCGTGCCTTGCCGTCGTGCTCGCGCTGGCCGCGCTGGCGGGTTGCGCCGTCGTGCAACCGCAGCGCGACGACGCGCAATGGGCCGCCACCGCGCCGGTGGCGCCTGCCGCCGCGCCGGTGGCCGACGGCGCGATCTACCACGACGCGCAGGGCATGGAGTTGTTCACCGACCCGCGCGCGCACCGCGCGGGCGACATCCTCACCGTCGTGCTGGTGGAGAACACCCAGGCGGTGAAGAAGGCCAACACCAGCACCAGCAAGACCAACAAGGACAAGATCGGTGCGCCATCGCTGCTCGGCCGCACGTTCAACAAGGCCAGCGTCGGCATCGACAGCGACCACAGCTTCGACGGCGGCGGCTCCAGCAGCCAGAGCAACCAGCTCACCGGCAACATCACCGTCACCGTGGCGCAGCGCCTGCCCAACGGCAACCTGCTGGTGCGCGGCGAGAAGCTGCTCACCATCAACCAGGGCCAGGAACTGATCCGCATCACCGGCATCGTGCGCCCGCAGGACATCGGCCAGGACAACACCGTGCCGTCCACCCGCGTCGCCGACGCCAAGATTTCCTACACCGGCCGCGGCAGCCTCGCCGACGCCAACACCCAGGGCTGGCTGTCGCGCTTCTTCAACTCCAAGTGGATGCCCTTCTAAATGAAACTCCACGGGCCCATGACCATGAAAGTCGCAGCGCAGTACGAGCGTGCGAACCCGCCCACCGCGTTCGCTCCCTCCCCTGCTCGACGGGGGAGGGTTGGGGTGGGGGGCTTCGCGGTGCTGCTCGTGCTTTGCCTCGCTTTCGTGTTTCCCGCCCACGCCGACAAGATCCGCGATCTCGCCTCGGTCGGCGGCGTGCGTTCCAACCAGCTGATCGGCTACGGCCTGGTGGTGGGGCTGGACGGCTCCGGCGACCAGACCACGCAGGCGCCGTTCACCACGCAGAGCCTGGAGAACATGCTGCAGCAGTTCGGCATCAACGTGCCGGCCAACGTGCGTCCGCAGCTGAAGAACGCGGCGGCGGTGACGATCACCGCCGAGTTGCCGCCGTTCGCCAAGCCGGGCCAGACCATCGACGTCACCGTGGCCTCGATCGGCAACGCCAAGAGCATCCGTGGCGGCGAACTCTTGATGTCGCCGCTGCGCGGCGCCGACGGCAACGTCTACGCGGTGGCCCAGGGCAGCGTGGTGGTGGGCGGCATCAGCGCGTCGGGCAAGAGCGGCTCCAGCGTGCAGAAGAACATCTCCGCCAGCGGGCGCATCCCGAACGGCGCCACGGTGGAGCGCAGCGTGGCATCCGCGTTCGCTTCCAGCGACGACTTGCGGCTGAACCTCAACACGCCGGACTTCACCACCGTCACGCGCATCGTCGGCACGATCAACCGCACCTACGGCGCGGGCACCGCGCGCGCGGTGGACGGCGGCACGGTGGAAGTGCGCGTGCCGCAGGATCCCACCCAGAAGGTGGCCTGGCTGGGCACGATCCAGGACCTGGACGTGACCCCCGGCGCGCCGCCCGCGCGCGTGGTGGTGAACTCGCGCACCGGCACCGTGGTGATCGGCTCGGACGTGCGCGTCTCGGCGGCCGCGGTGGCGCACGGCGCGATCCAGGTGACGATCGGCGAGCAGCCGCTGGTCAGCCAGCCCGCGCCGTTCAGCAACGGCCAGACCACCGTGGTGCCGTCCAGCAACGTGCAGGTCAGCGAGGAGGGTGGGCACATGTTCAAGTTCGGCCCGGGCGTGAGCCTGGACACCATCGTGCGCGCGGTGAACCAGGTGGGCGCCTCGCCCAGCGACCTGATCTCGATCCTGCAGGCGCTGAAGCAGGCCGGCGCGCTGCACGCGGACCTTGTCGTGATCTAGCGCCATGAGCGATCCCGCGCTGTCCGCCAACGCCTCGCTGAGCACCTGGACCGAACTGTCCGGGTTCGACCAGCTGCGCGCGCAGGCACAGCGCGACGGCAAGGCGGCGCTGCCCGCGGTGGCGAAGCAGTTCGAGGCGCTGTTCACCCAAATGATGCTGAAGTCCATGCGCGCGGCCAGCGACAGCTTCGGCAATGCGCTGGGCGACAGCGATGCCGGCAAGGCCTACCGCGACCTGTTCGACCAGCAGCTCTCGGTGAGCCTGGCGCAGGGCGGCAAGGGGCTGGGTATCGCGCAGATGCTGATCCGCCAGCTGGGCGGAACGGCCACGCCCACGCCAGCTGGCACGGGCGCCGCGATCGGCACGCTGGGTGGCACCGGTGCGCCGGCGACGGCCAGTGCCGCGGACGACCCCGACGGCATCGGCGACCCCACCCAGCTGCCGGCCACGCCGGACCAGTTCCAGCGCCGCCTCGCCAACGTGGTGGAAGCCGGCCGCGAGATCGGCCGCAGTGCGATGAAGTGGCTGCCGCAGGACGCGCAGGAATTCGTGCGCGCGCTGGCGCCGTATGCCGAGGCCGCGGCGCAGAAGCTGGGCTTGTCGGTGCGCACCGTGCTGGCGCAGGCCGCGCTGGAGACGCAGTGGGGCAAGCACATGCCGCGCAACGCCGACGGCTCCACCAGCTTCAACCTGTTCGGCATCAAGGCCGGCGGCAGCTGGAACGGAAGCAAGGTGAGCGTGCCCACGCTGGAATACGAGGGCGGCGTGGCGGTGCGCAAGCATGCGCAGTTCCGCGCCTACGATTCGCCGGCGCAGTCGTTCAGGGACTACGCCAACCTGATCGCCTCCAATCCGCGCTATGCCGCCGCACGCGGGCATGGCGACGACGTGCGCGGCTTCGCCAGTGCGCTGGTGCGCGGCGGCTACGCCACCGATCCGTCCTACGCCGAGAAGATCAGCGCGGTCGCCAGCAGCCCGCAGATGCGCGCGGCGCTGGCCGCGCTCAAGAATCCGGCCGGCGGGCCGAACGAATAAGCGACCCCAGGAATCCCGTCCCATGTCCAGCCTGCTCAACATCGGCGTTTCCGGCCTCAATGCCGCCCAGCTCGGCCTGAAGGTCACCGGCAACAACATCGCGAACGCCGGCACCGACGGCTACAGCCGCCAGAACACCGTGCAGGTGGACCGGGTGGGCCAGAACAACGGCCGCTACACCCTGGGCACCGGCGTGGACGTGATCGCGGTGCAGCGCGCCTACAGCCAGTACCTCACGCAGACGCTGTGGAGCACCAACAGCGCGCTGCAGGGCGCCACCACCAGCAACGACCTCGCCACCACGCTGAACGGCCTGCTGAAGAACAGCGGCAACCTGCAGAGCACGCTGGACAGCTTCTACGGCGGCTTCAACGCGGTGGCGAACGCCCCGGGCGATCCTTCCGCGCGCCAGGCGCTGCTGGGCAACGCGTCGACGCTGGCGATGGCCTTCAACACCTTCGGCCAGCAGCTCGACCAGCAACGCACGCAGATCAACACGCAGATCACCGACGCCGTCGGCAGCGCCAACTCGCTGGTCAAGCAGATCGCCGCGCTCAACACCAGCATCAGCCAGGCCGGCAACACCCAGCCCAACGACCTGCTCGACCAGCGCGACGGTCTGGTCAAGCAGCTGGCCGGCATCACCGGCATCTCGGTCGCCGCGCAGCCCGACGGCACGCTCAGCGTCTACAGCACCTCCGGCCAGGCACTGGTCAGCGGCAGCTACGCCTACGGCTTCCAGGTCGGCAGCGACGCCTACGATGCCGGCAGCACCAGCGTGCTCGACGCCAGCGGCCACGACATCAGCTCGCGCCTCTCCGGCGGCACGCTGGGCGCGCTGTTGAACTATCGGCGCAACACGCTGGACCCGGCGCAGAACCAGCTGGGCCGCGCCGCGCTGGCGCTGGCGCAGAGCGTCAACGCGCAGCAGGCCAAGGGCCTGGACTTGAACGGCAACCAGGGCGCTCCGCTGTTCAGCGTGCCCGCCCCGACCGTGGCGGGCGCAAGCGGCAACCAGGGCAGCGCCACGGTGGGCGCCAGCGTGAGCGATCTCGGCGCGCTAACCAACGACAACTACGTGCTCACGTACACCGGCAGCGCCAGTGCGCCCTCGGTCCACGGCTGGGCGCTGGCTACCAGCAGCGGACGCACGGTGACGATGACTGCGAACGCCAACGGCACGCTGTCGGCCGAAGGCCTCACCTTCAGCGTGTCCGCCGGCGCCCAGGTCGGCGACAGCTTCCGGATCCGACCCACCCGCAACGCGGCCAGCGGCCTCGCGCTGGCCACCAGCGATCCTTCCGCGATCGCCGCGGCGGCGGCGTTGAAAGGCACCGCCGCCGGCACCAACACCGGCGGCGCGACCGTGAGCGCGGTGGGCGTGAGCGACAGCAGCAACGCGAACTTGTTCACCGGCGCCACGGTGATGTTCGGTGCGGGCGGCAGCTACACCGTCACCGACGGCGCCGGCAACAGCACCACCGGCACGTACACCAGCGGCACGGCGATCCAGTTCGACGGCTGGAGCCTCAGCCTCGCCGGCACGCCGGCCAGCGGCGACAGTTTCAGCGTGGCGAAGAACAGCGGCGGCCTCAACGACAACAGCAACGCGCTGGACCTCGCCGGGCTCGCCAATGCCGGCGTGCTCGACGGCGGCCGCACCTCGGCGGTGGGTGCCTATGCGAACCTCACCAACCAGGTCGGCCTCGCCGGCAGCATGGCGAGCAACGACCTCACCACCCAGACCGGCCTCTACAACCAGGCCGCCAGCGCCCAGCAGAGCTCGGCCGGCGTCAACCTCGACGAGGAGGCGGCTGGCCTGATCAAGTACCAGCAGGCCTACCAGGCTTCCGCGCAGGTGATCGCCACCGCGCAGACGCTGTTCACCAGCCTGATCGCCGCTGTGCAGAGGTAATCCATGATCCGCCTTTCCACCAGCTGGATGTACCAGCAGTCGCTGACCACCATGCTCGACCAGCAGGGCTCGCTCGCTGCCACGCAGAACCAGGTGAGCAGCGGCCAGCGCATCAACGTCGCTTCCGACGATCCGGCCGGCGCCACCCAGGCGGTGTCGCTCAACCACATCCTGGCCAGCACCGCGCAGTATTCCGCGAACATCGACGGCGCCAACGCGCGGCTCTCCACGGAGAGCAACACGCTCAGCTCCTTCAATTCGCTGCTCGACCAGGCGCGCTCGATGGCGCTGCAAGGCATCAACGGCACGCTGTCGACCGCCGATCGCCAGAACATGGCCACCCAGCTCACCCAGATCCGTGCGCAGCTGGTGCAGCTGGCCAACACCACCGACGCCAGCGGCAACGCGCTGTTCGCCGGCACCAGCACCACCAGCACGCCGTTCGTGCTCAACAGCGACGGCTCGGTGAGCTACACCGGCAACCGCGACAACCAGATGACCGCGATCGGCAGCGGCCTGCGCATCCCGAACAGCGACGAGGGCGCGGGCCTGTTCATGAACATCCCGGCCGGCAATGGCTCCTTCGTCGCCGCCGCGACGGCCGGCAACACCGGCAGCTTGCTGGTGGGCGCCACCAGCGTCACCGACAGCAGCGCCTGGAAGGCCGCTACCGCCGCCGGCCCGGTGAACTACCAGATCAGCTTCGACGCCGCCGGCAACTGGACCGCCACCGACGCCAACCACGGCAATGCGGTGGTGGGCACCGGCAGTTACCAGGACGGCGGCAGCATCAGCTTCAACGGCATGACCGTCGCCCTGAGCGGCACGCCCGCCGCCGGCGACACGATGAGCGTGAAATCCGGCCAGACCCAGGACGTGTTCGGCACGTTGACGAACATGATCAACGCGCTGAACGACGGCAGCCAGAACAACACGCAGCTCGGCAACACGATGAGCCGGCAGATCGAATCGATCGATCGCGCGCAGGACCAGGTCTCCAGCACCCAGACCGACGTGGGCGGCCGCCTGAACCGCCTCACCCAGCAGAAGAGCACCTACAGCGACCTCACCCTGACCTACCAGACCACCCTCTCCGGCGTGCAGGACACCGACATGGCCAGCGCCATCAGCAAGCTGATGCTGCAATCCACCGCCCTGCAGGCCTCGCAGCAGACGTTCGCGAAGGTGCAGGGGATGAGCCTGTTCAATTACCTGAAGTGACGGGCCGCACGAGCCACAGCGGTTGCGGTGCGTTGGCCATTTCCCGAACGGGCACGGAGCAATCATGATGCCTTCCCATCCGTTGCACGACCCCACGCCGGATTTCGGGCGCCTGTACATATTCGGCGCAGGCGGCTTTGGCAGTGAGGTGGCGTGGCTGGCGGAACAGGCCTGGGGCGAGCGGGTCGAGCTGCGCCTGGTCGTGGATCATCCGCGTTATCTGACGGCACCGGTCAACGGCATTCCGGTCTCGCTGCTGTCGGAACTGCCGCCGCGCGACGACGCCCGTTTCGTCGTGGCGCTCGGCGATCCGTCGCAGCGGCGGAGTGCGGTGGCTGCCCTGATCGCCGCCGGGCATCGTCCGGCAACACTGGTTCATCCGCGGGTCGAGGCCTCGCGCTTTGTCGAACTGGGCGCCGGTACCGTGGTCTGCGCGCGGTCGACGATCACCTGCAATGTTTCAACGGGCGAGCATGTGCAGATCAACCTGGCGTGCACGATCGGACACGATGTGATCCTGGGCGATTACGCCACCCTTTCCCCGGGGGTCAACGTGTCCGGATGCGTGCGTGTCGGCCGCGATGTGTTCATTGGCACGAATGCCTGCATCATCAACGGCAAGCCGGACCGGCCGCTGTCCATCGGCGATGGCGCGGTGATCGCCGCCGGTGCCTGCGTGACCAGGGACGTTCCGGCGAACTCGCTGGTTGCCGGCGTGCCTGCCGTCGTGAAAGGCCAGCGACCGTGACAATGCGTGTCCGCGCCGCTTCGCCGATCTCGCGAGGTCGAAGCCTGGTCGCGACAAAGCCATGTCATTCCCCATACTTTGCATAAGGAGCGCGTCAACCATGTCGTCAAGCATTCCTGCCATCGATCTCCCCGGGCTCAAGAACCTTCTGAGTGAAGCGAGAGTCCAGAAAGGCGTCGATGACATATGGGGCATGGTCGGTGGCATCTTCGAGCAGGCGCAAAAAGAACTGCCTGCGCAGCACGCCATGTCGCGCAGGGAGCTGTCGTTTCATGACCATGTGAAGTTGCTCGGATACCTCTGTCTGCTGATCGGGGAGATTCCGGGCGACATCGTCGAAATCGGGGTCTGGAAGGGAAAGTCCCTGTGCTTCATGAGCCAGATATGCGGGCGGAAGCGGCGGATCTTCGGAATCGATCCGATGGAACTCGAGAAGCAGCCCGACGAGCTGGGCTACTACCACGGCAAGCTGTTCCCCGAAGCCAAGCTGATTCGTGGCTATTCGGAGCTGGCGGCGGATCGCGTTTACGCCGAGGCGCCCAGGACCGTGCTTCTGCACATCGATGGCGGACACGCCGGTCGCAATGTCCTGCTCGATTTTCTCTTGTATGCACCGAGCGTTGTGGCCGGCGGCTTTGTCGTGTTCGACGACTACGGCGACCACCGCTATTCGCCTGAAGTCGGTCCCGCAGTGGACCTGCTCAGGGTGGGTGGCTACTTCAACGATTTCCATGTCCTTGGCATTGTTCCCGGGTACGAGAACAGCTACCTGCTGCAGCGGAAGTAATTTTTCCAGGTCCGGCCGGATCGTCAGCCGTCCAAGGCGGCGAGTCCGACGGGCATCACCGATCCGGCATCCAGGCGTCACGCCAGGCGACCAGGTTGTCGCCGGTGAGCATCCAGTCGCGCTGCACCATCGTGCGCAGCGCGTCGCCCATCTTCGCGGTGGCGTCAAGGTCGCCAGCGTGCATGCGGATCGCGTCCACCCATTCCTTGAAGCGGTTGCGCACCCGCGTCACCGGCAAGTCGCCCCGGTAGCAGACGATGTCGCTGCACACCACCGGGAAGCCGCAGGCGCCGTATTCGAGCAGGCGCAGGTTGCTCTTGCAGGCGTTGAACAGGTTGTCCTCCAGCGGCGCCAGCGCGAGGTCGAGATCGAGCGAGGCCAGGGCTGCCGGATACTTGTCGATGGGCACGCCGTCGTGGTGCTCGTGTACGTACGGACGCAGCTTCTCCGGGCACATGCCGAAGAACACCCATTCGACCTCGCCGGCCAGCTCGCGCACCACGTCGGCGATCAGTTCCAGGTCGCCGCGGTGGCTGCTGCCACCGGCCCAGCCCACACGCGGTTTGGCGCCCTTGCGGCGCCGGCTGGCCAACTGTCGCCACCAGTCCATGGGCAGGCGGTTCGGCACCACGCGGATGTCGCTGTGCATGTCGGCGAACTGCTCGGCCAGTGGCGCGGTGGAAACCACGAAGCGATCGGTGAGTGCCACGGCCTTGCGCAGCGATTTCAGCACGTCCCTGGGGATGCCGTCGCGATGCACGCTCTTGAGCGGCAGGTTGGGCAGGTAGTCGTCCAGCTCGTAGACCTTGAAGGCGCGGCTGAAGTCACGGTAGTCGCGCATGGTCTCGAGCTGGCTGTCGCTGAGCTGGCGCTGCAGCACGATGGTGGACGGCGCGTAGCGCTCCATCCCGATCGGCTCCAGGTGCATCGGTGCGATCGCGCCTTCGGCCAGTCCCTCCCGCTGCATGGCGTGGAACGGTTGCCGGATGCGGTAGTGGCCGCAGCCGTTGGCATCGGCGGCCACGCAGAACAGGCGGGGCAGCAGCGGCTGCTCGAAGGGCTGCCAGGCCTGCGGCCGGAGCTGGTCGAGGTCGAAGCCGTTGCCGGCCAGGCTGAGGTTGCGGTTGTAGGCCGGATCGCGTGCCAGCAGCGGCAACCACTTGCGGTACATCGCCTGCTGCTCGCCCTTGAAGCGCGCGTGCTTGGCTTCCTGGGCGGTCTGGTCCACCTTGTTCTGGCTGACGCTGCCCTCGTGCATCAGGCGCGCATAGGGCGTCCACACCGTGAGGTAGCCAGCCTGATGCACCTTGAGGCACAGGTCGACGTCGTTGTAGGAGACCTTGAAGTCCTGCTCGTCCAGCCCGCCGACTTCCTCGTACACCGACTTGCGGATCATCAGGCAGGCGGCGGTGACCGCGGTGTAGTTCTGGTCCACCTGCAGGCGGTGCATGTAGCCGGGCGCGTCCATGGGCTCGCCGATGAAGGGATGGTCGGCCGGCCCGCGCAGGCCAAGCACCACGCCGGCGTGCTGGATGCGCCCGTCGGGGTAGTGCAGCTTGGCGCCGACGATGCCCACCTCGGGCCGTTGCGCGTGGTTGAGCAGCGCCTCGATCCAGTCCTCGTGCAGCACTGCGGTGTCGTTGTTGAGCAGGACCAGGTATTCGCCGCGCGCCTGTGCCGCGGCGAAATTGTTGATTGCGGAGTAGTTGAACGGATGCGGCCAGCGCAGCACGCGCAACTGCGGGTTGTTCAGCCGCTCGATGCCGTCGAGATAGGCACACGCGGCCGGGTCGCGGCTGTCGTTGTCCACGATCAGCAGCTCGTAGTTCCTGTAGCTGGTCTTGGCGAGCAGGCTGTCGATCAGGCCGTTGAGCATCGGCAGCTGGTCGCGGGTGGGGATGATGATCGAGACCGGCGGCTGGCGATCGTGCAGGTAACGCACGCGATGGACGCCGGTCAAAGCGTCGGACGCGATTTCGTGGCGGATGCCCAGGCGGTCGAGATGGCCTGCCACGACTGCGGCGGCATGCTCGCGCACCGGTGGCGACGCCAGCCATTGCGCGTAGGGTTGGCCGGCGCGGTACAGCACCTCGGCAAGATGTCCCACGGATTGCAGGCCATGTTGTTCGATGCTGCGGAACGCGAAGTCGTAATGGGCGAGCGGCCCGCGTTGCGCATTCAATCCGCCCAGTTCGAGCAAGGCTTCCCTGCGCATGGCCAGGGTGCGGCCCAGGTAGGGATAGCTGCGCAACATGTCCAGGTTCAGGTCGGGCTTGAGGATCGGCTGCCCGTAGCCATCGCCGACACGCGTGTCCTCGTCGACATAGCAGCAGGCGTGCTCCGGACGGGTGCCGGCGTTCTCGGCGAGCAGCAGCAGCGCATGCGGCGCCAGCTCGTCGCCGGCGAACAGCGGGAGCAGCCAGTCCGCGTCGCTGGCGGCGGCCAGTTCATTGAAGCGTTCGACCCAGTCGCCATGCAGCGATTGCAGTGCGGCGCCGGGGCAGGCGAGATCGTCACGATCCGACAGCACGGTCACGCGCAGGTCGCGATGCTGCTGCCCGGCGAGGCTGTCGAGGCTGGCCTGGACGTCGGCGGCCGTGCCGTCAGTGTCGATGACGACGACTTCCACGGAAAGCGGGGTCTGCCGGCCTTGAGCCAGCGCGGCGTGTTGCGGCGTAAGCCGCTGGGGCTGCAGCCAGTGGCGATAGATCTCTTCGGGGGTGGCGGCGCGGAAGCTGACGGCCGGATCCCGGCCATCCTCCAGCACCGAACTGCGGAAATAGTCGCCGTGATGGACGGCGACGATTTCGTCCGTGTGGGCGTGGCGCACGCCCATGTCGAGCAGACGCTCCCACAAATCCCAGTCGCCCGGGTGGAAGTACTTCCAGCACCCGGGGTTGTAGCGGAAGGTCTTCAGCCCGGCGTGGTACAGGCTGCCGATGCGTGATATTTCGCTGAAGCGCGGGATGGCGCTGCCGACCACGCCCTGCTCGTTGCCGTCGTCGTCCAGGAAGCGGACGCGTCCGTGCGCCCATTCGGCGCGGTTTTCCCGTGCGGTGCGCAACAGGCTCGAAAGGTGATCGGGCAGGAATTCGTCGTCGTCGTCCAGATGGGCGATCCACGCGCCGCGGGCCACGCGCAGGCCGAAGTTGACCGGCTTGATGCCGGCCACGTACCACATCGGCCCCTTCGACGACGGGTATTTCCCGCGTCGGCGCAGGTTGTGGAAGCGTATGCGCGGGTCGTCCTGCGCGGCCGCATGCAGGATCGCCGCCTGCGACGCTTCCATGCAGTCGCCGACGATCAGCAGCTCCCAGTTCGCGTGATCCTGGCGCTGCACGCTCGGCAGCGTGCGCTGCACGATCAGCTCGGCACGGTTGTACGTGGGAACGATGACCGAGACCAGCGGTTGTTCGCCGTAGGCCGCCGCATAGTCGGGAGCGCGGCGGATGCGTTCGAGGCACGCCGCATCGCCGGCGCGGAGCCGCGTCTTTTCCCGCAGGGCATGTTCGTCGAAGAATTGCTGCATCAGTCCGATGCGCTGTTGCAGCTTTTCGCAGTGCTGCTGCAGCAGGGCCGTCTCGGTGTGGCTCATGGGTGGCATGTCCCGGCGGGATGGCTGCTCGTCGGCCGGATCGTGCCGGCCGCTTCGGCAAGCACGACAGCCAGCGACTCGCAGACGCGGCGGATCTGCGCCGTCGTGATGTCCAGGTAGAACGGCAGGCCGAGCAGGCGCTCCGAAAGCGAATGCGCCACGGGTAATGGCTCGGCACCAAAGCTGGCGAAGGCGGGGTGGCGGTCGAGGGTGGGGCAGTACCATTGCCGCGTCTGGATACCGCGCGCCGCCAGCTCCTGCTGGATTTCCCGGGCGTGCACGCCGGATGGCAGCGCCACCACCAGGATCGGGTACACGCCACCCACCGCCTGTTCCTGCAGGACGACTCCCGGGCAGGATCGCTGCAGTTGCCTGAGGTAGCGCGCCTGCAGCGCGCGGCGCGAACGTTCGATGTCGGGCCATTGATCCAGCGAGGCCAGTGCGACGGCGGCGTGGTACTCGCTGAGCTTGCCGTTGCCGCCGGGGAAGAACACCTGGCTGCCGTGCTCGAGATCGATGCCGAAATTGCTCAGCGTGCGTATCCGCGCGGCCATCGCGCGGTCGCGAGTGACGACGAAACCGCCCTCGCCGGCGGCGAGCGCTTTCGTGGCGTGCAGGCTGAAGGCCACGTGGCAGCGCCGCGCGGCCTGCTGGTTGCCGAAGGCGCCCGCGGCATCGATGAGTACGGGAATGCCGGTGTCCTCGACGAAGCGATCCCACGCCGTGATGTCTTGCGCGAGCCCGAACGTTGCGACGGGCATGACGGCGTCGATCCGTCGGGATGTCGCGATCCGCCGCGCGATTTCCGGTGTGAGCAGCCAGTTGCCGGCGGCCACGTCGGCGATCAGCGGCATGTGGCCGACGCGGATGACGGCGGTGGCGGTGGCGACGAAGGTGAGTGCCGGCAGCAGTACCTGTGCGCCGGACGGAAGCTGCATGGCGCCCAGCGCCAGCTCGAGCGCGGCGGTGCCGCTGGACAGGCTGACCACGGCGGGACTGTCGCCGGGGTCGAGCTGCGTGGCCAGCCGCTGCTCCAGTTCGTTCGCGAGCGGACCGAAATTGGTGTACCAGCGCGCGGCATCGATGCGTCGAAGATACGGCAGCAACGCGTCGGCGTCCGGCAATTGCGCGCGCATCAACGGAATTGTCGAGGCGTGCCCGATTGCCTCGTCCTGCATGGTGGCCGCTTGCATGTGCCTTGCCTCGCGATGGAAGTTCCGGCGCTCGCGACATCGACGGTTTTACGTCGCGGAGCGGCCTTTCATCGGTTGGAGCAAGGTTGGTGCCAAGCCGTGGATCGGTCTGCAGGAGAGCTGTTGCGCCGACTTGAGGGTCCAGGCAACGCAAGGAGTTGTCGACAAGCCATACGACCGATACCTGCCGCAGGCAGGATCAGGCGCATATCCCGTGCCAACGCAAAGAAATTTCGGGAAATGACTCAAGAAGCCCGCGCCACCGCCGAAACATCCCCTGAGGCGGTTGGCACTCCGGTCCAGGGGCACCGCCGGAGAAGGTATCCGACAGCTTCAAGACCGCTTAATTAGGAGACATCCCATGTCACTGGTCATCAACACCAACGTTTCCTCGCTGAACGCGCAGAACAACCTGACCAAGTCGCAGAGCGCGCTGGCCACCGCCACCATGCGCCTGTCCTCGGGCTTGCAGATCAACAGCGCCGCCGACAACGCCGCGGGCTTCGCGATCGCCCAGCGCTACACCACCCAGATCGGCGGCCTGTCCCAGGCCAGCGCGAACGCCTCGGACGCGATCAACCTGGCGCAGACCGCCGGCTCGGCGCTGGACCAGGTCACCGCCAACCTGCAGGCGATCCGCGATCTGGCCGTGCAGTCCGCCAACGGCACCTACACCGCCTCGGACCGTTCCTCGATCGACCAGGAAGTGCAGCAGCGCCTGGCGGAAATCACCCGCATCGCCAACCAGACCTCGTTCAACGGTTCCAAGGTGCTGGATGGCTCGCTGGGCACCAAGAGCTTCCAGGTCGGCGCCGACGTGGGCCAGACCATCAGCGTGAATCTGCAGACCAGCGTGAAAGCTTCCGCGATGGGCTCGATCGCCCAGATGGAGACCGGCAACCTGAGCGGTGCCTTCGTCGACGCCAGCGGCAACGCCCAGACGATGGACCTGAGCAAGATCTCCGTCACTGGCACCGACGGCAAGTCCGTCACGCTTTCCGGCAAGGCCGGCAGCGTGCAGGACCTGGCCGACGCGATCAATGCCGCGGGCGCCACCGGCGTCAGTGCGGCGGTCGACGGCAAGGGCGGTGTCAGCCTGTTCGCCAACGGCAGTTTCACGGTGGCCGACAGCGGCGCGGCCGCAAGCGGCGCGGTGACCACCACTGCGATCACCAGCGGCGCCTACGTGAACGGTTCCACCACGGCCACGGACGCCTCGGGCAGCATCGCCACCTCGGGTTCGCTGGCCACCGGCAACGTGCAGACCGTCAACAGCGCCAACGCGCTGATCTCCCAGGTGGACGTGGCCCTGAAGTCGGTGGCCGACTTCGCCGCCCAGCTGGGCGCGGTGCAGAACCGCTTCCAGTCCACCATCGCCACGGTGGCGGCGCAGTCCACCAACCTGCAGGCTTCGCGATCCACCATCCAGGATGCGAATTTCGCGGCCGAGACCGCGGCGCTGAGCAAGGCGAATGTGCTGCAGCAGGCAGGCATCTCGGTGCTGGCCCAGGCCAATGCCAATCCGCAGATGGCGCTGAAGCTGCTGCAGTGACGGCGGCAGGAACCGCCCGCGCGATGCGGGCGGTTCCGTCTCGCGATGGCGGCCCGTCCGGGCCGCCATTGTCCGAGGGTTTCAGGCAAAGCCCATGCGGCTGGCGTGAGTTTTGCCTGTGATTCTTGAATCCCGGTCGATCGGGAGTGGATCACCACAGGAACAGTCCCATGACCTCCATCTCCGGCGTCGGCACCACCACGACCACCACGGGCACGGGCAGCACCAGCAACCCGGGCAGCGGCCTGCTCAGCTCGGCAGGCATCGGTTCGGGACTGGACGTCAATGCCATCATCACCGCGCTGGTCAATGCCAAGCAGGCCGGCCCGGCGCAGCAGATCAGCAGCCAGACCACGCAATTGCAGGCACAGGAGGCCGGGCTGACCGCACTGGGCAGCGCGCTGAACTCGCTGCAGACCACGCTGGGCAAGCTCGGCAGCAGCCTCACTTTTACTACCTATGCAGCCACGCTGGGAAACACCGCACTGGGTACCACCAGCACCTTGCCCAACGCGCAGCCGGGCAGCTACAACCTGACGGTGAACCACCTGGCCACCGCGCAGACGCGGGCCAGCAGCGCCTATGCGTCGGGCAGCGCGGTGGGCGCCGGAACTTTGACGGTGAGCGTCGGCAACCAGTCGATGAACCTCAATGTCTCGGCGACCGATTCGATCAGCAGCATCGCCACGGCGATCAACCAGTCCAGCGGCAACCCCGGCGTGCAGGCCACGATCGTCAACGGTGCGAACGGCGCGCAGCTGCTGCTGACCTCCACCAAGACCGGCGTGGCCAATGCCTTCAGCGTCAGCGCGGGCAGCGGCAGCAGCGCGGGGCTTTCGTCGCTGGCCACCACGCTGAACACGGCCGGATCGAACGAGGCCAGCGACGCCAGCCTGAGCATCGACGGCATCGCGGTGACCAGCGCCAGCAACTCGGTCAGCGGCGCGCTGAACGGGGTCACCCTGAACCTGGTCGCCACCGGCTCCAGCACGCTGACGGTGAGCCAGGACACCAGCGCGGTGACCGGCGCGGTATCGGACTTCGTCAACGCCTACAACAGCTACATTTCCACCGTGGGCACGCTGAGCAGCTACGACCCGAGTTCCAAGCAGGGCGGGGTGCTGCTGGGCGACACCACGCTGATGTCGGTGCAGCGCCAGGTCAACAGCGTGCTGAGCAGCAGTGTGCCGGGCAACAGCATCGGTTCGCTGGCGGCGCTGGGCATCACGCGCAATGCCGACGGCACGCTGTCCTCCAACAGCAGCACGCTGGGCAGTGCGCTGCAGAGCAACCCGGGCGCGGTGCAGGACCTGTTCGCCGGCACCAACGGCTACGCCACCCGCCTCAACAGCATGCTGGACGGCTTCACCGCCAGCAACGGCATCCTCGCCACGCGCACCGCCAGCATCCAGAGCCAGCTCAGCAACCTGAGCCAGCAGTCGACGGCGCTCACCGCGCGCATGAACGTGTACGCGACCCAGTTGCGCCAGCAGTACACCGCGCTGGACACGCTGATGTCCTCGCTCAACAACACCAGCAGCTACCTCACCAGCTCGCTGCAGGCGATGTTGAACAGCAACTCATCGAACAAGTGACGGAGGCCCAGTCATGACGAACGCCTACATGCGCCAGGCCAGCGCGATGTACCAGCAGACCCGCGCCGAGGGCCGTGTGGAAGGTGCCGATCCGCACCAGCTGATCGCCATGCTGCTCGACGGCGCGATCGAGCGCATCGCGCAGGCGCGCGTGCACCTGCGCCGCGGCGACGTGCCGGCCAAGGGCGCCGTGGTCACCAAGGCGGTGGCGATCGTGGGCGAGCTGCGCGCCAGCCTCAACCACGAGGCCGGCGGCTCGGTGGCCCAGCGGCTGGATTCGCTGTACGACTACGTCAATCGCCGTCTGCTGTTCGCGCAGCTCAACAATGACGACGAGGCGCTGGCCGAGTGCGCACGCCTGCTCGAACCGGTGCGCGACGGCTGGAACGGCATCCGCGACGCCTACCTCGCCGGGCGGGCCGGGAGCGCCGCGTGACTGCGGGACACGTCCTGCTGGAACGCGCGCTGGCGGTCAGCGCCTCGATGCTGGCGGCGGCGCGCGAAGGCCACTGGGGCAGCCTGCCCGGGCTGGACGCCGAGCGCCAGCCGCTGCTGCGTGCCGGCCACCCGCGCGACACGCGCAGCCGCGAACTGCTGCAGCAGCTGCTGGCCTGCAACGAGGAAATGCTGGACCTGGCCGCGCGTGCACGCACCGAGGTCGCCGACGCGCTGGGCCGCCACGGTTACGCGCATCAGGCCCTGCGCACCTACGTCGACCTCGCCGGCTGAGTACGGCGGCCGGTCGGCGCATCGCGTCATGGTCGCCGCGTGCTTGATCCGCGGGCGTCCGGCGAGCATCGTGCTGCGGCAACATCAGCCTTGGGCCGCCCGACGGCCCGGATAGCCACGCGGAGCCGACATGACTGCCAGCAGCTGGGACGAATTCGATCAACGCCTGAGCAGCGAGGAACACCTGCACGCCGACAGCGAGCCGCTGGCCTGGCCGCCGTCGCCGGAACTGCTGCAGCGGCTGGCCGAGCGCAACGCGAACACCCTGGCGACGCTGGCTGCGCTGGAGGAACGCCGCGCCGACCTCGGCGACGACGACAACCCGTTGATGCAGGAAATACTGCGCATGGATGCCAAGCTCACCGCGCTGGTGGAGATCGTGAACCAGTTGCTGGCGCCCGCCGCCGCGCTGCCGCCGCGCCGGACGCTGCGCTTCAACGCGGTGGGCGCCGTGCTGCCGGCCGCACTGCTGCCGGCCGGCGAGGGCCTGCTGCTGCGCCTGCGCTTCGATGCCTGCCGCAGCCTGCCGCTGGAATTGGCCGGCCGGATGGTGCGCACCGCCGATGAAAGTCGGGGCTTCGTCGAGTTCGCCGTGCAGGGTGACGCGACAAGTGACGCGATTGAGCGCCTCGTGTTCCGCCATCACCGACGCAAAGTGGCAGAGGCGCGCCAGCAGCTCGGCTGACACTCCGACGGAGTTGTCATTTCACATGTGATATCGATCACACTTGCGTGGTCCGGGCAGAGATTTTTTCGACGGCCGTCACGTGCTTCCGGATGGCTTCGTCACGGTACCGATTTTTCGCAAAGACCTTTCGTGTCATGCGCTTGCGGCAAACTCTTGCGCATGCCGGCGCGGCGCAGCCGCCGTTTTCATGCAGCCGGGCGACGCTTTGCCGTCGCGACCGCCGTCAAAGTTGGCCCCCTTGTTGCTCTTCGTTCATCAAGCCGGCGACGGAAAGCCGGCACTGACGAACAGCGCCCCCCGATGGAAGCCGAAGGGTCGCGACGAGTGCGGTAAGGAGAAGGGGCTGTGCAGAAATTCGATTTCCTCGTCATCGAGTCCGATGCGGCGCGTGCTGAAGCCGTGCTGTCGGCGCTTCACTTCCTGGGCTACCGGCCGCAGCTCGCCGCCGAATGCCGATCGGTCGACGAGTCCACCCACGCATGGCAGGCCGTCTACGTCGGCAAGGTCGAGAGCGAGGCCGCGGCCGAACGCCAGCTGGCCCTGCTCGGCGACGCCGCGAACCATGTGCCGATGCTGGTGGCCGCCGATGCGCCGCTGGCC
Source organism: Rhodanobacter humi (assembly GCF_041107455.1). Classification (NCBI taxonomy): domain Bacteria; kingdom Pseudomonadati; phylum Pseudomonadota; class Gammaproteobacteria; order Lysobacterales; family Rhodanobacteraceae; genus Rhodanobacter; species Rhodanobacter sp. FW106-PBR-R2A-3-15. Next base: position 2,667,097 of record NZ_JBGBPY010000001.1, read on the forward strand.
GAGCGCTGCGCGAGGATGGCCTCGCCGTCCGCCACGCGCATGGCCGTGCTGGAGTTTCCGCTGCGCTACGAGCAGGTGGCCGAGGCGCTGCGCAGCGTCCACACGCGCCTGCTCGGCGGCCAGTCCACCGCGCTGCGCTTCGTGGGCCATTCGGCGCCGATGGTGCAAGTCAATGCGCTGATCCGCCAGGTGGCGCCGTTCGATTCCACCGTGCTGGTGCTGGGCGAGTCGGGCACCGGCAAGGAGATGGTGGCGCGCGCCATCCACGAGCAATCCTCCCGCCGCGACAAGCCGTTCGTGGCGATCAACTGCGGCGCGATCCCGGCCGAACTGCTGGAAAGCGAGCTGTTCGGCCACGAGAAGGGCGCCTTCACCGGCGCGATCAGCGCGCGCAAGGGCCGCTTCGAGCTGGCCGAGGGCGGCACGCTGTTCCTCGACGAGATCGGCGACATGAGCCTGCCGATGCAGGTGAAGCTGCTGCGCGTGCTGCAGGAGCGCGTGTACGAGCGCGTGGGCGGCAGCAAGACCCAGCGCTGCGACGTGCGCATCATCGCCGCCACCCACCGCGACCTGGAGCAGGCCATCAGTGAGGGCAAGTTCCGCGAGGACCTGTACTACCGCCTCTCCGTGTTCCCGCTGGAACTGCCGGCGCTGCGCGAGCGGCTGGAGGACCTGCCGGTGCTGATCGAGGAGTTCAACCAGCGCCTGGCCCGCCGCGGCCTCGACGTGGCGCGCTTCAGCGCCGGCGCGATGCACACGCTGCGCGAGCACGCCTGGCCGGGCAACGTGCGCGAGCTGGCGAACCTGGTCGAGCGCATGGCGATCCTGTGCCCGCACGGCGAGGTGCGCGCCAGCGAGCTGCCGGTGAAATACCGCCACGGGCCGGCCGGCGAGGAAGTCCACGGCGCGGCCCTGCTGGCGCTGATGGAGGATGTCCAGGCGTCGGCGGCGGCCATGCTCGGCGTGCATCCGGTGGACGAGGCGCAGCGCCTGCTGCCGGAAGACGGCATCGACCTGAAGGACCATCTCGCCGACATCGAGGTGGGACTGATCCGCCAGGCGCTCGACGCCACCGGCGGCGTGGTGGCGCACGCCGCGCGCCTGCTGCGCATGCAGCGCACCACGCTGGTGGAGAAGCTGCGCAAGTACGGCCTGCAGGCGAACGGACTGGCGGCCTGAAACGCGAGTTGCCACGCGTCGGCGACGCGTGGCACGGCTCCTGCATTCATCCCCTGCAAACCCGTCGCGTGACGGGATTCCGTCTTCCACCCATCGGCATGGACACCGCGGCATGAGCACGATCGACGTCAACAACCTGCTTGCCCAGATGCGCCAGATGACGGCGCAGGTGCGCATGCCGGAGACCGCGGTGCAGGCGCCGGCGGGCGGCGGCCCGGCGAATTTCTCCACGCTGCTGCGGCAGTCCATCGCCGCGGTCGGCAACAGCCAGGTCGAGGCGGGCAACATGGCCGCGAGCTTCGAGCGCGGCGACCCCGGTGCCGACCTCGGCCGCACCATGATCGCGGTGCAGAAGGCGGATCTCTCGCTGCGCACCGCGGTGGCGGTGCAGAACAAGCTGGTCGACGCCTACAAGGACGTCATGAACATGTCGGTCTGACGCCGACACCCCGATCACCGAACAGCCCTGACCGACGAGCAGCAGCATGGCCGACAACGCCATCGCGACGACCGCCAACAACAGCGGCGCGCGCCTGGACTCCCTCAAGCAGATCACCCGCAATCCGGCGGCGCGCCAACTCGCGCTGCTGGTGGCGGTGGCCGCGGCGGTGGCGCTGGGCGTGGCGGTGGTGTTGTGGTCGCGCGGCCCGAACTACGGCCTGCTGTACGCGGGGCTGGACCAGAAGGACGCCGCCGCGATCGCGCAGGAGCTGCAGGCCTCCGACACCGTGTACAAGCTGGGCGGCGACGGCACCTCGATCATGGTGCCGGCCGCCGACCTCGCCGCGCTGCGGCTGCGGCTGGCGGCGAAGGGTCTGCCGCAGGGCAGCGCCGCGATCAATACGCCGCCGGCCGGCGACTCGCCGTTCGGCATGAGCGACCTCGCCGAGCGCACGCGCTACCAGCAGATGCTGGAGAGCGACCTCGGCTCCACCATCGCCTCGCTGCAGTCGGTGCGCGCCGCGCGCGTGCACCTGGCGATGCCCAAGCCTTCGGCTTTCATCCGCGACAGTCGCGGCGCCAGCGCCTCGGTGCTGCTCACGCTGTACCAGGGCCGCCAGCTCGACGCGGGCCAGGTGGCGGCGATCGTGCACCTGGTGGCGTCCAGCGTGCCGGGGCTGGATCCCAACCAGGTCTCGGTGGTCGACCAGCAGGGCCGGCTGCTGACCGGCAATGCGGACGCGCCCGGCGAGACCGGCGACAACCGCCTGCGCCTGGCCACGCGCATCGAGAACACCTATGCCCAGCGCATCGAGGAACTGCTGACGCCGCTGGTCGGGCCCGGCCGCGTGCGCGCGCAGGTCAACGCGGACCTGGATTTCAGCCAGACCGAGAAGGCCAGCGAAACCTACGGCCACGATCATCCGGCGCTGCGCAGCGAGCAGGTCAGCAGCGAGCAGCGCAGCGACGGTGGTGCCGCCGCCGGCGGCGTGCCCGGCGCGCTCAGCAACCAGCCGCCGGCGACGGTGGCGCAGCCCACCGCCGCGAAACCGAACGCCGGCGCGGCCGCTGCGCCGGGCAACACGGCGTCGACCACCACGAGCAGCCGCGACGGCGAGAGTTCCAGCAGCGCCACGCGCAATTACGAACTGGACCGCACCATCAGTCACGTCAGCGATCCGGCCGGCCGGCTGGCCCGCCTCACCGTGGCGGTGGTGGTGGACGACAAGCTCGCGGCGGCCGTCGCCGGTGCCGCCAGCGGTGCCAGGGACGTGCCGTTCACGCCGCAGGAACTGCAGCACCTCACGGACCTGGTGAAGAACGCCGTGGGTTTCGACGCCGCGCGCGGCGACAGCGTCAGCGTGATCAACCAGGCCTTCCACCGCAACGCCGCGCCGGACGCGGCGCCCGCGACGCCGCTGTGGGAACGCCCCGGCGCGCTGGACCTGATCAAGCAAGGCCTCGGCGTGCTGATCGCACTGTTGGTCGCGTTCGGCCTGCTGCGCCCGCTGCTCAAGGGCCTGCTGCGCGGCGGGCCGTCGAAGGAAATCCTGGCGGCGCCGCTGCCGACCGTGTCCGTGCGCGTGGGCGACGACGAGCCGCAGGAGGGCGGCCGGCTGTCCGGCAGCCAGCCGGCCCGCCTCGACGCGGCGCCAGCGCTGGCCTACGAACAGCGCATCGGCCAGGCCAGGCGCATGGTCGGCGAGAACTCCCGGCAGGTGGCCCAAGTGGTAAGGAACTGGGTGAACGAAGATGGCAATTAACCGTCACGAGGCGCCCGTCACCGGCGCGCAGCGCGCGGCGATCCTGCTGCTCACGCTCGGCGAGCAGGACGCGGCCGAGGTGCTCAAGCACCTGAGCGCGCGCGACGTGCAGGCGGTCGGCAGCGCGATGGCCGCGCTCTCCAGCGTCTCGCGCGAGCAGGTGACGGACGCGCTGGACAAGCTCGACGAGGACATGGGCCGGCAGACTTCGCTGGGCGTCGGCACCGAGGAATACATCCGCAAGATCCTGACCAACGCGCTGGGCGAGACCAAGGCCGGCGGCCTGATCGACCGCATCCTGCTCGGCCGCAGCTCGAAGGGGCTGGAATCGCTGAAATGGATGGAGAGCCGCGCGATCGCCGAGATGATCAACCAGGAACATCCGCAGATCATCGCGCTGGTGCTGGCGCACCTGGAGCCGGACCAGGCGGCCGAGGTGATCGGCTACCTGCCGCCGCGCGTGCGTTCCGACGCGGTGATGCGCATCGCCACGCTCGACGGCGTGCAGCCGCACGCGCTGAACGAGCTGGACGAGATCATGGAGCGCCAGTTCAACGGCAACACCAAGAAGCTGAAGTCCGCCAACGTGGGCGGGCTGAAGGCGGCCGCCAACATCCTCAACGCGATGGACAGCACCCGCGAAGCCGAGCTGATGACCGCGATCCGCAGCCAGGACGAGGCGCTGGGCGGACGCATCGAGGATCTGATGTTCGTGTTCGAGGATCTCGCCGAACTGGACGATCGCGGCATGCAGACCCTGTTGCGCGAGGTGCCGTCGGGCATCCTGATCACCGCGCTGAAGGGCGCCGAGCCGGCGATCCGCGAGAAGATCTTCGCGAACATGTCCAAGCGCGCCGCCGACATGATGCGCGACGACCTGGAAGTGAAGGGCCCGGTGCGCCTCAGCGAGGTCGACGCGGCGCAGAAGGAAGTGCTGGCCGCGGCCAGGAAGCTCGCCGACGCCGGCCAGCTCAGCCTGGGCGGTGCCGGGGATGACTACGTCTGATGGCGGCCGCGATCCACGATGCCGCGATGGACTTCCGGCGCTGGGAGATGCCGCAGGTCGGCAACGAGTCGGAGGCGGCGCAGGACGACGCGGTGCCGCCGCAGCCGACCGTGCGCGAGTTGGAGGCGCTGGAGCAGCAGGCGCGCGATGAAGGTCGCGCCGCCGGCCTCGCCGAAGGGCGGGCCGTGGCCGCGCAGGAACTGCGCGAGCGGCTGGCGCAGCTCGACGCCGTGTATGAAGCGGTAGCGCGCCCGCTGCAGGCATTCGACGAACAGGTGGCACAGGAGCTGGCCCGCCTCGCGATGGTGGTGGCCGGCCGGGTGGTCGCGCACGAGCTGCAATTGTCGCCCGAGCTGGTCGTACGCGCCGTGCGCGAGGCGGCCAACGCGCTGCCCGCGGCGACCCGCGAATTGCGCGTGCATCTGCATCCGCAGGACCTCGCCCTGCTGCGGGAACTCGGCGCGGCCGAACGCCACTGGCAACTGCTGGCCGATCCCGCGCTCGCGCGCGGCGACTGCCGGCTGGAAAGCGAACACTCGCGCCTCGACGCGCGGGTGGAAACCCGCCTCGCGGCGGTGGTCGATGCCGTGCTCGGCGAAGCCGCCGGGCCGCACGAGGGTGCCGCATGAACGCCGTGGCCGATCCGGCCGCGCGCCGCGCGCGCTGGCAGCGCCAGTTCGCGCGGCACGCCGCCCGCGCCGCCGCGGCACGCACGCTCAACGTGGAAGGCAGCCTGCGTCGCGTGGTGGGGCTCACCCTCGAAGCCGAAGGCTGCGAGGCCGCGCTGGGCGCGCGTTGCCTGGTCGACACCGCCGACGGCGCCACGCTGGAAACCGAAGTGGTGGGCTTCGCCGACGAACGCCTGCTGCTGATGCCGGTGGGCGACATGCACGGCGTGTTGCCGAACGCGCGCGTGCGCCCCTGCGCGCGCAGCGGCGGCCTGCCGGTGGGCCGGCAGTTGCTGGGCCGGGTGGTCGGCGCCGACGGCCTGCCGCTGGACGGCCAGGGCGCACTCGATGCCGACGAACATGCCGCGCTGAAGAACGAGCCGATCAACCCGATGGCGCGCAAGCCGATAGCCGCGCCGCTGGACGTGGGCGTGCGCGCGATCAACGCCCTGCTCACCGTGGGCCGCGGCCAGCGCCTGGGCCTGTTCGCGGGCTCCGGCGTGGGCAAGTCCACCCTGCTCGGCATAATGACGCGCTACACCGACGCCGACGTGGTGGTGGTGGGCCTGATCGGCGAGCGCGGCCGCGAGGTGAAGGAATTCGTCGAACACACATTGGGGCCGGAGGGCAGGGCGCGGGCAGTGATCGTGGCCGCGCCCGCCGACGCGCCGCCGCTGAAGCGCCTGCGTGGCGCGCAGTACGCCACCGCGATCGCCGAATGGTTCCGCGACCAGGGCCTGCGCGTGCTGCTGCTGATGGATTCGCTGACCCGCTACGCCCAGGCGCAGCGCGAGATCGCGCTGGCGATCGGCGAGCCGCCCGCGACCAAGGGTTATCCACCGTCCGTGTTCGCGCTGCTGCCCGCACTGGTCGAGCGCGCCGGCAACGACGCCGAGGGACGCGGCTCGATCACCGCGTTCTATACCGTGCTCACCGAGGGCGACGACTACCGCCACGATCCGATCGCCGATGCGGCGCGCGCGATCCTGGACGGCCATGTCGTGCTGTCGCGCGACCTCGCCGAGGCCGGCCACTACCCGGCGATCGACATCGAGGCCTCGATCAGCCGCGTGATGCCGCAGGTGACGGCGCGCGAGCACTTGCAGGCGGCGCAGCGCTTCCGTCGCGTCTACTCGGCCTATCGCCAGCAGCGCGACCTGATCGCGGTGGGCGCCTACCAGAAGGGGTCCGACCCGCAGGTGGACCTGGCCATCGAACTGTGGCCGCAGTTGCGCGACTTCCTGCAGCAGGAAGTCGACGAACCGATGACGCTCGAAACCGCCGTCGAGCAGCTCGGCAAGCTCGCCGAACAGGTGACCGCATGAATTCCCGCTCGAAACGCCTGCAACCGGCGGTGGACCAGGCCCACCAGCAGACCGAGGATGCGATGGCGAAGCTGGCCACGCAGCAGCAGCAGCTGGCGAAGGCCGAACACCAGCTCGGCGAACTCGAGCGTTACCGCGCCGAATACGCCGCCGCGGGCGAGGGTGCGGTCAGCGTCAGCGCGCTGCTCAACCGCCAGCAGTTCGTCGCGCGCATCGACCAGGCGATCGCCCAGCAGAGCGCCGAGGTCCACCGCCAGCATCGCCGGCTAGCCCAGGTGCGCGACTCCTGGCAGCAGGCGCATGCGCGCGAAAGCGCGCTGGGCAGTGTGGTCGCGCAGCACCAGGAACACGAGCGTCGCGCCGAGGATAGGCGCGAACAGGCCGAGGTCGACGAACGCATGCAGCAACGGCGGCCGCGATGAAGCGCCGGTCCGCCAACACGGGAATCCTTGCGCCATGACGCCAGCCCCCATGCTTCCCCAACTGCCTGCCGCGAACAGCGTGCGCAGCGCGCCCGCCGCCGCGCCAGGCAACAGCCCGGCACCGAATCCGTTCGATCACCACCTGCAGGCAGCTCGCGGCGCACGGCCCGCCGACACGCCACCGCCGGCGGACCAGTCGTCCGCATCGGCGCCGGCTGCGCGCGCGCCGGCCGATTCATCCACCACGCATGCGGGGGCGAAGCCCGCGCAGGGGTCGAACGTGTCGACGGTTGCCACGACATCCGCGGCGTCAGCCGCGTCGGCGACGGGTACGTCGCCCACCGCGCCGCGCGGGCCGATGGACGCCACCCAGGCCGATATCGCCCTGCTCGTGGCCCAGGCCGCGCCTGCCGTCGCCGAGGCGGGCGATGCCGTGGCCGCCGCCACGGCGAAGGCGGCGGACCCCGCGAAAACCTCGGCGGCCGGTGAGCAGGGTGCCGCCACGCTGGCCGGCGCCCTGCTCGCCATGCTCGGCCAGGTGGCGAACGGCGTGCCGGCGACATCGTCCGGCGCGGACGATGCCACGGTGTCGGCGGACGGCGCGGCCTCGGGCCAGGCCAAGGCCGCCGTGATGCCGCAAGGCATGGGACTGGACGACAAGGCCGCTGCGGCGGCGGTTGCCACGGCCACGCCCGTCGCAAGCCTCGCCGCCGCACTGGGCAACGCGGAGCACGCGCTCGCGGCCGGCGGCACCGACACCCACAAGGATCACGGCCTGGAAGCGCTGGCGCTGGCCACCGCGCCTGCGCCGACCCCGGCACCCGCCACGCCGGCGCTACCCCAGCTGCAGTTGGCGTCGCCGCCGGGCAGCCCCGGCTTCGCCGGCGAACTCGGCCAGCAGGTGCTGTGGCTGGGCCAGCAGGACATCAAGGAGGCGAAGATCCGCCTGCATCCCGAGGATCTCGGCTCGATCGACGTGCATCTCAGCGTGAGCCACGACCGCGTGGACGTGGTGTTCAGCGCGCAGCACCCGGCCGCCGTCACGGCGGTGCAGCAGAGCCTGCCGCAGCTCGATCAGCTGCTGGCCCGGCATGGCCTCGCGCTGGGCCACGCCGAGGTGGGACAGCAGCAGAATCGCGGCGACCAGCACGCGCGCGGCGAGGGACATGGCGCGTCGACGGCGGACGAGATCGGCGAAGTGCAGGGCGTGAGCCTGCCCGTCGCGAGCGGCCGGATCGGCCTGCTCGACGCATTCGCCTGAGACTCATTGCGTTTCGGTGGACTGAAAGGACGGGCATTGGTGCTCTCGAGCCTTTGTTCGTCATGCCCACGCAAGCGCACTGCTGTCCGGAATACCCGAGTTTCCAATTCGTGGACTCGAGCAGCACAAGCTCTCGCTTTGAGCAACGAAACCGAGCGACTTGAATTCGCGCAGGGCTGGCCAGTGAGTCCCTCTCCCTCCGGGAGAGGATGGCGGCAGCCGGGAAGCGAAGCGCACGGCAAGTCCGAACCCTCTCCCCCGACCCCTCTTCCTCGCTCCTCAAAGCAGGGCCATCCATGGCCCTTCCCCGCGTCCGGAGGGAGAGGGGAGGATGGCGCCAGCGAATTTCCCTCCACGGCTGAAGACCGCGCTCCAGTCTGCATGACGCCGCCGTTTCGGCGCGCGTCGCGATCGCGTCGCGGCGGGCTTCCGGCACGCGTCAAGAAAGCGCCGCGCAGCTTCCCGGTCTTCGCGCAGACAGCCGCGAATCCGCTTGCCGCAAGGCTTTCCGTGCATGGCACATGGATTGCATTGGATGGGTGGGCGCGCCGCGGCGCGCAACTCCCAACCCGGCGGATCGAGGATTTCATGGCCAACGAGGAACAGACCGAGGCGGCACCGGCGGCGCGCAAGCGACGCGGTCCGCTGCTGATCGGCGTGGTGGCGTTGCTGGTGCTGGCCGGCGGCGGCTACGCCTGGCAGGCGCAGAAGGCCGCGCATGCGGCCGCCACCAGGCAGACCGTGACGGACACCAAGCCCGAGCTGTACCTGCCGATGGATCCGCCCTTCGTGGTGAATTTCCGCGACGAGCAGTCGCTGCGCTACCTGCAGGTGGCGGTGACCCTGATGGCGCACGATCCGAAGGCGATCGAAGTGGCGAAGTCCGCCGATCCGGTGATCCGCGACGCGCTGGTATCGCTGTTCAGCAACCAGGAGTACTCGATCATCAGCAACGCCGCCGGCCGCGAGAAGCTGCAGGCGCAGGCGCTGGCCGCGGTGCGCAAGATCGTCCAGGCGCGGCTGGGCCGGCCCGGCATCGACGCGTTGTACTTCACCAGCTTCGTGATGCAGTGACGGGACGCCGGCGATGAGCGACCTGCTTTCCCAGGACGAGATCGACGCGCTGCTCGACGGCGTGACCGACGGCGCGGTGGAAACCGGCGGCGACCAGCCGCTGGCGCCGGGCACGGCGATCTCCTACGACTTCACCCAGCAGGACCGCATCGTGCGCGGCCGCCTGCCCACGCTGGAAATGGTCAACGACCGCTTCGCGCGCTACTTCCGCACCGGCGTCTTCAGCGTGTTGCGCAAGACCTGCGAGGTCTCGGTACTGGGCGTGAAGATGCAGAAGTTCGCCGAGTACGTGCACGGCCTGGTGGTGCCCACCAACCTGAACCTGGTGCGGATCAAGCCGCTGCGCGGCACCGCGCTGGTGGTGTTCGAACCCCGCCTGGTGTTCACCGTGATCGACAACTTCTTCGGTGGCGACGGCCGCTACCACGCGCGCATCGAAGGCCGCGACTTCACCGCCACCGAGAACCGCGTGATCCAGATCCTGCTGGCCGAGCTGTTCACGGCGATGGTCGAGGCCTGGGCACCGGTGCTGGGTCTCTCGTTCGAGTACCAGACTTCGGAGATCAATCCGCAGTTCGCGAACATCGTCAGCCCCACCGAGACGGTGGTGGTGTCGCGCTTCCATGTCGAACTCGACGGCGGCGGCGGCGAGATCCACCTGGCCCTGCCGTACGCGATGGTCGAGCCGATCCGCACCCTGCTCGACGCCGGCGTGCAGAGCGACCGCGTCGACCGCGACGACCGCTGGGCCGAGCTGCTGCGCGACGAGGTGCTCGACGCCGAAGTGCCGCTCAGCTCGCAGCTGCTCGACATCGAGCTCACCCTCGGCGAGTTCCTGCACCTGCGCCCCGGCGACGTGCTGCCGATCCAGCTGCCCGAACTCGCCACCGTCTACGCCGAGGACGTGCCGCTGTTCCGCGGCCGCTACGGCCAGGCCAACGGCCGCAACGCCATCCGTTTCCACAACCAGGTCGGCCGGCGCGTGGTGCGCACCAGCGGCGACCTGGGCAACCGGGAAGAAATCGCATGAACCAGTCCACCGAAGCCCTGGCCGACGACGTCGGCGAGCGCGTCCAGTTCGATTCGCTGCGCGGCAGCGGTACGGGCGCGGGCGAAGTGAACCTCGACATGATCCTCGACGTGCCGGTGACCCTGGCGATGGAGGTCGGCCGCACGCGCATCAGCATCCGCAACCTGCTGCAGCTCAACCAGGGCTCGGTGGTGGAACTCGACCGCGCCGCCGGCGAACCGCTGGACGTGTTCGTCAACGGCACGCTGGTCGCGCATGGCGAGGTGGTGGTGATCAACGAGAAGTTCGGCATCCGCCTGACCGACGTGATCAGCCCCGCCGAGCGCGTGCGGAAGTTGAGGTAATCGGGCAGTGAACAGGGCAGCGGGAATGGGTCGCAGGTTTGTCGCGTTGGCGCCGGTGGCGCTGCCGGCGGCAGACGTCAATGTGGGCGGCGAACTGGTGCGGGTACTGCTCAGTCTCGTCGCGGTGGTGGCGCTGATTTTCGTGGCCGGATGGATGTCGCGGCGCATGCAAGCGCGCAGCCGGCCCGGCGGGCGGCGCATCCGCTGCGTGGAGACGATGGCGGTGGGTGCGCGCGACCGCGTGCTGCTGCTCGACGCCGACGGCAAGCGCCTGCTGGTGGGCATGGGCCCGGGCGGCATGCGTACCCTGCATGTCTACGAGGGCGCGGCGCCGGCCGAATCCGCGGCGCCGGCGCCGTTGCCGGCGGTGCCGAACATCGCGCAACTGCTGTCGCGCTGGAAGGCGAAGTCGTGATGATGCATCGCTCGCTCGCCGCGCGCTGCTGGATGGCGCTCGCCCTGCTGCTGTTGCCGCTGCTCGCGTCCGCCGCGCCGCAGGCCGCACCGGCCACGCCGACCCTGTCGATGCCGGCCAGCCCGCCGGGCCTGGGTGGTGCGGGCATTCCCGTGCTGACCGTGCACGATGCGCCGGGCGGCGCGAAGAACTGGACGCTGTCGCTGCAGATGCTGGCACTGCTCACGGTGCTGACCCTGCTGCCGGCGATCCTGCTGATGATGACCTCGTTCACCCGCATCATCATCGTGCTGGGTTTCCTGCGCCAGGCGCTGGGCACGCAGTCCACGCCGCCGAACCAGGTGCTGCTGGGGTTGGCGCTGTTCCTCACCTTGTTCGTGATGTCGCCGGTGCTGAACCGCGCCTACGCCGACGGCGTGAAGCCGTACATGGACGGCCAGCTGAGCGCCGAGCAGGCGCTGCCCGCGGCCACCGCGCCGTTCAAGCGCTTCATGCTCGACCAGACCCGCGAGGCGGACCTCGCGTTGTTCACCAAGCTCGCCGGCGAGCAGCCCTACGCGAGCAAGGCCGACGTGCCGTTCAAGGTGGCGATGCCGGCCTTCCTCACCTCGGAACTGAAGACCGCATTCCAGATGGGCTTCCTGCTGTTCATCCCGTTCCTCATCATCGACCTGGTGGTGGCCAGCGTGCTGATGTCGATGGGCATGATGATGGTCTCGCCAATGATCATCTCGCTGCCGTTCAAGATCATGTTGTTCGTGCTGGTGGACGGGTGGACGCTGCTGCTGGGGACCCTGGCCGGGAGCTTCTACACGTGAGCGCCGCATGTGACGCGCCACTGGCGTTCACTCCCTCTCCCCTTCGGGGAGAGGGTTGGAGTGAGGGGCGGGTGCTCGCGACCCCCTGCATCTTCCCTCTCCCGCTTGCGGGAGAGGGGTGGGGGAGAGGGGCCTTTGTTTGTGTGTCATCGCCAGCGACAAAGCAGTTTCGTGCGCCTGTCGGCGCCCGAGCTACTTCTCTTTTGCTTGTCCAAAAGAGAAGTAGCCAAGAGAAAACGACACCCCGATGGCGCGCCCTCCGGGCATCCTGCCCTGCGGGTGCGCGGGCGGGTTCCGGGGTTTTTCGACGGCACATCCATGTGCCGGCGAAAAACTGGCTCGCATCCCTGCGAGCCATCCTGACGGACTTTCCTCCACCCGCCCGCCGCGCCATAGGGGCCCCGGCAGAGCAGCGCGCTCCTGCGCGCAGAAGCCACAGCAAAAGCAAGGGCGTTGCAGTTCGCGGTGCTCTTGCTTCTGGCGCGCACGATGCGCGCCTGCTTTTCCGGGGCCCCTGGGCGGCGGTGAGGTGGGGACGAGGAGGCCGCGCAGCGGGCGTTGCCATGGACGGCAACGCCTTTTCGCGCGGGCAGGAGCCCGCTCGAAAAGCCCGGCCCCGCCTCACGGACTTGCCGGGCAGGACGCCCGGCAAGCGCCAACCGGGGTGGCCTTCTCTTTGGGTTACTTTTCTCTTGGCCACGCAAGAGAAAAGTGACTCGGGCGCCGCAGGCGCACGAAAGCTCCTGACCTTGAATGGAGCAAGAACGTCGCGCACAAGGTGCGCTCCTACAGGTGCGGGAGAACGCGAACTCTTCGTCGTTCGCCATGCGGGAGGCTGCCCATGACCCCCGAATCCATCATGGAAATCGGCCAACACGCCCTCTACGTGGCGATGCTGGTGGCCGCGCCGCTGCTGCTCACCGCGCTGGCGGTGGGCCTCTTGATCGGCGTGATCCAGGCGGCCACGCAGATCAACGAGATGACGCTGTCGTTCATCCCCAAGCTGATCGCGATGGCGCTGGTGGCGCTGATCGCGGGGCCGTGGATGCTGCGCCTGCTGGTGCACTACACCACGCAGCTGATCGAGAGCCTGCCGGGGGTGATCCGGTGATGACGCTGGACGTGGCCTGGCTGCTGCCGTGGCTGGATCGCTTCCTGTGGGCGCTGGCGCGGGTGAGCGGGCTGTGCCTGCTGGCGCCGGTGTTCGGCGCCTCGGTGATCCCGATGCGGGTGCGGCTGGGCGTGGTGGTGGTGCTCAGCCTGGTGCTGGCGCCGCTCGCGCACGCGGCGCCGCCCGATGTGCTCGGCGCGGCCGGCATGCTGGGGCTGGCGGGGCAGCTGGCGATCGGCGCGGCGACGGGCTTCGTGCTGAAGCTGGTGTTCGACGCGGTGCAGTTCGGCGGCGGCCTGGTGGGGCAGAGCATGAGCCTGGGTTTCGCCGAGGTGGTCGATCCGCAGGCCGGTGGCAGCGCGAACGTGCTGGGCCAGTTTTACCTGGTGCTGGTGACCTTGTTGTTCCTGGCGATGGACGGCCATCTGCGCCTGATCGCGCTGCTCGCCGACAGCTTCGGCAGCCTGCCGCCGGGCGGCCCCGCGCTCGACGCCAACGGACTGCACGCGGTGCTGGCCTTCGGCGTGCAGCTGTTCGGCGGCGCGGTGCGCGTGGCGCTGCCGGCGATGACTTCGCTGCTGGTGGTGAACATCGGCTTCGCGGCGATCAGCCGTGCGGCGCCGTCGATGAACCTGTTCGCGGTGGGCTTCCCGATCACCGTGTCGCTGGGTTTCATCGCGCTGTGGCTCTCCCTGCGCAGCCTGCCGGGCGCGTTCGACGCCTTGCAGGGCGATGCGTGGACCCTGATGCGTCATCTGCTCGGCGGCTGAGCGATGAGCGACGACAGCGACCAGGAAAAAACCGAACAGCCGACAGAAAAACGGCTCAAGGAGTCGCGCGAGAAAGGCGAGGTCCCGCGATCGCGCGACCTCAGCGGCGCGGCGGTGGTGCTGGCCGGCGTGGCGGCGCTGATGGCCGGCGGGCCGGCGTCGTTCGAGCACGCGCGGCGGATCTTCAGGTTTGGCCTGGGCTATTCGCGCGAGGCGCTGTTCTCCGACGCGCTGCCGGGGCGCGTGCTGCACGCGGCGCTGCGCGAGGCGCTGGCGCTGTTCGCGCCGGTGGCGCTGGCCACGCTGCTGGCCGCGTTCGCGGCGCCGCTGCTGCTGGGCGGGCTGAACTTCAGCGGCAAGGCGCTGGAGCCGAAGTTCGAGCGGCTGGACCCGATCAAGGGCCTGGGCCGCATCTTTGCGCTGCGGGGCCTCGTGGAACTGGGCAAGGCGCTCTTGAAGCTGCTGTTCATCGGTGCCGTGCTGGCGCTGCTGCTGCGCCACTGGCAGGGCGCGCTGCAGGCCACCGGGCGCGGCGCGGTGAGCGCGGGCATCGCGCAGGCGCTGGGCCTGCTGGGCCAGGCCGCACTGTGGTTCGGCAGCATCCTGGCGCTGATCGGCGGCCTCGACGCGCTGTACCAGAAGTACGACCACACCAGGAAGCTGCGCATGAGCCGGCAGGAGATCAAGGACGAGATGAAGGAGAGCGAGGGCAGCCCCGAGATGAAGGGCCGCATTCGCCAGGTGCAGATGGCGCAGGCGCGCCGCCGCATGATGGAGGAACTGCCCAAGGCCGACGTGGTGGTGGTCAACCCCACCCACTTCGCCGTCGCGCTGAAATACGACGATGGCCGCATGGGCGCGCCGCGGGTGATCGCCAAGGGCGTCGACGTGCTGGCCCAGCAGATCCGCCTGGTGGCGGGCAGCCATCGCATTCCGCTGGTCGAGGCGCCGCCGCTGGCACGCGCCTTGTATGCAAGCACGAAGCTTGGCCAGGAAATTCCCGCTGCGCTGTACGTGGCGGTGGCCCAGGTGCTCGTCTACGTCTACCAGCTGAAGCAGGCTGCGGCGCAGGGCGAGGCGCCGCCGGCCGTGCCGAACCCCGAGGTCGATCCCGACCTGATGGGTCCTTATCGCTGATCGAATACGAGTCAAATCCATGACGGGCACGCAGGTACTGGGCAATTTCAAGCAGCTGGCGCGACGGGGCGTCGGCGCGCCGGTGATGATGCTGGTGATGCTGGCGATGATGATGTTGCCGCTGCCGCCGTTCCTGCTCGACATGCTGTTCAGCTTCAACATCGCGTTGTCGCTGGTGATCCTGCTGGCGGTGGTCTACGTGATGCGCCCGCTGGAATTCGCCGCGTTTCCCACCGTGGTGCTGATGGCCACGTTGCTGCGCCTCGCGCTGAACATCGCCTCCACCCGCGTGGTGCTGCTGCACGGCCACGACGGCCCCGGCGCCGCCGGCAAGGTGATCGAGGCGTTCGGCGAGTTCGTGATCGGCGGCAACTTCGCGGTGGGCCTGGTGGTGTTCGCGATCATCACCATCATCAACTTCGTGGTGGTCACCAAGGGCGCCACCCGCGTGTCCGAGGTCACCGCGCGCTTCACCCTGGACGCGATGCCCGGCAAGCAGATGGCGATCGACGCCGACCTCAACGCCGGCCTGCTGACCCAGGAACAGGCCCGGGAACGGCGCCAGGAAGTGCGCGAGGAGGCGGACTTCTACGGCTCGATGGACGGCGCCTCGAAGTTCGTGCGCGGCGACGCCACCGCGGGCATCCTGATCCTCATCATCAACATCGTCGGCGGCTTCTTCGTCGGCGTGATGCAGCACGGCCTGTCGGCCGGCGAGGCGGCCAAGACCTATACCTTGCTGACCATCGGCGATGGCCTGGTCGCGCAGGTGCCGGCGCTGATGCTGTCGGTGGCCACCGCGATCATCGTCACCCGCGTCTCGCGCGCGCAGGACATGGGCCGCCAGCTCGCCGGCCAGGTGTTCGGCCAGCCGCGCGCGCTGGCGGTGGCGGCGGTGGTGCTGGGGGTGATGGGGCTGATCCCCGGCATGCCGAACCTCGCCTTCCTGCTGCTGGGTGGCGTGTGCGGCGGCGCGGCGTGGCTGCTGTTCAAGCGCCAGCGCGAGACGCGCGAGCAGCTCGCCGCCGACACCGCGGCGACGCCGGCGCCAGCAGCGCCGGCCGAGCGCGTGGAACTGGGCTGGGAGGACGTCACCACGGTCGACCCGCTGGGCCTGGAAGTGGGCTACCGGCTGATCCCGCTGGTGGACCAGCACCAGGGCGGCGAGCTGATGGGGCGGATCAAGTCGGTGCGCCGCAAGCTGTCGCAGGAGCTGGGCTTCCTGATCCCCGCGGTGCACATCCGCGACAACCTCGACCTCGGCCCCAACACCTACCGCATCATGCTGATGGGCGTGCCGATGGGCGAGGCCGAGGTGCACACCGAGCGCCTGCTCGCGATCAACCCCGGCCAGGTGCACGGCACGGTGCCGGGCATCGCCACCCAGGACCCGGCCTTCGGCCTGGAAGCGGTGTGGATCGAGCCGGGCCAGCGCGAGCTGGCGCAGGGCTACGGTTACACCGTGGTCGACCCGGCCACGGTGATCGCCACCCATCTCTCGCACATCCTGCAAGGCCACGCGCACGAACTGCTCAGCCACCAGGACGTGCAGCAACTGCTCGACCGCCTCGCGCAGGGCGCGCCGAAGCTGGTCGAGGACCTGGTGCCCAAGCGCCTCACCCTGGGCGTGGTGGTGAAGGTGCTGCAGAACCTGCTGGCCGAGCGTGTGCCGATCCGCAACATGCGCGGCATCGTCGAATCCTTGGCGGAGCACGCGGCGCAGAGTCAGGATCCCGGCGTCCTCACCTCCGCCGTGCGCGTGGCGCTGGGCCGGCAGATCGTGCAGGAGATTGCCGGGCTGGGCACCGAGGTCCCCGTCATCACGCTGGCGCCGGAGCTGGAGCAGATCCTGCTCGGCTCGATGTCCGGCGGCGTGGCGGGCGCCGCGGTGGAACCGGGCCTCGCCGACCGCCTGCAGCAGAGCGTGGCCGAGGCCGCGCGCCGCCAGGAAATGAGCGGCGAACCCGCGGTGCTGCTGGTCGCGCCGCTGCTGCGGCCGTGGCTCGCGCGCTTCACCCGGCACGTGGCACAAAACCTGCACGTGCTCGCCTACAACGAGGTGCCCGACAACCGTCGGGTGCGACTGGTGCAGGCCTTGGGGCGTTGAGGAGCAGGGACTTGGATATCGGCATGCGGAATTCGGAAAGGCGGTCGGCGCGGCGAATTTGCGGCGTCCTGGCTGATGACGGATCACCGAGCGCGACTTCCGGATTCCGCTCGCGGAGCAAGCACGCATGAAGATCAAACGTTTCGTGGCGCCCGACATGCGCCAGGCGATGCGCGAGGTGCGCGAGGAGCAGGGGCCGGATGCGGTGATCCTGTCCACGCGCCGGATGGACGACGGCATCGAGGTGATCGCCGCGATCGACTACGACGAGGCGCTGGTGCGCGAGGCCGCCCGGCACGGCGCGCCCGCCGCGCCGCCGCCGTCCGCACCGGAGGCGAAGGAAGCGAAGGCCGAGCCGGCGCCGCTTGCGGCTGCGGCGCAGGCGTCGCGCGCCGTCGCCCCCGCGAAGCCGTCGGTGCCGCCGCCACCCGCGCCGCGTCGCCTGCATACCGTCGCCGCGCCGGCCGCCGCGGTCGCGGCGGAACCACCGGCGATGCATCCGCTGATGGAGCGCGCCGCGCGCGACACCGCACAGTTGCGCAGCGAGCTGGGCGACCTGCGCGCGATGCTGGAGCTGCAGCTGTCCAGCCTCGCGTGGAACGACATGGAGCGGCGCCAGCCGCTGCGCGCGCGCATCCTGCGCGAGCTGACCCGGCTCGGCATCGAGGCCGACGTCGCGCGCACCCTGGTGGCCGAACTGCCGGAGCAGCTCAACGCCGACCAGGCGCGCTACCTGCCGCTGGGCATGCTCAGCCGCAGCCTCGCGGTGAGCGGCCGCCAGCTGTGCGACGACGACCGCGGCGTGGTCGCCCTGGTCGGCCCCACCGGCGTGGGCAAGACCACGACCATTGCGAAACTCGCTGCGAGAGCGGTGATGCGCCACGGCGCCGGGCGCGTGGCGCTGGTCAGTACCGACCATTACCGCATCGGCGCCGCCGCGCAGCTGGAGCACTACGGGCGCCTGCTCGGCGTGCAGGTCTATCCCGCCTACGACGCGCGCAGCCTGGGCAAGGTGCTGGAGATGCTGCAGGGCCGCCACACCGTGCTGATCGACACCGCCGGCATGGCCGGCAGCGACCCGCGGCTGGCGCAGCAGCTGGAGATCCTCGCCGACACCGGCGAGCTGCGCTCCTGCCTGGTGCTGGCGGCCAACGCGCAGACTTCCTCGCTGGAGGACGCGGTGCGCGCCTACCGCGCGCTGAAGCCGCATGCCTGCATCCTGACCAAACTGGACGAGGCGCCGAAGCTGGGCGGCGCGCTGTCGGTGCTGATCCGCAACCGCCTGCCGCTGGACTACGTCACCGACGGCCAGCGCGTGCCCGAGGACATCGCCACCGCCGACGCGCGCGTGCTGGTGTGCCGCGCCGCGCAGTCCCTCAAGAGTGAGCTTCCCGACGACGACCTGATGGCCGAGCGCTTCGGCCTCGCCGTGGCGCAGGCATGAACGGGGTGCTCGCGATGAACCAGGCGGCGGGACTGCGGCAGATGCTGGCGGCGATGGTCGGCCGCCCCGTCGCGGAGGCGGGCGCCGGCCACCAGGCCGACGGCTTGCTGTCCGCGGTGGCGGGCGCGCGCCGGCACTGCCAGACGATCGCGGTGGCCGGCGGCAAGGGCGGCGTGGGCAAGAGCACGCTGGCGGTGAACCTCGGCGTGGCGCTGGCCGGCGCCGGCCGCGAGGTGATGCTGCTGGATGCCGACACCGGGCTGGCGAACGTCGACGTGATGCTCGGCCTCGCGCCGTCGCGCCACATCGGCCACCTGCTCGACGGCGAATGCACGCTGCAGGAACTGCTGCTGCCCGCGGCCTGCGGCCTGCAGGTGGTGCCGGCCGGTTCCGGCGCGCGCCGGCTGGCGCAGCTGGGCAACAACGAACTGGCCGCGATCATCCGTGCCTTCGACGAGCTGGCGCGACCGCCCGAGTACCTGCTGGTGGATACCGCCGCGGGCCTGTCCGACAGCGTGACGATGTTCGCCGCCGCCGCCGCCGAGGTGATCCTGGTGGTGTGCGACGAGCCCGCCTCGCTGACCGACGCCTACGGCCTGGCCAAGGTGCTCAGCCGCGACTTCGGCGTGCGCCGCCTGCGCATGGTCGCCAGCATGGCGCGCAACGAGGGCGAGGCGCGGCAACTGCACCAGAAGCTGGCGCGGGTCAGCGACCGCTTCCTCGACGTGGCGATCGAATTCAGCGGCTGGGTGCCGCACGACGAGCGCCTGCGCCAGGCGATCCGGCGCCAGGCCGCGGTGGTCGAGCTGTGGCCGTCCAGCCCGTCGGCGCGGGCATTCAAGAAACTGGCCGGTGCGGTCGATAAGTGGATCGAGCCCGAGCATGCGGGTCTCGACCGTATCTCCTTCTTCGGTGGCCGGACGGCTCCGGCCGGGGGTATGCCGGGATGAACGCGGCTTCGGAATATCTGCAACTCTCCCGCGAGAGTGCCGACGAACTGGTACGTCGGCACGCGCCGCTGGTCCGGCGGATCGCCTATCACCTGATGGGGCGGTTGCCGGCCAGCGTCGACGTGGGCGACCTGATCCAGGCGGGAATGATCGGTTTGCTGGAGGCAGCGCGCCACTTTGCCCACGACAAGGGCGCCAGCTTCGAGACGTTTGCGGGCATCCGCATCCGTGGCGCGATGCTGGACGAATTGCGCCGCGCCGACTGGACGCCGCGCTCGGTGCACCGCAAGACCCGCGAAGTGGCCGAGACGATCCGCCAGATCGAGGCCGAGACCGGTGCCGTGGCGGACGACGCCGAAGTGATGCGCCGGCTCGGCATGAGCGCGGAGGAATACCACCAGGTGCTCGCCGACGCGACCTCCTCGCGCCTGCTCAGCCTCACCTCCTCGGACGACGGCGAGGACACCGGCGTGCTCGACGTGGCCGACGAGAACAGCCTCGGCCCGGACGAAGGCATCGAGCACCACGGCATGCGCGCGGCGCTGGTCGAGGCGATCGGCGCGCTGCCCGAGCGCGAGCAACTGGTGATGTCGCTGTACTACGAACAGGAATTGAACCTCAAGGAAATCGGTGCCGTGCTCGGCGTCAGCGAGTCGCGCGTGTGCCAGATCCACGGCCAGGCCGTGATCCGGCTGCGCGCGCAACTGGCCGGCTGGCGCGACTGAGTCCACGCCATCCCACCATCCCCGGGGCCACATGCGGCCCATTGCACCCGGAGCAGACGTTTGGACAAGAACATGAAAATCCTGGTGGTGGACGACTTCTCCACCATGCGGCGCATCGTCAGGAACCTGCTGGTCGAGCTGGGCTTCACCAACACGCTGATCCAGGAAGCCGACGACGGCGAGAACGCCATGATCATGCTGCGCAGCCAGCCGTTCGACCTGGTGGTGACCGACTGGAACATGCCGAACATGACCGGCATCGACCTGCTGCGCGCGATCCGCGCCGAGGCTGCGCTGAAGGGCTTGCCGGTGCTGATGGTCACCGCCGAGAACAACCGCGACCAGATCATCGCCGCCGCCCAGGCCGGCGTGAACGGCTACGTCGTCAAGCCGTTCACCGCGGTCACGCTCAGGGAAAAACTCACCAAGATCTTCGAACGGATCGCCGCCAGCGGAGCCAGCGCATGAATGCCGTCCTACCTCTCGCCGTCGACGACAGCCTGCCGCCCGAGCTGCGCGATCTGCTGAACAGCCCGGAAGGCCCCGCCTTCGAGCACGCGCTGGACACGATGGTGCGCCAGCGCGAGCAGCACCTGTTCCGCGCGCTGGGCCAGCTCGCCCGCGAACTGCACGACGCCGTGCGCCGCCTCGGCGGCGAGCTGGCGCAGGAAGGCGTGCCCGGCATCGTGGCCGACGCGCGCCAGCACCTGCAGGACGTACTGGAAATGAGCGCGAACGCCGCCAACCGCAGCATCGATTTCGCCGAGCGCCTGCGACCGCAGGCCGAGTCGCTGGCGCGCAACGCCTGGGACGTGCTGCAGCAGGCCGAGGGTGACGAACCCGCCGCCGCGCTGGCGCGCGAAGCCGCCACGTTCGCCGACAGCTGCCGCGCCGGTCTCGGCGACATGGTGGTGGCGCAGTCCTGGCAGGACCTCACCGGCCAGCGCATCAAGAAGGTCGCCAGCTTCATCGGCACGGTGGAATCCTCGCTGCTGGAGCTGGTGCGCCTCACCGGCGCGCTGGCCGGCGTCGAGGCGCCGGTCGACGTGGCCAAGGTGACCAGCCAGGAGGATGCCGACCGGCTGCTCAGCGAATTCGGGTTCTAGGTGAACGCGGATTTCGACAACGAGCTGCGCCAGGACTTCCTGGTCGAGGCCGGCGAACTCGTCGAGCGGCTGGGCGAGCAGCTGGTCGGGCTGGAAGCGGCGCCGGACGACGGCGAGCTGCTGAATGCCGTGTTCCGCGCCTTCCACACGGTCAAGGGCGGCGCGGGCTTCCTCGCGCTGGAACCGATGGTGCAGCTGTGCCACCACGCCGAGGACCTGCTCAACCTGGCCCGCAACGGCGCCGTGCGGCTCGACGCCAGCTACATGGACGCGCTGCTGCAGACGCTGGACCGGCTGGTCGAGATGATGGCCGCGCTCGGCGCCGGCACGTCGCTGGCGATGCCGCCCGCCGAACTGTTGCAGGCGCTGCTGCCGCGTGGCGGCAAGCCCGCCGCCGCACCTGCACCGGCGCCTGTACCTGCGCCGTCGCCCGAACCGGCGGGCGGCGCCATCGACGACAGCGAGTTCGAGGCGCTGCTCGACAGCCTGTACGGCACCGCCGCACCGGGCACGGTAGCGCCGACCGTCCTGCCGCCCGCGCCGGCACCGGACGCAACGATCGACGACGACGAATTCGAGGCGCTGCTGGACACGCTGCACGGCAAGGGCGGCCAGCCCGGGTTGCAAGCCACGAGCGGCCAGCCTGGCTTGCAAGACGCGGGCGGCCAGCCCGGTATCGCTGCCGCGCCAATCGCGGCACCCGTATCTGCGCCCGCTGTCGCGCCTGCGCCGTCGGCGCGTCATGCCGCGCCGGCCGCCGAGACCACGGTGCGCGTGGACACCGCGCGGCTGGACCTGCTGGTCAACCACGCCGGCGAACTGGTGCTGGCGCGCAACCGCCTGCTCAGCCTCGCCGCGCGTCACGGCAGCGAGACGCTGGCCGCCGCGGCCGGCGAGCTGGACCGCATCACCGACGAGTTGCAAGGCGCGGTGATGGGCATGCGCATGCAGCCGGTGGGCCGGCTGTTCCAGCGCTTCCCGCGCATCGTGCGCGACCTCGCCCGCCAGCTCGGCAAGGAAGTGGAACTGGTGCTGGAAGGCGAGGGCACCGATCTCGACCGCAGCCTGGTCGAGGCGCTCGCCGATCCGCTGATCCACCTGCTGCGCAACGCGCTCGACCACGGCGTGGAAGCGCCGGACCTGCGCGAGCAGGGCGGCAAGCCGCGCAAGGGCCGCGTGGTGCTGTCGGCCAGCCAGCGTGGCGAGCGCATCGTGATCACGGTGAGCGACGACGGCCGCGGCATGGCTCCGGAAATCCTGCGCCGCAAGGCGGTGGAGAAGGGCGTCATCGACGCGGCGCAGGCCGCGCGGCTGTCCGAGGCCGAGTGCTACGAACTGATCTTCCGCCCCGGCTTCAGCACTGCCGCCACGGTGTCGGATGTCTCCGGCCGCGGCGTCGGCATGGACGTGGTGAAGACCCGCATCACCGAGCTGGGTGGCACGCTGGCCGTGCATTCGCGCCTCGGCCACGGCAGCGAGCTGGAACTCGCCGTGCCGCTCACCCTGGCGGTGCTGCGCGTGCTGATGGTGCGTGTGGGTCAGCGTCTGTTGGCGCTGCCGCTGGGCAACGTGGAAGAAGTGTTCGAACTGGCCGCGGGCCAGGACTGCCTGCTCGACGGCCGCCTGGTCGCGCGTCACCGCGGCCGTGCGCTGCCGCTGGTCGACCTGGTCGACTGGGCCGGCGTGGCGGCCGAGCCGGTGCGCCACGTGGCGGTGCTGCACATCGGCCACCAGCGGCTGGGCTGCCTGGTGCACGAGGTGCTCGGCCGCGAGGACGTCATCGTCAAGCCGCTCGGCCACCTGTTCGCCGACGTGCCCGGCGTCGCCGGCGCCACCGTCACCGGCGACGGCCGGCTGGCGCTGGTGATGGAGCTGGCCGGTCTCGCCGACGGCGCCGCGCCGTCTCCCCTCCCCCTCGCGCAGACCGGCTAAGAGCCTGTTTATGATCCCCAAGCACCCCGCGTTGTCATCGAGTGGCCGCCAGGTGGTAGGGCGTGGCGCAGCGCCTGCCTGGCTGGCAGGCCAAGCCGCGCGCTGCCGCATGGCGGCCACTCGATGGCAACCCCGGCACCTATCAATTCCGGGGCCGGGCCTGTTTGCCCGCATGCCTGCGTCATCACTCAGTCGTGGACGGACGTCCACTCCTTCGTTCTTCCTTGGCCTGCGCGCAAACAGCTCCTGGCGCGGGGCGCTTGGGGATCGTAAACAGGCTCTAACATCATGGATCTGATCAGCATCATCGGCACGATCCTGGCCTTCGTGGTCATCATCGTCGGCACCATCCTCAAGGGCTCCACGGTCGACGCGCTGTGGAACCCCGCCGCGTTCGTGATCGTGTTCATCGGCACGCTGGCGGCATTGCTGGTGCAGAACCAGGGCAAGGTGCTCAAGCGCGCGCTGAAGATGATGGCGATGGTCTTCAAGCCACCGCAACACCGGCCGGACGACCTGATCAGCCGCATCGTGGGTTGGAGCGAGATCTCGCGCCGGCAGGGCCTGCTGGGCCTGGAGCCGCAGATCGAGTCCGAGTCCGACCCGTTCGTGAAGAAGGGTCTGCAGCTGCTGGTCGACGGCGGCGAGCCGGAGGCGATCCGCGGCGTGCTGGAGGTGGACCTGGAAACCCGCGAGGCCACCGACCTGGCCGGCGCCAAGGTGTACGAGAACGCCGGCATCTACTCGCCCACGCTGGGCATCATCGGCGCGGTGATGGGCCTGATGGCGGTGATGCAGAACCTCGCCGACCCGTCCAAGCTCGGCCACGGCATCGCGGCGGCCTTCGTCGCCACCATCTACGGCGTGGCGCTGGCGAACCTGTTCATGCTGCCGATGGCGGCGCGGCTGAAGGGCCTGATCAACAAGCAGACGCGGATGCGCGAGATCCTGATCGAGGGCCTGGTGTCGATCGCCCAGGGCGACAACCCGCGCCAGATCGAGTCGCGCCTGCAGGGTTACGTGGCATGAGGCGGCACAAGCACGAGGACCACGTGAACCACGAGGCGTGGGCGATTCCCTATGCCGACCTGATGACCCTGCTGCTGGCCTTCTTCGTGGTGATGTACGCGGTCTCGGTGGTCAACGAAGGCAAGTTCCGCGTGATGTCCGAATCGCTGATCGAGGCGTTCAACGGCTCCAGCCACGCGGTTGCGCCACTGCCGCCCACCCGGGTGCGGCCGCACAACGTCAACCCCGCGATCGCCACGCCGGCCGGGCAGGCGGGTTCCGCGGCGGTGCCGATCGCCGTGCCGATCCCGCCGCATCCGGTGGCGCTGCAGGGCGGCAACGGCCGTGACATCGCGCACCAGACCACGCCACCGGCCAACCTCAAGCGCATCGAGGCCGATGTGCGCAAGGCGCTGCAGGCGCTGATCGACCGCAAGCAGGTGGTGGTGCGCAACAACGGGCAGTGGCTGGAGATCGAGATCCGCACCGACATCCTGTTCCCCAGTGGCGTGGCGCAGCTGTCCGTGCCGGCGCAGGGCGTGCTGCACAATCTCGCCGCGGTGCTGGCGGGCTTCGCCAATCCGTTGCGGGTCGAAGGCTTCACCGACGACGTGCCGATCAACACCGCGCTGTATCCCTCGAACTGGGAACTCTCGGCGGCGCGTGCCGGCAGCGTGGCGCGGCTGTTCGTCAACAACGGCATCGTGCCGGACCGGCTCGGCATCATCGGCTGGGGCGAGATGCATCCGGTGGCCGACAACGACACCGTGGAAGGCCGCAACGAGAACCGCCGCGTGCTGGTGGTGGTGATGGGCGAAGGCTCGGCGCCGCAGCGCGAGCGCAGCACCATCGGCGAACTCGACCGGCAACCCGGCATCGCCGAAGCGACCGCGCCGGGCATGTTGCCCACCGTGCAGGTGATCGAGCCTTTGCAATCGGCAGCGGCGACGAAGGCTGCGCCGGCCGAAGCGCCGGCCGCCACGGCTCACGCGGAAGTGCCGGCCGCCACCATCCCCTCGGACAGCGCATCCGGTAGCGCGATCCAGGCCAGGGCTACGCCATGAACAGCCATGCTTCCGACCACGCCGGAGCGGATCGCCACTGGCTGTCGTTCCGCATCGGTGCGCAGCTGTACGCCGCGCGGCTGGCCGACGTCAGCGAGGTGATCCGCGAGGAGGAACTGACCCCGGTGCCCGGCGCCGCCGCCGACCTGCTCGGCGTGCGCCACCTGCGCGGGCGCATCGTGCCGGTGATGGACGGCCGCCGTCGGCTGGGCCTGCCGGCAGAGCCCGCCGCCGATCCGCTCGCGGTGCGCATCGTGATGCTGGCGCATGCCGGCCATTCGCTCGGCCTCAAGGTCGACGCGGTCGGCGAACTGATCGACCGCGACGGCCTGGAGATCGCACCGCCGCCACCGGGCCGTGCCAGCCGCGACGACGATCCGGTCAGCGGCGTGCTGCCCTGGCGGGACGGCTTCGTGGCCCTGCTCGACGCGCGCCGGCTGTACCGGCTGGAAGGAGACGACGATGTGGCTTGAACT
Source organism: Rhodanobacter humi (assembly GCF_041107455.1). Taxonomy (NCBI): domain Bacteria; kingdom Pseudomonadati; phylum Pseudomonadota; class Gammaproteobacteria; order Lysobacterales; family Rhodanobacteraceae; genus Rhodanobacter; species Rhodanobacter sp. FW106-PBR-R2A-3-15. The sequence goes on from NZ_JBGBPY010000001.1 coordinate 2,692,673, forward strand.
GGGCGTACTCGCGCTGCTCCTGCTGGCCACCGGCCAGACCCTGCTGCTGCTGCGACTGTGGCGGCAGTCCCGTCGGCTGCATCAACGCGTCGATGCGTTGTGGCAGAACGCCGCCGGCACCAGTACCGACGTGCCCACCTCGATGCTGGTGACCGCGCTGGGCCGGCTCGAACGGCAACTCGGTCAGGTGGAACGGCCGGCAACGCTCGGGCGCTCGTGGGAGCTGGCCAAGCAACTCGCGCGCGAAGGCGCCGATGTCGAGCAATTGGTCGCCTGCTGCGGATTGTCGCGCGACGAGGCGACGCTGATCCTCGCGATGCGCGTGCCGGCTTTGTAAGAGCCGGTTCAAAGTTTCCTGGTGCCCGGGGCCGCCTAACGCTTGAGGTAACCGGCGCGAACCCACGTAGCGGGTTTGCGTCCGGTTGAGCGAAGGGTTAGGCGGTACCCGGGAGGCACTCAGGTCCGGCGATCCCTGGCACCCGCGAGCGCTGCACCTTCCTCGTGGCAATCTGGATTCGTGGCTGACTGGACCGAGTGGGCGAAGATGACGCCATGATCGGCCGCGTAAAGGCGGCCCACGAAAGTGCCATTGCCGAGGGACTTCGAAGTGGTTTCTAAAGAACCAGATAACAGCCAATGTTCACCCTCGCTGCGAAGCTTCGATTTGAACGTGAAGGTATTTCCGTACGGCGACTTGGAGACGAGTAGAAAGTCATCACCATCGACCGAGATAGTCCAAGTGAACGGCTCAAGCATTGACGGGAGACCGCAGCCCACGGCAGCCGGTGCCGACAGGGTGCCCTCGTAGGAGCCTGAAAGCCAAGTTGGCGGCTTAACCGCACCTGTGTTGGCACAGCCAACCAGTGAGACAAGCGCCGCCAACGCGACGAGAACCTGAGCGCCATTCATGGGCCCCTCCATTGTTGTGCGGCCTAACGCTGGAGTTAAGCGGCGGCGGAGCCGTCCGCTTGGACGAATTGTTAGCCGCTTGCCGAGTTCTCACGGCGATTGAACAGACGAACACGATCATGCTCAGCTTGAGCGAAGAAGAACCAAGCAAAATACACAAGTGCGAATGTGATAAGCATTGCAGCCGTTCTTGCCAAAAAACTGGGCACAGAAGATGTGACAGACAGCACGCCTACTATCAATGCAAAAACACCGAAGACGAACGCCGCTGCATAGTTATTTGCCATAAATACAATGGCAAAGAATTTTGCAATGCGTGGATAGGGCTCAGGCAGCTCCAGGGCCTTGCCAGCCCCTGACGCCGCTGCTTTTCCAAGCTGAGCGGCGAAGTTGGCTCCTTTTGCAAGAGCGGCGTACAGCTCCCTAAACTGTTTACTAAAGAGAATTTTTAGAATTGCCGAGAGAAGTAACAGTGCAACAAGCACCCAGAATAGTTTGAGTAGATAGCTCTTTACGGGATCCGGCGTGCTGTTGAGGAAGGCAAGCCAATCCTTAAGCTCCGTAACATTCATGACATCCCCCTTGAACGGCTAACGCTAGAGTTAAGCGGCGGCGAAGCCGTCCGCCTTGAACGAGTAAAAAGAGACTTCCTCCCCTTTCGGCCTCGAAGGCCATGATGGTGTTGCGACACAACCGTCAGCAGAAGAGGAAGTCTCCATGAGCACTATAACCCTGGGTGTGGACTTGGCGAAGAGCGTGTTTTCGGCGTGCGAGATGGACGGCGCCGGCCACGTGCGGCGGCGGCAGGATCTGCGTCGCGATGCGTTTATCGCGTGGCTGCCGCAGCTGCCGGCGGGCACGGTGGTGGCGATGGAGGCATGCAGCGGGGCACATCATTGGGCGCGGCGCTGCCAGGCGTACGGCTTGCAGCCGAAGATCATGGCCGCCCAGTTCGTCAAACCGTTCCGCAAGAGCTCGCGCAGCAAGAACGATCGCGCCGACGCCGAGGCGATTGCCACCGCGGCGCGCCAGGGCAACATGCGCTTCGTGCCGGTCAAGGACATCGACCAGCAGGTGCGCCTGTCGTGGCATCGGGTGCGCGAGGGCTACAAGGCCGAATCGCTCGCCATCGGCAATCGCATCCGTGGCCTGCTCGCCGAGTTCGGCGTGATCGTGGCGCAGAGCGATCGGGCGCTGCGTCGACGGTTGGCGGACCTGGATGCGCAGCTCGCACTGCCCGCCGAGTTCAAGGAGTTGCTGCGTGACCTGGCCGATCACTGGACGCAGGTGCGCCTGCACTTCGACGCGTGCGATGCCCGCATCGAAGCCCACGCGCGTCAGGACGCGCGGTGCGTGCAGTTGCGCGCCATGGTGGGCATCGGCCCGATCACCGCCGATGCGGCGGTGGCCACGGTGGGCAACGCCCGCGAGTTCAAACAGGGGCGGCAGATGTCTGCATGGCTCGGCTTGGTGCCCACGCAACATTCCAGCGGCGGGCATGCACAACTGGGTGGCATCAGCTGCCGCGGTGATGCGTACCTGCGCACGCTGCTGATCCAGGGTGCCCGCAGCAGCCTGCAGCGCGCCAAGGCCGTGGCCACGGAGAAGGCCACCCCGGAACAGCTGTGGATACGCTCACTCGATGGGCGCCTGCCCTTCGGCAAGGTGATCGTGGCCATCGCCAACAAGCACGCCCGGCAGATCTGGGCGGTACTGGCGCACGACGTGGACTACGACCCGCACGCGTGCCTGAACCACCCGATGCACCGGCAAAGCCACGCGATGCACGTGGCCTAGAAGAAGTTTCGCTCCATCGTCAGCGCGATACGGTAGACAACAGGTCAGACCACCCCGGAGAGAACCTGGCTAACTGGATGGACGTCCAAACGGCGCTTCGGCCGATCCCCGAGCCCCGGACAGTCCGATGAACGAAAGAGGTCTTCGGGTGCGGTTTATACAGAGGTCCGAGTCGGCCACATCGGCTCAACAAGACCGGTTACGGAAATGCCGTCTGACACTCGTTGCAGCACGCACAGCACTGACGCGCAGCACGTAGAAAACAGGACAACACCATGACCAGCAGTGGCCCGAAAGCTCAGGGCAAAAGCATCATGCGCCCGGGCTTGATCGGAAGTCTCTTACGGAAATGTTAGACGCCGCCAGCATCGTCCTCGCTGCTGTCGGTGCCAGATTTGGCTGCGTGCTTTTTGCCTAACGCAATCCCAAACAGGACGCCGATTGCAATACCCGGGCCGATACCTAGAGCGAGATTGCCAAAGATTATTCCGAGGCCACACCCAATCGCAACGCCAATGCTGATACCAAAACCCAAGTAACGCTGCCGCTCCGTCTGTTGCTTTGACATGCCTCGAATCCTGTGGCGCCTAACGCTGGAGTTAAGCGGCGGCGTAGCCGTCCGCCTTGAACGGTTAGGCCGCGTACTACTCACTGATGGGCCCAACTGGGCAATCGGATGGCCTCGTGGAGTTCCACGCGGAAACAAGTTGTGGCCGGGACCGCTCATACCACCATTGGATCAAATTTTTTTCGCGCCCACCGATATTGCCATGCATGAAAGCACAGTCTTGAATAGTGAAGGAAGCCTCTATGTCCGGGCTTTTTACATGGAAGTGGGGTGGAGAATGTTCGTTGGCGTAGACATGGATCTGAAGTCCCTGAACACGCGCGACTAGTTGCTTGATGCTGTAAAGCGATCCATCCATCCAGACCGAGAAGCCGCCCGAGAGAAGATCTGAGAGAACAGCAGCAGAATCCTGTAAGGACTCAGCGGCTCTCGCTCTTTGCTCAATTTCCTCGTATGGATTCATTAGCGGCCTAACGCTTAGTAGTCCCCAGATCGGGGCATATGCGTGCCATGCTCCACGCTCGCTGAGGCACCGTCAAGCGGGGAAATCCTGCAAACCATCAAGGACTTGCCCGGCTGTCTCGGCTCGCCGCATAGGCGGATGCTGGTATGCATATCTGGCGAAATGAGGTGTGTATGTCATATCACCCCCGAAAACGCCGATATGCATGCCGACGCAGGCAAGTCGCCGCGGCTGCTGGACGAGGTGCGCGGGTGCTTCGGGTTAGCCACTACAGCCTGGGTTCCAGAGCGGTTTCAGGTCCACTTGCTGGCAAGACAACTCGCGTGCGAAGGCGTGGATACCGGACCACTGGTCGCGTGCTTTGGACTGTCGCGTGACGAGGCGGGACCTGATCCTCGCGATGCGCGCGCCAGTGGCGTGAATCAGCCCTGCTCCTCCGCCGCGTCATAGACCGCGGCCAACACCGAAGCCGCCGCAGCGTAGAGCAGCACCGGCACGTCGTCGCGCAGGCGCAGGCCGGCCAAGAGGGCGGCGATCTGCGGATCGGAGTGCAGCGGCAGGCCCAGTGCCTGCGCGCGGGCGCGCAGGCTTTCCAGCGACTCGGGTGGCAGCGCGCGCGTCTCGCCGCTGCCGGGCGCGGACAGGCGCAGGCTGACCCGGCGCGCGGGAGGAGAAGTCGGCGGGTTCATGTCGACGTGCTCATGCGGTGGCCTGCAGCAGCACGGCGCTGTAGCGGTTCGGCGGCTCGGGCAGGCCCAGTTGGCAACTCAGCTGGTCGAGCAGCAGGCCGCAGGCGGCCAGGCGCTGGCGCAGCGCGCCGAACTGGCGCTCCAGCCGTTGCACGGTATCGGCTTGCGCGGCCCACAGGCGCACCGACAGGCGCGGCTCGCGCAGCTGCAATTCGCCTTGCACCGCGCCCAGCGCGGGCAGGTCCAGCGCGAAGCCCAGGTTCCAGCCGCGGCTGCCGTCGCCGGTGTCGATGGCGTATTCCAGCTGCAGTTGCAGCACGTCGCGGCCGTCCACGCCGTGCAGCGGAATCTCGATCATCCACGCCGGCAGCGGGCCGCTGGCGGACTCCAGCTGGGCTACCTCGACCCGCGCCAGTGCGGCCTTCACGTCGCCTTGCAGGCGATCCAGCAGCGGCTCCACTTCGTCGCCCGCCAGCAGCGACGGCGGCAGGGACGCGCGCGGCTGCGCCTGCAGGCCGCGCTGCAGCATGGGGGGTGCGGTGTCGCCGGTGTTCCGCGTCGACGGTGCCGGCGCGCGACGGTCGAGCAAGGCGACCAGGCGCAGCAGCGCACCCTTCCAGTCGTCCTGCAGCGGGGGCGCCGGTTGGCCCGGCGGACGCGCAAGCAGGGATTCGAGGAACAGCCCGCTGTGTTCGATCGCCACGCGCAGGCCTTCGCCGCGGGTGACCTCCGCCGGGCTGGGCATGGCCTGTTCGAGCAGGGCGAGCGCGTTGCGCAGTTCCGGCGGCAACTGGCGCAGCACCGGCCGCTGGGCCAGCGCGTCCAGCGTGGCCAGCAGCGGCGCGTAACCGTTCTGCTGCGGCAGGCGCTCGCGCAGGGCGCGCTGCAGCACGGGGTCGCTCGGCTGCGCGAGCATCTCCAGTTGCGGCTGGGCGCCCAGGCTCAGCACGCGCACCTGGAATTGTGCGGGCAGCTGTCCGCCGGCCACGTCGGCCTCCACCGTCAGCGTGCCGATCTGCAGGACCTGCAGGCCCTGCGCATTCACGCCCAGCGGCCGCGCCAGCAGCACGCTGCCGATGCGCCAGCTCGGCGCGGCGCTGCCAGAGGCGGCGCCGGCCCAGGTCAGGGCGGCAAGGCTGGTCGGCTGGATGATCAAGCGGATTCCTGCGCGTGGAGGGTGGTGTCGAGAGCGGGCTCGTCCCAAAGGACATCGACCGTTTTCGCACGAACTTGAGGCGACGTCGCCGGACCGGCAAATGGGCCTAAAGCGTGCACCAGCGCGGCCGATAAGCCCAGCAGTCGGCGCCAACGGGCGCGAACGGAGCGATGGGCATGGCCGGCAAGCGGGCGGCGAAACGGGACGGCGAACAGGCGGCAGGCGAGGCGGTGGTGCTGCCGCCGGACTGCCGCATGGCCACCCTGGCGGCGCTGCACACCGAACTGGTGGCGGCCTTGCCGGGCGGCGCCGTCGAGCTCGACGGCAGCCAGGTGGAGCGCGTGGATACCGCCGCGCTGCAGCTGCTGGTGCTGCTGCGCCGCGCGCTGGACGGTCGCGGCGGCGCGCTGGCTTGGCGCGGCAGCAGCGCGGCCCTGAACGACGCGGCCGGGCTCTTGGGCCTGGCGAAGATTCTGGAACTGCCGGCCGCCCGGCCGGCCTGAACGAGGTGGCAGCATGGCAAAGATTCTCGCGGTAGACGATTCGGCTTCGATGCGCGGCATGGTGGCCTTCACCCTGCGCGGCGCGGGCCACGAGGTGACCGAGGCCGAGAACGGCCAGTTGGCGCTGGATGCGGCCGGCGGCAGCGCGTTCGACCTGGTGCTGGCCGACGTCAACATGCCGGTGATGGACGGCATCAGCATGGTGCGCGCGCTGCGCGCGAAGCCCGAGTACAAGGGCGTGCCGATCCTGATGCTCACCACCGAGTCGCACACCGAGAAGAAGATGGAAGGCAAGGCCGCCGGCGCCACCGGCTGGCTGGTCAAGCCGTTCGACCCCGAGCAGCTGCTGGCCACCGTCAAGCGCGTGCTGGGTTAAGGGGCATCGATGGCCACGGTTGATCTCAGCCAGTTCCACCAGACCTTCTTCGAGGAAAGCCGCGAAGGCCTCGACGCGATGGAGGCGGCGCTGCTGGCGCTGGACTCGGGCTCGACCGACCACGAGCTGGTGCACACCATCTTCCGCGCGGCGCATTCGATCAAGGGCGGCGCGGCGACGTTCGGCTTCGCCGACATGGCCGCGTTCACCCACGTGGCCGAATCGCTGCTGGAGGAAGTGCGCAGCGAACGCCGCGCGGTGGATGCCGGCTTGATCGACCTGCTGCTGCGCTCGCTCGACTGCCTGCGCGGCATGCTGGACCGCACCAGTCGCGGCCAGCCCGCGGCCGACGCCGGCAGCGAGGCGCTGCGCGCCGAGCTGGCGCAGCTGGTCGCGGGCGCGCCGGCGCCCGTCGCGGTGCAGGCGTCGGCCGCGCCGGCCACCGGCTGGGCGATCCGCTTCGTTGCGCTGCCGCACCTGCTGCAGACCGGCAACGATCCCCTCCGCGTGTTCAACGAATTGCAGACATTGGGCCGGCTGGAAGTGCTGCGCGCCTTCGTGACCGAATCCGCGCCCGCGGACTTCGCCGCGCTCGATCCTGGCCAGTGCCATCTCGGCTGGGAACTGCGCCTGCACGGTGCGGTGGCACGCGCGGATCTCGACGCCGTATTCGACTGGCTGGACGGCGACTGCGAACTCGCCATCGCGCCGCTGACCGCGGCCGCGACCGAAGCCGTCGTGGCAACGCCGGTGCCAATCGCAGCGGCGACGCCTGCTGCGGAAACGCCGGCGCCGGCACGCGAGGCCACCGTCGCGAGCACTGCAGGCCATGCCGATGGCGGCTCGATCCGCGTGGGCATCGACAAGGTCGATGCGCTGATCGACATGATGGGCGAGCTGGTGATCACCCAGTCCATGCTCAGCGACATCGGCGAGCATTTCGATCTTTCGCAGCTGGAGCGGCTGCGCGAGGGGCTGGCCCAGCTGGAGCGCAACACGCGCGAGCTGCAGGACAGCGTGATGCGCATCCGCATGCTGCCGATCGGCAGCGTGTTCAACCGCTTCCCGCGCCTGGTGCGCGACCTCGAGCGCAAGCTCGGCAAGCAGGTGCGGTTGGAGCTGCACGGCGAGCACACCGAGCTGGACAAGACCGTGCTGGAGAAGATCGGCGATCCGATGGTGCACCTGGTGCGCAACGCGATCGACCACGGCCTGGAAATGCCCGAGCAGCGCCGCGCCGCGGGCAAGCCGGAAACCGGCACGCTCACGCTCGACGCGCACCACGAGGGCAGCAACATCATCGTGCGGATCAGCGACGACGGCGCCGGCCTGAGTCATGAACGCATTCGCGCCAAGGCGGTAGAGCGAGGGCTGGTTTCGGCCACCCAGCCGCTGAGCGACGACGAGGTGGCCGAGCTGATCTTCCAGCCCGGCTTCTCCACCGCGGCCCAGGCCACCGACCTTTCCGGCCGCGGCGTGGGCATGGACGTCGTGCGCCGCAACGTGCGCGACCTCGGCGGCAGCGTGGGCGTGAAGAGCGTGGCCGGCCAGGGCAGCGTGTTCACCATCGCGCTGCCGCTGACGCTGGCGATCATCGACGGCCTGGTCACCACGGTGGGCGCCGAACGCTACATCGTGCCGCTGATCTCCATCGTCGAATCGCTGCGCCTGCCGGCCGACGCCGTGCGCCGCACCGCCGGCGGTGGCGAGGTGTTCCGCTTCCGCGACGAATACCTGCCGGTGATCCGGCTGCACCACGCCTTCGGCTGCGCCGATGCGGTCACCGCGATCGAGCGCGGCATCGTGGTGGTGGTCGAGGACGGCGGCCAGCGCGTGGGCCTGCTGGTCGACGAGCTGGTGGGCCAGCAGCAGGCGGTGATCAAGTCGCTGGAGAAGCACTACCAGCAGGTACAGGGCGTGTCGGGCGCCACCATCGTCAGCGACGGTTCGGTGGCCCTGATCGTCGACGTGGGCGGCGTGGTGCGGCTGGGACGGCGCAGCAAGGCGGCCTGAGCGTCCATGGAGCCTGTTCAAAGTCTCCGCGTAGCCCGGGCCGGGTAGGAGCGCACCCTGTGCGCGAATGGCTCTGGCGCTAATCGAAGCCAAGAGCATTCGCGCACAGGGTGCGCTCCTACCGGCGGGCATCTGCGGGATCGCTGCGCATTGCTTTGCCATCACCCTGCGGATTGAAGCGTGCTCAAGTCCTCCCCGGCAGCGCCGATACAGCATCGAGGCCGGGCGCCCCGCGGCGCCCATCACGAGGTAGACGATCCATGCACGAACACCATGCGGACACGGCAGCCACCGTGCAGCAGCTCACCTTCAGCCTGGCCGGCGAGGAGTACGGCGTCGACATCCTGGCGGTGCGCGAGATCCGCGGCTGGTCGCGGGTGACCCGCATCCCGCAGGCGTCCGCGTACATGCTCGGCGTGCTGAACCTGCGCGGCGCGATCGTGCCGGTGCTGGACCTGCGCCTGCGCTTCGGACTGGAACGCGAGAGCTACGGCGACAACACGGTGATGATCGTGGTGGCCGTGGCCGAGCGCCTGTTCGGCATCGTGGTGGACGCGGTGTCCGACGTGGTCGACATCGACCCGGCGACGGTCAAGCCGGTGCCGGACATGGGCGCGATCGTCGACACCCGCTACCTCAAAGGTCTGACCACCCATGCCGATCGCATGGTGATGCTGCTGGACGTGGAGAAACTGATGCGTCCGGAAGACGTGGAAACGCTGGATGCCGCGCTGCCGGCCGTCCGCGAAGTCGAAGTTGCCGCCTGATTCGGGAATCACGATGAACATCAAGAAATTCACCGCGCGTTTCGCCAAGTTTTCCACCCTGTCGGTCAAGGCCCGCCTGATCGGCACCTTCGCGCTGCTCGCGATCATGCTGGTGGCGGGCGCCGGCGTGGGCCTGGGCGTGATGTCCTGGCAGAACGAGGGCATGCGCCACAGTTACGAGGAGGCGATGGTGCCGGCGCAGCTGATGGGCGAGTTGCGCTCCAAGTCGCTGATGAACTTCGTCGTGCTGGGCGAGGCGGCCAACGTGATCGGCAAGGCCGACCAGGTGAAGCAGAAGGTCGCCGAATCCCAGAAGCTCCAGAAGGAGATCGCCGCGGACAACAAGCAGCTGTCGGCGCTGCCGCTCAGCGCGGACATCGCGGCGAAGTACAAGGCCTATCGCGCCACCGACGCGGACTACGCGAGCAGCCTGAAGGATGTCTACGACGCGCTGGGCCAGAATGACGACGGCACCCGCGACCTGCTGGAGATGGAAGTGCGGCCGGGGCTGATGATGCGCCTGGACACGCTCGACAAGCTGATCCGGGCGCAGGGCGACGAGGTGAAGCAGATCTACCACACCCAGGTCAGCCGCTACGGCGTGGTGCGAGCACTGGTGCTGGTCACGCTGTCCGGCGGCCTGATCTTCGCGCTGCTGGTGGCGACCCTGCTGGTGCGTTCGATCAGCGGCACGCTGGCGCGCCTGGTGACGGTGGCGCACGCGATCGCCGACGGCCGGCTGGGCCACGGCATCAAGGTGAAGCGGATGGACGAGCTGGGCCGCCTGCTCGACGCGTTCCGGGTGATGGACGAGCGTCTCGCGGCGATCGTGGGTGAGGTGCGCCAGGGTTCCGACGCGGTGTCGAGCGCGGCGCAGCAGATCGCGCGCGGCAACGACGACCTCAGCCAGCGCACCCAGGAACAGGCTTCCAGCCTGGAGGAAACCGCCTCGTCGATGGAGGAGATGACCTCCACCGTGAAGCAGAACGCGGAGAACGCCAGCCACGCCAACCAGCTGGCGCGCGGTGCCCGCGAGCAGGCCGAGCACGGTGGCGAGGTGGCCGGCAAGGCGATCGTCGCGATGGCCGAGATCGACGCCTCCAGCCGCAAGATCGGCGACATCGTGGGCTTGATCCAGGAGATCGCGTTCCAGACCAACCTGCTGGCGCTGAACGCCGCGGTGGAAGCGGCGCGCGCCGGCGAGCAGGGTCGCGGCTTCGCGGTGGTGGCCAGCGAGGTGCGCAACTTGGCGCAGCGCAGCGCCGGCGCGGCGAAGGAGATCAAGGGCCTGATCGCCGAGAGCGAGGAGAAGGTGCGCAGCGGCTCGGAACTGGTCAACCAGTCCGGCAAGGCGCTGGCCGACATCGTCGAGAGCGTGAAGAAGGTCACCGACATCGTGGCCGAGATCGCCGCGGCCAGCCAGGAACAGTCGGCCGGCATCGACCAGGTCAACAACGCCGTGATGCAAATGGACGAGATGACCCAGCAGAACGCGGCGCTGGTCGAGGAAGCCTCGGCCGCCGCTCGCGCCATGCAGGAGCAGGCCGGCGACCTGACCAGCCAGGTGGGCTTCTTCCGTCTCGCCGGCGATGCCGCGACGGCGGACGTGCCGCCGGCGCGCGCGAAGGAAGTGGCCAAGGCCACCGAGGCGGTGTTCGCCGCCGTGCGCAAGGCGCCGCCGCGCGCGGTCGCCGCCGAAGCGGCGGACGCCGGCGCCTGGAAGGAGTTCTGAGCGTGGCCGTCGCCGCCGCTGCGATCAAGCGTGATGCGGCACCCGCGGGCGACGGCACGATCCTGCTCGGCGCGGCGGAGTTCCGCTTCCTGCGCGACTTCGTCTACGCGCACTGCGGCATCGCACTGGGCGAGCACAAGCGCCAGCTGGTGCAGGGGCGGCTGGCGCGACGCCTGCGCGCGCTGGGCCTGCCTGACTACGCGGCCTATTGCGCGCTGCTGCGCAGCGATCCGAACGGCGAGCTGGGCGAACTGGCCAGCGCGATCAGCACCAACGTCACCGCGTTCTTCCGCGAGCCGCACCACTACGAATTGCTGGAGCGCGAGCTGCTGCCGCAGTGGCTGGCACACAAGCGCCGTGACGGCGACCGGCTGCGGATCTGGTCGGCCGGCTGTTCCAGCGGCGAGGAACCGTATGCACTGGCGATGGTGCTGGCCGAGGCGCTGGAGAAGCACGGCGCCACCGGCGTCGACGCGAAGATCCTCGCCACCGACCTGTCGCCGCAGGCGCTGGAAACGGCGCGCAACGGCGTGTATCCGCTGGACAAGCTGGACGGCATCAGCGAAGAGCGCCGGCGCCGCTGGCTGCTGCGCGGCGCCGGCGAATACGAAGGCTACGCCTGCGTGCATTCGCGGCTGCGCGAACTGGTGACCGTGCAGCCGCTGAACCTGCTGCACGACTGGCCGATGCGCGGGCCGTTCGACGCGATCTTCTGCCGCAACGTGGTGATCTACTTCGACCAGCCGACCAAGCAGCGGCTGTTCAGCCGCTACGCCGCGCTGTTGCCGGCGGGCGGCCACCTGTTCCTCGGCCACTCCGAGTCGCTGCACGGCATCAACGACGACTTCGAGCTGATCGGCCGCACCGTCTACCGGAAGCGCGCCTGATGCTGGCACGCACGGCCGAACGCCGGGCCACGCCCACGCTGCCCGAGGCCATGCCCGGCTTCGAGCACCTGCGCCGGTTCTGGGACCCCACCCAGAACTGCATGGTGGTGAAGGTGCTGCCGGGCGAGTTCTACGTGGGCACGCAGGACGAACTGGTCAGCACCGTGCTCGGTTCCTGCGTGGCGGCCTGCGTGCACGACTCGGTCCGCGGCATCGGCGGCATGAACCATTTCATGCTGCCCGAGCCGCGCGGCGCCAGCGACGGCTGGTCGGCCACCGTGGGCCGCGCGGCGCGCTACGGCAGCGACGCGATGGAACAGCTGATCAACGCGGTGCTGAAGGCCGGCGGGCAGCGCGCGGACCTCAGGGTGAAGGTGTTCGGCGGCGGCCGCGTGCTGGCGCAGATGAGCGACGTGGGCCAGCGCAACATCGACTTCGTGCATCGCTATCTCGCCGCCGAACGGCTGCTGCTGGTGGCCGAGGATCTGGGCGACGTGTATCCGCGCCAGGTGCAGTTCTTCCCGCAGAGCGGCCGGGTGCGCGTGCGCCAGCTGCGCCGCAGCGACGACGTGGCGCTGGTGGCCGACGAGCGCGGCTACCTCAAGCGTTTGGCAAACGATCCGATAAAGGGTGAGGTCGAGCTGTTCTGACGCCGGGCGCCGGCGCGGCATCGACCGGGCCATCGTCTTCGGCGACGGGCCCGCATGGCCAAGGTGAGCAATGGAAAGAGTGCGCGTACTGGTAGTCGACGATTCCGCCCTGGTGCGCAAGTTGATGTCGACCATGCTTGCCTGCGACCCGGGCATCGAAGTCGTGGGCACGGCGGCGGACCCGCTGATCGCCCGCGAGAAGATCAAGCAGCTCGATCCCGACGTGCTCACGCTGGACGTCGAGATGCCGCGCATGGACGGCCTCACCTTCCTGGAGAACCTGATGCGGCTCAGGCCGATGCCGGTGGTGATGGTGTCGTCGCTGACCACGGAAGGGGCCGACGTGACGCTGCGCGCGCTGGAGCTGGGCGCGGTGGATTTCCTCGCCAAGCCGAGCAGCGACCTCGCATCCAGCTTCGGCGACAGCGCGCTGGAGATCTGCGCCAAGGTGAAGCAGGCGGCGAAGGCGAAGCCGCGTGCGCGCACCACGGTGCGCAGGCTGGACGTGGCGCCGCGGCTCTCCGCCGATGCGGTGCTGCCGCGCTCGCAGACCGCGGGCAGCCGCGGCGGCAGCCCGATCATCGCGATCGGCGCCTCCACCGGCGGCACCGAGGCGGTGCGCGTGGTGCTGGAGGCGATGCCGCCGGACGCGCCGCCGATCCTGGTGACCCAGCACATCCCCGCCGCCTTCAGCGGGCCGTTCGCCGCACGCATGGACCGCTGCTCGGCGATGCGCGTGTGCGAGGCGCGCGACGGCCAGCCGATCCAGCCGGGCCATGCCTACATCGCACCCGGCAGCCACCACCTGCTGGTGATGTGGGACGGCGCGAAGTACGTCTGCCGCCTGCACGACGGCCCGCCGGTGAACCGGCACCGCCCCAGCGTCGACGTGCTGTTCCGCTCGCTGGCGGCCAGCGCCGGCGCCGCCACCATCGCCGCGCTGCTCACCGGCATGGGCGACGACGGCGCACGCGGCCTGCTCGAACTGCGCCAGGCCGGCGCCGCCACCCTGGTGCAGGACGAGCCCAGCTCGGTGGTGTGGGGCATGCCCGGCGCCGCCTGGAAGCTCGGCGCCGCGCCGGAGATGCTGCCGGTCGACCACATTGCGGCGCGCCTGCTCGCGCTCGCCCGCCATACCCATTCCCCGGCGCCGGTGGCGCCCGCGCTCGGATAACGGATCATGTCATTCACTCCCGCCTCCCCGTTCCGACGCCCGCTGGCCGGCTGGATCGCCAGCGTCGTCGCCCTGCTGCTGAGCCTGCTGTGGCATCCGGCCTGGCTGGCGCCGCTGCTGGTGCTAGTGCTGACCGCGGCCTGGTTTTTTGCGATGCGCTCCGAGCCGCCGGCCGCACCCGTCGTCGCCGCGCCCGCGAGCAGCGAGCCGGTGCGCGAGGCGCTGGAAGACGTGCGCAGCGCGCTGGTCGACGAGCTCGGCCACGCCACCCGCGAACTGCACCAGGGCCTGGACCTGCTGCGCGACGCGGTGTCCGAACTGGGCGGCGGCTTCGACGGCCTGTCGAACAAGACCGCGCTGCAGCAGTCGCTGCTCAAGCAGATCATCGACGTGCAGGACGGCGGCGTCTCCGTGCAGGATTTCGCCGCGCGCACCGGAGATCTCTTGGAGCACTTCGTGGGAATGATCGTGCAGATGTCGCGCGAGAGCCTGCGCATCGTCTACCGCATCGACGGCATGGCGAAGGAGATGGACGCGGTGTTCGGCCTGCTGCGCAACGTCAACACCATCGCCGAGGAGACCAACCTCTTGGCGCTGAACGCCGCGATCGAGGCGGCGCGCGCGGGCGAATCCGGCCGCGGCTTCGCGGTGGTGGCCGGCGAGATCCGCAACCTGGCGAGCAACTCCAACCAGCTCAACGAGCGCATCGGCGGCCACGTCGAGCGCGCCCGCACGGCGATGGAGCAGCTGCGCGGCCTGATCGGGGCGATGGCCTCGCAGGACCTCAACGTGGCGCTGTCCGCCAAGGGCGGCATCGACGCGATGACCGCCCATGTCACCGAGAGCGACGCGCGCAGCAGCAAGGTGGCCGACCAGGTGGTCGAGATCAGCCGCGGCCTCGGCAGCGACGTCTCCACCACCGTGCGCTCGCTGCAGTTCGAGGACATCCTGCGCCAGCTGATCACGCAGACCCGCACCCGGCTCACCGAACTGCAGGACGTCACCACCGAATGCACCCGCGACATCGAGGAACTGGCCTGCACCGCGCTGGAGGCCGATGCGCTGGCCGAGCGCTCGCAGCGCGTGCGCAGCCGGCTGGCGATCCAGCGCGAGAAGGCGCGCCTGCGCTCGCGCGGCCCGGCGCTGCAGAACTCGATGGACGCCGGCGAAATCGAACTCTTTTGAGGATGGCACCATGATCGTCCACCACGACCCCGAACTCGATTGCCTCACCCTGCAGCTGGGCGAGCGTTTCGACTTCAGCATCCATCGCGACTTCCACGACGCCTGCCTCGGCGCCGGCAAGCCCGCGCGCAGCTACGTGATCGACCTGGGCGAGGTCGCCGGCATGGACAGCTCGGCGCTGGGCATGCTGCTGCTGCTGCGCGAGCACGCCGGCGCCGACCGCGCCGACATCCGCATCGTCAACGCCTCCGGCGAGCTGCGCAGCACCCTGCGCGTGGCCGGCTTCGACAAGCTGTTCGTGCTGCACTGACGATCGATCGCCGGCCCGGCCGTGGCTGGCCGCCCGGCGGATCGGATGCGCCAACGCGAAAGGCCCCCGCGGGGGCCTTTCGCGTTGGCGCCGGGGTGGCCGCTTACCAGGTGCGCACGTCGACCACGCTGGCCGTGAAGGATTCCATGCCGGGCCGGAAGCGGAACATGCGGCCCAGGTCGAAGTCGACCTTGTCGCCGGGGGCGATGTTGGAGGTGCCGGCCGGCCAGGCCTGCTTGCTCTCCAGCACCTTGCCCGAGGCGTCCTTGATCTCGACGCGGATCTGCGCGGCGGCGGCGCTGGTGCAATGGTTGGCCAGTTCGCCACGCAAGGCGATACGCGTCGATATGCCGGTGTTGTTGAGCGCCGGCTTGAAATCCTGGATCGCGAAGTCCTGCGCGGAGCAGGCGGCGTGAGCGGCCAGCGGAGCCAGCAACAGGACCGTGGAAACTAGCAATGTCTTCATGAGCTTCGGTCTCCCACTTGGGCGCGATTGCGCACGTATCCGGGGCATCGGCCACGGGACGGGAAACTTGAGCCGGCGATGGCGAGGCGCTAAAGCTCCGGGCAGTGCGGTCGATACCGGTGGCATCCGCCTGCATCCGTACGGCGGTTCCCTCCCCATCGTTTCCGGAGATTCCATGAAAGCCCTCGTTGCCGCCGCCGTCCTGTTGCTGGCCCCGCTGGCCGCCCACGCCACCTGCGCGCCTGCCGATTTCGCGATCAAGGATTTCAAGCCCGCTGCGGCCGGTGCCCGCCTCAGCCTGCGCGGCGAGCTGGTCAACCACTGCACCGCCGCCTCGGCCGCGCAGATCCGCATCGAGATCAAGGACGCCTCGGGCAACGTGGTGCAGAGCAAGCAGGCCTGGCCGGCCGGTACCTCCAACATCGCCCCCGGCGACACGGTGAACTTCGACCTGGGCCGCATGTTCCGCATTCAGCCGGACATGAGCAGCTTCACCGCCAGCATCGTGGACGTGCGCACCTGGTAAGCCGGGTTCTGTCGCGGTCGAAGCTGCTCCCGTCGGCCCGCAAATCTCGGTTGGAACTCTCTCCGTTCGCCCTGAGCGTAGGCCCGCAGGGCCGACGCGGGGAGTGGCCATGGATGGCCACGCTCTGGGGAGCGAGGAAGTCGAAGGGGCATTGGCGCGGGCGCTTCGACTGCGCTTGCTGCCGCAAGCTACGCTCAGCGCGAACGGAACCTCCGGCGGAGCGTCACCGCCAGTCATGACCGCGTGCACGGTACTTGAGCCGTGCCGCCCGCTTCGTTGCTAATCTTCGCGCAGCTGTCGATGCGCGAGGTCCGCCGTGGCGAAGCGATACATCCTGGCACTGGACCAGGGCACCACCAGCACGCGGGCGATGCTGGTCGACACGGCCGGCCGCGTGGCGGGCATGGCGCAGCGCGAGTTCGCGCAGATCTATCCGCAGCCCGGCTGGGTGGAGCACGATCCGCGCGAGATCCTTGCCAGCGTGCTGGTGACGGTGACCGAGCTGCTCACGCGCAGCCAGGTCGAGCCGGCCGAGCTGGCCGGCATCGGCATCACCAACCAGCGCGAGACCACCGTGGTATGGGATCGCCGCAGCGGGCAGCCGGTGCACCACGCGATCGTGTGGCAGTCGCGGCAGAGCATGGCGATCTGCGAACGCCTGCGGGCGGACGGTGGCGAGACTGTCGTGCGCGCGAAGACCGGCCTGCTGATCGACGCGTATTTCTCGGCCAGCAAGATCCGCTGGATCCTCGACCATGTCGAGGGCGCGCAGGCGCGGGCCGAGCGCGGCGAGCTGCTGTTCGGCACGATCGAGAGCTGGCTGGTATGGAACCTCAGCGGCGGGCGCCTGCACATCACCGACGCCAGCAATGCCGCGCGCACCCTGCTGTACGACATCCATCGGCGCGAATGGGACGACGAATTGCTGCGCCTGTTCAACGTGCCGCGCGCGATGCTGCCCGAGCTGCGCTCATGCAGCGAACGCTACGGCGACACCGACCCGGCACGCTTCCTCGGCGCCGCGGTGCCGATCGGCGGCCTCGCCGGCGACCAGCAGGCGGCGCTGTTCGGCCAGGCCTGTTTCGAGCCCGGCATGGCGAAGAACACCTACGGCACCGGCTGCTTCATGCTGATGCACACCGGCGCGCAGGCGGTGCCGTCACGACACGGCTTGCTGACCACGATCGCCTGGGAGATCGGCGGCAAGGTCGAGTACGCGCTGGAAGGCAGCATCTTCGTGGCCGGCGCGGTGGTGCAATGGCTGCGCGACGGCCTGCGCATGCTGGAATGCGCGGCTGATTCGCAGGCGTTGGCGGAGAACGTGGCTTCCAGCGACGGCGTCTACCTGGTGCCGGCCTTCGTGGGACTGGGCGCGCCGTACTGGCGCAGCGAGGTGCGCGGCGCGATGTTCGGCCTCACCCGCGGCACCCGCCGCGAACACCTGGTGCGCGCGGCGCTGGAGGCGATGGCCTACCAGTCGCGCGACGTGCTGGCGGCGATGGAGGCGGATGCGGGCATCCCGCTGAAGGAACTGCGTTGCGACGGCGGCGCGATCGCGAACGACTTCATCGCGCAGTTCCAGAGCGACCTGCTGGACGTGCCGCTGCTGCGCCCGCGCGTGCAGGAAACCACGGCGCTGGGCGCGGCCTACCTGGCCGGGCTGGCGCTGGGTTTCTGGGAGAGCCGCGAACAGCTCGCGCAGCTGTGGCAGGTGGAACGCCGCTTCGAGCCGCGCATGCCCGCGCCGGAACGCGAGCGCCTGTATCGCGGCTGGCAGGCGGCGGTGCAGGCCGCCTGCGCGTTCACGCCTGGCTGAAAACCGATGTAGGAGCGCACCCTGTGCGCGAATGCTCTGGTGTTTGATCGAAGCCGGAAGCCATCGCGCACAGGGTGCGCTCCTACACGGCGGTGCGGTCAGTCGAGCGCGTAGCCGAACTGCTCCTTGAACGCGGCGGCGAACTGCGCGTAGTCGAAGCGCTGGTTCTGCGTGCCGGGGTGCTCGACCTTGAGCGCGCCCATCAGCGAGGCCATGCGGCCCACCGTGGGCCAGTCCTTGCCGCGCATGATGCCGAAGATCAGGCCGGCGCGGTACGCGTCGCCGCAGCCGGTGGGGTCGACGATCTGGCGTTCGTGCGCGGGCGGGATCTCGTGCGTGGTGCCGTCGGCGTGGATCAGCGAGCCGCGCGGGCCCAGCGTGACCACGTAGGCCTTCACGCGGCCGGCGATCTCCTCGGCGCTCCAGCCGGTGCGCGTCTGCAGCAGCTGCGACTCGTAGTCGTTGACGATCACGTAGGTGGACTTTTCGATCATCGCGCGGAACTCGTCGCCGCTGAACAGCGGCATCGCCTGGCCCGGATCGAAGATGAAGGGCACGCCGCGCGCGGCGAACTCGTCCACGTGCTGCAGCATCGCCTCGCGGCCGTCGGGGGCCACGATGCCGATGTCGATGTCGGGGATGTCGCGCACGTGGTTGTCGTGCGCGCTGGACATCGCGCCGGGGTGGAAGGCGGTGATCTGGTTGTTGTCCAGGTCGGTGGTGATGAAGCACTGCGGGGTGAACTGGTCGTCGAACACGCGCACGCGGTCGAGCCGGATGCCGCATTTCTCCAGGTGCGCGCGATAGGGCGCGAAGTCCTGGCCCACCGCGGCCACCGGCAGCGGGTCGCCGCCGAGCAGCTTCAGGTTGTAGGCGATGTTGCCGGCGCAGCCGCCGAACTCGCGGCGCATCCGCGGCACCAGGAAGGACACATTCAGGATGTGCATCTGGTCGGGCAGGATGTGGTTCTTGAACTGGTCCTGGAACACCATGATGGTGTCGTAGGCCAGCGATCCGCAGATGACGGCAGACATGGTTCTTGATTGCCCCGGAACGTGAGGATGGCGCGCGCGACGCGACCGACAAACCCGGGTCCGCAGACCCGGCCAAAGACTCGCATCCTATCGTGAACGGGTGTTCGTGGCGAATCCGCGGAGGGCGCGGCGCGCGCGATCCGGATTGCCGAAATGTGCGGCAAATGTGCGTCGTACAAGGCTTTCTTAACGTTTTTCCGGTTGCGCATGGCCGGCGCGCTGACTAGACTGGTGAGCTTATTTTTTAATCAGGCCGGCGCGCGGCGAACCTATGTTCAAGAAGTTTCGCGGGATCTTTTCCAACGACGTCTCCATCGATCTCGGCACCGCCAACACGCTGATCTACGTGCGTGGCCAGGGCATCGTGCTGAACGAACCCTCGGTGGTGGCGGTGCGCCAGGACCGTGGTCCGGGCGGCCCGCGTGCGATCGCGGCGGTGGGCAGCGACGCCAAGCGCATGCTGGGCCGCACGCCCGGCAACATCGCCACGGTGCGGCCGATGAAGGACGGCGTGATCGCCGACTTCACCATGACCGAGGCGATGTTGCAGCACTTCATCAAGCAGGTGCACAAGTCGCGCTTCCTGCGGCCGAGCCCGCGCGTGCTGGTCTGTGTGCCGTGCGGCTCGACCCAGGTCGAGCGCCGCGCGATCAAGGAATCGGCCGAGGGCGCCGGCGCCCGCGACGTGTTCCTGATCGAGGAGCCGATGGCCGCCGCGATCGGCGCCGGCATCCCGGTGCACGAGGCGCGTGGCGCGATGGTGCTGGACATCGGCGGCGGCACCTCCGAAGTGGCGGTGATCTCGTTGAACGGCATCGTCTACTCGCAGTCGGTGCGTGTGGGCGGCGATCGTTTCGACGAGGCGATCATCAACTACGTGCGCCGCAACCACGGCACCCTGATCGGCGAGTCCACCGCCGAGCGGATCAAGCTGGAGATCGGCTGCGCGTTCCCGCAGAGCGAGGTCAGGGAGATCGAGATCTCCGGCCGCAACCTCGCCGAAGGCGTGCCGCGCATGTTCACGATCAACTCCAACGAGATCCTCGAAGCGCTGCACGAGCCGTTGGCCGGCATCGTGGCCGCGGTGAAGTCGGCGCTGGAGCAGACCCCGCCGGAGCTGTGCTCCGACGTGGCCGAGCGCGGCATCGTGCTCACCGGCGGCGGCGCGCTGCTGCGCGACCTCGACCGCCTGATCTCCGAGGAAACCGGCCTGCACGTGCAGGTGGCGGACGATCCGCTGACCTGCGTGGCGCGTGGCGGCGGCAAGGCGCTGGAGCTGATCGACCAGCACGGCAGCGATTTCTTCGCGCCCGAGTAAGGCCGACTCATCGTGGCGCGTTCGCGCGATGAGTCTTCGCCGCTGTTCGCCGGCAACGCCGCGGGCACGCTGCGGCTGATCGTCTACCTCGCCCTGGCCATGGTGTTGATGGTGCTCGACCACCGCAACGGCTGGCTGTGGCGCGTGCGTTATGCGGCGTCGGCGGTGGTGGAGCCGGTGTACCGGCTGGCCAACCTGCCCAGCGCCGGCATGCGCACGCTCAGCGTGGCGTTCGCCGACCGCAAGCTGCTCACCGAGCAGAACCAGCGCCTGCGCGAGGATCTCCTGCTGGCCAATGCGCGGCTCAACCGCATGGCCGGCGTGGCCGAGCAGAACCATCGGCTGAAGGAACTGCTGGACACCCGGCACAGCCTGGACATCAACGTGCAGCTGGCGCGCGTGGTGGGCGTGGACCTGGGTGCCTGGCAGCAGCGCCTGGTGCTCAACCTCGGCGCCCGCGACGGCGTGAAGCCGGGCCAGCCGGTGATCGACGCGCACGGCGTGATGGGCCAGGTGGTCGAGGTGTTGCCGACCACGTCGGTGGTGATGCTGGTGACCGATCCGGCGCACGCGATCCCGGTGGTGGTGGAGCGTTCCGGCCTGCGCACGGTGGCCTACGGCGCGCGCGACGGCAGCGGTCTGGTGCTGCCGAACATCCCGCTGGCCGCCGACGTGCGGCCGGGCGACCGGCTGCTCACGTCCGGTCTCGGCGGCCGCTTCCCGCCGGGCTTTCCGGTGGGCAAGGTGCTCGCGGTGGCGCCGAGCTCCTCCGGCATGTTCCGCGTGGCGCAGGTGCAGCCGGCGGCCGATCTCGACCGCAGCGACGACGTGCTGCTGCTGCACGACCAGGCCGAGCCCGACGGCCCGCCCGCGCCGGCAGTGCCGGCCGGCCCGCCGACGACGCTGGCGCCGGCGCCGGGCGCCGCCACCGGTGCCGCGCCGACGACCGCCACACCGGCGGCAGGCCAGCCGGCCTCGCCACCGCCGCGCGCCACCACCACGACGCCCGCATCGGCCGGAAGCACGCCATGAACCGCCAGCGCCTGTCCCTGTGGTGGTTCATCGGCACGCTGGTGTTCGCGCTGCTGATGATGCTGGTGCCGTTGCCGGCGGTACTGGAGCCGTTCAAGCCATACTGGCCCGCGCTGGTCCTGCTGTACTGGGCGCTGGAGTCGGAAGATCGCGTCAGCCTGGGGCTGGCCTTCCTGCTCGGCCTGGGCGCCGACCTGTTCGACGGCGTGCTGCTGGGCGAGCAGGCGCTGCGCCTCACCGCGCTGGTGTTCATCGTGCTGCGCTTCCGCTCGCGGCTGCGCTTCTTCCCGATGTGGCAGCAGACCCTGGCGGTGCTGGCCCTGCTGCTGAACGACCGCATCCTGCTGCTGGTGGTGCGGGTGCTGTCCGGCACCCAGGTGCCGCCCGCGAGCTGGTGGATCGCCCCGTTCGTGGGTGCCGCGCTGTGGCCGTTCCTGTTCCTGCTGCTGGACGACCTGCGCGCGCGTTTGCGGATTCAATGAGACACGATCCAATGAGACATGGACCGGTGACATGAAGCTGCGACGCGCGATCAAGGATGCACGCAGCGAGGGCGAGCTGTTCCGCCGCCGCGCCGTGGCCGGTTTCGTGTTGATCCTGCTGGGCCTGGCCGGGCTGATCGGCCGCTACGTGTTCCTGCAGGTGCAGCGCTACGACGAGTTCGCCACGCGCTCGGAGAACAACCGCGTCAAGCCGCTGCCGATCCCGCCGGCGCGGGGCCTGATCTACGACCGCAACGGCGTGCTCTTGGCGAACAACGTGCCCGCGTTCCGGCTCGAGGTGGTGCCCGAGCAGGTCAAGGACATGAACGCGATGCTGGCGCAGCTGGGCCGGGTGATCCCGCTCGGCCAGGACGACCTCGACGCGTTCCACAAGCAGCTGAAGCAGAGCCGCCGGTTCGAGAGCGTGCCGCTGAAGCTGCGCCTCACCGAGGACGAGATCGACCGCTTCGCGGTGAACCGCTGGCGCTTCCCCGGCGTGGACGTGGTGCCCTATCTCAACCGCCGCTATCCGTTCGGCGGGCTGTTCGCGCACGTGATCGGCTACGTCTCGCGCATCGACGCGGACGACCTCAACCGGCTCGACCCGTCGCGCTACAAGGGCACCACCCACGTGGGCCGGATCGGCATCGAGCGCTCCTACGAGGACGTGCTGCACGGCACGCCGGGCTACGAACTGGTCGAGGTGAACGCGGACGGCCGCACCCAGCGCGTGCTGCAGACGCATCCCGCCACGCCCGGCCGGAACGTCTACCTCAGCATCGACGTGCGCATCCAGAAGGCCGCGGAAGTCGCCTTCGACGGCCGCCCCGGCGCGGCGGTGGCGATCGACCCGCGCAACGGCCAGGTGCTGGCGATGGTCAGCGTGCCCACCTACGACCCCAACCTGTTCGTCGACGGCATCAGCCACGCCGACTACGACGCGCTGACCAGCGCGCCGGACAAGCCGCTGCTGAACCGTGCGCTGCGCGGCGTGTATCCGCCGGGCTCCACGGTGAAGCCGTACGTCGCACTGGGCGGGCTGGAGCTGGGCCTGCGCACGCCGCAGGACACCGTGCTCTCCACCGGCACGTTCTACATTCCCGGCCAGTCGCGCGGCTACCGCGACGACCGCCGCGGCGGTTTCGGCACGGTGAACCTGCGCACCGCGATCATGTGGTCGGTGAACACCTACTTCTACAAGCTGGCGCTGGACATGGGCATCGACCGCTTCAGCGCGTGGATGGGCAAGTTCGGCTTCGGCAAGCCCACCGGCATCGACCTCGACGGCGAAGCCAGCGGCATCCTGCCTTCGCGCGAATGGAAGGCCAGGCGCTTCAAGCAGTCCTGGTACCCCGGCGAGACAGTGATCGCCGGCATCGGCCAGGGCTACTGGGCGGTGACCCCGCTGCAGCTGGCGCATGCGCTGGCCACCCTCGCCGGGCGCGGCACGCCGTACGCGCCGCGACTGGTGATGGCCACCCAGACCGGCGTGGACCAGCCGAAGGTCCCGCTGGCCAATCCGCCCAGCGGTCCCTCGCTGGTCACCAGCCAGGGCAATTGGCAGGCGGTGGAGCAGGGCATGCAGATGGTGGTGAACGATCCGCGCGGCACCGCCTACGGGCTGGGCAAGGGGTTCCCGTACACCATCGCGGGCAAGAGCGGCACCGCCGAGCGCTACTCGCGCCGCACCGACGCCTACAACGAGAACAAGAGCCTCGCCTACCTCGCCAGCCGCCACCGCGCCTGGTTCGAGATGTTCGCGCCGGCCGAGGATCCGCGCATCGCCGTGGCGGTGGTGCTGGAGGAAGGTGCCTGGGGCGCTTCCTCGGCGGGCCCGATCGCGCGCAAGATCCTCGACGCCTGGCTGGCCACCCAGCCGGACGCGCCGCCGGACACGCCGCTGCCGCCGGGGGGACTGCCGCCCGCCGGCGCCCCGCCCGCTGCGCCGGCCGGAGAGGACCAGCCGGCCGAAGCGGCGACGCAGGAGACGCCGCCATGATCGAGCTACTGCAAGTGCGGATGGGACGCCTGCTGCGCCGCGTGCTGACCCGGCCGCGGATCGACCTGCCGCTGGCCGCGGGCCTGCTGCTGCTGTCGATGGTCGGGCTGGCCACGCTGTACAGCGCCGCCGACGGCAGCGTCGCGCTGGTGGGCGGGCAGGCCGTGCGCTTCGTGCTGGGCTTCGCGCTGCTGCTGCTGATCTCGCGCATCCCGCCGTCGACCCTGCGCAACTGGACGCCGTGGCTGTACGCCGGCAGCACCTTGCTGCTGGTGGTGGTGGCGGTGCTGGGCGAGGGGCGCGGCGCCGACCGCTGGCTGAACCTGGGCGTGATGCGCTTCCAGCCTTCCGAGCTGGTCAAGCTCACCATGCCGATGATGGCGGCCTGGTACCTGCACCCGCGCCAGCTGCCGCCGGGCTGGAAGGACATCGCGGTGGTGGGCGTGCTGATCGCGATTCCCGCCGTGCTGATCGCCAGGCAGCCGGACCTGGGCACCGCGCTGCTGGTGGCGGCGGCCGGCGCATTCGCGCTGTTCCTCTCCGGCATGGCGTGGTGGCGCATCGGCCTGCTGCTGGCCGGCGCCGGCGCAATGGTGCCGGTGGCCTGGCACTTCATGCACCAGTACCAGCGCGAGCGCGTGCTGACCCTGCTCAACCCAGAGTCCGACCCGCTGGGCAACGGCTGGCACATCATCCAGTCGCAGATCGCGGTGGGTTCCGGTGGCGCGTTCGGCAAGGGCTGGATGCACAGCTCGCAGGCGCAGCTGGACTTCCTGCCCGAGCACACCACCGACTTCATTTTCGCGGTGTTCTCCGAGGAGTTCGGCCTGGTCGGCGTGTGCCTGATGGTGGCGCTGTACGCCTTCATCATCGGCCGCTGCCTGTGGATCGCGATGGAGGCGCGCGAAACCTATTCGCGCCTGCTCGCCGGCGCGATCGGCATGAGCCTGTTCGTCTACGTGTTCGTCAACGGTGGCATGGTCTCCGGCATGCTGCCGGTGGTGGGCGTGCCGATGCCGATGGTGAGCTACGGCGGCACCTCGGCGGTGACCCTGCTGGTGGGCTTCGGCATGCTGATGTCGATCCACGCGCACCGCAAGCGGCACGATTGAATTGAAGAGTGCGGCCATGGATGGCCGCCCGTTTGATCTTCGCGATCAGGGATGATCGCAATGAAACCCGGGTGCGACCATGAATGGCCACCCGATGGATCCTGGCGATCAAGGATGATCGCAAAAATTACTCACCGAAACGCATGTTACGCTTCGGTGCAGCCGTCATCGATGTCGATCAAGCCATGCCAGAACATTCCGCGTCGCGCCGCTTCCGCAGCCTGTTTCCTTTCCTCCTGCTGCCGATCGTCGTGTCGTCGCTGGGGTTGGCGCAGCCGGCGCTGGCCGATACCCACCCCGGCCAGGCCGCGCTGGTGAGCGAAGTGGCCCGCGACACCGGCAAGAGTCCCGCCGCGCTGAACGCGCTGCTCGACCAGGCGAAGATGCAGCAGGGCATCCTCGACGCGATCAGCCGGCCGGCCGAAGCGAAGCCGTGGAGCGCGTACCGGCCGATCTTCCTCACCGACAAGCGCATCGCCGACGGCGTGGCGTTCTACCGCGAGCACCGTGAGCTGCTGGAACGCATCGGCAAGCAGTACGGGGTGGCGCCGCAGTACATCGTGGCGATCCTCGGCGTGGAGACGTTCTATGGCCGGGTCACCGGCAAGTACAAGGTGCTCGATGCGCTGGTGACGCTGGGCTTCTATTACCCGCCGCGCGCGACGTATTTCCGCCAGCAGCTGAAGACCTTGCTGGAGCTGCCGGACAACCACCTCGCCGGCCCGCTGGACACGCTCACCGGCTCCTACGCCGGCGCCCAGGGCTGGGGCCAGTTCATGCCCGACAGCATCCGCGACTACGCGGTGGACGCCGAAGGCGACGGTCGCATCGACCTGCAGAACTCGCTGCCCGACATCCTCGCCAGCGTGGCGAACTACTTCGCGAAGCACGGCTGGGTCGACGGCGGCCCGGTGGCGGCGCGCGCGCAGCCGGACGGCGCGGCGAAGCCGCTGGGCGACTGGCAGGCGAAACCGCAGTGGCCGCTGGAGCAGCTGGAGGCCTGGGGCTACGCGCCGTTCCAGCACCTGAACCCGGGCGAGCCGACCAGCCTGCTGATGCTTGATGGCCTGAGCGGGCCGGAGCACTGGTTCACCTTCAACAACTTCTACGTGATCACCCGCTACAACCGCAGCCCGATGTACGCGATGGCGGTGAACCAGCTGGCGCTGGCGATCATGGACGGCGTGCGCAGCGCGGATCGCGTGCAATGAGGTTGTGGCGCGGCCTGTCGCTGCTGGCGGCGGCCCTGGCGCTGACCGCCTGCGGCGGTCGCCATGCCACGCGGCCTGCCGCGCCGACGGGCACCGCGGAGCGCAGCACGCACCACGGCTGGTTCCATCGCGACGACACCAGCCTGCCGCAGGACCGCCGCTACGGCGACAAGACCGACAGCTCGCCCACCGGCGCACCGCCAGCCTTCATCGCCACCTTGCCCGAGCCGGTGCCAAAGGCGGAGCCGCGCTCGCTGTACGGCAACAAGTCGCCGTACACCGTGCTGGGCCAGAGCTACCGCGTGCTGCCCAGCGCGCGCGGCTACGACGAGCGCGGCATCGCCTCGTTCTACGGCAACAAGTTCCACGGCTACAAGACCTCGAGCCTCGAGGAGTACGACATGTACAAGTTCACCGCCGCCAGCAAGGTGCTGCCGCTGCCGAGCTACGCGCGGGTGACCAACCTGGCGAACGGCAAGAGCGTGATCGTGCGCGTCAACGACCGCGGCCCGTTCCACGAGAACCGCATCATCGACCTGTCCTACGCCGCCGCGGTGCGCATCGGCGTCTGGCCCAAGGGCACCGGCCTGGTCGAGGTGCAGGGCATCGATCCGTCCGCTCCGGGCGGGGAACCGCCGGCGCCGCACACGGTCACAGCCGACGCCGGATCGCCGGGCATCTACCTGCAGGTGGGCGCGTTCTCCGATCCGGCGAATGCCGAGCGGGTGGCCGCGCAGCTGCGCCAGGCCAACTTCGCGCCGGTACAGGTGGAGCAGGTTCAGGTCAACGGCCGCACCATTCGCCGCGTGCGGGTGGGGCCGCTGGATGGCGTGGATCGCGCCGACCAGGTGACCGCCCGCATCGAAGGCATGGGTCTGCCACGGCCGCAGGTCGCGGTAGACTGAGCGATGTTTTTATCCATTGACGGCGTCCGCCGGCGCCGTGTTGCAACCTATTTCGGACCACAGACCACGATGAGCTTTCTCCGCCGCATCCTGACCCCGTTCGCCGTCGCCGCGCTGGTGGCCGGCGCCGCCGTTGCCCAGACGCCGCCCGCCCCGCCGCATCCCGTGCCCACGGTGCCGCGCCCGGTGGTGCCGGCGATGCCGGTGCCGCCGCCGCCGGACGTGGATGCGCAGAGCTGGGTGCTGATGGACTACGCCACCGGCCAGATCCTAGCCTCGAAGAACCCCGACGAGCGCCGCGCGCCGGCCTCGCTGACCAAGGTAATGACCGACTACGTGGTCTCCGCCGAGATCGCCAACGGCCGCGTCCACAACAGCGACCAGGTCAACATCAGCGAGCACGCCTGGCGCAGCGGTGGCGGCGGCACCGACGGCTCCACCAGCTTCCTCAAGCTCAACAGCAAGGTGGAGCTGGACGACCTGCTGAAGGGCATGATCATCCAGTCCGGCAACGACGCGGCGATCGCGCTGGCCGAGCACACGGCCGGCTCCGAGGACGCG
Organism: Rhodanobacter humi; assembly: GCF_041107455.1. Classification (NCBI taxonomy): domain Bacteria; kingdom Pseudomonadati; phylum Pseudomonadota; class Gammaproteobacteria; order Lysobacterales; family Rhodanobacteraceae; genus Rhodanobacter; species Rhodanobacter sp. FW106-PBR-R2A-3-15. The sequence goes on from NZ_JBGBPY010000001.1 coordinate 2,720,314, forward strand.
TTCGCGAACCTGATGAACGCCTACGCCAAGCAGCTGGGCATGACCAACACGCACTTCTCCAACGCCTCCGGCTACCCGGTGGACGACCACTACTCCACCGCGCGCGACATCGCGGTGCTGTCGCGCGCACTGATCCACGACTTTCCCGAGGACTACGCGATCTCCAAGATCAAGGAGTTCGAGTGGAACGGCATCAAGCAGCAGAACCGCAACGCGCTGCTGTGGCGCGACCCCAGTGTGGACGGCATCAAGACCGGCCACACCGCCGCCGCCGGCTTCTGCCTCGCCGCCTCGGCCAAGCGCGGCGACGAGCGCATGATCGCGGTGGTGATGGGTGCCAGCACGGACAAGGGCCGCGCCGACGCGGCGATGGCCCTGCTCAACTACGGCTTCCGCTTCTACGAGACGCACAAGCTGTACGACGGCGGCAAGCCGCTGGTGACCCCGCGGCTGTGGAAGGGCGCGGCGAACCAGCTGCCGATCGGCGTGGCCGAGCCGGTGCTGGTGACCGTGAAGACCGGCCAGTACGACCAGCTCAAGGCCACCATGGACATTCCTTCCACCCTGATCGCCCCGTTCAAGAAGGGCCAGCAGGTGGGCACGCTGCGCATCACGCTGGACGGCCAGCCGATCCAGAGCGTGCCGCTGATCGCGCTGAACGACGCGCCGCAGGGCGGCTTCTTCTCGCGGCTGTGGGATTCGATCCTGCTGTGGTTCCACGGCAGCAAGAAGGCCGACGCGCCCGCGCCGGCCGCGGCGACGAGCACGAAGTGATGCACGAGATCGATTTCAGCCAGGCCAAGCGGGAAGGCAAGGGCTTCCAGTTTCCCGGCGAGTTCGAGATCACCGCGGTGGGCAACGCCAGCGCCGGGCTGCCCACCCGCGTGCCGCAGCTGCTGGAGCGCGCCGGCCTGCACGTGCTGCACGAGACGGTGAAGCACCGCCACTCCGGTGGCGGCAACTACGTCTCGGTCACGGTGAGCTTCCGCTGCACCGACCGCGAGCAGTACGACAGCGCGCACGCGGTGCTGCGCGCGGACCCGGATATCCGGTACACGATGTGACGAGCCGGTTGTGACGAACCAGTTGTGACGAGCCGGCCGTGACCGGCAGGGTGGCCGCCGCGCCGCCCTTGGCTTTCCGCCGGCCGGCCGCATCTTTTCCCTTCCTGTTTTGCCAGGTTTCGCCATGTCCCTGCCGCTCAAGATCCGTCGTCTCGGCCGCCAGCCCTACGCGACGACATGGCAGGCGATGAGCGCGTTCACCGACAACCGCACCGCCGACACGGTCGACGAGTTCTGGCTGCTGGAACACGACCCGGTGTTCACCCTGGGCCAGGCCGGCAAGATGGAACACGTGCTGGCGCCCGGCGACATTCCGGTGATCCCGGTGGATCGCGGCGGCCAGGTGACCTACCACGGTCCCGGCCAGATCGTGGGCTACCCGCTGATCGATCTGCGCCGCGCCGGCGTGGGCGTGCGCGAGCTGGTCAACCGGATCGAGCAGGGCATCATCGATACGCTGGCGCGCTGGAACATCGTCGCCGAACGCCGCGAGGGCGCGCCGGGCGTGTATGTCGCCGACGCCAAGGTGGCCGCGCTGGGCCTGCGCGTGCGCCGCGGCTGCAGCTTCCACGGCCTGGCCTTCAACGTGAACATGAACCTGGAGCCGTTCCACCGCATCAACCCCTGCGGCTACAAGGGTTTGGCGGTGACCCAGGTGCTAGACTTGGGCGGTCCGTCACGGCTGGCGGAGGTGGAAGATGCGCTGGTGGAGGAATTCTGCCGCCAGTTCGGTTTCCGTGCCGCGCCCGCCGACCCCGTCATCCCCGAACTCCCCGCCCGCGTCGTGGTCTGAGCCCGAGAGCCTGTTCATGATCTCCAAGTACCTCGCGTTGTCATCGAGTGGCTGCCAGGTGGCAGTGCGTGGCGCAGCGCCTGCCTGGTCGGCAGGTCAAGCCGCGCGCTGCCACCTGGCGGCCACTCGATGGCAACCCGTAGGGCCGGGTCTGTTTGCCCGCATGCCTGCGTCATCAATCAGTCGTGGACAGACGTCCACTCCCTCCCTCTTCCTTGGCCTGCGCGCAAACAGTTCCCGGCGCGAGGCACTTGGAGACCATGAGCAGGCTCTTGCTGCATGAGTGAAGCGTCCGTTTCCCCGAACAAGACCATCCCGATCAGCGTCGTCGCGGGCACGCCCGCGGTCGACAAGCAGCTGGGCAACGACAAGATCGCGCTGAACCGCGCCGGCTTCGACACCGCGGTGCCGGTGTTGCGCAAGCCGTCGTGGATCCGCGTGCGCCTGCCGCAGGGCAATGCCGTGCAGCAGCTGAAGGCGCGCCTGCGCGAGAACGCGCTGGTGACGGTGTGCGAGGAGGCCAGCTGCCCGAACATCCACGAGTGCTTCAGCAAGGGCACCGCCACCTTCATGATTCTGGGCGAGGTATGCACGCGCCGCTGCTCGTTCTGCGACGTGGCGCATGGCCGCCCGCAGCCGCCCGATCCGCTGGAGCCAGCGCGCCTCGCCGAGACCATCCGCGACATGCGCCTGAAGTACGTGGTGATCACCTCGGTGGACCGCGACGACCTGCGCGACGGCGGCGCCGAGCACTTCGCCGCCTGCATCCGCGCCACGCGTCACGCCAGCCCGGCCATCCGCATCGAGATACTCACGCCGGACTTCCGCGGCAAGGGCCGCATGGAGCGCGCGCTGGAAGTGCTGAAGGAATTCCCGCCGGACGTGTTCAACCACAACCTGGAAACCGTGCCGCACCTCTACCGCGAAGTGCGCCCGGGCGCCGACTACCAGTGGTCGCTGGACCTGCTCAAGCGCTTCAAGGCGCAGCATCCCGACGTGCCGACCAAGTCCGGCATCATGCTGGGCCTGGGCGAGACGCGCGAGCAGGTGGTCGAGACGATGCGCGACCTGCGCGCGCACGACGTCGAGATGATCACCATCGGCCAGTACCTGCAGCCCACGCCGCACCATCACCCGGTGGTGCGCTACTGGACGCCCGAAGAATTCGACGACCTGCGCAGGGAGGGCGAGGCGATGGGTTTCCATCACGTCGCCTCCGGCCCGCTGGTGCGTTCCTCCTACCACGCCGACCTGCAGGCCCACGCGGCCGGCGTCGCCTAACTCCCGAGAGTCGCCATCCCCATGACCTTCCGTCCCGCGTTGGCCCTGCTGCTGGCCTTGACCGTCACCTGCACCTACGCGCAGTCGGCCGCCGACCTCGGCGCCGGCGGCAACCGCAAGGCGGCCGTGTGGCCGCTCAAGCCCACCGCCACCCAGGCGCAGGCGGCGCAGCTGTCGGCGCGCTTCCTCACCCGCTTCCATTACGACGCGCAGCCGCTCGACGACGCGATGTCGGCGAAGATCTACAAGGACTACTTCAAGCTGCTCGACAGCGACAAGGTGTTCTTCACCCAGCAGGACATGGACCAGTTCGCGCCGCTGAAGACCAAGCTGGACGACGCGATCTGGAACCAGGACCTCAGCGCGCCGTTCGACATCTACAACAAGTTCCTGGAACGCGCGGTGCAGCGCATGACCTACGCGCGCAGCCTGCTCAAGGACGGCTTCAGCTTCGACGGCGACGAGAGCTACGACTACGACCGCAAGAACGCCAGCTGGGCGAAGGACGACGCGGCGCTGAACGAGCTGTGGCGCAAGCGCACCATGAACGACTGGCTGCGGCTCAAGCTCGCGGGCAAGAGCGACGACGAGATCCGCAAGACGCTGACCAAGCGCTACACCAACTACATCGAGCGGCTGAAGCAGCTGGACGGCGAGGACGCGTTCCAGACCTTCATGACCGCGTATGCCGAGACCACCGACCCGCATACCGACTACCTCAGCCCGCGCCAGGCGGAGAACTTCGCGATCCAGATGAGGCTCTCGCTGGAGGGCATCGGCGCCCAGCTGCAGGCGCGCGACGACTACACCATGATCTTCTCGCTGGTGCCGGGCGGTCCGGCGGAGAAGTCCGGCAAGCTCAAGCCCGGCGACCGTATCGTCGGCGTGGGCCAGGGCGACAGCGGCCCGGTCACCGACGTGATCGGCTGGCGCCTCGACGACGTGGTCAACCTGATCCGCGGCAAGAAGGACACCACCGTGCGGCTGGAGATCCTGCCCGCCGACGCCGGTCCGGACGGCAAGCACGAGCTGATCAGCCTGGTGCGCAAGAAGGTCAACATCGAGGAAAGCGCGGCGAAGAAGAAGATCATCGACGTCAAGGACGGCGACGTCGTGCGCAAGATCGGCGTGATCGACCTGCCGAGCTTCTACTCCGACTTCGGCGCACGCAGCGAAGGCGACAAGGATTACCGCAGCGCCACCCGCGACGTGGCCAAGCTGCTGGTCGAGCTGAAGGCGGCCGGCGTGCAGGGCGTGATCGTGGACCTGCGCAACAACGGCGGCGGCTCGCTGGCCGAGGCCGACTCGATGACCGGCCTGTTCACCGGCAAGGGCCCGGTGGTGCAGGTGCGCGACGCGCGTGGCCAGGTCGACGTGCAGGGTGCGGACAATGCCGATCCGGTGTGGAACGGCCCGCTGGCGGTGCTGGTGAACCGCGGCACCGCCTCGGCCTCCGAAATCTTCTCCGCGGCGATCCAGGATTACGGTCGCGGCCTGATCATCGGCACGCCCACCTTCGGCAAGGGCACCGTGCAGACCCTGATCGACCTCGACCGCTTCAGCCAGAACGCCGACGGCAAGCCGCAGTACGGCGAGCTGAAGATGACCGTGCAGGAGTTCTTCCGCATCAACGGCGGCTCCACCCAGATCAAGGGCGTGACGCCGGACTTCGCGTTCCCGCAGAACGGCGACGCCAAGGACTTCGGCGAATCCACCTACGACAACGCACTGCCGTGGACGCACATCGCGCCCGCCGACTACAAGCCCGAAGGCGACGTGAAGGTCTACCTGCCGCAGCTGGAAAGCCTGCACGCCGCCCGCGTGGTGAAGTCGCCCGCGTGGAAGCTGATGCTGGACGAGCTGGCGCAGTACAAGACGATGCGCGCCCGCACCACGGTGTCGCTGAACTTCGCCAAGCGCGAGGCGGAGCGCAAGCAGCTGGACGCGACCCAGGCCAGCTTCCGCGCGCGGCAGAAGACCATCGACGGCAGCGACGCCTACCTCAAGGACCAGGACAGCGCGCTCGACGACGGCCTCGACCCCGGCGAGCGCAGCCTGAAGAGCGAACTGCAGCAGGAGAAGGACGCCAAGCAGGCGCCCGACGCCCAGCTGCGCGAGGCTGCGCACATCGTGGCCGACGAAGTCGGCCTGCTGAAGACCGATCCCAAGCTGGGCGCCGTCATCCTGCCGCCCGGCAGCAACTACCTCGCCACCGTGCTGGCCGGCGCCGACAAGCCCGCCGCCGCGGCCTCCACCGCCGCGACGCACTGAGCGATCGCGCGCGATACTGACGACCAGGGGCGCTTCGGCGCCCCTGGTCGTTTTCATGGCACGGCGGTTCGGAACGGCTTTGCGTGCTCTCGGGGACCTCGAACAACCGTTTTTTGCTCGTCATCCCGGCTTGACCAGCCCTTCGGCTGTTGAAAAGCGCCTCGCCGGAATGACGCAAGTTGAGAGGTTATTCGAGGTTCCCTCTTGCGAGAGTCGAGGCTTGACGTCGCGACGGCGGCGCGCGAGCGTGTGGCCATTCGCGGTTTCGCCGGTTGCCGGGAGCATTGCCATGGATCCGCTGTCGAACGTCGCGCTGGCCGGTGGCCTGGCCTGGGCCAGCGGTTTCCGCCTGTACGCCACGGTGTTCGTGGCCGGCCTGCTGGGACGGCTGGGCTGGGTGCACCTGCCGCCCGGGTTGGCGATGCTCACGGACACCTGGGTGCTGGTGGTGTCCGGCGTGCTGGCGTTGGGCGAGTTCCTCGCCGACAAGATTCCCGCGTTCGACAGCGTGTGGGACGCGCTGCACACCTTCGTCCGCATCCCGGTGGGCATGCTGCTGGCGTGGGGCGTGTTCCGGGAGTCGGGCGCGGGCACGCAGGTGGCGGCGGCGCTGCTCGGCGGTGCGCTCACCGCGGGTACGCATCTGGCGAAGAGCGGCGGTCGCGCGCTGATCAACACCTCGCCCGAACCCGTGAGCAACTGGACCGCCAGCGTGGGCGAGGATCTCACCTGGGTGGGTGGCCTCTACCTGATGTGGCACCACCCGCTGGCCATGCTGGTGCTGCTGGCGCTGTTCGTGCTGCTGTTGTGCTGGCTGTTGCCGAAGCTGGTGCGCGGCCTGCGCGCGCTGCGGCAGCGGCTGCGCCGGATCGGCGGTTTCCTCTCCGGCGCAGGTTGACGGGGCTTACGGCTTCGCCGCCTTGCGCTGTGCGCGCTGCTGCTTCATCCACTGCTGGAATGCGGTGATGCGCGGTTCGTCGCGCAGCAGCACCGAGTGCGGGTCGATCGTCACCAGCGCGCCGGCCGGCACGGCGAGGCTGCCGTGGCCACCTTCCATCGACACGGTGTGCACGGTGCCGTCCACCTGCACCTCCACCGGCATCGGGAACGGCAGGTTCTGCGGCACCTGCCAGCGCAGACCCAGGGTGTCGCCGTGGCGCTGCACGTCGAGTTTGGGCAGCGCGGCCTGGTAGAGGTAGACCTTGAAGAACCAGTCGTAGTCCTTGCCGGTCACCCGGTCCACGATGCGCATGTAGTCGGCGCTGGTGCGGTATTGCGGCGTGAAGTTGCCGGGCTTCGGGTCGGGGCGGCCGTAGACCAGTTCGCGGATGGATGCGTAGAACGCCTGGTCGCCGATCAGGTGATGCAGCGTCTGCAGCATCAGCGCGCCCTTGTTGTAGATGTCCTGGCCGGGGCCGCCGCGCGATTCGTCGTAGACCGCCTCCTCGGTGCGCGGCTGGCCGGACACCACCGGGTGCCTGTTCGCTATCATCAGGCGCAGCCGGTGCAGCCAGGCGTAGTAGTCGGCGTCGCCGTCGAGCCAGCGCGCGTACAGCGGCTGCATCAGGGTGGCGAAACCCTCGTGCAGCCACATGTCGTCCCAGTTCGCGTTGGTCATCTGGTTGCCGAACCACTCGTGCGCGAACTCGTGCTGCAGCAGCCAGTCGAAACCGCTGCCGTCCTTCGCGTAGTGGTTGCCGTAGGCATTGATGGTCTGGTGTTCCATGCCCTTGTACGGAGTTTCCACCACGCCCATCTTCTCGTCGCCCCAGGGGTAGGGGCCGATCTTCGCCTCGAAGAAATCCAGCAGCTGCGGGAACTCGGCGAACAGCGCTTTCGCCTGCGCCTCCTCGCCGGGCAGGTACCAGTAGTGGAGCGGGATCGTGTTGCCAAAGCGGCTGTGGTACTCGCCCTTCAGCTCCTGGTACGGCCCCACGTTGATCGAGATGGCGTAGGTAGTGGGGTGCTTGGCGCGCCAGTGGTACGTGCGCGTGTCGCCCTGCTCGGTCACGCCGACCAGCACGCCGTTGCCGGGCGCCACCAGCGGCTTGGGCACGGTGACGTAGAGGTCGACCAGATCCGGCTTGCCGTCGGGCTGGTCGATGCACGGCCAGAACAGGTCGCAGCCTTCGCCTTCCACCGCGCTGCCCACCCAGGGCTGGCCGTCCTTGGTGTGGCTCCACACGAAACCGCCGTCCCACGGCGCGTTCTTCGCCACGTGCGGCTTGCCGCCGTAGGCGATGGTGGCGACGACCTTGTTGCCCTTGCTGATGGCGTGCGGCAACGGGATGCGCAGGCGACCTTCCGGGTTGCTCCACGCACTTTTGGCAAGCGCCTTGCCATCGACGCTGATCGCGCTCACCGGCAGGTTGCGGTCCAGGTCCACCAGCAGCACGTCGGTGGACGCCAGTGCGCTGAACGTGAGCGTGGCGCTGGCCTCGATGCTCTGCGTGGCGGGCTTCACCGTGATGTGCAGTTCGGCGTGGTCGAAGTGCACGCGCTTCTGCTCGGCCGGCATCGGCGTGCCGGAGTCCTTGGTCAGCGCGGTGAGCGGCGACTGGCTGGGCGTGGCGGCCTGGGCCAGGGTCGGGCCGGCGAGGCCGAGACCGATGGCGAGGCCGAGCGCGAGCAGGGTGGGGCGCATGGGCGATTTCTCTGCGGGGAATCGACTTCGCACCATGCCACTTCGGATGGTGCTGCGACATCGCCAAAAGTCATGTGCCTGCATGACGCGCGCAGGTGTACCCCTCTCCCGGAAGGAGAGGGGCTTGGAGATCAGCTCTTGCGGTAGCGCTTTTCGAGCATCGCGAAGACCGCGCGCAGGCCCATTGCTTCGCCGCCGCGCGGTCGGCCGGGGCGGTCGGCGTCGTTCCAGGCGTAGGTGTCCAGGTGCAACCAGGGCAGGCCGTCGGGCACGAAGCGTTCCAGGTACAGCGCGGCGGTGATCGCGCCGGCGTGGCGCGAGGGGCCGGCGTTGGCGAAGTCGGCGAGGTAGGAGTCCAGCATCTTGCGGTAGGGGCGCCACAGCGGCAGCCGCCACAGCGGGTCGTTCATCGCGCGGCCGGCGGCCAGCGCGGCCTCGGCCAGCGCGTCGTCGTTGCCGAACAGCGCGGGCAGGTCGGGGCCCAGCGCCACGCGGGCGGCGCCGGTGAGCGTGGCGAAGTCGATCATCAATTCGGGCTGCTGTTCCGCGCCGTAAGCCAAGGCGTCGCACAGCACCAGCCGGCCCTCGGCGTCGGTGTTGTCGATCTCGACCGAATGGCCGGCACGCGTGACCACGACTTCGCCGGGGCGCAGCGCGTTGCCGCTCACCGCGTTCTCCACCGCGGGCACCAGCAGGGTGAGCCGCACCGGCAGCTTGGCCTGCATCACCAGGCCCGCCAGCGCGATCGCGTGCGCGGCGCCGCCCATGTCCTTCTTCATCCAGCGCATGCCGTCGGATGCCTTGAGGTCGAGGCCGCCGGTGTCGAAGCACACGCCCTTGCCCACGATCACCAGCTGCGGATGCTCGGCCTTGCCCCAGCTGAGTTCGACCAGCCGCGGCTCGCGATGGCTGGCGCGGCCCACCGCGTGGATGGTGGGGAAGTTCGCCTTCAGCAGTTCCTTGCCGACCCAGTCGCGCACCTTCGCCTTGTGCTGCTTGCCGAGGTGCCGGATCGCCTCGCCCAGCTGTTCGGGGCCCATGTCCTCGGTGGGCGTGTTGACCAGGTCGCGCACCAGCGTGGTGGCCTCGACCAGCGGCTGCACGGTGGCGAGCGTGGCGGCGTCCAGCGCCAGCGTGGCCGGCGCGCGCTTCGCCTTGCGGTAGCGGGTGAACTGGTAGGCGCCCAAGGCCCAGCCCAGCGCAGCCTGCTCGGGATCGAGCGCCACGCCCTCGGCGGCGAGCTGGTAGGCGCCTTCGGGCAGCGTCATCGGCAATGCGGCGAGCGCGGCCAGCGGATCGGCCGCGTCCACGCCCACCAGCACGCGGGCGGGCTTGCCGTGCGCATCGGCGAGCAGGATCGCGCTGCCGGGCCGGGCGTCGAAACCGTTCGTGTCCAGCCAGCGGCGCTGCGCGGCATCCAGCCGCTTGCGCGCGGCGGGCAGGCGGCGGGCGTCGACGGCCTCGATCGCGACGAGGTGGCGGGGGGCGGACGAACGGTCGAGCAGGGCGGACATGGCTTTCCTTCGGCGTGCAGACGTGTCGCGCGGGGCGCGCAAACGCCAATGATGCGCCGATGCGCCAACGGGGTCACGCCATGGCGTGGAGTTCCAGCCAGTCGGCGAGTTCGGCCAGGTCGTTGAAGCTGAGCTCCGGCGCTTCGCCCAGCGTGGCGGGCCAGACTTCGCCTTGGCGATTGATCCACGCCACGCGCAGGCCGGCGCGGCGCGCGCCGATCACGTCCAGCTCGGGGTCATCGCCCGCGTGCAGCACTTCGTCCGGCGCCACGCCGAACTGCGCGACGGCGGCGAGGAAGATGCGCGGGTCGGGCTTGGCCGCACCCACGTCGCGCGAGGCCACATGGTGGGCGAAGTGGGCCTGCACGCCGGTGCGTGCGAGGTCGGCGTTGCCGTTGGTGAGGCTGGCCAGCGGCCAGCGCGCAGCGAGGCGTTCGAGTGCGGGCAGGCTGTCGGGCCAGGGCTCCACCGTGTTGCGCGCGGCGAAGTAGATCTCCCACAGCGTGTCCAGCGGCGCGTCGGCGATGCCGCAGGCGGCGAACGCCTGCTGCTGGGTGAGCCGGCGCTGGGTGGTGAAGTCGTGGGCGAGGTCGGGGCGTTCCGCCGCCACCTGCGCACGCAGCTCGCGCATGGCCGGGATCGGCCAGGCGCGAGCCACCTCGGGCCAGTGCGCGCGCAGGTAGTCGTCCACCGCGCGGTCCGCCTGCTCCAAGGCCGGCAGCACCGGCCACAAGGTGTCGTCCAGGTCGAGCGTGATGGCGCGGATCGGCAAGGCGTCAGTCGCTGCTGAGCTGCAGCACCTGGCCCAGCCTGATGTTGTCGTTCTTCAGGTGGTTCCAGCTGCGCAGCTCGGCCACGTTGACGCCCTTCTTCTGCGCGATGCCGGACAAGGTGTCGCCCTTGACCACGGTGTAGGTCTTGCCGGCGCCGCTGGTGGTCGTTGCCTTGGCGGCCACGGTTTCGGCATGGCGCTGTTCCAGCGCGCTGCGGGCGGCCAGCGTGCGCTCCGAGGTCGGCGCGATCGCGGCGGCCGCGGCGTAGCTGGCGCCCGGCGCGGCCAGCGGCGGCTTGGCCGAGGAAGCGGTCGATTCGGCATAGACCTTGTTGCGGCGCGCCTGGTCCATCGACACCAGCCCGATGCCATCCTGGTACGGCAGCACATCGTGGTCGCGCAGCACGGCCTTCGCCTTGTCGGTCTGCAGGAAGTCGAGGAAGGCCTGGGTCTGGGCCGTCTTCGGGCTGTGCGGGTTGGTCACCAGGTACAGCGGGATGTACAGCGGATAGCTGCCGTCGGCGATGTTCGCCACGGTGGGCGCCACGCCGTTGATCGGGATCGTGCGCAGCTTCGGATTGCCGACCACATTGCTCAGCGTGGACAGGCCCAGGCCGTTCGGGTTCAGCGCGATGCCTTCCTGCAGCGCCTTGGTGTTGAGATACAGGCGCGGCGCGGAAATCTGCTGGTCGCCGCGGCCGTACAGCAGGCTGCGCAGGCTGTATTCCACGCCGTCGTTCGGGCTGATCACCGCGTACAGGTCGATCGGCGCGTCGCGGCCGCCCACCTGGCTCCAGTTGGTGATCTTGCCGAAGTAGATCTCGTGCAGCTGGCGCAGGCTGAGGCTGCGCACGGGGTTCGCCGGGTTGGTGATCATCACCAGGCCGTCCCAGGCCACCGGGGTGAAGATGAGCCGGCTGTCCTCGGGGCTGCCGTCGCTGGGGCGTGCGCTGCCGGCGATGTCGGCCGTGCCGCCGGCCACCGCATCGAGGCCCGAGGCGGTGTTGAACGGCTGCAGCTCGACGCGGCCGTGGCCTTCTTTCTCCCACAGCTTGGCCATCTCGGTGACCACGCCGTGCGCGGTGGTCACGTCGCCGCGCCAGACCAGGGTGGGTCCCTTGCTGCTCTTGCTGCTGGTGGTCTTGTGGACCGGGCGGTGGGTGGTCTTGGCGGCGGCGGGTGCGACGAGGCAGGCGCCGAGCAGGAGGGCGGACAACAGGCGGACAGCACGAACGGACATGATGACGGAGAACCCCGACAGGAATGGGTGACGGAAAGTGGTGCAAGGTGGCGGCGCGTGATCCCGGCCGGCGCACGAGCTGGATGCTCGCAGGATATTTCATCGGCCTGAACAGAAAACATCAAGCGCGTTCATGCGCTTGTGCGACGCAGGCACGCCTGTACGGGTGCGTTCCGTCATGCAAGCCCCATGCGTCGGCGCATGGGGCTGCGGTGGGCGAGCCCCGCTGCCGGGCGGAGCGACTGTAGGAGCGGCTTCAGCCGCGATTCCCCAGCCCCAGTCGCGGCTGAAGCCGCTCCTACTGGATTAATACGTAATGCGTGCCCTCGGCATCGGCCACCACCAGCACCAACTGGCGCGGCCGCACGCCGGCCAGCTCGCGCAGCATGCGCAGGCCGGTGATGCGCTGGTTGCCCACGCCGATCACGACGTCGCCTTCGCCGAGCCCCGCGGTGGCGGCGCGGCTGTTTGGCTGCACCGCGCCCACCGCCACGCCGTACATGCCCTGGCTGCGCTGGCTCTCGCTGAGCTCGTTGAAGGTGACGCCGGCCAGGCGCGGGTCGAGGCTGGCGCCGGCGAGGCTGGCGATTTTCTCCGGGCGCAGCACCGCGCTCACCTCGCGCGTCTTGCCGTCGTGCAGCACGCCCAGTTTCACCGTGCTGCCCACCGGCAGCAGGCCCTCGGTGTTGCGCAGCTCGTTCACGTCGCGCAGCGGCTTGCCGTCGATCGCGGTGAGCACGTCGCCGGGCTGCAGGCCGGCCTGCTCGGCGGGCGAGCCCGCGTTGACGCCGGTGACCACCACGCCCTGGTCTTGCGCCAGGTTCAGCAGACGCGCGATGCGCGGGGTGATGTCCTGCGACTGCAGGCCCAGCGTGCCGCGCTGCACCTTGCCGTGCGCGATCAGCTGCTGCATCACCTCGGCGGCGAGGTTGCTGGGGATCGCGAAGCCGATGCCCACGTTGCCGCCCGAGGGCGAGAAGATCATGGTGTTGATGCCCACCAGCTGGCCGCGCAGGTTCACCAGCGCGCCGCCGGAGTTGCCGGGGTTGATCGAGGCGTCGGTCTGGATGAAGTTCTGGAAACCCCCCGTGCCTGACGACGACGGGCCCAGCCCCGAGCGGCCCAGCGCGGAAACGATGCCCGAGGTCACCGTCTCGCTCAGCCCGAACGGTTCGCCCACCGCCACCACGAAGTCGCCCACGCGCAGCTTCGAGGAGTCGGCCAGCGGCAGCGCCTGCAGGTTCGGCGCCTGGATCCGGATCACCGCCACGTCGGTGTCGGGATCGGTGCCGACCAGCTTCGCCTTGTACGTGCGGCCGCCCTGCAGCGTCACCGTGATGTCGTCGGCGCCGCCCACCACGTGGTTGTTGGTGAGGATGTAGCCCTTCGCCGCGTCCACGATCACGCCCGAACCCAGGCTCTGCTCCACCCGCTCGCGCGGCACCGCGGGCAGGCCGAAGAACTGGCGGAAGATCGGATCGTCGAAGTAAGGATTGCGCACCTGCACCCGCGTCTTGCTGGAGATGTTCACCACCGCCGGCGTCACGTGCTCCAGCATCGGCGCCAGCGACGGCATCGCCTGACCATCCACCGCGGGCGGCATCGCGGCGCGGCTCGTGTCGGGCAGGGCGACGCCGAGCAGCAGCGCCAGAGAGGCGCTCAGCCAGGGTGAAAAACGCGGGTGACGGGATGCCATCGGACTCCTCCTGTCGGATGCAAGAACGGCGCGCCTTCGACTGCAGACGAGGCGCCGCGGTTCCCCATGATCGGCGTGGCCGCCGCGACGCTCGCGCCACTTTACATCGGGCTTCCCCGGGGGTAACTTGCCATCTATTCGCAACCACAACATCTTGTGTCCGCTCTCAAGCGATCGGCCAAGCACTGGTGGGGTGGCGCCTTTCGAGGGGGCGGGTCCGGCAGTCGGTCAACATGGCGTTGCCGCGGTATCCAGCCCGCCACGCGCCGCAGCCGATGGTGCGGACCCACATCAACAACAGTAGTCATAAAAACAAGGCCGCAAGGCCGCACTGGGAGGTCAGGAAGCCGATGAGCACAGCGCGTGCGCCAGTCACGGGTTCGGAACTGCAACGCGACGCCGCCGCGGCGATCCCGCTGCAGCCCGCCTCGCAGGACATCTGGGACAAGAAATACCGCCTGCGTACCAAGGCCGGCGAGCCGGTCGACGCCGACATCGACGGCACCTGGCAGCGCGTGGCGCGTGCACTCTCCGAAGTGGAAACCACGCCCGAGCTGCGCGAGCACTGGAACGAACGCTTCCTGTGGGCGCTGCGCCGTGGCGCGATCCCGGCCGGTCGCATCACTTCCAACGCCGGCGCGCTGGAGCACAAGCCGGCCACCTCCACGATCAACTGCACCGTGTCCGGCACCATCCGCGATTCGATGGACGACATCCTGGAGAAGGTGCACGAAGCGGGCCTCACGCTGAAGGCCGGCTGCGGTATCGGCTACGAGTTCTCCACGCTGCGTCCGCGCGGCGCCTACGTGTCGGGCGCCGGTGCGTACACCTCGGGCCCGCTGTCCTTCATGGACATCTACGACAAGATGTGTTTCACCGTCTCGTCCGCCGGCGGCCGCCGCGGTGCGCAGATGGGCACGTTCGATGTGTCGCATCCCGACGTGAAGGAATTCATCCGCGCCAAGCGCGAGGATGGCCGCCTGCGCCAGTTCAATCTCAGCCTGCTCGTCACCGACGGCTTCATGCAGGCGGTGGAACACGACCACGACTGGCCGCTGGTGTTCCCGGTGCACGTCAAGGAACAGGACGAGGTCGACCTCGACGATCCGGCCAAGGTGGTGTGGCGCGAATGGCCCACCCACGAGAACTACGTCGACCGCGAAGATGGCCTGGTCGCCTGCAAGATCTACGGACACATCCGCGCGCGGCACCTGTGGGACATGATCATGGTCTCCACGTACGACTACGCGGAGCCCGGCTTCATCCTGATCGACAAGGTCAACGAGATGAACAACAACTGGTGGTGCGAGCACATCCGCGCTACCAACCCGTGCGGTGAGCAGCCCTTGCCGCCCTACGGCTCCTGCCTGCTCGGTTCGGTCAACCTCACCACCTTCGTGCGCGATCCGTTCGGGCCGAAGGCGCGCTTCGACTGGGACGAGTACCGCGAGGTGGTGAAGATCTTCACCCGCATGCTCGACAACGTGGTGGAGATCAACGGCCTGCCGCTGCAGCAGCAGCGCGACGAGATCATGGGCAAGCGCCGCCACGGCATGGGCTTCCTGGGCCTGGGCAGCACGATCACCATGCTCAAGCACCGCTACGGCTCGGCCGAGGCGGTGGCGTTCACCGAGGATGTCTCGCGCGAGATGGCCGTGGCCGGGTGGGAAGTGGCGCTGGATCTGGCGAAGGAAAAAGGCCCCGCGCCCATCCTCGCGAAGGACTACGTCATCACCGGCGACATGCTGCGCCGCCGCCCGGAAATGGTGCGCGACGGCTGGAAGGTCGGCGACGCCATTCCCGGCCGCGTGCTGCACGCGAAGTACAGCCGCTACATGCAGCGCGTCGCCGAGGTGGCGCCGAATCTGGTGGCCGAACTCGCCGAGACCGGCGCGCGCTTCACCCACCACAGCTCGATCGCGCCGACCGGCACCATCTCGCTGTCGCTGGCCAACAACGCCAGCAACGGCATCGAGCCAAGCTTCGCCCACCACTACTCGCGCAACGTGATCCGCGAAGGCAAGAAATCGAAGGAAAAAGTCGAGGTCTACAGCTACGAGCTGCTGGCCTACCGCGCGCTGATCAACGCGAACGCGCTGCCGTTCTCCGACGATCCGCAGACCAGGCTGCCGGACTACTTCGTGGCCGCCGACGACATCGGCCCGAAGCAGCACGTCGACATCCAGGCGGCCTCGCAGAAGTGGATCGATTCGTCGATCTCCAAGACCGCGAACGTGCCCACCGACTACCCCTACGAAGACTTCAAGGACATCTACTTCTACGCCTACAAGCAGGGCCTGAAAGGCTGCACCACCTTCCGCTTCAACCCCGCCGCCTTCCAGGGCGTGCTGGTGAAGGAGGCCGACCTTGCGAACACCCTCTACCACTTCGAACTGGAAGACGGTAGCGTTATCGAACTTCGAGGCAATGAAGAAGTGGAATACGACGGCGAGCTGCACACCGCGGCGAACCTGTTCGATGCCTTGAAGGAAGGGTATTACGGCAAGTTCTGACCCGAATCCACGAAGCAACGACCACTGCCCGAGGGGAACACCTGCATGTCCATCGATACCGATTTCGAAGTGAAAGACACCGTCACGCCGGACGCCCCTGCGGCGCCGGTCGTCGCCGCTCCGGTCGCCGCACCCGCGCCGGCCATGCCGGCCGCCGCGCCGAAGAAGGCAGCGAAGAAGGCCGCCAAGAAGAAGGCTGCGCCGAAGAAGGCCGCGGCCAAGAAGCCCGCCGCCAAGAAGGCGGCAGCGAAGAAGGCTCCGGCCAAGAAGAAGGCCGCCGCGAAGAAGACGGCGAAGAAGGCCGTGAAGAAGGCTGCCGCCAAGAAGACGGCGAAGAAGGCCGTCAAGAAGGCCGCGAAGAAAGTCGTGAAGAAGGCCGCCACCGCGAAGAAGGCGGTGAAGAAGGCCGCGAAGAAGGTTGCCGGCAAGGCGAAGAAAGTCGCCAAGAAAGCCGCAAAGAAGGTCAGCAGCAAGAAGACGGCGAAGAAAGCCGCTCCCAAGAAGACAGCCAAGAAGGCTGCCGTGAAGAAGGCCGCCAAGGCGGTCAAGAGGTCCACTGCCAGCAAGAAGGCGCCTGCCAAGGCGGCGAAGAAGCCCGCCAAGAAAGTCGCCCGCAAGAAGTAAGTCCCGAAACAGCCGGCCCGGCCACGCGCCGGGCCGGCTGTTTTTCTCTTAATTGGTCCAACCCGCAAATACGATGCGCGAACCGTTCGCCCTGAGCGTAGCGAAGCGGACGCGGGGAGCGGCCATGGAAGGCCGCAGCTCTGAGGAGCGAGGAAGTCGAAGGGCAACAGCGGAATCTTTGCAGGCCGGATCCATAGCTGCGCGCCGCCATCCATCCAGGAAGAACACCACACCATGGCGATCAAGATCGAAAAGAAGATCAAGGGCTACAACGTCGTCAAGCCCGAGGACAAGGCCGCGCCGGCCGCCACACCCGAAAAGGCCAAGGCCGCCGAGCCGCGCCAGGCCGAAGTCATCCAGATGCACGAGAGCCTGGAGCGTCCCGAGACGCTGATCGGCTCCACCTTCAAGATCAAGTCACCGCTGTTCGAGCACGCGCTGTACGTCACCATCAACGACATCGTGCTCAACGCCGGCACCAAGCACGAGCAGCGCCGCCCCTTCGAGATCTTCATCAACTCGAAGAACATGGACCACTTCCAGTGGATCGTGGCGCTCACCCGCATCCTCTCCGCCGTGTTCCGCAAGGGCGGCGATGTCACCTTCATCGTGGAAGAGCTGAAGGCCGTGTTCGACCCCCGCGGCGGCTACTTCAAGGCCGGCGGCGTCTACATGCCCAGCATCGTCGCCGAGATCGGCGGCGTGATCGAGCAGCACATGAAGAACATCGGCCTCATCCACGACCCCGAGATGAGCGACAGCCAGCGCGCCCTGATCGCCGAGAAGCGCGCCGCCTACGAGGCGGCCAGCGCAAAAAAAAACTCTGACGCCGGCACCGCCTCCCCCGTAGGAGCGGCTTCAGCCGCGACCGCCCCGGCCGAATCCGAAGCCGGCAGCTTCCCGCCCGGCGCCACGCTGTGCCACAAGTGCAACACCCAGGCACTGGTGCTGATGGATGGGTGCCAGACTTGCTTGAATTGTGGGTATTCGAAGTGCGGGTGAAGTAAGCCTTATTCGGAATCTGGTGTGAGTAAGCGTTTCGTGGGTTCGGCCTCCGCCTCTCTACTACTCCATCCCTGTCGGTAAAATCAGCGTCTTACAGCAACCTGGCCACCGCGCCGGGTTTGTTGCTTCTGGGGCACGGGGTCACCTGTGAAACAGCAGTCCCGCAGCCTCTCCCGTATAGTGGCATCCACTCAGTGACCCACGGAGGATCTATGAGCGAATGGGGATGGCCGGCAGCCACGGTGTTTGCGACGCTGGTGGGCCCGATCTTGGCCGTGCAGGCGCAAAAATGGGTTGAGCGTGCAAGGGAACGAAAACAACGCAAGTTGTGGGTTTTTCGCCAACTCATGGCCACGCGCGCTAACCGGCTCTCAATGGAGCATGTGCAGGCGCTGAACATGATTGACCTCGCGTTCTACGGGCGGCGTCCTTTCGGGGTCTACCTGCCAACAAAGACAGAAACTGCAGTCACGGATACGTGGCATGAGTACCTCGACCACCTCAGCACTCCGCAAACGGATGACGCTGCATGGGGAGCTCAGAGCGCAGAGCTATTCGCCAATATCTTGAGCGCGATGGCAAAGGATGTGGGTTACTCGTTTGAACGCGTCCAGCTTAAAAAGGGTGCTTATTCGCCCATAGCTCATGGTGCGCAAGAACAACAGTTTCGCGAGTTGCGCGTCGCTCTTGGCGAAGTGCTTGCCGGGGGGCGGTCCATCAAGATGGAAGTGACGGGCTTCCCTGTCAGTCAGGAGGCTGTGGATGCGCAAGTCAAATTGCAGGGCAAGCTAGCCGACGCATTGAGCGGGGCCGGCGCATTGCGCATCACGATGGTCAACAGCACTAACAAGGGCGACGTTGGATAGCGGGGTCGGTTCGGCGTGCTGGTCTTCCTCCAGCGCAGCGGCGGAAGCTGGAAGATCATCAAGATGGACGACACCCGCGGCTGTTCGTGAATCCGGCGGGAAGCGGTGTCAGGGACGTTTGCGCAAAAGGTGCCGGGGACGATTTCCGCGCTCATCGCCGCGCCTTCTGCAAGGACAAGGTCCGCACGATCAGCACGGCCAGCAGCGGAATGGCAATTGCGTAGACGTATTGCGTCCGTGACACGCCGATGCCAAACGGGAACCAGATGCCCGGCACGCCGAGTGGGTCGAGCAGCTCGCTGCCGAACAGCGCGGCCATGACCGCGGCCAGCGTGACGATCGCCAGGCTCCGCATCGGACCGCTGCGGACCATGCGCACGCCGATCACGACGAACAGCGCGATCGATGCCAGCCGGCTGGCACTGGTCCAGCTCGCCGAATGGATCGCGAAGCCGACCAACGCGGCGACCGCCAGTGCCAGCGCCGTCACATCGATGCTGCGCCACGGACGCGGGCACCAGCGGTTCCATGCCCATGTCCACGCGGCCACCGTCGGTATCCACATCACCGACGCCAGCCATGCATAGGTGGTCAGGTCCATCAGGTCGGTCCATGCGGTGATGGCATTGTTGAGGCGCCGGGCTGCCATCAGCGCGAGCGCGATACTGGCGAAGACCAGGAAACCCTTGCGACTGCTGCGTGACCGGTAGCCGAGCGCCAAGGCTATGACGGCCAGCATCGCGATCGGTTCGATCACCTCGACGATGTAGCCGGCGATGGTGCGCTGCCATTGCACACGGTGCAGCGCATCGCTGGTCGGTCGAGGCGCAAGGATGGGCGCGGTGTGCATGCCGCCGCCGTCGGCGCTGCTCGCCGAGCCGGAGTCCATGTAGGTGCGGATGGCGAGCACGCCGCGGCTGCCCGCTGCATCGGTGGGCAGGGCGAACTGCAGTGGCCGCGTGCCGACGACGCGCGGATCCGCGCCGAGTCGGCCCGATCCGCCCAGCAACCGGCCGTTCCAATACAGCTCGTAGCCGTCCTCGACGAGGGTGGGCCCGAGGACGTCCCACGACGCGTGCCCGGCCGGCACCGTCACCGCGCGCCGATACCAGGCGTAGCCGTGGTAGCCGGGATGGCCGTGCGCCATCCAGCCGCCCACGTAATCGGGCAGGCCCACGTCGCCGTCGTGGCTGCCAGGCAAGGCGGTCATGTCGATCGTCTCCCAAGCGCTCTCGTCGGTAGCGGCGTCCGCCCAGCGCGGGTCGTCGCCGACATGGAAGCGCCAGGTGCCATCGAGCAAGGTGGCGGCGGCGCGCAGCGGCTGCGGATCGGGACGGCCGCCGCTGGCCAGGTCGGCGATCACGATGACCAAGGCCAGCAGCGTCGCCGCGACGATGGCTATGAACAGCTTGCGTTGTGTCGGGTCGATCGGCGGCACAGTCGGCGGTACCGTTTTCCGGAGGCGGTGCGCATTATTGCAGGAGCCGACAGCGGTGCATTGCGCTGGCATGGGCCTGTGGCGTCTCCCGTCACCAGCGATTCGCCTGGGGCTGGCTTAGCGTGGCTGTTACCGGGTCCGGCTTGCCCGCAGATCGATTCGCCGACTCGCGGGGATCTTGGCAACGCACGCGTGCCGGGCCTGCGCCTCGGCCCCGTGTCGATCGTTGTGGCGGGCATCAGGGGCGCGGGAGGTACGCACAGCGGATTCACTTCCGAAGAGGAAGGCCGGATGCATAAAGCCTGGGCCACTCCGGACCCTCCGGGACGGGCGCGGCATCCAGGCGCCCGTCCCGCAGGACCGGCCCAGCGGGCATTCGGCGCATCAAGGCGCGTCGGCGCCCGCCTTGCCCACCCGGATGCGGCGCGGCGTGGTTTCAGGGCGCTTCGGTATCGTGATCTGCAGCACGCCGTTGCGCCCTGTTGCGGTGATGCCGTCCGGATCCGCGCTGTCGGGCAGGGCGAAGCGTCGATGGAAAGCCCCGTAGCGGCGTTCGACGCGGGTGAATTGCTCGGTGCTTTGCTCGACCTCGGCCTTGCGTTCCCCCTTGATGGTGAGCATCCCCTTGTCCATCTGCACCTCGATCGCATCCGGTTCGACGCCCGGGATATCAGCATAGAGGACGAACCGATGGGCCTCTTCCTTGATGTCGACGCGGGGAA
This sequence comes from Rhodanobacter humi, assembly GCF_041107455.1. Taxonomy (NCBI): domain Bacteria; kingdom Pseudomonadati; phylum Pseudomonadota; class Gammaproteobacteria; order Lysobacterales; family Rhodanobacteraceae; genus Rhodanobacter; species Rhodanobacter sp. FW106-PBR-R2A-3-15. The sequence goes on from NZ_JBGBPY010000001.1 coordinate 2,740,757, forward strand.
CCCATTGGCTAGTGACGACCGAGGAATCGTCGGACGAGGCGTTCTGGAAAAGGCCGCCCTCGAAGACCCTGTCGAAGAGTTGCTTGATCGGATCTTGCGCGGGTGAGTGGCCCGGCCAATCGGGCGTGCGTATCGATTTGCTGTTCATGGCAAAAACCTCCGCGGTAGACGGTTGCCGTGTGGGAAAGGTAGCCGCCTGTTGATGTTTCATGAGCCTTGGCTGTCGATGCAGGCTGCCGCCAGCACCTCCTTGCCGGGCAGTCGTGCGGGCGCTCAAAAAAAGCCTGCGTGCAGTGACAGGAGCACGCAGGCGAAAGGTGCACCCGAAGCCACGTCGCGTCGTGCGATGCGGAACGGTGCGGAGAATCAGGCAACCGCCTGCTGCTCGATCTGCCGGACTTTCGCCAGCGTCGCATCGTCGGTATTGATCTGGATCCGGCGTGGCTTCATGGCTTCGGGCAATTCGCGCTTGAGGCTGATGTTGAGCAGGCCGTCGGCGAGATGGGCATCGGTGACCCGGACGTGCTCGGCCAGTTCGAAGCGGCGGACGAACGGGCGGGAGGCGATGCCGCGATGCAGGTATTCGCCTTCGACGTCGTTTTTGCGTTCGCCCTTGACGACGAGCAGGTTCTCCTGCACGGAGATATCGATCTCGTCGCGCTTGAAGCCGGCCACCGCCATGCTGATGCGGTAGCGATCCTCGGAGAGCTTCATGGTGTCGAAGGGCGGCCAGTTGTCGGACGGTTGTGCCTGGGCCGCTTCGAGCAAGCCGAAAATGCGCTCGAAACCGATGCTGGAGCGATGGAGAGGTGAAAAATCAAGAACAGTGCGCATGGCCATATCCTCATGAGAGCAACATGGAAAAGGACTATTCGCCGCGCCGCGAACGGTCGCGGCCAGCCGGACCCGCGGCGTCCGGCGCGCAGCATTTTATGCACTGAAAAACACTTTTCAAGACCCCGCTTTCAGTCTTCGTTTAGCCATCCAGATGGCCGGGTCCGGCGGGCTCCGGGGTGGCCGTGGATGGTCCGAAGAAGTGTTCCGGTGCATCCGGATGGGGCAGCCACGGCCAGGCGACCCGAAAGGCGGGGCAGCTAATGCGCCAAGCTCTCTTCCACCGCGCTGAACGCCGATTTGCCGCCCAGCCGATCGTCCGGCATGCCGGTGGCGAACCAGACCACGCCGGTGCCGCGCTTGCGATCCACCCACAGCCCGGCCTGCAACCCGTAGGCGGAACCCGAATGCCCCACGCGCGGCACGCCATCGCCGAACGGGTCGTCGCGGCAGCCTTGCACCGGCGTGGCCAGCGTCTGCACGGCGAGGCCGTAGCGGCAGAAGAAGCCTTGGTCGACGTTGCCGCCGTCTTCCTCGTACGTCAGGCCGTCGCCGGGGCGGTATTGCCACTCGGGCGTGATCATCGCCTCGATGGAGCCGGGCTTGAGCAGGCGCTTGCCGTCGATGCGGCCGTCGCCGAGCAGCAGTTCGCCGATGCGCGCCAGCCCCTTGGCGGAAATGCGCAGGCCGCCCTGCGGCGAGAACAGCGCGCCGTTCTCGCCGGCGCGCCAGCGCGACAGGTCGCAGCTGCCGTCGCTGGCCGGCGTCACCGGGCAGGCGGGCTTGCGGCCGTGGTTGTCGTCCTTCACCGGCTCGCCGTCGGCGTCGTACAGCACCACCGCGCGGGCAGCGGTGGCGTCGCTGCACAGCGCCCAGTTGAAGCAGGCGTCTATGCCCAGCGGGTGCAGCACCAGGCGCGCCATCAGCTGGTCGAAGCGCTCGCCGGTGGCGCGCTCCATGATCTGCGCCACCAGCGGGAAGTTGAGGTTGGTGTAATGGAAGTAAGTGCCCGGCGCATGTTTCGTGTCCCAGGCGCGCGGGTCCTTGAGGATGTCGCGCAGCTCGCCGCCCAGCGGCGTCTGCCAGTAGCCGGCGGCGTCGGTGAGGCTGGAGCGGTGCGACAGCAGCAGGCGCAGGGTGATCGGCGTATCCGGGAAGGCCGGATTGCGCAGCCGCCAGCCGAGCAGGGTGGACGCGTCCGCATCGAGGTCGAGCTTGCCGGCCTCCACCAGCCGCATCACGCCCAGCGTGGTGACCAGCTTGGAGATCGAGGCGATGCGCACCGGGTCGTCGGCGGTGACCTTGCGGCCGGTGGCCAGGTCGGCATAGCCGTGCACGCGGATCGCGGTGATGCCGTCGCGGTCGAAGGCGACGCGCACCGTGGCGACGGGGCCGCCGGCCCACGCGTCAGCGCTCAGCAGCAGCAACAGGCAGGCGATCCAGCGTAAGAGCCTGCTCAATATCTCCGCGTGGCCCGCGCCGGGAGCTGTTTGCACGCAGGCCAAGGAAGAAGGAAGGAGTGGACGTCCGTCCACGACCGAGTGATGACGCAGGGATGCGGACAAACAGACCCGGCCCTTCGGGTTGCCTTGCCGTGGCCGCCATGCGGCAGCGCGCGGCTTGGCCTGACAGCCAGTCAGGCGCTGCGCCACGCACTACCACCTGACGGCCACGGCAAGGCAACGCGGGCTACGTGGAGATATTGAGCAGGCTCTAAAGCCATGGTCCGTTCCGCTCGGGCAACAGGGGACGAAGGGGATTAAGTCACACTGGGACGGCGATAGAAACCCGGGACCGGACCCGCGAGACGGCGGGAATCAGGAAATGCAGCCATCCCTGGAAACGAGATCGAGCCCGTTTGTTCCATGCGGGAGGCAAGCTCGCATCGCGGGGGCAAGACACCCGCCTCGCCCCCGCGGCCATTCAGCAGACAGCTTGCCGCGAGTAGGATGGCGCGATGCCGTGGGCCATCCTGGTCCGCGGACCCCTCGAACCCTGCCACCGGATATCCCCATGAACATGCATCGTCCCCTGCTTGTCGCCGCACTGGCCGCCGCTGCTGGCCTGGCTTTCGCTCCCGTGACGTCGTCGGCGCAGACCGCCGCCGCACCCGCCAGCAATCCGCTGGGCGGCAATCCGGTACCGGGCGTGTGCATGCTGTCGCGCGAGGCGGTGTTCGCGGAGTCCAAGGTGGGGCAGGCAGCGAGCGAGCGGCTGAAGCAGCTGGCGACGCAGCAGCAGTCGCTGCTGGAAAACCAGCGCAAGCCGCTGGATGCCGAGATCCAGGCCTTCCAGCAGAAGTCGTCCACGCTCACCGAGGCGCAGCGCCAGCAGCAGGGCCAAGCGCTGCAGCAGCGCATGCAGACCTTCCAGGGCCAGGTGAACGAGCTCGACCAGCGCATCCAGCTGACCCGCGGCAAGGTAATGCAGCAGATCGGCCAGCAGGCGCAGTCCATCGTCGAGAGCTCGTACAACAGCCACCACTGCGGCTTGCTGCTGAACCGCGACGCGGTGCTGGGCGGCAATACCACCAACGACCTCAGCAACGACGTGGTGCGTGGCCTGGACGCGAAGATCACCACGCTCAACTTCAATCTCGAACCGATGCCGAGCGGCACCGCCAAGTAAGCGCGTCGCGACGATGAGGGACGACGCGGCTGCGACGGGCACGCCGGTGCTCGTCCTGCCCGGCATCGGCGATTCCGGGCCGCAGCACTGGCAGAGCCTGTGGGAGGCGCGCAACCCCGCCTTCCGCCGGGTGATCCAGCGCGACTGGAATCGCCCGGTGTGCGCCGAGTGGGCGATCACGCTCGAACAGGCCGTGGCCGAATCCGGCGCCGACACCGTGCTGGTGGCGCACAGCCTAGGCAGCTTGCTGACGGCGCACTGGGCCGCCGGCACGAAGCGGCGCATCAAGGCGGCGCTGCTGGTGGCCGTGCCCGATCCCGCGGGGTCGGCCTTCCCCGCCGAGGCCGAGGGCTTCGCCGTCACGCGGCAGCCGCTGCCGTTTCCCAGCATCGTGGTGGCGAGCCGCAACGACCCGTATGCCGACATTGCCTGGTCACGCACCTGCGCCACGGCGTGGGGCAGCGAACTGGTCGACATCGGCGACGCCGGCCACATCAACGCCGCCAGCGGCCTGGGTGAGTGGCCGCAGGGCCTGGCGCTGCTGCAGCGCCTGATCGCCGCGGCGTGACGGCGCGCCGACGGGGCGTGGGGCCGGTGCTACAGTGACCGGCCCGTCCCCGCGTGGAGCCCCATCCATGACCAGCAGCGCCTTCTACCCCATCGGCATCCCCGGCACCCCGTGGGGCCCGACCGAGATCGCCCAATGGCGTGCGCGGCAGACGCGCAAGCGCAGCTACGCGGATGAAGTGCAAGCCCGCATCGAGGCGCTGCGCGCGCATTTCGACGTCAGCGAATACGGCCGGCTGGACTACGCGCCGGAGAGCTATCCGCTCTACGCGGTGCGCAGCCGCGGCTGGAGCGATGCGCTGCCCGTGATGCTGGTGACCGGCGGCGTGCACGGCTATGAGACCAGCGGCGCCCACGGTGCGCTGCAGTTCCTCGAGCGCGATGCCGCGCACTACGTGGGCCGCATCAACCTGCTGTGCGTGCCCTGCGTGAGTCCCTGGGGCTACGAGCGCATCCATCGCTGGAACCCGGATGCGCTCGATCCCAACCGCAACTTCCGCGAGCACAGCCCCGCGCAGGAATCGGCCGCGCTGTGGCAGTTGCTGGCGCCGCTGCGCGACGTGGCGCGCATGCACATCGACCTGCACGAGACCACCGACAGCGACGAGAGCGAGTTCCGCCCCGCGCTCGCGGCGCGCGACGGCAAGACCTGCGAGCCGGGCACCATCCCCGACGGTTTCTACCTGTGCGCGGACAGCGCGCGGCCGGAACCCGCGTTCCAGCAGGCGGTGATCGCGGCGGTGGCCAAGGTGACCCACATCGCGCCGGCCGATCCCGACGGCACCATCATCGGCTCGCCGGTGGTGGCGCATGGCGTGATCGAGTACGACTGCCGCAAGCTCGGCCTGTGCGCCGGCATCACCGACGCGCCTTGCCGCACCACCACCGAGGTCTACCCGGACAGCCCGCGCGCCACGCCCGCACAGTGCAACGACGCGCAGGCCGCGGCGATTCGCGCGGCGATCGACTACGCGCTGGCGCATGGCTGACCCGCCGGCGTCGGCCATCGGCGCCGAATCTGTGCGAGCATTCCGGTTCCCCACCGCAGCGACGCGAACCCGCCATGAAATTCCTGCTGATGGTCTACAGCGACGATGCCTTGCTGGACGCCTTGCCGCCGGGCGAATTCGACACGCGCATGCACGCCTGCATCACCCACGCGGACGAGTTGCGCGCCGAAGGACGGCTGCTCGACGCGCAGCAGCTGGAGGCGCCGGCCACCGCGAAGTCGGTGCGCACCCGGCTGGGCAAGACCGTGGTGCTGGATGGCCCGTTTGCGGAGACCAAGGAATACCTCGCCGGCTTCAACCTGGTCGAGGCGGACAGCGTGGAAGAGGCGGTGCGCATGGCCGCCGAACTGCCGTGGGCGCAGACCGGCTGCATCGAGGTGCGGCCGCTGCGCGACTTCGACGCGGTGCGCCGGCGCGTGGGCGCCTGACCGCTGCGCCCGGTTTCCCGCCGCGGCGTCAGTGCCGGACGAGTTCCGACTCGACCACCATGTCCAGCACGTAGGCGTCCGGCGAGGTGTCGGCGGGCGGATGCTTCACCGTGTAGCGCTGCACGCGCAGCACGTTGCGCACGCCGGGCTGGTGCGTGTAGCCCTCGATCCCCTGCAGCAGCAGATGCCAGTTGCCCGGCGTGCCGGTCTTGAGGCCGTTCGCGCCGTAGTGCAGCTCGCGCACGTCCAGGCACTGCGCGCCCGGCATCCGTGGGTGGTTGCACGGCACGGCCTGCGGCGCCACTTCGAGGAATTCGGTGACGCCGGGGCCGCCGTAGCGGGTCGCGGGCGTGGGGATGCCGGTGAAAACGAGGGTGTCTCCGGCGGTGGTGTGCAATCGCAGCAGAGGGTTGTCGCCGCTGCGCGTGACGGTGATCGTGGGCCTGACGCTCAGGCGTACGCCGATCAGGCTGTCCAGCCGGTTCAGCGCGAAATTGGCGCAGGCCATCATGGTGTGCATCATCGGGCCGACCACGAGTTGCCCGTTCTCGATGCGATAGCTGCCGCCCATGCCGTTGCAGCTGTTGCGCACACTGATGCGGTCGCTGCCGAAATCGAGCTCCAGCGGCTTGTCCGGGCGCACGAACAGCGCGTCCATGCGTTGGCCGCTGCGGTCGGTGGCTTGCGTCAGATGCCAATGGTAGCCGGCGAGCAGCGCGGCATCCGGCGTGGCGGCCTTCGATGTCGCGCCAGCCGCCGCCCCGCGCGGCGGCGTCGCCTGGGTGCTGCTGGCGGCCGGCGCGATGGTGTAGGTGGCGAAGGCCAGCGACAGCAGCAACAGGTGGACGCGCATGGTGTTCTCTCGGTGAGGGGCGCAGCGTCCGAGCATATGCCATGCAATGCGTTACGGCGATGTCGCGGCAGTACGCCCGTTGGCGGACAATGCCGCTCCTGTCCGCGACACGAATGCTGCGAGGCGCTCATGCTGAAGATGATCGGTTTTGACGGCGACGACACGCTGTGGCGCAGCGAGGATTATTACCGCGACGCCAATGCCGAGTTCGCCGCCATCGTGGGCGTTTACGCCGACCTCGCCGACGCCGCGGTGCACGAGCGCATGCTGGCCACCGAGCGCGGCAATCTCGCGCTGTTCGGCTACGGCGCCAAGGGCATGACGCTGTCGATGGTGGAGACCGCGATCGCGCTCAGCGAGGGGCGCATCGGCGCGCGGGACATCCACCGCATCGTGGCGATCGGCAAGCGCGTGCTGCAGCACCCGGTGGAACTGCTGCCCGGCATCCGCGAGGCGGTGGCGGCGGTGGCCGCGGGCCACGCGGTGGTGCTGATCACCAAGGGCGACCTGTTCCACCAGGAGAAGAAGGTGGCCGAGTCGGGCCTGGCCGAACTGTTCCGCCGCATCGAGATCGTCTCGGAGAAGGACACGCGCACGTATCGGCGCCTGCTGGCCGAGTTCGGCATCGCGGCGCACGAGTTCGCGATGGTGGGCAACTCGTTGCGCTCGGACATCGAGCCGGTGCTGCGCCTGGGTGGCTGGGGCGTGCACATGCCCTATCACGTGACCTGGGCGCACGAGCTGGAGAACGGCCTGGACGCCAGCGATGCGCCGCGCATGCGCGCGGTGGCGGATGCGGCGGAGATTCCCGCCGCGCTGGCGCAGCTGGACGCGTTGGCCGCGGCCTGATGGCGACACTGCCGCGGCTGGTGCTGGACACCAACGTCTGCCTCGACCTGTTCGTGTTCGGCGACGCGTCGTGCGCGACGCTGCGCGATGCGCTGCGCGCGGGCGCGGTGCAGGCGGTGACCGACGCGGCTTGCCGCGACGAATGGCTGCGCGTGCTGGGCTATCCGCAACTGGCGCTGGATGCGGCGCGGCGCGCGGCGGCCGTTGCCGCGTTCGACGAATCGGTGCGCCTGCTGCCGACAGCGGGACGACCTGTCGTTCCGGCGATGCCGAAACTGCCGCGCTGCGCCGATCCCGACGACCAGCGGTTTCTCGAACTGGCGCAGGCGAGCGGCGCGCAATGGCTGCTCAGCCGTGACCGTGAACTGTTGAAGCTGGCGCGACGCACGCGGCGCGAGCACGGCTTCGACATCCTCACGCCGCAGGCGTGGACGCGGGTTTACTCGGCCGGCGCCGCGTCGGCGAAGCCGGTGTAGTCCTCCGGGAACACCGGCGTGCCGTCCTCCTCCAGCGCCAGCACCGCGGCCAGCGCGTCGGCGGCGGCGTGTTCGGCCACGTCCTGCTGGCGGAAGCTGCGGTTCTCGCAGATCGCGTAGTACGCCGGGAAGCCGTGGCCGTGCGGCACCACCGCCAGCCACGCCGTGTAGCGCGAGCCTTCGAGACTGGCGCCGGAGCGCACGGTGTAATCCGGGAATTCGCGTTCGGCCATCGTCATCGTCCGGGCAGCAGCTTGCGGTGGGCGCACAGTGTACGCGCTGCGTAGACGGCGGTTGTGCCAGCTTGTGCGCGTCGCGGCTGCCGGAGCCTGCCATGCCCGTGCCTTATCGCATCGATTGCCCGTATTGCGGCGAGATCATCGAGCTGCTGCTGGACGAGTCGGTGGACGACCAGTGCTACATCGAGGACTGCGCGGTGTGCTGCCGGCCGATCGCGCTGGCGGTGGCGTTCGACGCGGACGGCGTGCCGCGGGTGCAGGCGGCGCGCGAGGACGGGATCTGACGGGACGGAGCCTGTTCGACATCGCCGCAAGGCAGGCCGAAGGGCCGGGTGGTGGAAGCGCGGTGCATCGCGCCGGCGGCGCGGGTCGTGGCCCGCGGCCCACGCTAGCCGGATTGCACCTCGTCTTCCAGCGGCACCACGTCGTGGAAGACGCCGTAGTCGATGATGTTGAGGCCGTGCCCGTCGTCGGTGACGAGGTCGGCGTAGCGGTGGTTCCAGCGCAGATCGTCGTGGCGCCACTGGTGGCGCGCCAGCATGGATTGCGAGGTGGTTTCGTCGATGCCTTCGATGGTCAGCAGAAAGAGCGTCTGCGTCTGCTCCATCGCCTCGGCGCTGACGCCGTACAGCGGACTGCTCTCGTCGATCACGTGCATCAGCAGCCAGCTGAGGATGAAGATCGGATGGCGGTCGCGCACCAGCTTCAGGTCGTGGATCTTGCGCAGCTTCAGCCCCTCGGGCGAAGTCTCCAGGCGGATCATGTGCAGTTGGGCGTATGCCTCGCTGATCAGGTTCTGCCGCATGTTGGCCGCGCGTATCATCAGCGTCTGCCGGCCGTCGACGGTGCGCACGACCGGATTGCTGGCGAAGGTCATCCGGGCGCGCGGCCGCGAGAAGCGCGCGAAGATCAGCCCGGTGGTCACCGCGATGCAGGCCATGCCGGTGAAGATTTCCAGCGTGGCGACGCAGTGCGCATAGAGGGTCTGCGGGTGCATGTCGCCGTAGCCGACCGTGGCCAGGGTTTCCACGCTGAAGAAGAACGCGCCGCCGAAGCCGCGCGGAAACTGGTTCGCGATCGGGTGCTCGCCGAGCAGGTAGAGCGAAGCGAAGATCGCATTGAGCAGCAGGAAGGCCGCGCCGGCGGTCAGGAAGAATACCGGCCAGCGCACGGTCAGGGCGTGGTGGTAGATGTCGTCCCAGAGTCGCTGGGACAGGCCGCGGCTGACGAATGGCCGACCGCCGATGGTGATGATCCGCGGTCGGCGCCGCAGGGGCAGCAGGTGTTTGAGGTTCATGGCGGCGGCGACATCCCGGCAGGTGTGGCGAGGGTGGAACCTAGGCGATCGCGAAGTCGGCCGCGTCGACCACGCCGATGCCCTGCGACTGCAGGCTGGCGCGGGTGGCATCGTCGGAGTCCGGCGTGACCGGTCGGCTGAGGTCCCATGCGAGCCAGGCGCGGAAGCCCAGCGCGACGGCATCCTGCGCCGTCCACAGCACGCAGACATCGCGCGCCAGGCCGCACACCAGCACTTCCTCCACGCCACGCTCGCGCAACCAGCCGGCGAGGCCGGTGGCGGGGCGACTGCCTTGCGGGCCGTGGTTTTCGCGGAACGCGCTGTAGGAGTCCACCTGCGGGTCGCTGCCCTTGCGTAGGATCAGGTCCGCCGCCGACCAGTCGATATCCGGATGCAGCGCCGCGCCCGGCGTGCCCTGCATGCAGTGGTCCGGCCACAGCGTCTGCGGCTGGCCGTGCAGCGCGATCTGCTGGAACGGCTGCGTGTCCGGATGCGAACTGGCGAAGGAGGCATGGCCCGCCGGGTGCCAGTCCTGCGTCGCCACCACGTGGCGGAAGCGGCGCGCGCGCAGCAGGCGGGCTATGCCGGGCACGATCGCGTCGCCTTCGTGGCAGGCCAGCGCGCCACCGGGCATGAAATCCGGCTGCACGTCGACCACGATCAGGGCGGTGCGTTCGTTGATGGCGGGAGACATGGCGAACCTGCGCGCGGCGGGAAGGCGGAAGTCTAGCGCGCAGGCATAATGCAGGTTGATGAGAGCGGAACAGGGCGCGATGAACTACGACCAATCGTGGATGGGCTATGGCTGGATCGGCGGCATGCAGGCCGGTGCGATCAGCGCCGTGGCCGGCGTCGTGCTGTACCTGCTGTTCCACTGGCTTGGCCGTCGCAACGGCTGGAGCGATGCGCGCCGGGTCGGCTGGGCGTATTTCGCCGCGCTGGTGCTCAGCGCCCGTGTCGACACGTGGAACCTGTTCTACTTCAACTACGGGCGGCTGCAGTCGCTGCAGCTGCTCAGCGCCAAGCTGGCCGAAGTGCACGACCCCGACGGCATCGGCACTCGCGTGCTGTGCGAGCTGATCGGCGGCGCCGTTGGCGTGTTCGCGGCCTGGGTGGTCTGCGGCGGGCACTGGCGGCGTTGAATGTAGGGCGACCGTAGGAGCGGCTTCAGCCGCGACGGGCAACGCGAAGAATCGCGGCTGAAGCCGCTCCTACGCCGCTCCTACAGCAGCGGATCGAACAGCCGCGCCACGTGCATCGCCACCCGGCGCAGGTAGGGGGCGTCGAGATATTCGCCGGCTTCCACGGTGCGGGCCTTGGCGAAGTCGGCTTCGAGCATGGCCTCGACCTGTCCGGCGAAGTCGTGGTCCAGCACCAGCGCGCTGGCTTCGAAGTTGAGCCGGAACGAGCGACTGTCGAGATTGATGCTGCCCACCGCGGCGCAGTCGTCATCGACCAGCAACACTTTCTGGTGCACGAAGCCGGGCTGGTAGCGGAGCATGCGCACGCCGCCGCGCAGCGCGTGGTGGGCATGCAAGGTGGAGGCGAGGAACACGGTGCGGTGGTCGGGCCGTGCCGGGATCAGCACGCGCACGTCCACGCCACGCAGCACGGCGAGGCGCAGCGCGGCGCGCACCGCACTGTCGGGCACGAAGTAGGGTGTGGTGAGCCAGACGCGCCGGCGCGCCGCGTTGATCGCGGCGGTGAAGAACAGCGAGCCGGTTTCCTGCGGGTCGGCCGGGCCGCTCGCCACCACCAGCACGCGGGCGTCGCCGTCGGCAGGCGGCGCCGGATGCAACGGCGGCGGCGCGCCGGTGATCCACAGCCAGTCGTCGGCGAACAGCTGCTGCAGGTCGGCCACCGCGGGGCCGCGGATTTCCAGATGCGTGTCGCGCCACGGCGCCAACGGCGGTTTCAGGCCCAGGTATTCGTCGCCCACGTTGAGGCCGCCGATGAAGGCGCGCGCACCGTCCACCACCACGATCTTGCGGTGGTTGCGGAAATTGAGCTGGAAGCGGTTGCGCCAGCGATGGGTGGCGAACGGATGGATCGCCACGCCGCCCGCGCGCAGCGTCTCCACGTAGCGGCGCGGCAAGTCGTGGCTGCCCACACCGTCGTACAGCACGCATACGCGCACGCCGGCGGCGGCGCGTTCCAGCAGCGCCTGCTGCATGCGCCGGCCCAGGCCGTCGTCATGGAACACGAAGAACTGCACCAGCACGGTGTGGCGCGCCTCGGCGATCGCGCCGAGGATGGCGTCGAAGGTGGCGTCGCCGTCGACCAGCAGGCGCAGCCGGTGGCCTTCGCGGAACGGGCGGCCCTGCATCGCCACCATCGCGGCGTAGCGGCCGGTGCCGTCGTCCGCCGGCACGGGCCGCGCGCGCGGCGCGGCGCTGTGGTGGGTATGCAGGTAGCCGTGGAAGCGACTCGCACCCAGGAACAGGTAGGGCACCAGGGTGAGTTCGGGCAGCAGCAGCAGGCCGAGCACCCAGGCGATCGTGCCCTGCGGCGTGCGTGTGTGCATCAGTGCGTGCGCGGCGGCGAGGATGCCGAGCGCGTGCAGCAGCAGGACGACGGCGCCGATCAGGCTGAGGGTCATGCGATCCCGGGTGCGTGTCAGGAGCGTGGGCGGTAGAAATCAGCCGGGCTGCGAAGGCTGCCATGCGGTGCATATTTCCGCCGCTTCTTGCCCCATGGAACCACTATGGGGCGGCGAAGCGTCGAAAATCTACCCTCGCATGGCAGCCTTTTCGCCTCGAATGCTTCCACCGCCCACGCTCCTAATCCGCCAGCAACTGGTCGGCCACGGCGCGCGCCTGCTGGCGGATTTCCGGCATCGCGGTGGACTCCCACAGCGTACCGCGCAACAGGCTGCCGATGGCGAACAGCCGCGGCCAGGCGCCGCCCTCGTGCAGCAGCCGGCCCTGCGGCGTGGCCTGGCAGCCCAGCCCCAGCGGGTCGGGCAGCACGTGCCGGTTCACCACCAGCTGGCGCATCAGCGGATGCGGCGTGCGCGCCACGTCGAAATCCATGCCCACCGACTGCACCACCAGGTCCGCGTGCAGCAGCTCGTGCGCGCCGCCGCCGTGCGGGTGAAGTTCGAGGCGCAGGCCGTCGCCGTCCGGCTCGACACGATGCACATGGCCGCGTTGGCGGTGCAGGCGGCCCGCCTGCTCCAGCGCGGCGAGGCCTTCGGCCACCAGCGGCGGCATGCGGTGGCGCGCACGTTCCCAGGCCCAGCGCGCATGACGCTGGAATCGCCGGCGCTGCTCCGGCGACAGTGCGGCCCACAGCGTCGGCGTGTGCGGGCGCAGGCTGTCGAGCACGCTGCGCCAGTCCTCTTCCTGCGCGATTGCCTCGCGCAGCAGGTGCAGCCAGCGGCGCACCTCAGGCGCGTCCAGCATGGCTTCGATCAGCTCGGCGCTGTCGCCGCTGGGCAGCGCGGTGCTGCGCAGGTGCGGCTCGGGCAGCAGGCCGTGGCGCGAGATCGCGGTGAAGCGGGTGGCGGGCCAGCGCGCGGCCAGTTCCAGCAGCACGTCGGCGGCGGTGAGGCCCAGGCCGATCACCGCCACGTGGGCGGGCGCCGCGGCAGGCGGCGCGGCCAGCAGCGGCCAGGGGTCGACCACGTAGCGGCCGCTGGCCAGCGCGCCGGCGTCGACGCCGGCCAGCGGCTGCGTCGGCAGCGCGCCGATCGCCAGCACCGCGGCGTCCACGCGGCGGCCTTCCTCGCCGCGGAACACGGTGACGCCATCGGCCTCGGGCACCACGGCGTCGGCGGCGAACGGCACGATCTGCACGTCGTGGCCGTGCACCTTGCCCAGTGCCAGCGCGCGCGCCACCTCGGCCTCGAGGTAGTCGCCGTAGCGCCGGCGCGGCAGGAAGTCGGTGCCGGCGACGGACGGGTCCTCGCGCTGCACGAAGTCGAGGAAGCCCTGCGGCTTGCCGGCGAACATGCCCATCGAGGCTGCGCGCACGTTCAGCAGGTGGCGGTCGGAACGCGTGGCGTAGGCCACGCCGCGTGCCGGCGTGCCGCCGCCGGTGTACCAGTCCAGGTGCAGCGTCTGCGGCGGCTGGCGTTCCAGCAGCTCGCCGAGCAGCGCGGCGGCCGCGGCGCCGCCGCCGATGATGGCGACACGTCGATGCATGCGTTGCTCCGAAGCGGGGGGGTCAGGGTGCCAGCTGGCCGGCGAGCGTGCCGCGTTGCACCTGCGCGATCCATGCGGACACATCCTCGCATGCCGCGCCGGCGCGGTGGTCGGGCAGTTCGCCGCCGTAGACGTGCAACGTGTACGCGGTGTCGTGCCGCGACAGGTTGCGGCAGCGGTGCGCGAGGCCGGCGTCGCGCTCGAACCAGCTGGCGTCGCCCGGGCCCAGCCAGTTGCGTGCCTGGGCATCCAGTTCGCCGTTGTGCGGATCGCGCCGGTACGACTGCCATTCCAGCGCACCGTGCAGGGTGAGTTCCAGCCCCCAGCGGTCGGCGTGGTCGAGCAGCGGCATGCGCTGGCCGGGGGCGCAGGCCATCACCAGCACGCGCAGCGCCGGATGTCCGCGCTCGGCCAGCAGCCAGCGGCCGCCCTGGCGTCGGCGCCGGCGCAACGAGGCCAGTCGCGCGGACAGCGCGGGCGCGTCCCGATGCACCACGCTGCCGAGTTCGCGCGCCATCGAGGCCAGGTCGGGAAGCTCGACGCGGCCGTATTCGAGCGCGATGTCGCGCAAGGTCTTCAAGCTGTGCGTGTACTTGCCCATGGGGAACCCGGCGTTGCCAAGGCGGCCAAGTGGAGCATGCGTGTCGTTAAACAGCCGTAAGACCGCGCGGCGTTGCGGCATCCCCGCGCGCGCGGTTCGCGACGCGCGGGCGGCAGGCGTGCCGGGCAACGGGCGATGGCCGCGAAAGGCCCGGTCGACAGCGTGTGCCGCCGGGCCTGCGTCGTGTCACAAATCGTGCAGCACGAAGCTCACCGGCACACGTGCCCAGGCGCGCACCGCATGGCCGTTCACCATCGCGGGCTGGAAGCGCCAGTGCGCCAGCACCTGTTCGCGTGCGCTGCGATCGAGCACGGCGTAGCCGCTGCCGTGTTCGACCTCGACCTGCACCGGCGCGCCGTTCTCGTCCACCAGCACGCGCAGCAGCACGGTGCCCTGCAGGTGCTGGCGCAGCGCCTGCACGGGGAACTGCAGCGGCGCCGAACGGTAGGCCAGGGTGGCCTCGACCGGCATGGCGGTGTCCGCAGGCGTTGCGCTGGGCGGCGCCACCGTCGGCATCGGTTGCGTGCCTTCGACGCTGGGTGTCACCACCGGCGGCACGGCGTCGGGGCGCGGCTGCACGTGCACCGGTGCGGCCGGCGGATGCGGCAGCGGCTTCAGTTCGATCGCCGGGGGTGGTGGCACTTTCGGCGGTGGGTCGAGGAACACCACCTGCGGCACCGCGACCAGCTGGTGCATCAGCGCCAGCGCCTGCGGTGCCAGCGGGCGGGTGAGGATCAGCAGGGCGGCGAGGTTCAGCGCGATGGCCGCACTGAGCGCGACGACGCGCGCGGCCTCGGGGTGGGGACGAGCGGCAACAGCCAGGCTAGCGGACGACATGGGCGACCTCCTGACGGCTTTCGGGTTTGAGTTGTGGCGCCGGCGACGCTGCACGCGGTGCAGAGGGGAATGTCGCAAGCGCGGCTTGAGCGTATGCCTGTGCCCACGGTCGCGCAAGTGGACGGCCAAACGCCGATCCGATACATAAAAAAAGCCCCGCGGGGAGGCGGGGCGGAATGCGGATGACAGGGGGATGGGGGTGCATCCGCCCGCGCAGCGTGAGCGCGCCGGCATGGAGGCGGCGTGCAGCCCGGGTGAAGGGCGGATTCACGCGGAGGCAGTTGCACACCGAACGGACAAGCACCCGTGCCGCGGTAGGCAAGCGCAGGCGCTGCCGCTATGGTGCGAGACCGGTGCCCCGTCTGCTGGAATCGCCATGACCGCCGCCATCGCCGCCTTGCCGCGCTACCGCCGTGGCGACGAATTCGCCAGCAGCCTGCTGCACGGGCTGGGCATCGTGCTCAGCATCGGCGGCCTCGCGGTGCTGGTGACGTTCGCGGCCCTGCGCGGCGATGCGCGTGCGGTGACGGCGAGCGCGGTGTACGGCGTCACCCTGATCCTGCTGTACACCGCCTCCACGCTGTACCACGCGATTCCCAATGTCACAGCCAAGCCGCTGCTGCGCACGCTGGACCACATCGCGATCTACCTCTTGATCGCCGGCACCTACACGCCATTCACCCTGCTCGCCTTGCCGGGCGTGTGGGGCTGGAGCCTGTTCGCCGCCGTGTGGGCGCTCGCGCTGGTCGGCAGCATGCTGGAACTCGGCTGGTTCCGCCGCTGGCGCAAGCTCGCCGTGCTGCTCTACGTGGGCATGGGCTGGATCGGCATGCTCGCGTTCAAGCCGCTGGCCGCGCACCTGCAGGCGGGCGGCATGGCGCTGCTGATCGGCGGCGGCGTGGCCTACACCCTGGGCGTGCCGTTCTACCTGTGGCGCAAGCTGCCATACCAGCACACGCTGTGGCACGCCTTCGTGCTCGCGGGCAGCGTGCTGCACTACTTCGCGGTGCTGCTGTACGTGCTGCCGGTTGCCGCCTAGCCGACCAGCATCGCGAAGCCGAACAGCCCCACCATCACCAGCGAGATCACCAGCTTCACCAGCGCGCCCAGCAAGAGGCCGATCCACGTGCCGATGCCCACGTGGGCCGAGCGCAGCACGCTGGTGCCGGAGCTGAGTTCGCCGATCAGCGCGCCGGCGAACGGGCCGAGCAGGATGCCGGGAATGCCGAAGAACATGCCCACGAAGGTGCCCAACGAGGCACCCCACAGCGCGCGCTTGCTCGCGCCCACGCGTTTCGCACCCAGGGTGCCGGCGATGAAGTCCACGATTACGCCCAGCGCGCCCAGCGCGCCGATCAGGAGCAGCCACCACAGGCCGAGGTGGCGGTAGTTGTCGACTGCCGCGACCAGCCAGATGCCACCGAAGATCATCGGCACGCCGGGCAGGCTGGGCAGGATCGCGCCGAGCAGTCCGCCGACGATCAGTATCGCCCCGAGCGTGTAGAACACGATGTCGAACAGCATGCGTCGGCCTCGGTTTTTGCGATCTTTCGCAGTCGCGATTTCACAGGGTGGGGCAAGCGCGGTCGCACTCGATCATTATCCATGCGATCGTCCTTGATCGCGGAATCAAACGGGCGGCCATCCGTGGCCGCACTCTTCAATTTCGCAGGCGCTGGGTGAGGCCGCGCAGGAAGTGGCGCAGCAGCTGGTCGCCGCAGGGACGGTAGTTGGGATGCTCGGGCTTGCGGAACAATGCGCTGAGTTCCGACTTCGACAGGGGGAATCCCGCCGCGGCGAGGATGGCGTGCAGGTCCTCGTCGCGCAGTTCGAAGGCCACGCGCAGCTTCTTCAGCACCAGGTTGTTGGTGACGCGCTTCGCCACCGGCAACGGCGGCCGGCTCTCGTCGCAGCCGCGCAGGTGCACCACCAGGCCGTCGAGGAAATGCGCCATTACCTTGTCGGGGCAGTCGCGGTAGCCGGGCTCGTCTTCTTTCTTCAGGTAGGCGTCGAGATCCGCCGACGACACCTCCAGTCCAGCCAGCGCCACGATGGACGGAAGCCTGCCATCGGGCAGGTCGAGCATGTAGCGCACGCTGCGCAGAACGTCGTTGTTGATCATGGGGGCATTCTATCGGGAGGCTGTGAGCACCGTTTGCATCAAGTGGTGGTCCTTGCTCTTCCACCCGCTGGCGCTAGAGGGGCCTTTGCTTCTTGGTGTTCGTAAGATTCAAAGCGGTTTCGTCCACCTGTCGGTGGCCGAGTTACTTTTCTCTTGCGTGGCCAAGAGAAAAGTAACCCAAAGAGAAGGCCACCCCGGTTGGCGCTTGCCGGGCATCCTGTCCGGCAAGTCCGTGAGGCGTGGCCGGGCTTTTCGAGCGGGCTCCTGCCCGCGCGAAAAGGCGAGTCCATCCCTGGCCTCGCCCGCTGCGCGGCTTGATCGTCCCCGCCTCACCGCCGTCCAGGGGCCCCGGAAGAGCGGGTGCGCATCGTGCGCGCCAGAAGCAACAGCAACAGCAGAGCGCCGCGAGCTTGCAGCTCACCGGTCCCCCTCCCCTGCGTGCAGGGGAGGGCTGGGGTGGGGGTTTTGCTTCTGCGCGCTGGGAGCGCGCTGCGCTACCCGGGGCCCCTATGGCGCGGCGGGTGGGGGGCGGAAAGTCCTCAGGATGGCTCGCAGGGATGCGAGCCAGTTTTTCGCCGGGACAGGAGTCCCGTCGAAAAGCCCCGCCACCCACCCGCGCACCCGGAAGGCAGGATGCCTGGAGGGCGCGCCATCGGGGTGCCCCTCTCTTTGGTTACTTTCTCTCGGGCACGCGAGAGAAAGTGACTCGGGCGCCGGTAGGCGGCCGAAACCGCTCTGTCGTTAGCGGCAGGCGACATGCGCTAGCGATTCCGCAAAAAAATGGGGCGCCCGCAGGCGCCCCATCATTCAAGCCGCGTCAGTTCGGCAGCGCCAAATCATCCAGCAGCGCCTTGAGGAAGCGCGCCGCCTCGCCACCGGTAGCCGCGCGATGGTCGAAGGTGAGCGAGATCGGCATGCGGCGATGCACTTCGATGCCGCCCATCACTGCCACCACGTCGTGGCACAGCTTGCCGGCGCCGATGATGGCGACAGTCGGCGGCACCACCACCGGAGTGGCGTAGCGGCCGGCGAACATGCCGAAGTTGGACAGGCTGATGGTGTAGCCGGACAGTTCCGACGCCGGGATGGAGCGATCTTCCACCGAGCTGCGCAGGCGCTTGATCGCGGCGCGGATGCCGGCGCCGTCGAGCACGTCGGCGTTGCGCAGGGCCGGCACGAACAGGCCGTCCTCGGTGTCCACGGCGATGCCGATGTCCACCTGCGGATGCATCGTGCGCGTGAGGTTCTTGCCGTCGAACCAGGCGTTCAGCGCCGGCACGGCCTTGCAGGCGGCGACGATGGCGCGGATCAGGCGGGCGGTGATGTCCTGCTTGCCGATCCAGGCGTGCAGGTCGGCATCGTCCACCAGCGTGGTCGGCACGACTTGCGCATGCGCGTCGGCCATCACGCGCGCCATGTTGCGGCGCACGCCCTTGAGCTGCTCGGGCTGGCCGCTGGCCTGCTGCGACGGCGGCGCGGTGCGCACGGCCTTGCCGGCCAGCGACACGGCAGTGCGGCTCGGTGCCGGGCCGGGCTCGGGCAGTTCCGGCGCCAGGTGGCGACCGGCGGAGGCGGGCACGGCGCGGGCCGGGGCGGCGCCCAGCGGGGCGCTGCCGTTGGCGGCGGCGTCCTTCACGTCCTTCATGGTGACCACGCCGTCGGCGCCGGTGGGGCGCACGCGGGCGAGGTCGACCTTGAGCTTCTTCGCGAGTGCGCGCACTGCGGGCACCGCCTTCACGCCGCCGATGCTGGCGGCCTGCTCGACGTGCACGTGGCTGCCGCTGACCATCGCGCCGACCACGGTGCCTTCGTCCTCGCGGTCGGCGGTGGCGGCCTTGGCCGCCGGTGCGGGAGCTGGCGCCGGAGCGGGCGCCTCGGCCTTCTTCGGGCCGTGGTGGTGGCCGGTGGCCTCCGCCTCGGCGCGCTGCTTGGCGTTCGGATCGGGCTCGAAGTCGGCCAGCGCGGCACCGGTCTCGATGATGTCGCCGGGCGCGCCGTGGAGCTTCTTCACTGTGCCGGTATAGGGCGAGGGCACGTCGACCACCGCCTTGGCGGTTTCCATCGAGCACAGTGGTGCATCGAGCTTGATGTAGTCGCCTTCCTTCACGTGCCACTCGACGATGGTGGCGTCGGGCAGGCCTTCGCCGAGGTCGGGCAGGTGGAATGTCTTGATATCAGCCATGGTGGTATTCCGTTGTCTGTGCGATCGGTGCTGCCCGTCGCTCTCGAATTTTTGGCCGTCATTCCCGCGAAGGCGGGAATCCATTGTGCTCTGGTGCGTAAGGTCAGGATGGATTCCCGCTTTCGCGGGAATGACGACCGTGTGGGTTGAGACTTTCGGGATTACGACACCGCCAGCGTACGCTTCGCCGCGTCGACCACGCGCTCCACGCTGGGCAGGTACTTCATTTCCAGGCGGAACAGCGGGATGTGCGTGTCGGGGCCGGTGACGCGTTCGACCGGGGCGAGCAGGTCGTACAGGCATTCCTCGGCCACGCGCGCGGCGATCTCGGCGCCGAAGCCGGCGGTCTTCGGGGCTTCGTGCACGATCGCGCAACGGCCGGTTTTCTGCACCGATTCGGCGATGGTGTCGAAGTCCAGCGGGGTGAGCGTGGCCACGTCGATCACTTCGGCGCTGATGCCCTGCGTGGCGAGTTCGTCGGCGGCTTCCAGCGTTTCCTTCACCTGCGCGCCCCAGGTCACCAGGGTGACGTCGGTGCCGTCGCGCAGCACGAAGCACACGTCCAGCGGCAGCGCCTCGCCGTCGTCGGGCACCTCTTCCTTGTACTGGCGGTAGATGCGCTTGGGTTCGAGGAAGATCACCGGATCGGGATCGCGGATCGCAGCCAGCAGCAGGCCGTAGGCGCGCGCGGGCGAGGACGGCAGCACCACGCGCAGGCCGGGGATGTTGGTGAACAGATGCTCGTTCGCTTCCGAATGATGCTCCGGCGCGCGGATGCCGCCGCCCCATGGCGCGCGCCACACCGCCGGCACGGTAAGACGGCCGCGGGTGCGGTTGCGCATGCGCGCGGCGTGGCAGGCGATCTGCTCCATCATCGGGTAGATGAAGCCTTCGAACTGCGCCTCGGCCACCGGCTTCATGCCTTGCACGGCCATGCCCACGGTGACGCCGGCGATGGTGGTCTCGTCCAGCGGCGTGTCGAGCACGCGCAGCTCGCCGAACTTTTCCTGCAGGCCCTGGGTGGCGCGGAACACGCCGCCGTTGACGCCCACGTCCTCGCCCAGCACCACGACGGAGTCGTCGTGCTTCATCTCGTAGGCGAGCGCCTGGGTGACGGCTTCGATGAGAGTGATCTGTGCCATGACTCAGTGGCCCTTCTTGGATTCGAGCTGGGTTTCAAGCGAGAGGACGTAATCGCGCTGCTTGGCGAGATCGGCGGGGACTTCGGCGAAGGTGTAGTCGAACATCGCCGTCACCGGCTGCGTCTTGGTCTCGAGGTAGGCGTTCACCTCGTTGTCCATCCACTCGTCGCACTCGGCCTTCCAGGCCTCTTCCTTGGCGTCATCCCAGACGCCCTTGTCCACCAGCCAGTTGCGCAGGCGCTTCATCGGCTCCTTCGCCCAGGCGTCCTTCACTTCCTGCTCGCCGCGGTAGCGGCGCGCGTCGTCGGCGGTGGTGTGGTCGCCGAGGCGGTAGGTCACCGCCTCGATCACGCTGCCACCTTCGCCGTTGCGGGCGCGCTCCAGCGCGTCCTCCATCGCCTTGCGCACGGCGATGATGTCGTTGCCGTCCACCTGGATGCAGTACAGGCCGGCGGCGATGCCTTTCTGCGCCAGCGTGGGCGCGCCGGACTGGATCTTGCGCGGCACCGAGATCGCCCACTGGTTGTTGACGATCACCGCCACCAGCGGCAGGTTCTGCGCGCCGGCGATGTTGATCGCGCCGTAGAAGTCGCCCTTGGACGAACCGCCGTCGCCGATCGTGCACACCGCCACGCGCTTCTCGCCGCGGATCTTGAACGCCAGCGCGGAGCCGGCCGCGTGCAGGCACTGCGTGGCGATCGGCACCGACCACGCGAAGTCGTGGCGCGCCGGTTCCTTCTGGTAGTCGTTGCCGCGCTCGTCGCCGCCCCAGTACATGTAGACCTCGCGCGGCTGCACGCCGCGGTACAGCTGGGCGCCGTATTCGCGGTAGCTGGGCGCATACACGTCTTCCGGCCGCATCGCGCTGCCGATACCGACGTGCGCGGCCTCGTGGCCGAGGCAGCTGGCGTAGGTGCCCAGCTTGCCGGTGCGCTGCAGCGCCACCGACTTCGCGTCGAACACGCGGGTGGACAGCATCAGCTTGTACAGCTCGACCATGTGGTCGAGATCCTTGGCGAAGGCGGGCAGATCCTTGCGAACCTGCTTGCCCTCGGCATCGAGGTATTGCAGGTATTCGATTTCGAACTTGGCGGCGATGGACACGACTCGCTCCCGTTTGGACGAATGGGGAAGTGGGGGCGGCGGCCCATCCAGCGGGGCCTGACGCGCTGAAGATCCCTGGCCGGACGACCGCCGTGGCGACCAAAACGGCCGGGAAAAGCCGTACATAGATAGCAGGCGGGCATGTTGCGTCGCAAGGTACGCCGCAGCATGCGGGCGGGTACGGCGCATCGCAAAAAGTGGCGCCGCGGCCGCGTCTGCGGGTCGGGCGTCATCAGCGGTTACCATGCACGCTTTCGGCAGCCGCGATCGACCATGACGGACAACCAGCGCGAGCTCGAGGCGGGCATCGAGCGCGACCTCTCGGGGCGCATGACCTACGCCGGCTACCTGCACCTGGATACCTTGCTGTCCGCGCAGCGGCCGGTGTCCGACCCGCCCTACCACGACGAGATGCTGTTCATCGTGCAGCACCACGTGGCCGAGCTGTGGCTGAAGCTGGTGATCCACGAGCTGCGCGCGGCGCTGGCGTTCCTGCGCGACGACCGCATCGATCCCTGCCTCAAGGTGCTGGCGCGGGTGAAGCAGATCCAGCGCCAGCTGTTCGAGCAGTGGGCGGTACTGGAGACGATGACGCCGCACGAATACCTCGCGTTCCGCGACGCGCTGGGGCCGTCGTCCGGCTTCCAATCGGCGCAGTACCGCACGGTGGAATTCCTGCTCGGCAACAAGAACGCCGACATGCTGGCGGTGTTCGCGCACGACCCGGCGATCCAGGCCGGCCTGCGCGACACGCTGCACGCGCCGGGCATGTACGACGAGGCGCTGCACTGGCTGGCGCGGCGCGGCCACGCGGTGCCGGCGGACCTGCTTGCGCGCGACGTCAGCCAGCCCTGGCAGCATCGCGACGACCTGCTGCCGGTGTTCCGCCGCATCTACGAGGCGCCGGAGTCGTTCTGGGCCGAGTTCCACCTGTGCGAGACCCTGGTGGACATCGAGGAGAGCTTCCAGCTCTGGCGCTTCCGCCACATGAAGGCGGTGGAGCGCATCATCGGCCATCGCCGCGGCACCGGCGGCTCCTCCGGCGTGGGTTTCCTCAAGAAGGCGCTGGACCTCACCTTCTTCCCCGAGCTGCTGGAAGTGCGCACGGTGCTGGGCACCTGATCTGCGCGCACCAACGCCTGTGTAGGAGCGCACCCTGTGCGCGATTGGCGCCTTTCGCAAAGAGCTTCATCGCGCACAGGGTGCGCTCCTACCCGTGAGGTAGCGGCAGGCGCGAATACGGGAGAGGCGCCCGTCCGCGCTACCATGCGGCGCCTACTGTTGCCGGGGAACCGCATGAATCCATCCGCCACCGCCGGCGCCGCGCCGGACTATCCGCAGCTGCTCGGCCATCCGCGGCCGCTGTGGATGCTGTTCATGACCGAGTTCTGGGAGCGCTTCGCGTTCTACAGCGTGAGCTGGGCGCTGGCGCTGTACATCGTGGCGCAGTTCTATCACGGCGACAGCTCGGGCCAGGCCTGGGCCAGCGCGATCTTCGGTTCGTACACCGCGCTGATCTACGGCACCGGCATCTTCGGCGGTTGGGTGGCGGACAAGCTGATCGGCTACCAGCGCACCATCCTGCTC
Source organism: Rhodanobacter humi (assembly GCF_041107455.1). Lineage (NCBI taxonomy): Bacteria > Pseudomonadati > Pseudomonadota > Gammaproteobacteria > Lysobacterales > Rhodanobacteraceae > Rhodanobacter > Rhodanobacter sp. FW106-PBR-R2A-3-15. Next base: position 2,763,658 of record NZ_JBGBPY010000001.1, read on the forward strand.
GGTGCCGCGGTGATGGCGGCGGGGCTGTTCGTGCTGGTGGTGCCGTCGCGCCTGATGCTGCTGCAGGGACTGGCGCTGGTGATCGTGGGCGACGGGCTGTTCAAGCCGAACATCTCCTCGATGGTGGGCCAGCTCTACGGCCGCGACGATCCGCGCCGCGATCGCGGCTTCACGCTGTTCTACATGGGCATCAACGCGGGCGCACTGGTGGCCCCGCTGCTCACCGGCTGGATGGCCGCGCATTTCACCGACACGCCGCTGGAGCAGAACTACCGGCTGGTGTTCCTCGCCGCCGGCGTGGGCATGCTGCTGAGCCTGTTGTGGTTCTGGTTCGGCCGGCGCCAGTTGAAGGGCGTGGGCCGGCCGCTGCCGGGCGCGGAGAGCCGGCTGCGCGTGCTGTGGGTGTTCGCGGGCGTGATCGTGGCGGTGCCGGTGGTGTACTGGCTGCTTTCCGGCATCGGCGCGACCGGCCTGCAGTGGGTGCTGGGCCTGCTGTTCGTGGTGGTGGCCGCGATGCTGCTGGTGGAGGCGGCGCGGCACGGTCGCGTGCAGACGCACCGGGTGATCGCGATGCTGATCATCTTCGCGTTCAACGTGCTGTTCTGGATGTTCTATTACCAGCTCGGCACCACGTTCAACTTCCTCGCCGAGAACCTGGTGGACCGCCGGATGTTCGGCGGCTGGACGTTCCCGGTGGGCTGGTTCCAGTCGGTGAGCCCGCTGGCCATCATCGTGTTCGCGCCGCTGGTGGCGCTGGTGTGGGGCTGGCTGGACCGGCGTCGCCGCGAGCCGTCTATCCCGCGCAAGTTCGGCTTCGGTCTGCTGTTCAACGCGCTGGGCTTCCTGGTGCTGGTGTACGCGCTGGCGAAGCTGCTCGGCGCGAACGGCCTGATCCCGTTCTGGCCGCTGGTGCTGTGCTACGTGATGCAGACGCTGGGCGAGCTGTGCCTGTCGCCGATCGGCCTGTCGATGGTGACCAAGCTGGCGCCGCCGAAGCTGGTGGGCTTCGCGATGGGCGGCTGGTTCCTGTCGCTGGCGGTGGGCGGCAACCTCTCCGGCCTGTTCGCCAGCCGTGTCGCCGGCGAACACGGGCTGACTGCTGCCGCGGCGCTGGACGGTTTCACCTTCAGCTTCTGGCTGCTGCTGGGCGCCGGCGTATTGCTGCTGCTGATCGCGCCGCTGGTGAACCGCCTGATGCACGGCGTGAAGTGACCGGAGCCGAACCGGGCCATGGATGGCCCGTCGTCATGCGCGCGGATGCGCGCATGACGCAGCCTTGCCCGGGCTGCGCCCGGGCAAGGCGAGTCCCGGGCAGGGCAGAAGCCCTGTCCCGGGACATCGATAAAGGCTTTGGCTTTCGCGGGATGCTGGCGTCGCGGGCGGCGAGATCCCGGGATATCGACAATGGCCCGCTCAGCTCCCGCGGTCGTCCTGCGGCATCAGCTTGGCGAGGATGCGCAGCAGCCAGTCCTGCTCCTCCGGTGCCAATCGGGCCAGCAACTCCCGCTCCCGCTGCCGCGCCATCGGCGCCACCTCGTCGTGGATCTTCCAGCCGGCGGCGGTGAGGCCCAGCACCGAACGGCGCTTGTCGTCGGCGTGGATGTGCCGCCGCACGCGGCCGGCGGCGACCAGCCGTGCCAGCGCGCGGCTCACCGCCACCTTGTCCATCGCGGTGCGCTCGGCCACCTCGCGGGCGGAGAGGCCGTCGAAGCGCGCCAGCACCGCCATCACCCGCCATTCGGTGACGCCCAGGTCATGGCGCGCCTGGTAGTCGTCGGCGATAGCCTGGCTGACCGTGTTCGACACGATCGACAACTGGTAGGGCACGAAGCGCTCCAGTTCCAGCGGGGCGTGGTCGGGGTGGCGTCCGGCGGGCATGCTGCGGTGTTCCTTGCAAATGGTTACAGTTGAAACTATAACTAGTGCGATCGTCCATGATCGCGAAGATCAAGTGAGCGGCCATCCTTGGCCGCACTCCTCACGAAAAGCACGCGCTGGATGTGATGCGCGGGCAGCGCGGGGTGTGCAGAGCCATCCATGGCCGCACTTTTCACCAAGATCAGGCATCAATTTAGCGCGCATTGTGCGAAAGCATGCATGGCAGCGCGGTTCGTCCCCCATCGTAGCCCGTCGGAGAGATCCCATGAACGCCCAGCCCAACCTCGGCATGCAGGTCACCACGTTCGAGAACCCGATGGGGATCAACGGTTTCGAGTTCGTCGAATTCGCCGCCCCGGCCGGCCGCGCGAACGAGCTGCACGCGCTGTTCCGCCGGATGGGTTTCAGCGCGGTGCTGAAGCACAAGCGCCGCCCGATCACGGTGTACCGCCAGAACGACGTGAACTTCCTGGTCAACGAGGATCCGGATTCCTTCGCCGCCGACTTCGCCGCGAAGCACGGCCCCAGCGCCTGCGGTTTCGCGATCCGCTTCACCAGGCCCGCCGGCACGGTGCTGGACGCGGTGCTGGCGAACGGCGGCGAGGCGGTGGAGCACAAGGCCGCCAGCAAGGCGGTGGATGCCCCGGTGATAAAGGGCATCGGCGACTGCATGCTGTACCTGGTGGACCGTTACGGCGACAAGGGCAGCATCTACGGCGACGACTACGCGCCGGTCGAGGGCGCCGCGGCCAACCCGAAGGGTTACGGCCTCACCTTCATCGACCACCTCACGCACAACCTGTACTACGGCAACATGGCCAAGTGGTCGGCCTACTACGAGAAGCTGTTCAACTTCCGCGAGATCCGCTACTTCGACATCAAGGGCGCCAAGACCGGCCTGGTCTCGAAGGCGATGACCGCGCCGGACGGCGTCGTACGCATCCCGCTCAACGAGTCCACCGACCCGAAGAGCCAGATCAACGAATACCTCGACGCCTACAAGGGCGAGGGCATCCAGCACATCGCCTGCTTCACCGACAACATCTACGACACGGTGGAAGCGATGCGCGCGCAGGGCGTGGAGTTCCTCGACACGCCGGATACCTACTTCGACGTGATCGACCTGCGCATCCCCAACCACGGCGAGGACGTGCCGCGCCTGGCGAAGAACAAGATCCTGATCGATGCCGACGCGGAGACCAAGCAGCGCCTGCTGCTGCAGATCTTCACCCAGAACGCGATCGGCCCGATCTTCTTCGAGATCATCCAGCGCAAGGGCAATGAAGGCTTCGGCGAAGGCAACTTCCAGGCGCTGTTCGAGAGCATCGAGCGCGACCAGATGAAGCGCGGCGTGCTTTGACCTTTGAGCCCCTCCCCCTCCGGGGGAGGGGTGGGGGAGAGGGTTCGGTGATGCCAGGACGCAACAATCCGCCTTTGCCGACACGAACGCATGAGCAGTCGCTCGAACTGCGCAGGTCGGCCACGGAAGCGGAACTTGGGCTCTGGTATCACCTTCGCGCCGGCCGCTTGAATGGCCTGAAATTCCGCCGGCAGCACCCCATACCGCCTTACGTTGTGGATTTCTATTGCGCAGCGAAGAAACTGGTCGTGGAATTGGACGGCTCGCAGCATGATGAAGTGGTCGACCACGCGCGCACCCGATTTCTCGAAGCGCAGGGCATGAAGGTTTTGCGTTACTGGGACAACGACGTCCTGCAACAGACGGATGCGGTGCTCGAAGCGATCCTCAGCGCCGCGGAAAATCGAACCCTCACCCCAACCCCTCTCCCGGCGGGAGAGGGGCTTTGAAAGCGGAAGGCTTGCCCATGTCTGTCGGCATCGATTACCAATCCGGCTTCGCCAACGAATTCGCCAGCGAGGCCATCGCCGGCACGCTGCCTGTGGGCCAGAACTCGCCGCAACGCGTGGCGCATGGCCTGTACGCGGAGCAGCTGTCCGGCACCGCGTTCACCGCGCCGCGCCACGCGAACCGGCGCAGCTGGCTGTACCGCATCCGTCCGGCGGCGATGCACCAGCCGTTCGAGCCGCTGGCGCATTCCACGTTCCACAACCGTTTCGACGAGGCGGCGGCCACGCCGAACCAGTTGCGCTGGGATCCGCTGCCGATGCCGACGCAGCCCACCGATTTCGTCGACGGCCTGGTCACCATCGCCGGCAACGGCGGCGCGGCGGAGCAGGCGGGCGTGGGTATCCACGTCTACGCGGCGAACCGCTCGATGGAAGGGCGGTTCTTCTACGACGCCGACGGCGAGCTGCTGATCGTGCCGCAGCAGGGCCGCCTGCGCCTCGCCACGGAACTGGGTGTGCTGGAGATCGAGCCGCAGGAGATCGCGGTGATCCCGCGCGGCGTGCGCTTCCGTGTCGAGCTGCCCGACGGCGCAGCGCGCGGCTATGTCTGCGAGAACTTCGGCGCGCAGCTGCGCCTGCCGGAATTGGGCCCGATCGGTTCCAACTGCCTCGCCAACGCGCGCGACTTCCTCACGCCGGTGGCAGCCTGGGAGGACGTGGAGGGCGATTTTCGCCTGGTCGCCAAGTTCCAGGGCGGCTTGTGGCAGGCCGCGATCGGCCACTCGCCGCTGGACGTGGTGGCCTGGCACGGCAATTACGCGCCGTACAAGTACGACTTGCGCCGCTTCAACACCATCGGCTCGATCAGCGTCGACCATCCCGATCCGTCGATCTTCACCGTGCTCACCTCGGCCAGCGACACGCCCGGCACGGCCAACATGGATTTCGCGATCTTCCCGCCCCGCTGGCTGGTGGCGCAGCACACCTTCCGCCCGCCGTGGTTCCACCGCAACGTGGCCAGCGAGTTCATGGGCCTGATCGCCGGCGTCTACGACGCCAAGGCCGAGGGCTTCGTGCCGGGCGGCGCCAGCCTGCACAATTGCATGAGCGGTCACGGCCCGGACGCGGCCACGTTCGAGAAGGCCTCGAACGCGGATCTCTCGAAGCCCGACGTGATCGGCGGCACCATGGCCTTCATGTTCGAGACGCGCAAGGTGATCCGCCCCACGCGGCAGGCGCTGGAGTCGCCGCAGCTGCAGAAGAACTATCACGAGTGCTGGCAGGGCATCCGCAAGCACTTCGCGCCTTAGACAAGTCCGGATGAATCGCCACCCCGCCATTCCAGCGAGTCGCTTTTCAACAGACGAACGTCTGGTCATCCAGTGCCTCCCATGCATGGGGCGAAACGCAAAGACACTGGACCCCGGATATCGCTGCGCGATTCCGGGATGACGGGCAAAATCGGGGCATCCCCGGCGCCGACCGCACTCACTACTGACAAGGCAGCACGATGAAACTCGCATCTCTCAAAGAAGGTGGCCGCGACGGCACGCTGATCGTGGTCAGCCGCGACCTGCAGCGCGCGGTGAGGGCCGCGGACATCGCGCCCACGCTGCAGGCCGCGCTGGACGACTGGTCGAACGCCGCGCCGCGGCTCAATGCGCTGTCCGATGCGCTGAATGCCGGCACCGCCGCGGGCGCGTTCGCGCTGGACGTGGACAAGCTGGCCGCGCCGCTGCCGCGCGCCTACGAATTCGTGGACGGTTCGGCCTACCTGCCGCACGTGGAGCGCGTGCGCCGCGCGCGTGGCGCCGAGGTGCCGAAGTCCTTCTACACTGACCCGCTGATGTATCAGGCCACCAGTGCCGGCTTCCTGGGTCCGCACGACGACGTGGTGGTGCCCAGCGAGGACTACGGCATCGACCTGGAAGCCGAGGTGATCGTGGTCACCGACGACGTGCCGATGGCGGTGACGCCCGAACAGGCGAGCGCGCACATCCAGCTCGTGGGCCTGGTCAACGACGTCTCGCTGCGCGGGCTGATTCCGGGGGAGCTGGCCAAGGGCTTCGGCTTCCTGCAGTCCAAGCCGCGCTCGGCGCTGTCGCCGGTGCTGGTGACGCCGGACGAGTTGGGCGAGGCCTGGCAGGGCGACAAGCTGCACCTGCCGATGCGCACCTGGCTCAACGGCGCGTGGTTCGGCGCGGCCGAGTGCGGCGTGGACATGCAGTTCAGCTTCGCCGAACTGGTGGCGCACGTGGCCAAGACCCGCCCGCTCACCGCCGGCACCCTCGTAGGCTCGGGCACCATCGCGAATGAAGACACCAGCCTGGGCGCCTCCTGCCTCGCCGAGCAGCGCACGGTGGAGACGCTGCGCGACGGCAAGCCCTCGACGCCGTTCCTGAAGTACGGCGACACGCTGCGCATCGAGATCACCGACCAGGCCGGCGCCTCGATCTTCGGCGCGATCGAGCAGCGCATCGCGCCGCTGGCGCGCTGATCGCGGCACGACGGATGCGCCGGCCTGCGCGCCGGCGCACACTCGGCACCTCCGTCCCGTCGCGAGGTGCCCCATGCATCACAGCCGCCTGTGCACCCTGGTCCTGGATTGCAGGGTCGACGACCTGAGCGATGCCGCCCGGTTCTGGAGCGCGGCGCTGGGCAAGCCCATCGCCACGCTCGACCAGGACGGCGACGGCCGTTACGCCGAACTGCGCACGGTGGACGACGAGCCGCTGATCCTGCTGCAGAAAGTCGAGCACGAAAGCCGCGTGCACCTGGACATCGAGACCGACGACCTGGAAGCCGAGGCGGCGCGACTGGAGCACCTGGGCGCGCGGCGCGTCGCTTTCGTGCGCCAGCGCTGGTGGGTGATGGAGGCGCCCAGCGGACAGCGTTTCTGCGTCGTGCGCCGGCAGCGCGCGGCGTTCGGCCCGCACCTCAATCGCTGGGATTGAAGCCGTGCCGGTTGCGGCGGCTCAGCCGCGCCGGCGCCACAGCCGTGCGCGCAGCGGCAACGCCAGCGCCAGCACGGCGGCGAAGGCGCCGTAGCCGCACAGTGCGGGGAACACCTGCTGCCAGATCGCGCCGCTGGCGCGGAGCCCGGCCGCGTCGGGCACGGGCGGTTGCACCGCATCGAAGCCGAGCAGGCCGGCATACGTCGCGGCGGCGAAGGCCAGCACCAGCGCCAGCACGTCGAACAGCCGGCGCGCCGGCGTGCGCGGCAGCGACTTTGGGTAGCTCGCGTAGGCCCAGCCGAGGATCAGCAGCCATGGCGCGAGCAGCAGCAGGGCGAGGTAGCGCATCGGGGGCTCGTCAGTCCTGCGCGGCCAGTTGCGCCAGCGCTTCGCGCAGGCGTGCGAGCAATGCCTCGCCGGCCTGCGGGGTGCGGGCGACGGCCTCGCCTTCCAGCTCCAGCACCAGCGCATCGCCGTCCTCGCGCAGCACGGCGGCCTGGCCCAGCCGGCGGATGCGCTGCTGCAGCGCGCCGGCGGCCTTGGGGTCGGCGAACGGCGTCGAGAGCAGCAGTTCCTCGCCGTCGGCGGCGAACAGGCGGAAGCGGAAGCCGGCATCGCCGTCGCGGAAGCTGGCGAAGCGCGGTGCCGCCTTGCCGGCCTTCGGGGCGGCCGGCTTGCCGGCCTTGGCGGCGGGCGCGGCACCCATCGCGCGCAGGCCGATCGCGTCGCGGATCGCGGCGAGCTTGGGCGTGGCGATCGCGCGCGCCTTGGCGGCGCCTTCGCGCAGGGTTGCTTCGATCTCGTCAGGCTTGGCGATCAGCGCGTCGTAGCGTTCGCGCATCGGCGCCACGTCGGCCTCGATGCGTTCGAACAGCCGCTGCTTCGCCTCACCCCAGCCCAGGCCATCGACCAGTGCGGCGCGGAACGCCGCGCTTTCGGCCTCGTCGGCGAACGCGCGGAAGATCGTGTACAGCGCGGAACTGTCCGGGTCTTTCGGCTCGCCCGGCGCGCGCGAGTCGGTGACGATACGCAGGATCGCCTCGCGCAGTGCCTTGGCGCCGCCGGCGAACAGCGGGATGGTGTTGTCGTAGCTCTTCGACATCTTGCGGCCGTCCAGGCCCGGCAAGGTGGCCACCTCTTCCTCGATCTGCACCTCGGGCAGCACGAAGAAGTCGCGGCCGTAGATATGGTTGAAGCGCTGCCCGATGTCGCGCGCCATCTCCAGGTGCTGGATCTGGTCGCGCCCCACCGGCACCTTGTGCGCGTCGAACGCGAGGATGTCGGCGGCCATCAGCACCGGGTACATGTACAGGCCCGCGGTGATGCCGGCGTCCGCGTCCTCGCCCGTTTCGGTATTGCGGTCCACCGCCGCCTTGTACGCGTGCGCGCGGTTGAGCAGGCCCTTGGCGGTGACGCAGGTGAGGAACCAGGTCAGCTCGGGAATCTCGGGGATGTCCGACTGCCGGTAGAACGTGACGCGCGCGGGATCGAGCCCGGCGGCCAACCAGCTCGCCGCGATCTCCAGTCGCGAGCGCTCGATGCGCGCGGCATCGTCGCTCTTGATCAGCGCGTGGTAGTCGGCGAGGAAGAAGAACGCGTCGACATCCGCGCGCCGGCTGGCGGCGATCGCCGGGCGGATCGCGCCCGCGTAGTTGCCCAGGTGCGGGGTGCCGGTGGTGGTGATGCCGGTGAGGACTCGGGTCTGCATGGGGTTCGCTTGTGGTGTCGGGGCGTGGCGCGTCAACGGATCAGGGTGGATTTGCCGAACAGCGATTCGACCAGGTCCACCGCCAGTTTCGCGGTGGCGTTGCGCTTGTCGAACGCGGGGTTCAGCTCGACGATGTCGAGCGAGCCGAGCCGGCCCGAGTCGGCGATCATCTCCATGCACAGCTGCGCCTCGCGGTAGTTCGGGCCGCCGCGCACGGTGGTGCCCACGCCCGGCGCGATCACCGGATCGAGGAAGTCCACGTCGAAGCTCACGTGCAAGTGGGTGCGCGCGTCCATGCCGGCCAGCGCCTCCTCCATCGCGCGCTTCATGCCCACCTCGTCGATGTGGCGCATGTCGTAGATGTCCACCGCCGCCTCGCGCACCAACCGCTTCTCGCCCTCGTCCACCGAGCGGATGCCGATCTGGCGGAACACGTCGGGCGTCACCGCCGGCGTGTGGCCGCCGATGCCGGTGAGCGCGTCCGGGCCGTTGCCGCACAGGCAAGCCACCGGCATGCCGTGGATGTTGCCGGAGGGCGTGGCTTGCGCGGTGTTGAAGTCGCTGTGCGCGTCCAGCCACAGCACGCGCAGTTTTTTGCCGTTCTCGCGGCAATGGCGCGCCACCGCGCTGACTGAGCCGATCGCGAGGCAGTGGTCGCCGCCGAGCATGATCGGCAACCGGTCCTGCGCCAGCTCGTCGTAGATGGCCGCATGCACGGCCTTGTTCCACGCCGTCACCTCGGCCAGGTGGCGATAGCCGTCCACCGGTGGCAGCCACGGGTTCACCGGCCCGTGCAGGTTGCCGCGGTCGGACACGTCCAGCCCGCGCGCGCGCAGCTTCTCGGCGATCTGCGCCACGCGCAGCGCCTCCGGTCCCATCGAGGCGCCGCGATGCCCGGCGCCGATGTCGGTGGGCACGCCCACCAGGGCGATCGTCTGCTTGCTCATGTTGCTGTGTCCACGTCGATGACTTGCAGCCCCCGAGTGTAACGGGCCGGCTGCGACGTGGCCGCTTCGGGGGAATGCCGGCAGCAGGAATCGAACCCGCGACCTACTGATTACAAAACCGTACTTCAGTGTATTCGGCATGATTCAAGGTAGTACATCCTCTCGCGGCGAAACGGCGTAGAACAGCCATCTATCGACGTTCGATAGAACTTCAGGCAACATGGGGGTAACTGGCTTGACGCCCCCATTTGTTGACTGGTGTTGCCTCAGATGACCAAACGCGACGCGCCCGCACTCACGCAAAAAGCCATCGACGCCATCAAGCCCGGCGCGAAACAGACCGATTACCGCGACGGTTTTCTGCGAGGGTTGGCGCTGCGCGTCTCCCCTGGCGGCACGATGTCGTGGGTACTCGTGAAGCGACTGCCCGAAGGCGTGAAGCGCATCCTGTTGGGCCGATACACGGGCAGCTCGGCGCCGGCGGCAACCGTCGATCGATCCCAGTTCCTCGCCGGCTACCAGTCCCTGACGCTCAAGCAGGCACGCGAGGAAGCGGCGCGGGTGCTGGCCATGGTTGCGGAAGGACGTAGCCCCACCGTCGAACGTGCGCGCGCCAAGCACGTTCGAGCGGTTGACGCCGAGCGCGGATCCTTCCGCGACCTCTTGGCCGACTACATCACGGCACGATCGGAAGGCACCGACAAGCGGGCCGCGGCCGGCGAGCGCCAGATTAAGGAATGGCGCCGCGTGGTTTCCGGTCTGGAGAAGCAGGCACCGGAAATCCTGGACATGAAAGCGCGGGAGGTGGAACCCGCCCACGTTGTGGCGCTGCTGCGGCCCATATTCCACCACGGCACGGCCCGCCCCAAGACCGGGCGCGGCAGTGGTGGCCGGCGCAGCACAGGCGGCGCGCAGGGAAGCGCGGACAAGGTGCAGACATTCATGCGCGCCGCGTTCGCGTACGGCTTGGCCGCCGAGAACTCCGTGGCGCGCAAATCAGCCCGCACATATGGGCTGATTCACAACCCGGCCGCGCCGATCCCGCGTGAGGCGAAGTCCACGCCCGGCACGCGCGCCCTGTCGGCCGCCGAGCTGCGGCAGTTCTGGTGGTCCATTGACCAGGTGCCCAAGGTCGGCCCGGTGATGGCCAACCTGCTGCGCTTCACCATCGCGAGCGGTGGCCAGCGCACGCACCAGCTGGCGCGCGAGCCTTGGACGTCATACGACACGCAGAGCCGCGTGTTGTCCCTGGTCGATCGAAAGGGCCGCGGCGGCATGAAGCGCGTGCACCTGGTGCCGATGACATCCCGCATGATCGGCATATTGAAGGCGACACACCTCCACAGCGGCCAGAACACATGGCCATGGTCGACCAGCACCCGCGCACCGATCGACATTGCATCGCCGGCGAGCGCGGTGCGGTACTTCCTGAAGTCGGAGCATGCATTCATTGACGGCGTGCCCATTGCGCCATTCACGCCGCGCGACTTGCGCCGGACGTGCACGCAGTTGATGCAGGCCGCCGGCGTGCCCGACATCGAGGCCGATCGGCTGCAGAGCCATGGCGTGGCCGGCGTCACCGGTACGCATTACCGGAACAGTCCAGAGCTCTACCTGCCGGAGAAAAAGCGCGCGCTCGCCACGTTCGACGAAGTGCTGGGGAAGATTCTGATCGGCAAATCGAACACGTAACGCAGCGTGCCCCGCAGCGATCTATGTTGATGCACATATCTGCACATAGATGCGGCGCGGTCATCAGTTGGACGGTATCTAAAGGCGCGTTCTGTTCGCTGTTGACCCATCAAGATATCGCCACTAGCTTGGAATTGAAGGAAGGCAGGCGCCGTCACAGCCGCCGAGCGACGCAGACGCTCGTTAAACCGAAAGCCAGCAGTAGGCATAAGCGCGTCCATACCGCTCTGCCCGACTGAAAAGGCACTTGTGCGTGTGTCCACGACGACACAAAGGGCCGTCGCCCGGTCGCGTTCGACTCAACAGACGAAGCAAGCCATAGGGTGTGCGCATCTCTGCGTGCCTCAGCCGGTGGCGTTCAAGACTTCTTCTGGACACACCCATGACCAACACGAACAGCAGCACCGCGCCCGATCGCATCATCGCCTTTGCCGAACTAAAGCCCGAGCGCGGAATCTCCTTTTCCCGCGTGCATCTACGGCGACTCTGGAAGGCCGGAAAGTTTCCCATGCCGGTCCAGTGCTCCGATCGCCGAATCGGCTGGCTCGCCAGTGAGCTGGACCAATGGCTGGCCAATCGCGTCGCGTCGCGCGCAGGCGGTGACGCTTGAACGCTCGCCCCACATTGCACACCGCGGCGGAACGCGCCGAGCTCCACGACCCATCGCAGCCGTTCATCGTCGGCGACGACCTGGAGCAAGTCATTGCCCTCGTCAATCGCGCGATGCGCGAGAACATCGCCGGCGTGACGCTTCGCATGCACTCCCCGCACGATCTGGACGCCGAGCACGACGACCGCGAACCACTGACGCCAGGCGTGCGCCGCATGGTTCTTTGCATCGATAGCGCGAGCGGACAGCCTGGCGTAGTGAATCCCGAAACCGCCTCGACGGTGTTCATGCTTTACGTCATCGGCCAGGGGCCGAACCTGCAGCTGGACGCCGAGCGCGTGCTGCAGTGGGTCGCACGTGTGGAGCAAGCCAACGGCGCGGCCTGCGTAACGGCCGACGATATCGGCAATCCTGCAGTACTGAAGACAATGGCGCGAAACCGCGTGGAAGCCAAGTTGGTGGCGGAAGAGCTCGCGGCCGGTGGCGAAGAAACCAACCGTGTAGCGGACGAAGTGCGCGCCGCGGTGGCGAACCCCGCGGCGTGGTCATTGATCAAGGACGACGACATCGTGGTGGCCACAAGGAGCCTTCATCGTGCGCGAGGGACGTTCGCATGACGGCCACGATTGAACGACAGCTCGACAAGCAGCGAAAGCGCTACGAAGAAGCCGCACAGGCCATGGTTGGTGCGGTGACAGAAGGTGGTCTACGCGCCGCGGTACACGTCATCGTGACTGAGGCCAGCGCGTGCAGTGAGATGGCAGTGCGCGCTGAAGTGAAGGCGCAGGGTGTGCTGCGGCGATTGCTCGACAGCTCTGGCCGACTCGTCACGAGCATTGCGCGGTCAGCGATCGCTGACCCGTTTGCCGGGCCCGGAACGTTCGATGCGGCTGTATTCACCGTCGGCAAGCTGCTGACCGACGCATGGCGCCTGCGCGCAGGCGGTGATGCATGAGCGCCACGATTCTGGACGAAGCACTGCGGCACGCGGCCGAAGGGTTCGAAGTGTTTCCGCTGGTCGCCTTCAAGGGCGACGGCAGCAAGTCAGACGGCAAGAAGCCCGCCGTGAAATGGAAGGCCGAAGCAAGCAAGGACCCCGCGCAGCTGCGCAAGTGGTTCGGCCCGGGTGGCCGCCATGCGCGCGGTGGGCTGGCGCTGCGCACGGGCGCAACGCGGACCAACCCCGACACCGGCGCCGCCGAATGGCTGGTGGTGGTTGACGTCGACATGGCATCGCATGGCAAGGACGGCCTTGCGGCATTGCGCGACGCGTGTGCCGCGAACGGCTTGCGCCCGGAAGATTTCGTGACCCGAGTGCAGCAGACTGCCGGCGGCGGTTGGCATGCACTGTACTGGTCACCGGTCCAGTTGAAGGACGGACCCGACGCGCTCGGCAAGGGTTCGGGCGTCGACATGAAAGCCGACTCTTACATCGTCGTGGCACCAACGAAGATCGGCGACACCGCCTACCGGTGGGAGGATCCCGCCGCACCGATCGCATGCATAGGCGCGCTCGCGTCGTTGTTCACCACCGGCACGCCGCGCACGGCCACCACGGACCGCACTCCCCTACCCGGCGTGGATCCGGTCCGCGCGTTGCAGCGGGGCATTGATTACCTGGCCACCGCGCCGCGATCGGTGAAGGGTGCCGGCGGTGATCAATGCGCCTTCACCGTCGCGGCGAAGTTGCTGGCGCTCGGCATGGACGAACCGGCCGCACTCGATCTGCTCCTTTCCGAACACTGGGACGACGGCTGCGGCTGGTCGGCCGATCGGCTCGCCGAGAAAGTGCGCAACGCGGCGCGGTACATGCAGCAGCACCGTGGCGCCGATGCACCCGAAGCCGCGTTTTCACCGGTGCCGGAAGCCAAACCCGCCCACCACTACAACCTCCTGTCGGTAGGCGATCTGCTCAGCCGGGCGCCACCTTCATGGCTGGTGCGTGGATTGCTGCCGGCGCGTGGCCTGGGCGTCGTCTATGGCGCCCCCGGTAGCGGTAAAAGCTTTCTCGTTCTGGACCTGGCGGCAGCGATTGCCCGCGGCATTCCCTGGGCGGGGCAACGCGTGAAGCGTGGCGCCGTCGTGTATGTCGGGCTGGAGGGCCAGATGGGGCCGCGCGTGTCGGCGTATCTGTGCGATCGCGAATTGAAGGCGGCGGACGTGGCCGGGCTCCAGGTGATCGAACGACAAGGATTGAACCTGCTGCAGGACGAGCGCGCCGACGTGGGCCGGCTGATTGCCGACATCCAAGGCGCCGAGCTCGGCCCGGTGGCCATGGTGGTGGTGGACACGTTGAACCGCGCGATGCCCGGCGGCAACGAGAACGCCAGCGAGGACATGGGCCGCGCCATCCGCTGCGCCGGTGAAATATCGGCCGGGCTCGATTGCCTGTGCGTGTTCGTGCACCACTCCGGCAAGGACGCGGGCAAAGGAGCCCGCGGGCATTCGTCCCTGTTGGGCGCCGCAGATGCCGAGCTGGAAGTTCGCCGTGGCGACAACGGCGAGGCCCGTTTCTTGGAGGCGACCAAGGTCAAAGACGGCGAGGACGGTGCGCGGTTTTCGTTTCGGCTGAAGGTGGTCGACCTGGGCGCCACCAGGGACCACGACCCGGACGCGGATCCATCCGAGCGCGATGCGTCCTGCGTCGTCGAAGGTTTGGAGCGCGCGACGGTCGGCGCCACCGGCAAAGCACGCAACTGGACGGCACACCGCACCAACGCCCTGGAGGCACTGCGAACCGCGTTCGATCGTTCCCAGTTCGGCGCGGTGAACTGGGACGACGAGGGCGTGTGCGGCATCGACGACTGGCGCGCGGCCTACTTCGAACTGGTGCCGATCGGTGACGCGCTCGAAGGTGAAGAACTGCGGACGGCGCGCAACAGCCGAACCCGGAATTTCTCCAATGCCGTGGACTGGCTGACCGCTGAAAAGCTCGTCACGGTGGAGAAGAAAAAGGGTCGCAGCGGCTACCGGATCGTCTCATAGAGCCGTGAGAATGCGGAAAATGGGCTTTTTCCGCGGAAAAGCCTTTTCCCGCACTTTTGGCCAGGGGGCGGAAAATGTGCGGAAAAGGTTTGCCGCTTGCGATTTTTCCGCCAGGCGTTGGGGCACAAGGGCTGCGAGCCGTTGCGGAAAATGCGGAAAATGCCACGGAAAGGCTTTTCCGCATCTTCATGGGTGCGGAAAGGAAAAGCCGCCACCCTATAGGGGGCGGCTCTTTTTCCGCATGGTGCGGCGATGGTTATCTGAGCAACTCAGCAGCGCGCTGTTGGGCGTCTCCATCCTGGAAGAAAAGGTGCCAACGCATCGACCCCCGGTTGGCAACTGCATTCGAGAAGCGAAGAAACAGTTCGTCGAATGTGTCGCCCGGCAGAGCGGCGCCAAGCTTCACCAGCCGACGCCCAACGTCCAGAAAAAACAACTTTTCGGGCAACGTGGCTTTGATTGCGTCGCCGGTGTCCGCCAGCACAACGTAGATCGGGCACAGCAGATCGTGAGTTATCCCGAACCGCCGCCCTTGAACCAGCGTGTAGTCGTCGTCTTGGAAGAGTGTTTTGACGCGCATGCGCCGGATCCCTGTGGACGTTGTGCGGCGAGGTTAGCCCATCGCGTGAGCTTCTACGCTTCGAGGTCCGGGCAACTGGCGAGCGGCGCCGATTCGGCCGCGTCATCACCGGCATCGTTCAACACAGCTGGGTTGTTTCGGAGCACGTCCAGGATGCGCTCGGCATCTTCGATGGTGGCGCACTGGATCTGAAGGGTGAAAGACATGTTGATTCCTCAGTGGCACAGCCGGGCGGCTGCGATTGGGAACGCTACGCCTCGACAAAAATAAGTGCAAGTGATTGTTTTTGTTGTTATTTTCACAACAGCAACTGTTGCTATTTCCGCACCAGATAGCCAGCTTAAACCCGACCCGCCTCGCGGGCGCGTGTGCGTGAAGAAGTCCGCACCGCATAGCCCTCACGACTCCGGGCGGCCCTGTCGGCGCCCGAATCGACACGGCCTACTGCTATGAGAAGAGTAGGCGGTCCGTCGTAGGTCGATGGTTATCGCGAGATATTCACGTTATAATACAATCAGTTACCGACTATTGCCCACCGTGCAAGGCTATTCAAAAGGCAACATAAGGCAACAAAGGACCACATTCCCACCTTGCGGACGCCACCCCGATGGACACCTTCCTTAGCAAACTGACCACCAAGCCCCGCGACGTGGTGCCGCTCCTGACAGCGCAGCTGGCCGCCGAGGCGGCAGACGTTTCGTCCGCCCGCCAAAAGTATGACGAGCTGGCGCTGGCCGTCGCTGACGGCCGGGCCGACGCCAAGGAGGCAGACAAGGCACACGGCGCACTCACTGCCGCCAGTCAGCGCCACAGCCGCACAGCGCACACGCTGGAAGCTGCGCGGGCGCGGGCAGCGGAACAGGTGCGCGCCAAAGCGCGCGACGAACAAGACGCGGCGTTGTCGCATTGCGTCTCCCTGGCCGAACAGCGCGCCAAGACCGCCGACGCCACCCAGGCAGCGGCCAAGAATCTTGCCGAAAAAATCGCGGCGCAGCGTGAAGCCGAGATTGCACTGGAAATCGCGTTGCCTGCCGACTTCGGCACCGCACGCCGTGACGGCCTTTACCTTGAGGCCGACGAGCTGCGCGTTTCGGTCATTTCCGAATTCGACCGGTTGCACATGTTCGGTGGTCCGCCGCCTTGGCGCGAACATCGGCCGTTTGCCGTCAAGTTTCATGAGTCGGTGGACGTGATGCGCCGCCGCCGCGCGGACATCCTGGGGCTGGCCGAATGACCGACCAAGCACCCGCCGCAACCGGAGGCGCCGCGGCCACTGCAGCACCCAACACGGTCACGCCCACCCCTGCCACCCTCAACACACCCAACGCCAGCGCCCTGCTGCCCCCTGCTGCAGCCGCCACTGCCAGCAGGGACACCGCCGATGCCGTCATGGCTCAGGCGCTCGTTGCTGGCGGCCACTGGACCGAGGAACAGGCCGCCGCCGCACTGGCCGAAGGGGACGCGGAGCACGAAGGCGAGGCCGCCGCGGAAGGCGCAGAACCGTTCAACCAATACGCCGCGCTTGCCGACATGAAATCGACACTCGACGCCGTTGGGATTGATGCCAAGGACGCCGGCGGCGCCGAATGCATCGTGAAGATGGGCTTGGCGCGTGCGCCGACGCCGGAGCAGAACGCCCAGGAATGCGCCGAAACCCTGCAGCACCTTGAAGGGATCTACGGCCAAGAGAAAGCCGGCTGGATGGTCGAATGGGCTCGCCGCGAATTCCAGCACCTGGCCGCGGCGAATCCCAAGCTGGTTGACCTGGCCGAGCGCAGCGGCGCCGGCAACAACCTGGCGCTGATCAAGGCACTGGCGAATCGCGGCATGACCCGCCACTACAAAGCGTACTTCGGTAAGTGACATGCCGCGGGAGCTGACGCCACGACAGATCGCCTTCGTCGCCGCCTTCCAGACCGGAATGCCAGCCGCTCAGGCCGCCGTGCAAGCTGGCTATTCGCCGCGTTCCGCCAAGCACACCGCGTACTCGCTCATGCACGACAACGTGCTGGTGCGCGCGGAGCTGGACAAGCTGCGCCAGAAGCTTGTCGCCGAAGCGGAATACAACGGCGCGAAGGCGATGGCCGACTGTGAGAGCGGCATGGCGTTTGCGATCAAGACAGACAACGCTAACGCCTACGTTCGCGCCGTCGAATTGAAAATGCGCCTTACCGGTCTGCTGCGCGAAAAAGTCGACATCACGATAGAGCGTGTCGACCTGGCCGGCGCACTCGCTGAAGCCAGAGAGCGCGCTCAATTGCGACTCAGGTGCGACCCAGTGCAGCTGATAGAAGGCGACTTTGTTGCTGTGCCTGGCGTTGCGACCGATCGCCCAATTGATAGCGAATCAGCTGCGCGCGATTTCAACGCCAACGGCCTGGACTGGAACCTGTGAAACCCGTGGGTCCCATCACCACCAACGAAGGCCGGTGCGGATGGCCGGCACCCCCGGATTCTCGCGCTCAGTTTCACTCAGGGCCATCTACACACCGGGCGCTGCGAAATTTTTTTAAATTTTATTTAGCCGTCCAAACCTCAATAGGCGAAATCAATGACCACCCTCTACATCACTGAGCACGCCGGCCAAGTCCGAGACGCCGCCGGTTATCTGGTGCAGGGCACGCCGGTGCACCCTGCCACCGCTCAACAGACCGTGGCGATCGGCGCAAGCAGTGCCGCCTCGAACGTGCTCAACGCCAGCACTACGATTGTCGAACTGGTTTCGGATGTCGTGTGCTCGATCGCAGTAGGCACCGCGCCGGTCGCCACGGCTACCAGTCGCCGCCTGGCGGCCAACGTGCCTATACAAATCGGCGTGCCCGCCGGCAAAAACTACAAGATCGCAGTCATCACCAACAGTTAAGTGGAGCAATACGTGGATGATTTCGCGGCGCTACGTCGGCTGGTGGTCGCCACGGTGCAGGTGGCCGTCGTCGACGTTCGTTCCCTGGCGTCGCGCCAGAAGGAAAATCCGAACGCCGCACCGCGGAAGCGAGAGCGCAGCGCGCTCGCATGGATTCAGGACACCACGAGCCGCGCGCCCTTCACTCTGCGATGGTGTTGCGAGCTGATCGACCTGGACTTCCGCAAGGTGCAAGCCGGTTTTCTCTCCTGGCTTCCCGTGCCTCCACAAACCGAATCAAGGAATTGACATGGGTTACCTGAACACCTCACCCGATGACGACTACAACCTGCAGACGATGGCGCAGGGCGGCAACGTTACGACGGAACTACCCGGCGCCAGCGGTCTAGACGGCATGCTTACTGCGGTGCCCAAGGCGCTGACGGCGGCAGCCGGCGCCGTAGGCGGCCTGGCAAAAGACACGCTTTCCAATACGCCTATCGGCGAGTCGGTGGGCAACGCGATAGGCAGCATCGACGCGCTGAACAGCAGCGCAAAGCAGCTGCTCGGCTACGAAACAATGCCGGAGTTCGATCCGCAGGCGCGCGCATCGGCCAACGCGGCGACGGCCGTCATGCAGCAGTGGGCGGCCACCGGTGAAGATCCGCGAATCACCGGCGCGCTTGGCCGTACGGTATTCGGCCCGGTGAAAGCGTTGGGCATTATCTCTGGTGCTACGCCCGTGATCGGCCCTTGGGGCGCCGCGGCGTTGTACGGCAGCACCGAGGCGCACGACAGCTACCAGACAGACGTCGCCGCGGGCCTGGACCCGACGACGGCCGCGGAAAAGGCGGCGGTAACCGGCGCCACGTCGGCGGCTTTCGCTTCGGTGCCGATGTTTGGCAAAACGCTCATCAGCAAAGCCCTTTCCGGCATGATCGTGAATCAGGCACTTGATGTGGGCGGCAGGGCTGCCACCTGGGGCGTTCTGAAAGCCAACGGGTACGATGTGGCGGCGGACCAGCAAAAGATTTTCGACATGGATTCGTTGCGCGCGGACATCTTGATGGGCCTGGCGTTCGGCGTGCACAGTCACTGGGCAGAAACCCGCGGCATCAAGCCCGCTGACGTAAACCCCGCGGACGTCGACACGTCGGCCGCGGTGCTGGCACAGAACCACTTTGAACGATCATCGACGGGAGTTGCCGTCGACCCCGCCGCGGCCAACACGCACGTGCGCGTCATGTCCGAGGCGCTGGACAGCGTGGCCAACGGCGACACGCCGAAGGTATCCGCGGACGACGCGCAGACCCTGGCAGAGGGCACGCTGCGCGATCCCAGCCACGACACGGCGGCAATGATCACGGAAGCGGCGCATGCCGAACTGCCGGGCTTCACGGACGCCATCGCGCCGATCGCCGAGATAGAGCCGCCGGCACGCGCCGCCGGCGAGCCGCTGGGGCAGATCCCACCGGATGCGGAAGGCAAGCCCGCACCCGTGCAATTCGACTCGCCCACGCAATACCGCGTCGACCGGCTGACCAGTCAATATGGTGACATGCTTGTGCCGGATCCCGATGGGGAGCCTGGCAACACGATTTCAGTGTCGCAGCTGACGCAGCGCATGCAACAGGAACTGGTCGATGCCGATGCGATGGGTCGCGCGCACGAGATGGCTGCGGCGTGCTTCGCTGCTACCGGCGGCGCCTCGTAAAACAGGAACCCGCTATACGTCGACAAACATCGGGCACACACGGGCGGGCTCAGATGCGCCATGCGCTATGCTCGCTTGGTCGAGGACGCGGCGCACACCACGGCAGCAAAAACGGTCGACTGTGTGTCGGCCAACTGGGGAGATGACAATGGACGCGATCACGCATGCCGGCTTGGTTGGCTTCGTTGCGGGAGCTTCAGCGCTTGCTGGACACTACACATGGAAAGCGATTGTGGCTGCGTGGCGCAAACGCGCGGCGAAGCCGTGATGGACTTCGTAACCGTTTGGGTTCAATGGCACGGCGCCGCTATTTTGCTGGGGCTGGCGTTGGGCGGGGGCTCGTGGCTGGGTGACTGGATCCGTCGCAAACTGCGCGCCAAGCCAAGTCCTCCGCCAGAATCTGACGTGCCGTCCCATCGGTGAGCACGTCGTCCTGCCCGCCCTTCGAAGTAGCTCAATACCAAAACGAAACAGCACCACGCTACCGTACAACCCCAGGTGGTGCTTGCTGCCCTCCACTGCGCCTAGGTGGGTGATCTATGCAGCGTCCGATGTGTCGAACGATTCCAGTGCGTACCTGGTCGCGAGATAGAGCCCGATCACGCCTACCTCGATGCTGCCGGTGGCCCGCACCGCAGCGACCAGTTCCTGGTCGGTGCAGCTGAAGCAGCCGCACCAATGCGCACGGCTCAGCCGGTTGCGGAGATTGATCTGCTCGCCCGCACTTGCCTTCACGCCGTGGCGCTCATAGTGCGAATGCACCACAGACCGCTTTCGTTCTGCTTGACGGCATAGACGATCATGAGCGGCACCCATGCAAGGGAAGTCGCCCCGGTCATCGGTCCGCGCTGACAGAGGGCTGTCTGGGCCTGACTCGCGGGGCAGGACCCAGATTGCTCGCGCAAACCAGGAGGTTAGAATCGGCTGAAAGCCCGGCGACGTGTAGGCGTTCGCCCTAGCCGTATCACCACACAAGGGGCAAACGGATGCAGCACACCCTTAGGGTCGCGTGCACGCGCCGGATCCAGGTACGGCCATCCGCCAATCGGAGCGGTAGCCCATGACATCTCCAATCGGAGAGATTGTGTGGACTCCCGTGCGACTCGGTTTGCGGAGATATCGCTGCGAGTGGGAAGTGAGAGAGTCGGGCGCGATTTTCCTCGCCGGCGCCACTCATCGCGGCCGCGTTGCAACCGGGAAACAGCGGGAAGAACTTTTCGTCCGCGGCCTGACGTGGAGATTTGAGCGCGAGCTCTTGGACCGGGTACTAGATAACCCGCAACGCGCAGACTTTTGGCGCAGGCAAGCCGAAGTTAAACGGGCCGTGCGCCTTGTGTTCGGGTGGCTCATTCTGGCAGCCCTGGTAGCCTCTATCTGGCTCCGACATCCGTTCTGGCACCGCCTAGGACCGGAGCTAGGAGATGCCGCTTGGATCGCGACGATGGGCGCGATTGTCTTCTTGGCACTTCGTTTGCGGGCCATCACGCTGCGTGCCTTGCGGGTCGAGCTGTAATTGACGCAGCGATTAGAGCCCCGGCATCGGTTAGGCCCAGCCGAACACATTGCGCATCTGGTCCGGCGGCACAGCCTACGATCGCCAGTCGGCCAGCAGATCATAGGAAAAGGATTTCGCGCGGTGGACTTTGCGGGCCATCGCCGCGGGGTAGCGGCGTGGTGTCTCATGGCGTGACCTGATCGTTGGGGACGACGCACACCGCAGCAAGATTCGCCGAATCCGGAGAGCGCCAGCATGCGGTCGCTGTTATGGATGGATATTTAGCGGGCTACCTGCGCCGCTTATTTTTATGCCGGCTCTTGATCAGGTGCGCGCCCATGTTGTGTTCGCGAACAAAATCTATCGGCTTGTGGGAGGGAACGCGGTAACTCATCACCGTCTTTCCGCCCACGTTAGTGATTGCAAAGTCGCCAGCGCAGATAATGTCCATTCCAATGAGCATATCGATGCCCGAAATGTTTCCCCGGGACACCGTCATGCCGGGAAAACCGACCCCATTAGGTAGCTTCACTGCAACAAAGAAGGTCTCGGTCAGATGCTCGCCGTTAGCGGTATTGGCGCGGGTTAGCCCGGTGGGCAATAACCCAAGCTTGTCGACCACCGCTTGGGTGATGACGGTTTGCGTGGCACCCGTATCCCAAATGGCGTTGAACAAGTGCGACTGCTGCTGCGCAGGTGGATTTAGCGGGTCAAATCCAACCATGACTTCGCATTGCGTCGGAATGACGTTCGAACGGCCATCAAAAGTAACGGTGAGGCACTGGTGCTGCGGTCCTTGCTGCCGGGGTTTGTCCGTCATCCGTGAACAGCCACCCGCGAATAGAAGGTCTGCGACGTGGAATCATCTCCGGGCCGAACCTGCTGCACGAGAAAATTTCCATAACCGTACTTCTCGCTCGCCGAGGTCGTGGCCTTTATGACGTCGTCGTAGATACCGACAACTTTTTGGCCCGAGATGACGACAACCTTTCCATCATATTCCTTCACCAACTCTCGCTGATGCGCGATGAAATAGTCGAAATCTTTGCGGAGTTCCGTACTCACGTCGGCTTGGCTCTTTGGCAGTTGGTCATTCATGGGCAAGACTTCGACAGAGAACCGAAGCCCGTTGTGCAGCATGCAACCATAACATGGCGTTAATAGCACAACAATTCAACAAACACCAAACGCCCCAGAACAATATCGCTCAAGGTTAAGAGCGGCAGATCGCTGTGGAACTTGAGCGCTGCCTGGATGTTGCCTAGATGTTGCCTATAGACTGCGCATTCGACCGCAATCCGTCGTAATTCATTGTTTTTATTGGTGCCGGCACCCGGATTCGAACTGGGGACCTACTGATTACAAATCAGTTGCTCTACCAACTGAGCTATGCCGGCGTGGGGCGGGATTCTAGCAGGGGTGGCTTCAAAAACAGCTGGTGCTGTGCGAGCCCACGCCGTCGGTGCGGATGCGGCTGCGCCAGTCGAAGCCGCCGCGGTCGGCCACCAGGTCGAGCCAGTATTGCGGCACGCTTTCGGTGCGCTCGGTGATGCGGGCGGGGAAGCCGGCGGCGGTCACGTCGTTGCGGCGCTTGCGCGCGTTGTCCTGGTCCCTGAACAGGCCCAGCGAGATTGTGTTGGGCTGGTCGCCGCCGCCCACCACGAAATAATCCTTGAGGCCGCGCGCGGCGAGCTGGCGGGTCAGCGCCAGCGCCTGCGCGCGGCTGCCCGGTGCGGGCAGGTAGACCCACCAGCTGTGCGACTGGGCGACCTGTTCCTGGCGCGAGCGCATGCGCCGGGTGAGCGGGGTCAGTGCGCTGCGGGCCTGCTGCAGGTCGTGTGGCGTGGCGAACGGCCCCAGCGTGAGGCAGCGCAGCTCGGCGGGCGCATTCGCATCGGCCGCGACGGGCGCAGGCGCCGGCGCGGCGACGCTGTCGGCGACCGTCGCGGTGGTCGTCGGCGCGGGCAGTTCGGAGAGCAGGTGCAGTTCCGGCACGCCCGGATCGGTGGCCGGCGGCACGTGCGCGTACGGCTGGCCGAGCAGCAGCCAGGCGGCGGCCACGATGTTGAGCATGATCAGCAGCACGAACAGCAATCGCAGGAACATCGATCCCCCGTCAGGAAAGACTCGGACAAGCCATATTGACGTCATGCCCGCGCAAGCGGGCATCCATTGACCGGTCATTTGGATTCCCGCTTGCGCGGGAATGACGACGAGGCGGAGCGTCGCTCATTGTGCCGCGGCCCACACCGCCAAACCGTGCAGCACGCTGTCGTGCGCGAGTTGCGCCGGCGCGGCGAGCAGGGGCAGCAGCGCCTCCGCGTCGCCGCCGCCGAGGCGCAACGCGGGCGCGCCACCCAGCGCCGGCGCCATGCGCGCCGCGAAGCGCTCGATCAGCGCCGCCGCCGCCAGCCAGCAGCCGGAAGCCACCGCGTCGGCGGTATTGTCCGCCGCCTCGACGATCGTGCCCGCCTGCGCGGGCCGTACCTGCGCGGTGGCGCCGAGCAGGGATTGCTGCATCAGCCGCGGTCCCGGCGCGATCAGGCCGCCGAGATGGCGGCCGTCGGTGGCCAGCGCGTCCAGCGTGAGCGCGGTGCCCACGCCCGCCAGCACGCAGGGCGCGAGGCCGTCGGCGCGGGCGGCGACCATCGCGAGGAAGCGGTCCACGCCCAGCTTTTGCGGTTCGGCGTAGGCGTTGCGCACGCCACAGGCTTCGGCGGGCGTGCGCAGCCAGCGCGGCTCGCGCCCGAACGCGGCGGCGACGCTGGCGGCGACCTGCGCCTCGCGTGGCGCGTCGACGACCGAGGCGCCGAATACCGCCGCCGGCTGCGGCAGGGACGACCACGCTTCGGCGAGTGCATCCGCCACGTTCTCGTTCCACGCCACCGCGCCGTTCGCGCGCCAGTCGTCGCCGTCGCGCAGCGCCCATTTCAGCCGGGTGTTGCCGAGATCGAGCAGAAGCCGCCTCATGCGCGGCGCACCGTGATGTCGGCGCTGTCGATGCGCTGCAGTTCGCCATCGGGCAGGCGCAGCAGCAGGGCGCCGCGGCCGTCCACGCCGGCGCCGATGCCGTCGCGTGTGCCGCCGGCGCCGCTGAGCCGCAGCGGCCGGTCACGCAGCAAGTCGTGGCGAGCGTACTCGTCGGCGAAGGCGGCAAAGCCGTCGCGCTCGAATTGCGCGAGACCCGCGGCCAGCGCGGCGATCAGCGCGGCCGCCGTGCGGTTGCGGTCCGGTGGCGTGCCGCCGGCCAGGGTGGCGAGATCGCAGGCTGGCTGGCCGGCCTGTGCACGCAACGCGTCGGTGAGGCGCAGATTGAGGCCGATGCCGATGATGGCAGCGCACGGTCCCTGGTATTCGCCGCTGAGCTCGACCAGGATGCCGGCCAGCTTGCCGGGCGCGTGGCCGGGCGCGGCGGCCAGCACGTCGTTCGGCCATTTCAGGCCCGCGCCGGCGATGCCCAGCGCTTCCAGCGTGCGCAGCACGATGACGCCGAGCGCCAGCGACAGCCCGGACAGTGCGGCGAAGCCGGTGTCGAAGCGTTTCAGGCAGGACAGGTAGAGGTTCAGGCCCGGCGGCGACAGCCAGGTGCGACCACGGCGGCCGCGGCCGGCGCTCTGCGTTTCGGCCAGCACCATGGCGAGATCCGGCACCGCGGCGCCGCGGCGCTGCAGCTCGCTGGAGGTGGAGTCCAGCTCCCAGTGCACCTCCAGCGCGCCCAGCCGCTTGGCGACGGTGGCGGGCAGGGCGGCGCGGATGCGCGCGGCGTCCAGCAGCTGGATCGACCAGGGCAGGCGGTAGCCGCCCGCGCCGCCGGCCTCGATCGGCACGCCGCGCGCACGCAGCGCCTCGATCTGTTTCCATATCGCGGCGCGGGTCACGCCGGCGTTGGCGGCCAGTTCGACGCCGGACAGCGGATTGCCCGCGGCCAGCTCGGCCAGCAGTTCGGCAGGCTGCATCAGCGGGCCGCCCGGAAGCCGGTCGGGGCGGCGATGGCGCGGCGGCGGCAGGAAAGAGGGGAAGTCACACGCATCCGGCGGATTCTAGCCGGGCGCCACAGCCGGCGGCAGTGGCACTGGCAGCGCTGGCGCATTTCTGAGACCATCGACGGCCTCGCTTGTGGATCAAGGGGTTGCATGCCATGAGTGCCAGACACTGGATGATCGGTTGCCTGATCGGCCTGGCCGGCATGGGCAGCGCCATGGCGACGGACATGGATGCCCGTGACATCACCGCCGGCAGCCACGGCGCCGCCGACAGCAACGCCCGCGACGCCGGCAGCACCAGTGGCGGTGATGCGCTGGGCCTCAACCGCGATTGCCCCTCCTCGTCCCGGCACGGCAGCGACACCAGTGATGCCAGCGACACCGACATCCGCGGCAGCGGCGGCGCGGCCGGCGGCAGCGAACACGGCGGCCGCATCTCCGCCCCCACCAGCGCACGGCCGGCCACCCTGGGCTGGCAGTCGCTGTTGCCCGGTTCGATCCAGTAGGAGCGGCGCAGGGAACGGCGTAGGAGCGGCGTAGGAGCGGCTTCAGCCGCGATTCCTGCTACCACCGTCCCGCCGCCCAGTCGCGGTTTGAAGCCAGTCGCGGCTGAAGCCGCTCCTACTCTGGCGGCAATTTCACGCTGAAGCGCGCCCCGCCCAGGTCGGGCGAACGATCCACCGTCAACTCGCCGCGGTAGGCGCGCACGATGTCCTGCACGATGGACAGGCCGATGCCGTGGCCCTGCACGCGCTCGTCGCCGCGCACGCCGCGTTGCAGCACCTTCTCGATCTTGTCCGCGGCGATGCCGGGGCCGTCGTCTTCCACGCTGATCAGCAGGCCGGGGCGGCCGCGGCCGGGCTGCGGCTGCTTCTGCACCACCAGCAGCACGTGGTGGCGCGTCCACTTGAACGCGTTTTCCAGCAGGTTGCCCATCAGCTCCAGCAGGTCGTTCAGCTCGCCGTGGAAGGAGGCGCCGTCGGCGATGTCGAATTCGCACAGCACGTTCTTCGCGGCGTAGACCTTCTCCAGGCTCTGCACCAGGTCCTCGGCGTGGCTGGCGATCGGCACCGCGATGGCGAAGGTCTGCCGGCCCGAGGTGGCGGCGCGCGCCAACTGGTAGGCGACCAGCTCGTCCATGCGACGCACCTGGTCGAGCACGCCGCGGCGGGTGGGTTCGTCGCTGGCCGATTCCAGCTGCGAGCGGATCACCGCCAGCGGCGTCTTCAGGCTGTGCGCGAGGTCGGCGAGGGTGTGGCGGTAGCGCGTGCGCTGTTCGCGCTCGCTGTCGATGAAGGCGTTGATGCGCTCGGTGAGGCCGGTCAGCTCCAGCGGATACTGGCTGTCCAGATGGTCACTGTCGCCGCGCTCGACCTGGCTCATCTCGCTGGCCACTTTGCGCAGCGGGGTGAGGCTCCAGCGCAGCAGCAGCAGCTGCAGCACGATCAGCATCACGCCCAGCACCGACAGCCACAGCGCCAGCGTGCGCCGGTACACCGCGTTCTCGCCTTCGAGCTGCTGCTCGGTCTGCGCCACCATGATGGTGGCGGGGGTGGACTTGCGGCCCGGGAAGTCGAACGCCACGCCGATCGCGTAGTAGTAGAGCCGGCCCATGCGGGTCTCGACGGGGCCGGTGAATACCTGCTCGCCCGTTGGCAGCGGCTTGAGGAAGCGGAAGTCGTGGCCGATCGCCGAGGTGGATTCCCAGTGGTAGCCGTCCGGCCCGAGGATCACCGCATACAGGCCGGAGCCGGGCTGGGAGAACTTCTGCGGCGGCGAGTCGGGCGGCAGCAGGCGGCCGTCGCGGTTGGCGTCGGTGTGGGTGATGATGTCGGTGATCGCGGCGTCGCGCAGCTGGCCCTGCAGGTTGTTCAGCGCACTCTGCTGCTTGGTGACGGACATGACCACGCCGACCAGGCCAAGGAAGGCGGCCAGCACGAAACCGGTGGTGATGGCCGAGCGCGCCGCCAGCGAAAGCGGGCGGCGCGCCGCGGGTTCACTCGTCGTCGCCGTCGGTGCGGGGGATGGCAAAGCGGTATCCGCGTCCACGCACGGTCTCGATGGGCTTGAGGGCGCCTTCCGGGTCCAGCTTGCGGCGCAGGCGGCCGATGAAGACTTCCAGCACGTTGGAATCGCGGTCGAAGTCCTGCTGGTAGATGTGCTCGGTGAGGTCGGCCTTGGAGACCAGTTCGCCGGCGTGCAGCATCAGGTATTCCAGCACCTTGTACTCGTAGCTGGTGAGGTCGACGATCTTGCCTTCCACCGTCACCGTCTGCGCGGTGGTGTCGAGCTTGATCGGGCCGCAGGCCAGCACCGGCTTGGACCAGCCGCTGGCGCGGCGCACCAGCGCGTTGATGCGCGCCAGCAGTTCCTCGACGTGGAACGGCTTGACCAGGTAGTCGTCCGCGCCCTGCTTGAGGCCTTCCACCTTGTCCTGCCAGCCGCCGCGCGCGGTGAGGATCAGCACCGGGTAGCGCTGGCCGTGCTCGCGCAGCGCCTTGATCAGCTCCATGCCGGACATCTTCGGCAGGCCCAGGTCGATGATGGCGAGATCGAACGGCACCTCGCGGCCGAGGTAGAGCGCCTCTTCGCCGTCCTGCGCCGCGTCGACGGCGAAGCCGTCGCGCTTCAGTCGTGCCGCCAGCGTCTCGCGCAGCGGGGCCTCGTCTTCCACCAAGAGGATGCGCATCAGTGTTTCTCCTTGCCGCCGGGACGCCGGGCGGGCGGGTTGCGGGTTGACGGGGAGGTTGGCCGGATACTGTCGCCGCCACTGGCGGGTATCGTCATCACCCGCACGTGGCCCTGTGGCGTGAGCACCTTGACGCGGTACTCGGTGCGGCGGTCCCGGCGCACCGAGTCGGCCGACAGCACCTGGCCGCTGGTTTCCTGCTGTGCCCGGCTCACGGCCTCGCCGAGGCTGAGGTCCTTGGGCTTGGCCTGCGCCCAT
This sequence comes from Rhodanobacter humi, assembly GCF_041107455.1. Taxonomy (NCBI): domain Bacteria; kingdom Pseudomonadati; phylum Pseudomonadota; class Gammaproteobacteria; order Lysobacterales; family Rhodanobacteraceae; genus Rhodanobacter; species Rhodanobacter sp. FW106-PBR-R2A-3-15. The sequence continues at coordinate 2,791,802 of NZ_JBGBPY010000001.1, forward strand.
GCCGCCGGGCTCGCGCCCAGCGTCAGCGTCAGCGCCAGCGGCGCGAACAGCGGGAGGATTCGATGGGCCTTCATAGCCATGCTTCGACCACGATCTGTCTCTGGCCGTTCAGTTTGGGCGAGCAGGGCTGAATAGTGACCGGACGGGCGACCGCTGTCACGCCACCGCCCCCAACGGGGCCATGGCTTGCTCGATCAGCGCCCAGCCCGCGCCGGGCAGGTGCGCGCCCTCGCTGAGCACGCGGCGGAAGCCGCGCGCGCCCGGTTCGCCTTGGTACAGACCGAGCAGGTGCCGGGTGATGTGCTTGAGCGCGGTGCCGCGCTTGAGCTCGGCCTCGACGTAGGGGCGCAGGCGCCGCAGCACGTCGTCCCGGCCGGGCAGCGGGGTGCCGTACAGCGCGTGTTCGAGCCGGGCGAGCAGGTACGGATCGTGGTAGGCGGCGCGGCCCAGCATCACACCGTCCAGCTTGGCCAGCTGCGCCTCGACCTGTTCCACCGTGGTGATGCCGCCGTTGATCGCCACCACCAGCTCGGGGAATTCGCGCTTGAGCCGGTGCACGCGCGGATAGTCCAGCGGCGGGATCTCGCGGTTCTCCTTCGGCGACAGGCCCTTCAGCCAGGCCTTGCGCGCGTGCACCACCAGCACCCCGACGCCGGCTTCCAGCATGGTCTCGGTGAAGTGCTGCAGGTCGGCGTAGTCGTCCTGCTCGTCCACGCCGATGCGGCACTTCACCGTCACCGGCACGGCCACCGCGTCGCGCATCGCCTTCACGCAGTCGGCCACCAGCGCCGGCTCGTACATCAGGCAGGCGCCGAAGCGGCCCGACTGCACGCGGTCGGAAGGGCAGCCCACGTTGAGGTTGATCTCGTCGTAACCCGCCGCCGCGCCAAGGCGCGCCGCCTCGGCCAGCTCGCCCGGCTCGCTGCCGCCCAGCTGCAGCGCCACCGGATGTTCCTCGTGGCTGTGTTCCAGCAGGCGCAGCTGCTTGCCGCGCACCAGCGCCGCGCTGGTCACCATCTCGGTGTACAGCCGCGCGTGCGGGGAGAGCAGGCGATGGAAGTAGCGGCAGTGCCGGTCGGTCCAGTCCATCATCGGGGCGACGGAGAGGCGCCAGTCGGCGGGATCGGGATAGGTGGGCAGGGCGGTCATCAGGCCGCCATTGTCCCGTATCGGCATGATGCGGTGGAAATCAGCCTTCGGCGGCCGTTGCCGCATGCCGCATGCGCCTCTCGGCCATGCGCAGGGCCACGACCACCACCAGCAGTACCACCGCCAGCCAAGGCATGGACAGGCCCCAGGCGGTGAGCATGGCCCAGATCGTGGTGAGGAACAGGTCGTGCAGCAGCCAGGCCCTGGCGCGTGCGGGCGACAGGTCGGGCGCCAGCCTGGCGACGAAGGCCGCATAGCCCCAGGCCACGGTGAGGCAGAACTGGATCATCAGCATGACGAGCACGTACGGCACGAAGCCGTTCAATGAGAACGCGTACACCGGGACGTGCGCAAGGCTTGTGCCGCCTGCCGGCAAGCTGCCCGGCAGGCTGCCGCCGGTGACCATCGCGTGGATCCCCGGCCCCAGTGGTACTTCGAAGAGGATGCCGCCGGTGATCATGTTGCGGATCAGCACCGGCACCAGCGCCACCAGGCTGAGCAGCAGCATGGTGAGCACGGTGAGCGGCGCGTCGATGCGGCGCAGCTGCGCCATGGCGCGGCGATGCTGGTACCACACGCCGGCGATCAGGTAGAAGCTGAGGAAATACACCAGCAGCGGCGCACCCCAGACCTGCAGCAGGGTCTGGCCCGGCTTCGCCTCCGGCCGCAGTTCCACCGCGGACAGGGTCAGCGCGATCGCAAACACACCGTCGGCGAGCATCACCAGGCGGTCGAAATGGCGCTGGTGGACGTGGTGTTCGCACACGGCGGGTGCGGCGTTCGGTTCCATGTTCGCTTCCCTGATTCGGACTGCCGCATGATGCCGGAGAACGCGGCGGGCGGCGATGGCACGGATCGCGTAAAATGGCGCACTGCCGCGACCCCGCGCGGCCACTCGCCAGGTTCATCGGCCCACGCCCTCCCACGCGAGTCACGCTGCCGCCATGCGCGGCGGCGCGGTGATCCCCGACCTGCATTCCGAGACGACCCCATGGTAGCGATGGCAACCGAGCACGTGATCGACGTGCAGCACTGGAACGACAACCTGTTCTCCTTCCGCACCACGCGCGATCCGTCCTTCCGCTTCGACAGCGGGCAGTTCGTGATGATCGGCGTGGAGCTGGACGGTCGTCCCTTGATGCGGGCCTACTCGATCGCCAGCGCCAGCTGGGAGGAGCACCTGGAGTTCTTCTCGATCAAGGTGCCGAACGGCCCGCTCACCTCGCGCCTGCAGCACCTGAAGCCCGGCGATCCGCTGATGGTGACGCGCAAGCCCACCGGCACCCTGGTGCTCACCGACCTGAAGCCCGGCAAGCACCTCTACCTGCTCGGTACCGGCACCGGGCTGGCGCCGTTCATGAGCATCATCCGCGACCCCGACACCTACGAGCGCTACGAGAAGATCGTGCTGGCGCACGGCGTGCGCCGTGTCGACGATCTCGCCTACGCGCATTACCTCGAACACGAGCTGCCGCGGCACGAATACCTCGGCGAGCTGGCGCGCGAGAAACTGGTCTACTACCCCACGGTGACGCGCGAACCGTTCCGCAACCGCGGCCGCATCACCGACGCGATCGCCGACGGCATGATGGGCGCCGTCACCGGCTTGCCGCCGCTGAACCCGGAAACCGATCGCGTGATGCTGTGCGGCAGCCCGGCGATGCTGGACGACCTCTGCGCCCTGCTCGACGGCCGTGGTTTCCAGGCCTCGCCGCGCACCCGCGAGCCGGGCGACTACGTGGTCGAGCGGGCGTTCGTGGAGAAATAGCGGACGAACACGTCCCGCGGGCAGTGGCGTGTCGCCGCAGAAACTCGCGGCACCGCGGCGGCATGCGTATCATGCATGGGTCCACCACATGCCGACCCACACGGTGCGAGCCGCCATGCCACCAAGCCCCCCGACCGGACGACTGCGCCTGGTGCCTCAAGCGATCACCGACGACGGCGATGCCACGCGATTCTGTTCCAGCTGCGCGTTCGCCGAGGCCTGCGTCGCGGTGGGCTACGGCAAGCCGGAGTTGCTCGAACTGCACTGCCTGGTCGAACACGTGGGCCCGTTCCGCGCGGGCGAGCACGTGTTCCGCACCGGCGACCCGTTCCGCGCGATCTATGCGGTGCGCTTCGGCTCGGTGAAGACGCGGATGTTCGACCGCGACGGCAACGAGCAGGTGCTGGGCTTCTACCTGCCCGGCGAGGTGGTGGGGCTCAACGCGATCTACCCCGAGCATTTCCCCTGCGACGCGGTGGCGCTGGAAGACACCCAGTTCTGCCGCTTCTCCTTCCCCGCGATGAGTGCGCTGGCGTCGCGTCAGCCGGCGGTGCAGCAGCACCTGTTCCGGCTGATCAGCAAGGAGCTGGGCGCGGTGTCGCTGCTGGCCGGCGACCACAGCGCGGACGAGCGCATGGCCGCGTTCCTGATCGACCTCTCATCGCGCTACGCGGCGCGTGGCCTGCCCGCCACACGCTTCCACCTCAGCATGTCGCGCGGCGACATCGCGAACTACCTGCGACTGGCTGCCGAGACCGTGAGCCGGGTGCTGGGGCGGTTCCGCAGCCAGGGGCTGATCGCGCTGGAAGGCCGCGAACTGGTGCTGCTGCGCGAGGACAGCTTGCGCGAACTCGGCGCCAGCCTGCTGCCGGATTAGGTCGGTATTCATCCCGGCGCGGGTGGCCTTGTGTCCGCAGGTCGGGATTCATCCCGACATGACGCCGGCATGGGGTGGCGTTGTCGGGATGAATCCCGACCTACGAGCGGCGCCGCAGGCGGCTGATCCAAGTCAGGGCCGTGTGGTGCGCATCCTGTCAGCATGGGAACGATTGTCATTGCCAGGCTCCCATGGACGCTTCGACCTCCGCCGCCGCGAACGACCCCGCCACCCTGCTCGCGGCCGCACCGCACCGGCCCCTGTTCCTCGCCGGCACCGTGGCGGTGCTGCTGACGATGACCTGGTGGACGCTGGAATTGGCCGCGCTGCGCTTCGGCTGGGTGCGTTGGCCGCAGCCCACGATCCCGCCGGTATGGGGGCACGCCATGCTGATCCAGTACGGCCTGTTTCCCCTCTTCATGTTCGGCTTCCTGATGACCACCTTTCCGCGCTGGATGGACGGGCCGCAAGTGTCGCCGCGGCGCTACCTGCCGGTGGCCGGCGGCGTGCTGGGCGGTTACGTGCTGGGCACGCTCGGCCTGCTCGGCCTGCCGTGGCTGCTGAAGCTGGGCCTCGTGGTGATGCTGGCCGGTTACCTGGTGGGGGTGGGCACGCTGGCCGGCGTGCTGGCGAAGGCGGCGGACCGCAACCGGCACGGCTGGTCGTGCCTCGCGGCGTTCGGTGTGGGCACGCTGGGGCTGGTGCTGTTCCTCGCCTGGTTGCTGATTCCCGGCGTGTCGCCGGACGTGGCCTGGCTGGCGGTGAAGCTGGGCACGTTCAGTTTCCTGCTGCCGGTGTACTTCACGGTCTGCCATCGCATGCTGCCGTTCTTCAGCAAGAACATGGTGGCCGGCTACGCGATGTGGCGGCCGGCGTGGAGCTTGCCGGTGGCGTGGGCGTTGCTGCTGGCGCACGTCTTGCTGGACTGGGCCGGCCTGCCGCAGTGGCTGTGGCTCTGCGATCTGCCGCTGGCCGCGGTGTTCGCCGCGCACTGGCTGATGTGGAAGCCGTGGCGCTGCCTGCATCCGGGCCTGCTCGGCGTGCTGCATATCGCTTTCACCTGGTTGCCGGTCGCCTTCGTGCTGTTCTGCGTGCAGGATCTGGCGCTGGCGATTCGCGGTGAACGGGTGCTCGGCCTGGCGCCGCTGCACGCACTGGCGATCGGCTTCTTCGGCTCGATGCTGGTGGCGATGGTGACCCGCGTCACCCACGGCCATTCCGGCCGGCCGCTGCAGATGCACCCGGTGCCGTGGCTGTGCTTCGTGCTGCTGCAACTGGTGGCGTGCGTGCGCATCCGCGCCGAGCTGGGCGGCGACCGCTATCTGTGGCTGGTGATCGCCGGCGCGGGCTGGCTGCTGGCGTTCCTGCCGTGGGTGCTGCGGTCGGCGTGGATCTACCTCACGCCGCGCGCGGACGGCAAGCCAGGTTGAGGAGATGTCCGTGCAGGAGCTGATCTCGCCGTATTACCCGTGGATCGTGCTGGTGCACCTGGCCTGCGCCATCGTGTTCGTGGGCGCGGCGGCGTTCGAGGTGTTCGTGCTGGAGGCGCTGCACGAGCGATTCGACATTGCCACCATGCAGCAGGTCGAGGCTGCGGTGATGGCGCGGGTGCGCCGCTACATGCCGTACGTGGTGGTGCTGCTGTTCGTCAGCGGCGGCCTGTTGTTCGACCTGCGCTGCAACGGCATCCGCTGCATCGGCACGACGCGCTTCGGCTGGTTCCTGCTGCTGAAGGTGGTGCTGGCGTTCGGCGTGCTGGGCGTGTTCGTCAACGCGGTATGGGCGGGCGCGCGCGGGAAGATGAACGCCTGCCGCTTCCGCCATACGCATCGCATCGTGCTGGCGCTGATGGCGGCCATCGTCTTTCTGGCCAAGACCATGTTCTACTTGTAGGCCGATTTCCCCACCCATCACGAGGTGCGTCATGTCCACAGTCCATTTCAAGGGTCAGCCGGTACGCGTCGACGGCAGCTTCCCGGCGGTCGGCAGCCAGGCGCCGGCGTTCCATCTGGTCGGCGGCGACCTGTCCGAGGTCACGCTGGCCAACCATGCCGGCAAGCGCAAGGTGCTGAACATCTTTCCCAGCGTGGACACCGGCGTGTGCGCCACCTCGGTGCGCCGCTTCAACGAGCTGGCGGCGAAGCTGACCAACACCGTGGTGCTGTGCATCTCCGCCGACCTGCCGTTCGCGCAGGGCCGCTTCTGCGGCGCCGAGGGCATCCAGAACGTGCAGATGCTGTCGCTGATGCGCGGGCGCGAGTTCCTCCGCGACTACGGCGTGGCGATCGCCGACGGCCCGCTGGCAGGCGTGGCTGCCCGCGCGGTGCTGGTGCTGGACGCGCACGACAAGGTGATCCATGCGGAGCTGGTGGACGAGATCACGCATGAGCCGAACTACGACGCGGCGCTGAAGGCGCTGGGCTGAGCAACCCGCCGCGCAACTTGCCGTACATGCACATGCAGAAGCCCGCCGGGTGACCGGCGGGCTTCTGCATGCGTGGCGCCGCGAAGGCGCGGTTCAGGAGCGGATGCCCACCACCGGAATGCCGAGCGGCCGCGCGTCCAGCCGGTCGGGCAGGCCCATGCCCATGCGCAGGCTGCGGCCGATGCGTTCGGCGTAGTCGAGCATCTGCATGGCGTCCTCCGCATCCAGCACTTCCAGCGTGGTCTCGCGCCACAGCTCCAGCCAGCGCACGAAGTGCTCGGTGCGGATCGCCGGCTGGCCGCGATGCACGGCCATCGGATTGCCGCGGTAGCTGGCCGCGCGCAGCGCCACCGAGCACCAGAACGCGGTGAGCAGGCGCTTGTGTTCGGGCCAGTCGTGCACGGCGGCGTTGAAGATCGGACCGATCGCGGGATCGGCGCGCACCTTGTCGTAGAAGCGGTCGACCAGGGCGGCGATGCGGGTTTCGTCCAGCGTGTTCATGGCTTGCTTGTCGTGCTTGTCGGGTTTTCGGCCGGGGCCGTCGTTGCGTCCGCGGCGGGTTCGTCCAGCAGCGGCAAGGTGCCGGGCGTGTCGAGGTCGTCGAACTGCTGGTGGTTCACCGCCCAGAAGAACAGCGCCACGCCCACGATCACCACCAGGGCGGTCACCGGGATCAGCACCAGCAGGATGTTCATGCGCGCAGCTCCTGTCGCGGTTCGTTGCCGTCGCGGCCGGCGCGCAGCGCGTTCAGCACCACCGCCAGCGAGCTGAGCGACATGCCGATGCCGGCCAGCCACGGCGGCACGAAACCGAACGCGGCGAACGGCACCGCGCACAGATTGTAGGCCAGCGACCAGCGCCGGCCCTGCGCCACGATGCGTTGCACCTCGCCCGCGATGCCGCGGGCGCGGACGAGGCCGTCGAGACGGTCGTCCATCAGCAGCAGGTCGGCCTGCGCCTGGGCGAGGCCGGTGCCGCCGGCCAGCGCGGCGGAGACATCGGCGCCGGCGAGGATCGGCGCGTCGTTGCTGCCGTCGCCCACCGCGAGCACCACGTGGCCTGCCGCGCGCAGTTCGCGCAACCGGGCCAGCTTGTCGTCCGGACTCTGGCGTGCGCGCCAGTCGGCGATGCCGAGCACCTGGGCCAGCGCGGCCACGCGTTCCGGCGTGTCGCCGCTGGCGATGCAGGGTGCGATGCCGTCGGTGCGCAGCGCGTCCAGCGTGGCCTGCGCGTCGTGGCGCGGACGTTCGGCGAGGCGGAAGGCGGCGATGGCGCCGTCGGCGTCGGCCAGCAGCAGGACATCGCGCTGGCGCTCAATGGCCAGCGCGTGACCCAGCGCGAAGTCGGCGCGGCCCAGGCGCAGCGCGCGTCCGACCACCGTGCCGCGCAGCCCGGCGCCGGCCACGGCCTCGACCCGCTCGGCCTGCCGCGCGGGACCCAGCCGGCTGGCGGCGTCGGCGAGCGCGCGGGCCATCGGATGCGAGCTTTCGCGGGCCAGCGCGGTGGCCAGCGCCAGCACTTCCTCGCGGGCATCGCCGCGCAGCGGTTCGATGCCGGCGAGCTCCAGCCGCGGCACGCCCAGCGTGCCGGTCTTGTCGAACAGCGCGGTGTCCACGTGCGCGAGGCGGGTGAGCGCGGTGGCATCGGTCACCAGCACGCCACGGCGCGCCAGCGCGGTCAGCGCGCGGGTGAAGGCGGCCGGCGCGGTGAGCGCGAACGCGCAGGGGCAGGCCACCACCAGCACGGCGAGCGCGGCGTCGAACGCGCGGGCGGGATCGACCAGCAGCCAGCCCAGCGCGGTGAGCGCGGTGAGCAGCAGCACGCGCGCCACGAAGCGGGCGATGTCGCGGTCGCTGGCCGTGGCGAAGCTGCGCGCCGCGCGGGCGCGGGCGGCCAGCGCGCCGATGCGCGCCACCACGGTTGCCGCACCGCTGTGTTCCACGCGCAGCGGCACGGGGCCATCCAGCAGCACGCTGCCGGCCACCAGGCGTTCGCCGCGGCGACGCAGGACGGGGCGCGATTCGCCGGTGAGCAGGGCCTCGTCCAGCCGCGCCGAATCCGCTTCCAGCACGCCGTCGGCGGGCACGGTGGCGCCTTCGGCGACGTGCACGCGGTCGCCGGCGCGCAGCGCCAGTGCGGGCACGGTTTCCAGCGTGCCGTCGGCGGCGATGCGTTGCGCCAGCAGCGGCGCGGCATCGATCGCGGCGTCGCCCTGCGCGTTGCCGTGGTGACGCGCGCGCAGCTCCACGTAGCGCGCGACCAGCAGCAGGAACACGAACATGCTCACCGAGTCGAAGTAGATCTCGCCCGCGCCGCGCAACGTGTTGACCGCGCTGGCGAGGAACACCAGCGCCACCGCCAATGCGACCGGCAGGTGGATGCCGAGCCGGCGTTCGCGCAGCTCGCGCACGGCGCCGGTGAAGAAGGGGCGGGCGGAATAGGCCACCAGCGGGATGGTGGTGAGGAAGCCCAGCCAGCGGAACAGGCCGCGGGTGGTGAAATCCACGAAGTCGACCGCGCCGATGTAGATGACGAAGGCGTAGGTCATCACCTGCATCATGCACATGCCGGCGACCAGCAGGCGCTTCAGCGCATCGTGCAGCTCGGCGGCGCGCACGTCGTCGGCGTCGTCGTGGGGCAGCGGCTGGGCCGGGCAGTGCAGCGCGGCGCAGCGTTCGACCAGGGCATCCAGCGAGAGCCGGCGCGCGTCCCACACCACGCGCAGGCGCCGGGCGGCGGGGAGGATCGCCACGCGCTCGATGCCGGGCAAGGCGCGGATCGCCTGTTCCAGCGCCAGTGCGCGGCGCGGTTCGGCCAGCGCGTCCACGCGCAGCGCCACTTCGCTGCGGCCGTCGCGCCGCGGCCGCAGCACCTGGGCGAGCAGCAGCGGATGGGTCCAGACGGCGTGCGCATTCATGGTGCGTCCGCGCGGTGGCTGCTGCGCGCGCTGGCGGGCACGCCGAACACGGTGTGCGAGGTCTCGAGTGGAACGTCGGCGTGGCGCGCGCTCACCGTGATGATCCAGATGCAACCCGCCAGCGAGGCGATGAACACCGCGACGCCCAGCCACAGGATCGGCTGCCGGTACCACTGGCCGCCAGCCCCGGCCTGCGACGATTCAGTCCGCGGCGCCGACATCGGGATGCGACAGGTGGTAGACGTAGGCCGCCAGCACGTGGATCTGCGCATCGCTGAGGCGCTTGTCCCAGTTCGGCATGTGGCCCTGGCGACCGTCGTGGATGGACTTGGTGATGTCCGCCAGCGTGCCGCCATGCAGCCAGATGTGGTCGGTGAGATTGGGCGCGCCCAGCGCCGGGTTGCCCTTGCCGTCGGGGCCGTGGCAGGCGGTGCAGGTGGCCTTGAAGATCGGTTCGGCGGCGGCCGCCATCTTCGCGTCGTGCGGCGCGCCGGACAGGCTCAGCACGTATTGCGCGAGATTGTCCACGGTCTGCTCGCCGAGGCTGGCCCAGGGCGGCATCACGCCGGCGCGGCCGTCGTGGATCGAGGTGGTGATGTCCTTGCCGCTGCCGCCGTACAGCCAGTCCTGGTCGGTGAGGTCGGGGGCGCCGAGCTGCTGGTTGCCCTTGCCGCTGCGCTGGTGGCAGGCCGCGCAGTTGTCCTCGAACAGCACCTGGCCGAGCTGCCGCGCGGCAGGGTCGCCGGCCAGCTGCTCGGGCGTGTACAGCGCGAAGCGCTGCATAAGCGGCTCCAGCTTCGCCTCGTTGGCGGCCTGCTCGCCGGCCAGCTGGCCGTGCGAGGTCCAGCCCAGCGCGCCCTTGTGGTTGCCGAAGCCGGGGTACAGCACGAGGTAGATGAAGGCGGCCACGAACATCGCGCCGGAGAACAGGATCCACCACATCGGCAGTCGCCGCACGCCCTCGCGCAGCACGCCGTGCGCCCACACGTGGCCGCTGGTGCCGTCGGGTTGGGTGGGGATCTTCGCGCGCGGTCCCCACAGGAACAGGAAGAAGGTGATGCCGAGGTTCAACACCACCAGGAACATCACCCACAACGACCAGCCGGTGCTCATCGCGCCTTCTCCTGTGTCGGGTCGACAGTGGGATCGTCGTCCTGCATCGGCAGTTGCGCCATCCGGTCGAACACGGGTTTGTGGTACTTGCGCCAGGCCCAGATCCAGATGCCGATGAAGCTCACCATCATCAGCACGATCATCACGCCGGCCAGGTGACCCCAGAACGGACTCATGGCGCACCTCCATCGCTGGCCGGCGCCGCGGCGGTCGGTTCGTTCTTGATGCCCAGGCCCTGCAGGTAGGCGATCAGCGCGTCCATCTCGGTCTTGCCCTTGACGGCCTCCGGCGCGGCGGCGATGTCGGCGTCGCTGTACGGGTCGCCCAGCTTGCGCAGCACGCGCATGCGCGCCTGGATGTCGGCGCCGTCGATGCCGGCCTTCGCCAGCCACGGGTAGCCGGGCATGTTGGACTCCGACACCACGCTGCGCGGATTCATCAGGTGCATGCGCTGCCAGTCGTCGGAGTACTTGCCGCCCACGCGGGCGAGGTCGGGCCCGGTGCGCTTGGAGCCCCACTGGAACGGCCGGTCGTAGACCGATTCCTCGGCGGTGGAGTAGTGGCCGTAGCGCTGGGTCTCGAAACGCAGCGCGCGGATCATCTGCGAGTGGCAGAGGTAGCAGCCCTCGCGCACGTAGACGTCCTTGCCGGCCAGCCGCAGCGGATCGTACGGATGCACGTTCGCCGGCGCCTTGAGCGAATGCGCCTCGACGAACAGCGGGGTGATCTCGGCGAGTCCGCCCAGCGAGACCATGATCGCGATGCCGATGCCGAGCAGGCCGGCGTGCTTCTCGATCGCTTCGAAATGCCTGTAGGCCATGATCAACCTACCACCGGCAGCGGGGCCGGGATCTGGTGGGGTTCCGGCTCCGGGATCGGCACCGGGATCGGCTTGATGATGCGGGCGCGGGCGTCGGCAGCGGTGTACCACAGGTTCCACGCCATCACCCACATGCCCGAGAGGATCAGCACGCCGCCGAACCAGCGGATCAGGTACATCGGCTTGATCGCGATCAGGCTGTCCAGGAAGCCGTACTTCAGCGAGCCGTCCGGCAGGGTGGCGCGCCACATCTCGCCCTCGGTGACGCCGGCGGTCCACATCGCGCCGACGTACAGCAGGGTGCCGGCCATGTGCAGCCAGAAGTGCACGTTCATGCCGCGCACCGAATGCATCGCGGGGCGGCCCAGTGCGCGCGGCGCCATCGCGTACAGCGAGCCGATCGTGATCATCGCCACCCAGCCCAGCGAGCCGGAGTGCACGTGGGCGATCGTCCAGTCGGTGTAGTGCGACAGCGAGTTCACCGTCTTGATCGCCATCATCGAGCCTTCGAAGGTGGCGGCGGCGTAGAACACCAGCGCCATCACCATGAACTTCACCGCCGGGTCGGTCTTCACCTTGCTCCACGAGCCGTTGAAGGTGAGCAGGCCGTTCGCCGCCGAGCCCCAGCTCGGCATCAGCAGTACCAGCGAGAACGCCATGCCCACCGACTGCACCCAGTCGGGCAGGGCGGTGTACATCAGGTGGTGCGAGCCGGCCCACATGTAGACCGAGATCAGCGCCCAGAAATTGACGATGGAGAAGCGGTAGCTCCACAGCGGCTGCTGCGCCTGGCGCGGCACGAAGTAGTACATCATCCCGAGGAAGCCGGCGGTGAGGAAGAACGCCACCGCGTTGTGGCCGTACCACCACTGCACCATCGCGTCGACCGTGCCCGAGTAGATCGGGTAGGACTTGGTCCAGGACACCGGCAGCGACAGGTGGTTGACCACGTGCAGCAGGCCCACCGCGATGATGAAGGCGCCGTAGTACCAGTTCGCCACGTAGATGTGCTTGATGCGCCGCCGCGCCAGGCTGGCGAAGAACACCACGCCGAAACTCACCCACACCACCGCGGTGAACAGCGCGATCCACCATTCCGGCTCGGCGTATTCCTTGCTGGTGGTGAGGCCCAGCGGCATCGACACCATCGCCAGCACGCAGACGATCTGCCAGCCCCAGAACGTGAAGCCGGCCAGCCGGTCGAGCGCCAGCCGGGCGTGGCCGGTGCGCTGCACCACGTAGTAGCAGGTGCCCATCAGCGCGGAGCCGCCGAACGCGAAGATCACGCCGAACGTGTGGTCGGGGCGCAGCCGGCTGAAGGTGATCCAGGGCAGGTCGAAGTTGAGCGCCGGCCACATCAGCTCGGCGGCGATGTACACGCCCACCGACATGCCGATGATGCCCCAGACCGCCGCGGCCAGCAGGAACTGGCGCACGACCTTGTCGTTGTAATACTCGGTGTTGGGCATGGGTGTCCCCAGTTTCGGTGTGGTCATTGTCCCGGCTGCACCTGTGCGCCGCGATGACCGCAGTCAGGCGGCTGCGGCAATCTGTCCGTCAGGCGTGGCCGGTCCCCCTCTGGACACGGCAGCCTGATCCAGGTCATGGCCGCCATGGTTGCAGCAAGCGATGCTGTGCGGACGTGAAGAAACCGGTTCAGGCGCTGCTCCATGGCCCATGTCGTCACCGAGAACTGCATCAACTGCAAGCATACCGATTGCGTCGAGGTGTGCCCGGTGGACTGCTTCCACGAAGGGCCGAATTTCCTGGTGATCGACCCCGACGAATGCATCGACTGCACGCTGTGCGTGGACGAGTGCCCGGTGGGCGCGATCTTCCCCGAGCTCGACGTGCCGGCGGGGCAGGAGGGCTTCCTCGCGCTCAATGCCGAGCTGGCGCGCGAGTGGCCGGTGCTGGCGAAGAAGATTCCGGCGATGGAGGACGCCGCGCGCTGGGACGGCGTGCCGGACAAGCTGCCGTTGTTGAAGCGCTAGGCGGTAGCCCGCGAACGACTTGTAGGAGCGCACCCTGTGCGCGAACGGCTTTTCGCTAGGTGCTTGCAAAAGCATTCGCGCACAGGGTGCGCTCCTACTGGCGTCCTGGCTCCCAGGAAGACAAAAAGCCCGCTTTCGCGGGCTTTTTGTCGCACGTGACCGTCAAGTTCAGCCGGCCACCACGCGCACCATTTCCAGGCACTTGTTCGAATAGCCCCACTCGTTGTCGTACCAGCTCACCAGCTTGACGAAGGTGGAGTCCAGCGCGATGCCGGCGTCGGCGTCGAACACCGAGGTGCAGGTCTCGCCGCGGAAATCGGTGGCGACCACCTTGTCCTCGGTGTAGCCGAGGATGCCCTTCAGCGCGCCCTGCGACTGCGCCTTCATCTCGGCGCAGATCTCGGCGTAGGTGGCGGGCTTCTCCAGCTCGCAGGTGAGGTCGACCACCGAGACGTCGGAGGTCGGCACGCGGAAGCTCATGCCGGTGAGCTTCTTGTTGAGTTCGGGGATCACCACGCCCACGGCCTTCGCGGCGCCGGTGCTGGACGGGATGATGTTCTCCAGGATGCCGCGGCCGCCGCGCCAGTCCTTGTTGCTCGGGCCGTCAACCGTTTTCTGCGTCGCGGTAGCGGCGTGCACGGTGGTCATCAGGCCGCGCTTGATGCCCCACTTGTCGTGCATCACCTTCGCGATCGGCGCGAGGCAGTTGGTGGTGCAGCTGGCGTTGGAGATGATCGCCTCGCCCTTGTAGGTCTTGTCGTTGACGCCATAGACGAACATCGGCGTGTCGTCCTTGGACGGGGCGGATAGGATCACCTTCTTCGCGCCGGCGTCGAGATGCTTCTGCGCGGTGGTCTTGTCGAGGAACAGGCCGGTGGACTCGATCACCACGTCGGCGCCCACCGCGCCCCACTTCAGGTTGGCCGGGTCGCGCTCGGCGGTGAGGCGGATCTTCTGGCCGTTGACCACCAGCTGGCCGTTCTCGATCGCCACATCGCCCTTGAAACGGCCGTGCACCGAGTCGTAGCGCAGCATGTAGGCGAGGTAGTCCGGCTCCAGCAGATCGTTGATCGCCACGATCTGGATGTCCTTGCCGAAGTTCTGCACCGCTGCGCGCAGCACGTTGCGACCGATGCGGCCGAAGCCGTTGATGCCGACCTTGATGGTCATGGGACAGCGTCCTCCAATGCGACGGGGAAGGTGGCCGCGCGCGGCGGCCGGAAAGCCGTGATTTTAGCGGGAAACCGGCTTGGCTGTCCGTTCGGCGCGGCCGTGCGCCGGTTTGCCGCAATAGATGTCGTGCAAGGTGGCCATCAAGACCTGTACCGGACCCGCGGCGAGGCGGTAATACACCGCCTGCGCCTCGCGGCGGGTCTGCACCAGTTCCGCCTCGCGCAACTTCGCCAGGTGTTGCGACAGCGCCGACTGGCCCAGCGCCAGCCGCTCCAGCAGTTCGCCCACCGCCAGCTCGCCTTCGGAAAGGTGGCACAGGATCAGCAGGCGCTGCTCGTTCGCCAGCGCCTTCAGCAGCTCGCTGGCTTCGCCGGCGTGGACGCGCATGCGGGCGGGATCGGTCGCGGTCTTCATGGCGGCATTGTGCCATGCCTTGCTAAATTAGCAAAAACTAATATGATGCAGCGCACGTCTTTCCGGAGCGCAGCACCATGCCTGCCCACGTCGCTTCCTTCTTCCACGCGGCCACCTCGACCTGGACCCACGTGGTCAGCGACCCCGCGACCGCGGCGGCGGCGGTGATCGATCCGGTGCTGGACTTCGACCCGGCCAGTGGCCGGCTCGGCACCGAGGCTGCGCGCGAAGTGCTCGACCATCTGCGCGCGCAAAGGCTGGACCTGCAATGGATCCTGGAAACCCACGCGCATGCCGACCATCTAAGCGCCGCGGCCTGGCTGCGCGCGCAGACCGGTGCCGCGGTGGCGGCGGGCGCCGGCATCGTCGCGGTGCAGGCCGAGTTCAAGCGACGCCTGGCGTTGGGCGAGGACTTTGTCGCCGATGGCGCGCAGTTCGACCGCCTGCTGCACGATGGCGAGGTGTTGCCGCTGGGCGGGCTGGCGCTGGAAGTGCTGGCCACGCCCGGCCATACCGCCGACAGCGTGAGCTACTGGGTGGGCGAGGCGGTGTTCATCGGCGACACGCTGTTCTCGCCGGCCGCGGGCAGCGCGCGCTGCGACTTCCCCGGCGGTAGCGCCGCGATGCTGCATGCCTCGGTGCGCCGGTTGTACGCGTTGCCGGACGACACGCGGCTGTATCTCTGCCACGACTACCCGACCGACGGCGCGGCGCCGCGCAGCATGGTGCCGCTGCGCGAGCAGCGCGAGCACAACGTGCATCTTTCCGACGACACCAGCGCGGCGGACTTCGTGGCGCTGCGCGAACGCCGCGATGCCACGCTGGCGATGCCGCGGCTGTTCTGGCCGGCGCTGCAGCTCAACATTCGCGCGGGCGAACTGCCGCCGGCAGATGGCGCAGGACGGCGCTTCCTGAAACTGCCGCTGGACGCGAGCGCGCTGGAAGCACGGGCATGAGCACGTCGTTCACGCCGTGGAGCGCGCTGGGTGGCGGCATCCTGATCGGCTTGGCCTCGTTATTGTTGCTGGTCGCGCTGGGCCGCATCGCCGGCATCAGCGGCATCGCTGCCGGCCTGCTGCCGCCACGTCGCGGCGACATCGGCTGGCGGCTCGCCTTCGTGATCGGCCTGCCGACGGGTGCGGCGCTGTGGATGCTGGGCGCGGGCGGCGCGGCGGTGGCCAGCCACGCGCCGCCGTGGCAGCTCGCGCTGGCCGGCTTGCTGGTGGGTGTAGGCACGCGCGTCGGTTCGGGCTGCACCAGCGGCCATGGCGTGTGCGGGCTGGGCCGTTTCTCGCCGCGTTCGCTGGCGGCGGTGCTTGTCTTCATGGCGGCCGCGATGCTGTGCGTCTACGCCTGGCGCCACCTGCTGCCGGAGCTGGCGCGATGAACCGCTTGCTGGCGTGGTTGTCGGGCCTTCTGTTCGGTGCGGGTCTGGCGTGGTCGGGCATGGCCGATCCGCACAAGGTGCTGGGTTTCCTCGACGTGGCCGGCGCGTGGGACCCCAGCCTGCTGCTGGTGATGGTTGGCGCGGTGCTGACTTATGCGGTCGGCTCCCGGCTGGTGTTGCGACGCGCGCGGCCGTGGCTGGACGAGCGCTTCCATCTGCCAATGAATCGCCGCATCGACGCGCGCCTGCTCGCCGGTGCGGCGGTGTTCGGCATCGGCTGGGGACTGGCCGGCTATTGCCCCGGCCCCGCGCTGGCTGGCGTCGGCCTCGGCAACGGCGATCTCGTCTGGTTGCTGCCGGCCTTGCTGCTCGGCTGGTGGCTGGCAGGGCGCGGCCGGCGCGTCTGAGCGCGTCGGTGTGCTGTGGCACACTCGCCGATCGTCTACTGCCGTGATGTCCGCACCATGAAGTATCCGCGTCGCCTGCTGGCCGCCTCGCTGGCCTTGTTCGTCGTCATTCCCGCCGCGCAGGCCTGGGGGCCGCTGGGCCACAGCATCGTCGCCGCGTTGGCGCAGCGACACCTGAGCCCCGCCGCCGAGGCCGAGGTGGAACGCCTGCTGGCGGCGGACCACACCACGCAGCTGGCCGACGTCGCCAGCTGGCCCGACCAGATCCAGGACGATCCCGCGCAAGCCACGCTGTGGCAGCAGACGCGCAAGCTGCACTACATCAACTTCCGCGGCGGCCCAGGTTGCGACTACGTGCCGCCACGCGACTGCCGCGACGGCGAGTGCATCACGGCGGGGCTGGCGCATTACGTGGAAATCCTCAAGGACAAGTCGCAAAGCGACGCCGCGCGCCTGGCGGCCTTGAAGTTCGTGGTGCATTTCGCGGGCGACATCCACCAGCCGCTGCACGCCGGCTACCGCGACGACCTCGGCGGCAACAAGTACCAGGTGCAGTTCGAGGGCAAGGGCAGCAACCTGCACAAGGTCTGGGACTCCGGCATGCTGAAGACGCGCGGCCTGGACTGGCAGTCCTACACGGCGAAGCTGGACGCCGAAGGCCCCGCGCAACTGCCGCCGCCGATCACGCCGCTGGACGACCCCTACGCACAGTGGGCGGAGGAGTCCTGCCGCCTCACCGCCGCGCCGGGCTTTTACCCGGACGGCCACAAGATCGGCCAGGCCTATGTCGATGCCGAGTTGCCGCTGGCCGAGAACCAGCTGCGCATCGCCGGCCGCCGGCTGGCCGAGGTGCTCAATCTCGCGCTGGAGCAGTGACGCAGACCCCGTGCACCGCGGGCCGCTTGCGTATAGTCTGACTTTTCGCTCCACGCCCTTTCACCCACATCGACCAGACCGCCCGGATGACTCCAGAAACCCAAACGCGCCGCACCAAGATCGTTGCCACCCTGGGCCCCGCCACCGACGCGCCGGGCATGCTCGAACGCATCATCGCCGACGGCGTCGACGTGGTTCGGCTCAATCTCTCGCACGGCTCGCCGGACGACCACCGCGCCCGCGCCGCCGCGGTGAAGGCCGCCGCCGCCGCCGCCGGCCGCGAGGTGGGCGTGCTGGCCGACCTGCAGGGTCCGAAGATCCGCGTGGAGAAGTTCGCGAACGGCCCGATCCAGCTCGAAGTCGGCCAGCCGTTCGTGCTGGATTGCCGCGTCGACGCCGCGCCCGGCGACATCCACCGCGTGGGCGTGAGCTACCTCGGCTTGCCGCAGGACGTGCGCCCCGGCGACGTGCTGCTGCTGGACGACGGCCTGGTGGCGCTCACCGTGAACGAAGTCGCGGGCACCGAGATCCGCTGCACGGTGCTGGTGGGCGGCAAGCTGTCCGACCGCAAGGGTCTCAACCGCCAGGGCGGCGGCCTGTCTGTCTCCGCGCTGTCGGACAAGGACAAGGCCGACATCAAGCTCGCCGCCGAGATCGGCGCGGACTTCCTCGCGGTCTCCTTCGTGCGTTGCGCCGATGACATGCACCAGGCGCGCCGCCTGCTGCACGAGGCCGGCGGCAGCGCCGCGCTGGTGTCCAAGATCGAGCGCGCCGACGCGATCCCCGTGCTGGGCGAGATCATCGACGCCTCCGACGTGGTGATGGTGGCGCGCGGCGACCTCGGCGTGGAGATCGGCGACGCCGAGCTGCCCGGCCTGCAGAAAAAGATCATCCGCGAGACCGTGCAGCGCAATCGCGCGGTGATCACCGCCACCCAGATGCTGCAGTCGATGGTGCGCTCGCCGATCCCCACCCGCGCCGAAGTGCTGGACGTGGCGAACGCGGTGATCGACGGCACCGACGCAGTGATGCTGTCCGAGGAAACCGCCGCCGGCGCCCACCCCGACAAGGCGGTGGCCGCGATGGCGCGCATCTGCCTCGGCGCCGAACGCCAGTTCGAGCCCAAGGAAGACCTCGCGAACGCCGGCCCCCGGCTCAGCCGTACCGACCAGGCGATCGCGCTGGCCGCGATGGTGCTGGCCGGCCAGCTCGGCGTGCGCGCGATCGTGGCGCTGACCGAATCCGGCGCCACCGCGCAATGGCTGTCGCGCTACCGCAGCGCGGTGCCCATCTACGGCCTGTCGCCGTTCGCCGCCTCGCGCCGACGCATGCAGGTGCTGCGTGACGTGCGGGCGGTGGAGTTCAGCCACGGCGAGAACCAGAGCATGGCCTCCGCCACCCGCGCCGCGGTGCGCCTGCTGTTCGCGCAGGGCAAGCTGGTCGAGGGCGACAGCGTGGTCATCACCTATGGCGACCGCGTGGGCCACGTCGGCGGCACCAACACGCTGAAGCTGCTGGCGGTGGGTGCGGGCGGCGCGGTGGACAGCTTGCGCGATCTCTGAGCCGGAGCCATGGCCACGACGACGCGGGCATGACGCCGCGCGGCTAGACTGGCGCCGTCGTCCCCTTCCACCGGAGAGCTCCCCATGAACCCGCGCACCCGCCGCCTGATCCGTCCCGTGTTGCTGGTCTCGACTCTGGCCTGCGCCACGCCGGTGCTGGCGCAGGCGAACAAGGTCGATCCGCAGAACCTGTACCACTACTGGATCCGGCTCAACACCAAGGTGAACGTCGACATGCCCAATTCGGGGCTGAACCTCACCAAGCCTGGATGCGTCGCGGTGACCTACGAGATCGGCTCCGATGGCGTGCCGATGCATGTGCAGGTTGCCAAGGTGGAGCCCAAGAGCGACCTCGGCCCCGCCGCGGTGTCCGCGGTGAAGAACTTCCGCTACGGCCCCTCGCTGACCAACAAGATCGGCCAGCCGATCGCCACCTACTACATCGTGCCGTTCAATGCGCCCGACGACGCGGCGGGACAGCAGAAGGTGATGGAGCCTTGCAAACTGGCGGGCTACGGCCAGTAGGCGGGCATTTCGTTATAATCTGCGGCTTTAACCATGCCGCCCTCGTCCGGGGCGGCACCACCCTTGAGCGGGCCGGTATCGCCTCGCTGTACGGAGCCGTCATGAGTATTGAAGATCTCGAAAGCGTCGCCCTGGCCATGGTCGCCCCCGGCAAGGGCATCATCGCCATCGACGAGTCGACCAACACCATCAAGAAGCGTTTCGAGGCCGTCGGCATCGAGAACACCGAGGAGAACCGCCGCGCCTACCGCGAGCTGCTGCTCACCACGCCGGGCCTGAACGAGCACATCTCCGGCGCGATCCTGTACGACGAGACGATCCGCCAGTCCACCAGGGACGGCGTGCCGTTCACCCAGGTGATGAAGAAGGCCGGCATCATCCCCGGCA
This sequence comes from Rhodanobacter humi, assembly GCF_041107455.1. NCBI lineage: Bacteria > Pseudomonadati > Pseudomonadota > Gammaproteobacteria > Lysobacterales > Rhodanobacteraceae > Rhodanobacter > Rhodanobacter sp. FW106-PBR-R2A-3-15. Next base: position 2,811,596 of record NZ_JBGBPY010000001.1, read on the forward strand.
TCAAGGTGGACAAGGGCCCGGTGGCGCTGGCCGGCTTCCCCGGCGACGTGGTGACCGAGGGCCTGGACGGCCTGCGTCCGCGCCTGGAGGAATACGCCAAGCTGGGCGCCCAGTTCTGCAAGTGGCGCGCGGTGATCAACATCTCCGAGGACAACCCCAGCTCCACCGCGATCGAGGCGAACTGCCACGCGCTGGCCCGCTACGCCGCGCTGTGCCAGGAAGCCGGCCTGGTGCCGATGGTCGAGCCGGAAGTGATCATGGACGGCGACCACAGCATCGAGGTCAGCTACGAAGTGCACGAGGCGGTGCTGCGCAGCCTGTTCAATGCGCTGTACGAGCAGAACGTGATGCTGGAAGGCACCATCCTGAAGGTCAGCATGGTGATCCCGGGCAAGGAATCCGACGAGCAGGCCGACGTCGAGGAAGTGGCCGAGGCCACCGTGCGCGTGCTGAAGACCACCGTGCCGGCCTCGCTGCCGGGCATCGTGTTCCTCTCCGGCGGCCAGACCGACGAGCAGAGCACCGCGCACCTCAACGCGATGAACCGCATCGGCCCGCATCCGTGGCCGCTGTCGTTCTCCTACGGTCGCGCCATGCAGCAGGCCGCGCTGAAGCTGTGGGCCAAGGACATGAAGGCCAACTACGCGGAGGCGCAGAAGACCGTGCATGCCCGCGCCAGGGACAACGGCCTTGCCGCGCTGGGGCGCTGGAACGGTTGATTCTTCGCGGTCATCCGTGATCGCGGATTGAAAAAGAACGGGCACCTCGCGGCGCCCGTTCTTTTTGCCTCGATGGATCGTCGAATCAGAAGCGGAATTCCGCGCTGGCCGAGATCATGTCGGTGCTGAGATCCACGCTGTTCTTCTTGGCGTCGAAGTAGTCGTAGTTCAGGCCGACGCTCACGTTCTGGTTGATGTTGTAGCCCACGCCCGCACCGGCGTACCAGCTGGTCTTGTCCAGGCTCTTGCGCACCGGGTTCACGTCGTTGTTCAGGCCGTGGCCGGTCCAGCTGTAGGCGCCCGCGCGGCCGCTCAGGTACCAGTTCGGGCTGAGGTCGAGATGGGCGTTCGCGCCGGCGGTCCAGCCGTGCAACTGGGACTTGCCCGGGGCGATCACCGGGGAGCTGTTGAAGACGTTCTTCGCGCGGATGTTGCCCAGGTCGTTGTAGCCCACCTCGGCACCCAGCGCGAAGTTCGGCGCCAGCGACCAGCGGTAGCCGCCGTTCAGCGCGTAACCGGTGTCGTGGCCGTTGTACGGACCCTTGTCGATGGCGGTGCGGCCCACGTTGCCGTTGATGAACCAGCCGCCGTTGTCGCTCGGCGCGCTCTGTGCGAAGGCGGCGGGGATGGCCAGCATGCCGGCGGAGGCGAGAGCGAGGGCGATCAGAGTCTTTTTCATGGAGAGTCTCCTGTTATTGGGAAGGCGGCTGCCGGCCATGGGGAAGGGAGCGGTGCCGCATGCCCGGCGTTGGGGAATCGCCGGACACGTCACTTGGATGGTTGCGGGGGCAGAAAGATTCAATACTTGTTAGTTCATTATTAAGTAGCGATTAATGTTTTCGGCCAAGTGACTGTATTGGAAAGAAAACGAGCGCCATGCGGCGCCCGTTCCTGCGTATCACGCGACGGAGTCGAGACGACTCAGAAGCGGTATTCCGCGCTTAGCGAGTACTTGCTGGTGGCCAGCTGCACACGCTGCTCGCCGTTGCCGGAACCGGCGTAGTAGTCGTAGTTCACGCCCAGACTCCAGTTCTGGCTGAGGTTGTAGCCCACGCCGGCGCCCGCGTAGTACTTGGTGCGGTTGTACTGGCGGAACTCCGGGTTCGCCCCGTTGGTGATGCCTTCGGCCTGGGCGTAGAACAGGCCGCCGCGCAGCTCGCCGTACCAGTTGGGGTTGAAGCTGTAGCGCAGGTCCACGCCGGCGGTGCTGCCGCGCAGCTTGGATTTGCTGTTGCCGGCGATCTGGTCGGCGTACTGGTTCTGGGCGGACAGGCGGCCCAGCCACTGGTAGCCCACTTCCACGCCCAGCGAGGTCTCGGGGTTGATCGCGAAGCGGTAGCCGCCCTTCACGCCGCCGGCGAACTTGCCGTCGTCATAGGGACCCTTGCTGACGTTGGCGTAGCCGGCGTCGGCGCTGACGTACCAGCCCTGCTGGGCGTTGGTGGCGGCCGGAGCCTGGTCCTGGGCGAAGGCGGTCGGCACGGCCACGAAGCCGGCGGCAGCCAGGGTGAGAGCGAGCACAGTCTTTTTCATGGGGATTTCCTCTTGTTCTGGTCAGTCCGCGGCGCCTTGGGGAAAGGCAATGCCGCGGCTCGGCAACCGCTCGTGGGCGGTGCCGGGGCATTAGATGGCGAACCGGCTGAAGGAATTCAATACCGACAAGTTCAGAATTAAGTGCAGGTTAATGTCAAGACGCAGGCCGGGATCGTCCGCGATGGCGGCGCGACAGCCTCGGGCGGATCGGCGACAATGCGTGTTTTTCGCCGCCGCCTACCCCCGGAGAACGCCGATGCCCACCCGCCGCCAACTTGCCAACGCCGTGCGTGCCCTCGCCATGGACGCCGTGCAGAAGGCCAATTCCGGCCATCCGGGCATGCCGATGGGGATGGCCGACATCGCCGAGGTGCTGTGGAACGACTTCCACCGCCACAACCCGGCCAATCCACACTGGTTCAACCGCGACCGCTTCCTGCTCTCCAATGGCCACGGCTCGATGCTGCAGTACGCGGTGCTGCACCTGTCCGGCTACGACTTGCCGATGAGCGAGCTGGAGCGTTTCCGCCAGCTGCATTCCAAGACCCCGGGCCACCCCGAGGCGCGCGACACGGTGGGCGTGGAAACCACCACCGGCCCGCTGGGCCAGGGCATCGCCAACGGCGTCGGCTTCGCGCTGGCGGAGAAGGTGCTGGGCGAGCGCTTCAACCGTCCCGGTTTTGCCGTGGTCGACCACCACACCTGGGTGTTCTGCGGCGACGGCTGCCTGATGGAAGGCATCTCGCAGGAGGCGATCTCGCTGGCCGGTACTTGGAAGCTGGGCAAGCTCACCCTGATCTACGACGACAACAACATCTCCATCGACGGCGAAGTGCCGGGCTGGTTCACCGACGACACCGCGGGCCGCTTCGAGGCCTGCGGCTGGCACGTGGTGCGCGACGTGGACGGCCATGACGCCGAGAAGGTCAAGGCCGCGCTGGCCGCCGCCAAGGCGGAGACCGGCAAGCCCAGCCTGGTGATGTGCAAGACCATCATCGGCTTCGGCGCACCGCACAAGGAAGGCACCGAGGCCAGCCACGGCGCGGCGCTGGGCAAGGACGAGGTCGCCGCCGCGCGCGACATGCTGGATTGGCGCTATGCCCCGTTCGAGATCCCCGCCGAAATCTACGCCGGCTGGGACGCGAAGCCGGCCGGCGCGAAGCACGAGGCGGAATGGAACGCGCTGTTCGCCGACTATGCCAAGGCGCACCCGGAGCTGGCCGCCGAGCTGGAGCGCCGTCTCGCCGCGAAGCTGCCGGCGAACTGGGCGGCCGAATCGCAGGCCTGGGTCGAGAAGCTGCAGGCCGAGGGCCCGGACGTGGCCAGCCGCAAAGCCTCGCAGATGACCTTGAACGCGTTCGGCCCGCTGCTGCCGGAACTGGTCGGCGGCTCGGCGGATCTTGCCGGTTCCAACCTCACGATCTGGAAGGGCTCGGTCAGCGTCACCGAGGCCAGCCCGGACGCGAACTACATGCACTACGGCGTGCGCGAGTTCGGCATGACCGCGATCGGCACCGGCGTGGCGCTGCACGGTGGCTTCATCCCCTACGACGCCACCTTCCTGGTGTTCTCCGACTACGCGCGCAACGCGGTGCGCATGAGTGCGCTGATCCCCGCGCACTCCATCCACGTCTACACCCACGACTCGATCGGCCTGGGCGAGGACGGTCCCACCCACCAGCCGGTGGAGCACCTGGCCAGCCTGCGCTACATCCCGAACAACCGCGTGTGGCGCCCCTGCGACGCGGTGGAATCGGCAGTGGCGTGGAAGGTGGCGATCGAGCGCCGTGACGGTCCCTCCTGCCTGGTGTTCTCGCGCCAGACGCTGAAGCACCAGCAGCGCAACGCGCAGCAGCTGGCCGACATCGCGCGCGGCGCCTACGTGCTGTCCGACCCGGCCGACACGAAGTTCAAGGCCATCCTGATCGCCACCGGCTCCGAGGTGGAGCTGGCGATGGAAGCGATGCGCACGCTGGCCCAGCAAGGCGTGCCGGTGCGCGTGGTGTCGATGCCGTGCAACGAGACCTTCGATGCCCAGCCCGTGGAGTACCGCGAGGGCGTGCTGCCCGGCTGGTGCCGCGCGCGCGTGGCGGTGGAGGCGGGCATCGCCGACTTCTGGCGCAAGTACGTGGGCCTGGACGGCGAAGTGATCGGCATGACCACGTTCGGCGCCTCGGCGCCGGCCGAGCAACTGTTCGACTACTTCGGCTTCACCGTGGCGAACGTGGTCGATGCGGTGAAGCGCGTCGCCGGTTGATTGATGCTTTCCCCAAACGAAAACGCCGCGGCATTCCCGCGGCGTTTTGTTTGGCGCGAACGTGTCACGCCGCCAGCAGATCCACGAGATGCGCCGGATCGCTGGCCAGCGCCTGCGCGCCGGCTTGCTGCAGTTCCTCGCGGCTGCCGAAACCCCACAGCACGCCGATGCCGCGCACGCGGTTGGCCACCGCGCCCTCGATGTCATAGCGGCGGTCGCCGATCATCGCGGCCGCTTCGGGCGCCGTGCCGAAGTCGGTCAGCGCGTCGGCGATCATCGTGGCCTTCTCGCAATGCGCGCTGTCCGGATCCGGGCCGTACAGTTTCTCGAACGCGGAACCGAACGGCAGCGCTGCCAGGATCGGCGCGGCATGCCGCACCGGCTTGCTGGTGACCACGGCGAGGCGATGGCCGGCAGCCTGCAGGCGCTCGATCGCCGCCGCCACGCCGGGATAGACCGCGTGCTCGCGCCAGCCCAGCACGGCGAAGCGTTCGTGGTAGTAGTCCACCGCGGCTTCGACGCGCACGGCGTCATGGCCGAGCAACGGCGCGAAGCTGTGCCGCAGCGGCGGGCCGATCCACGGCCGCAGGTCGGCCGGCGCCGGCACGCCGAGCTTGTCGAACGCGTGCCGGATGCAGGCGGTGATGCCCGGTTCGGAATCGATCAGGGTGCCGTCGAGGTCGAACAGGCAGAGCATTACTTCGCCGCCCGCGCCTTGAGCGCGGCCACCGCGGGCAGTTCCTTGCCTTCGAGGAATTCCAGGAACGCGCCGCCACCGGTGGAGATGTAGGAAACCTTGTCCGCGATGCCGTACTTGTCCACCGCGGCCAGCGTGTCGCCGCCGCCGGCGATCGAGAACGCGGGCGAGGCGGCGATCGCGCGCGCCAGCGTCTCGGTGCCCTTGCCGAAGGCGTCGAACTCGAACACGCCGACCGGGCCGTTCCACACCACGGTGCCGGCCTTCGCGATCAGCTCGGCGTACTGCTTCGCCGTCTCGGGGCCGATGTCGAGGATCATCTCGTCGTCCTGCACCGCGTCCACGGCCTTCACCGTGGCCGGTGCGTTGGCGGAGAACGCCGGCGCCACCACCACGTCGACCGGCAGCGGCACTTCGGCGCCGCGGCGCTTCGCGTCGGCGAGCACTTTCTTCGCGGCGTCGATCAGGTCGGGCTCGACCAGCGAATTGCCCACCGAATGGCCCAGCGCGGCGATGAAGGTGTTGGCGATGCCGCCACCCACGATCAGCTGGTCCACCTTGCCGATCAGGTTGTCCAGCAGGGTCAGCTTGGTGGAGACCTTGGAGCCGGCCACGATCGCCAGCAGCGGGTGCGCCGGGTGTTCCAGCGCCTTGCCCAGCGCGTCCAGTTCGGCGCACAGCAGCGGGCCGGCGGCGGCGATCGGCGCGAACCTGATCACGCCGTGCGTGGAGGCCTGGGCGCGATGCGCGGTGCCGAAGGCGTCCATCACGAAGATGTCGCACAGCGCGGCGTACTTCTTCGACAAGGCCTCGTCGTCCTTGCCTTCGCCCACGTTCATGCGGCAGTTCTCCAGCACCACCACCTCGCCGTCGGCCACGTCCACGCCGTCGAGATAGTCGCGCAGCAGGCGCACCGGCTTGCCGAGTTTGTCGCCCAGCCAGGCCGCCACCGGCGCCAGCGAGGAGGCCTCGTCGAACTGGCCTTCCTTGGGACGGCCGAGATGCGAGAGCACCATCACCTTCGCGCCGGCGTCGCGTGCGGCCTTGATCGTGGGCAGGGCGGCGTCGAGGCGCTGGGTGGAGGTGATCCGGCCGTGGTCGTCGATCGGCACGTTCAGGTCTTCGCGGATCAGCACGCGCTGGCCGTGGAGGTCGAGGTCGCTCATGCGCAGGACGGTCACGTCGGGGCTCCGGTAGATTGCAGATGGCCGCAGCGGCGGCCGGAACCGCGCATTGTCCTGCCCGTCCGGAGGGGATGCAAATTACACTGCGGACTTTCCGCGGCGGGGGAAGCACCATGGCTACCGGTCTCGTGCTGTACGGCTACTGGCGCTCCAGCGCCGCCTATCGCGTGCGCATCGCCCTGGCGCTGAAGGGCCTGGCCTGGGAAAACCGTGTCGTGCACCTGGTGAAGGATGGCGGCCAGCAGCACGCGGCGGACTACGCGGCGATGAACCCGCAGCAGCTGGTGCCCAGCCTGCGCGACGGCGAGCGGGTGCTGACGCAGTCGCTGGCGATCATGGAATACCTGGAGGAAACCCGTCCGGAGCCGCCGCTGTTGCCGGCCGACGCGCGCGGCCGCGCACGGGTGCGCTCGCTGGCGCAGTTGGTCGCCTGCGACATCCACCCGCTGGGCAACCTGCGCGTGCTGCAGTACCTGGAGCGCGAACTGGGCGTCGGCGAGGCGCAGCGCGGCGCATGGTCGCGGCACTGGATCGCCACCGGCTTCGCCGCGCTGGAGGCCATGCTGGCCGGCAACGCGGCCACCGGCCGCTACTGCCACGGCGACACGCCGGGACTGGCCGATGCCTGCCTGGTGCCGCAGCTGTACAACGCGCGGCGCTGGAAGCTGCCGCTGGACGACTACCCCACCATCGTCCGCATCGACGCCGCCTGCCACGAGCTGGAGGCGTTCCGCGTCGCCGCACCCGAGGCGCAGCCCGACGCGCTATGACGGCGCGCGTACCAGCAGCACGTCGCAGGGCGCGGCCGGTACCACCCGGCGCGCGGTGCCGCCCGGGTCGCGGCGCATGCACCACGTGCAACGCGGCCTGCCATTGCGCGACCAACTGCACGGCGCGGACGAGAGGGCGGCGGCGGTCATGCAAACACTCCGGCGGCGGTGTGCCCGACTATAGGCAGCCCGGACGACGGACGCCAAGCCTGTGCCGGTGCACCGCTTTGCCGGCGCCTTGCAGCGGCTTGTAGACTCCAAGGGATGCGCGTCTTGCCGCTGCCACCTGCGTCGCCACGGGTGGCGCGATGTGCCGCGCGCCGCCTTTTCCTGCCATGGAGGCCTGATGCCCCACGACGTCGTTCCGCTCGTCCTGCTCTGCCTGCCGTTCGCGGGTGGCGTGCTGGCGTGGCGGCTGCGGCGTCGGCAGGCGGTCACCTGGCTGGCGATCGGCGTGGCGGCGCTGGCCTTGGCGCTCGCCCTGGCGGTGCGTCCCTGGCTGGCCGGTGGCGCGGTGCTGCGCACCGTGGTGCCGTGGCTACCCTCGCTGGGGCTGGACCTGGTGTTGCGGGTGGACGGACTGGCCTGGCTGTTCCTGCTGCTGATCTGCGGCATCGGTCTGCTGGTGGCGGTGTACGCGCGCTACTACATGCCGGCCGAAGACCCGCTGGGCCGCTTCTACGGCCTGCTGCTGGCCTTCATGGGCGCGATGGTCGGCGTGGTGACCGCGGGCAACGTGGTGCAACTGGCGTTCTTCTGGGAGCTGACCAGCCTGCTCTCGTTCCTGCTGATCGGCTACTGGAACCAGGGCGCCTCGGCGCGCGAAGGCGCGCGCACCGCGCTGATCGTCACCGCGGGCGGCGGCCTGTGCCTGTTCGCTGGAGTGCTGCTGCTGGGCCACATCGCGGGCAGCTATGACCTGGACGTGATCCTAGCCGCCGGCGCGGCGATCCGCGCCAGCGCGCTGTACACGCCGATGCTGGTGCTCGTCGCGCTGGGCGCGCTGACCAAGAGCGCGCAGTTCCCGTTCCACTTCTGGCTGCCGCAGGCGATGTCGGCGCCCACGCCGGTGTCGGCCTTCCTGCACTCGGCGACCATGGTGAAGGCCGGCGTGTTCCTGCTGCTGCGGCTGTGGCCGGTGCTGGCCGGCACCGAGGCCTGGTTCTGGATCATCGGCGGCGCGGGGCTCGCCAGCCTGCTGTTGGGCGCGGCCGCGGCGGTGTTCCAGCAGGACCTGAAGGCCGTGCTGGCCTATTCCACGATCAGCCACTTGGGCCTCATCACGATGCTGCTGGGCCTGGGCAGCGCGCTGGGCGCGGTGGCGGCGATCTTCCACATCGTCAACCACGCCACTTTCAAGGCCTCGCTGTTCATGGCCGCGGGTGCGGTGGACCACGAGACCGGCACCCGCGACCTGCGCCGCCTGGGCGGCTTGCGCCGGGTCATGCCGATCACCGCGACGCTGGCGCTGGTGGCCAGCGCGGCGATGGCCGGGGTGCCGCTGCTCAACGGCTTCCTGTCCAAGGAAATGTTCTTCGCGGTGACGCTGTCCACCCACCGCGGGGTGGCGATGGATGTGCTGGTGGCGGGCCTGGCGGTGCTGGCCAGCATGTTCTCGGTGATCTACTCGCTGCGTTTCGCGGTGGGCGTGTTCCTCGGCCGTCCGCGCGGCGCGCTGCCGCGCACGCCGCACGAGCCGCCGCGCTGGATGCGGCTGCCGATCGGCCTGCTGGTCCTGGCCTGCGTGCTGGTGGGCGTGCTGCCGGCGCGGGTGATCGGCCCCACCCGGACCTCGCCGCGGGCGCGGTGCTGGGCACGGCGCTGCCGGCGTTCGACCTGGCGGTGTGGCATGGCTTCACCACACCGCTGCTGATGAGCGCGCTGGCCTTTGCCGGCGGCTGCGCGGCCTGGGCCGGGCTGCGCGGCTGGTTCGCGCGAGGCGAGACATTGCCGCTGCCGGGCCGCTTCGGCGCGCAGCGGCTGTTCGAGCGCGTGCTGGCGCTGGTCACTTCCAGCCTGCCGCACGCGCTGGAGCCGGCGTATTCCGGCCGCCGCCTGCAACCGCAACTGCTGCTGATCGTGCTGGCCGCGGCGCTGGCCGCCGGGCTGGCGATGTACGGGACGCCGATGCGCTTCGGCTTGCGCGCCTCCGCCGTGGACCCGGCCTTTGCGCTGCTGTGGCTGCTGGGCGCGGTCTGCGTGGTGGGCGCGGTGCGGCTGGCGAAGTTCCACCGGCTGGCGGCGCTGGTGCTCGTCGGCGGGGTGGGGCTGGTGTCCTGCGTGAGCTTCGTGTGGCTTTCCGCGCCCGACCTCGCCGCCACCCAGTTGCTGGTGGAAGCGGTGACCACCATCGTGATCCTGCTGGGCCTGCGCTGGTTGCCCAAGCGCGTCGCCGGCTTGTCGCCCGATCCGGCGCTGGCGCGCTGGCGCCGCTACCGCGACGGCGTGGTGGCGGTGGGTGCGGGTCTGGGGCTGGCGGCGCTGGCCTACGCGGCGATGCTGCATCCGGTGGCCGACTCGGCCTCGCACTTCTACCTGGAGAAAGCCTTGAGCGAGGGCGGCGGGCGCAACGTGGTCAACGTGATCCTGGTGGATTTCCGCGGCTTCGACACCTTGGGCGAGATCACCGTGCTGGCGATCGTGGCGCTGAGCGTGTTCGCGCTGCTGCGCCGCTTCCGCCCGGCGGTCGAGAGCGTGGGCGCGCCGATGCAGCAGCGCCTGCAGGCGGCCACGCGCGAGGACGGCTACGACGCCGGACGAGCCGACTACCTGCGCATCCCCGGCCTGATCGTGCAGTTGATGGCGCCGGTGATCGTGCTGTTCGGCGTGCACCTGTTCCTGCGCGGACACGACCTGCCCGGCGGCGGCTTTGCCGCCGGCATCACGGTGTCGGTGGCGCTGGTGCTGCTGTACATGGCGCGCGGCGCACGTTGGGTGGAGACGCGGCTGAAGGTGGCGCCGCTGCGCTGGATCGGCCTGGGCCTGCTGCTGGCGCTGGCGACCGGGCTGGGCGCGTTGGCGTTCGGCCATCCGTTCCTCAGCTCGCACTCGCGCCACGCGACACTGCCGCTCGTGGGCGAGCTGCCGCTGGCCAGCGCGCTGCTGTTCGACCTCGGCGTGTTCGGCGTGGTGGTGGGCGCCACGTCGCTGATGCTGGTGGCGCTGGCCCACCAGTCGCTGCGCCGGCCGCGGCCGCTGCCCGATGCCGACGCGGAGGGCGGCTGATGGAACTGGTGCTGGCGCTGGCCATCGGCGTGCTGGGCGGCGGCGGCGTGTGGCTGCTGCTGCGCCCGCGCACGTTCCAGGTGATCATGGGGCTGAGCCTGTTGTCCTATGCGGTGAACCTGTTCATCTTCTGCGTCGGCGGGCTGCGCCGCGGCGCCGACCCGGTGCTGCGCGCGGGCGCGGCGCTGGCCGATTACGCCGACCCGTTGCCGCAGGCGCTGGTGCTCACCGCCATCGTGATCGGCTTCGCCACCACCGCGCTGTTCCTGGTGGTGCTGCTGGCCTCGCGCGGGCTCACCGGCAGCGACCACGTCGACGGCAAGGACGGTGCGCCGTGAACGCGCACCTGCTCGCCGGGCCGATCCTGTTGCCGCTGGCCGCAGCCGCCCTGCAGCTGCTGCTGGGCGAACGCCGCCGCGGCGCGGCCAGCGCGCTGGGCGTGCTGTCGTGCGTGGGCCTGCTGGGTTTCGCGCTGGCGCTGCTGGCCGCGGTGGGCGACGGCACGACGCTGGTGTACCGCATCGGCGGCTGGCCGGCGCGCTTCGGCATCGTGCTGGTGGCCGACCGGCTGTCGGTGCTGATGCTGCTGCTCACCGCGGTGCTGGCGCTGGCGCTGCTGCCCGGGGTGCTGGGCCGCTGGCGGCGGCCGGGCAGCGCGCTGCAGCCGCTGGCCCAGTTCCTCCTGATGGGCCTGAACGGCAGTTTCCTCACCGGCGACCTGTTCAACCTGTTCGTGTTCTTCGAGGTGCTGCTGGCGGCCTCGTACGGGCTGGCGCTGCACCGGCCCGGCGCGCAGCGGATCAGCGCGGGACTGCATTACATCGCGATCAACCTGCTGGCCTCGCTGCTGTTCCTGGTCGGCGTGAGCCTGATCTTCGGCGTCACCGGCACGCTGAACATGGCGGCGCTGGCGCAACTGGTGCCGCAGGTGCAGGCCAACACCCGCGCGCTGCTGCATGCCGGCGCGGCGATCCTGGGCGTGGCCTTCCTGGTGAAGGCGGCGATGTGGCCGCTGGGCTTCTGGTTGCCGCGCAGCTACGCCGCCGCGCCGCCGGCGGTGGCGGCGATGTTCGCGGTGATGACCAAGGTGGGCGTGTACGTGCTGCTGCGGCTCAGCCTGCTGCTGTTCGGCGCCGGCGCCGGCGCGGCCTCGGCAGGGTTCGGCGGCGACTGGCTGCTGTGGGGCGGCGCGGCCACGGTGGCGATGGGCGTGGTGGGCATGCTGGGCGCGCGCGAGCTGGGCCGGCTGGCCGGCTACAACGTGCTGGTGTCCTCGGGCAGCCTGCTCGGCGCCATCGGCGTGGGCCGGCCCGCGGTGATCGCCGGCGCGCTGGCCTACCTCGTGGTCTCCACCCTGGCGGTGGCGGCGTTCTTCCTGCTGGCCGGCCTGCTCGCGCCGCGCGAGGACGCCGAGGAGGTGCCGCTGCTCGAACCCTACGACCCGGGCGGCCTCGCGCTGTACGCCGACGAGGACGAGAGCCGGCCCACCTTGCCGGCGCCGGTGCGGCTGCTGGCGGGCGGCTTCCTCGTCGCCGCGCTGCTGCTGGCGGGCTTGCCGCCGCTGTCGGGCTTCCTGGCCAAGTTCGCGCTGCTGGCGCCGCTGGCCGGCGCGGGGCCGGGGGCGACGGTGCTGTTCGCGCTGATCGTGGCAGCGGGGCTGGGCACGGTGATCGCGATGTGCCGGGTGGGCATCCAGATCTTCTGGGAGGGCGAATGGGTGTTTCCGCCGATCCGCACCGGTGCGGTGACCTCGGTGGCGATCCTGTTGGGACTGTGCCTGCTGCTGACCGTGCTGGCCGATGCGCCGATGCGTTACCTGCAGGCTACGGCGGCGCAGTTGCACGCGCCGGCCGCCTACATCCGGGCGGTGCTGCCGTGAGGCGCTGGCTGCCGCACCCGCTGATGGCCGGCTTCCTGCTGCTGGTGTGGCTGCTCCTGCAACGCAGCCTGGCGCCGGGCAGTTGGCTGCTGGGCGGCGCACTGGCACTGGGCCTGGCGTGGGCCTTCGGCAAGCTGCAGCCGCCACGCGCGCGCCTGCGTCGGGCCTGGCTGCTGCTGCCGCTGGCGCTGCGGGTGGTGCACGACATCGTGCGCTCCAATCTCGCGGTGGCCAGGGTGGTGCTGGGCCCGCGCCGGCATGCGCGCGCCGGCTTCGTGGCGATCCCGCTGGAACTGGCCGACCCGTATGGGCTGGCCTTGCTGGCCTGCATCGTCACCTCCACCCCGGGCACGATCTGGGTGGACCACGATCCGGCGCGCGGGGTGCTGCTGATCCACGTGCTCGACCTGGTGGACGAGGCCAGCTGGGTCGAGACCATCAAGCGCCGCTATGAGCGGCCGCTGCTGGAGGTTTTCCAATGAGCCATGCGTTTCTCGGCGCGGCGCTGGTGATCGCGCAACTGCTGCTGGTGCTGGGCATGGCCTGCGCGCTGCTGCGCATGCTGCGCGGCCCGCGCGCGCAGGACCGGGTGCTGGCGCTGGATGCGTTCTACGTCAACGCGATGCTGTTGCTGCTGGCGGTGGGCCTGCGCAGCGACAGCGTGCTGTACGTGGAGTCGGCGATGATCATCGCGCTGCTGGGTTTCGCCGGCACCCTGGCGTTCGCCAAGTTCCTGCTGCGCGGCGAGGTGATCGAATGAGCCTGGTCGATGTCCTGCCGCCGTGGGCGGCCGTGCTGGTGGGGGTGCTGGTGCTGCTGGGCGCGGGCTTTGCCTGCGTGGGCTCGCTGGGGCTGCTGCGACTGCGCGATTTCTACCAGCGCGTGCATGCCCCCACCCTGGGCAGCACGCTGGGCACGTTCTTCATGGTGGCGGCCTGCGTGGCGGGGTTCTCGCTGGCGCAGGGGCGCCCGGCGCTGCAGGTGCTGCTGATCGGCGTGTTCCTCACCCTGACCACGCCGATCACCCTGATGCTGCTGGTGCGCGCGGCGCTGTACCGTGACCGCGTCGAGGACGGCCAGCAAATGCCGCCGCCCGCGCCCGGCGACGAGGGCTAGAACCCCATGCCGTAGGGATCGTTGCTGCCGCCCATCAGCGCGTTGCTGTCCGAGCCGTTGCCGCCGCCTTCGGCGAGGCGGATCTTCAGCGCCAGGCCGTCGCGCGAGTCGGCCTTGTTGAGCGCCTCCTCCAGCTCGATGCGGCCTTCCTTGTAGAGCCGGTACAGCGATTGGTCGAAGGTCTGCATGCCGTCCTGCAGGCTGCGGTCCATCGCCTCCTTCACTTCGTGGATCTGGCCGCGGCGGATCATGTCGCGGATCAGCGGCGTGTTCAGCAGCACTTCCACCGCGGGCAGGCGACGAGCGTCCTTGCCCACCACCAGGCGCTGGCTGATCACCGCGCGCAGGTTGAGCGCGAGGTTCATCAGCACGTTCTTGTGCGCCGATTCGGGGAAGAAGTTGAGGATGCGCTCCAGCGTCTGGTCGGCGTTGTTGGAGTGCAGCGTGGCCAGGCACAGATGGCCGGTCTCGGAGAACGAGATCGCCGCCTCCATGGTGTCGGTGTCGCGGATCTCGCCGATCATGATCACGTCCGGCGCCTCGCGCATCGCGTTCTTCAGCGCCTCGTGGTAGGTGTGCGTGTCCAGCCCCACCTCGCGCTGGTTGACGATGGAGCGCTTGTGCCGGTGCAGGTATTCGATCGGGTCCTCGATGGTGAGGATGTGGCCCGCGGAGTTGGTGTTGCGGTGGTCGATCATCGAGGCCAGCGTGGTCGACTTGCCCGAGCCAGTGGCGCCCACCACCAGGATCAGCCCGCGCGGCTCCATGATCAGCTCGCGGAAGATCGGCGGCAGCTGCAGCTGCTCGACGTTGGGGATCTCGCTCTTGATCGCGCGGATCACCATGCCCACTTCGCCGCGCTGCTTGAACACGTTGATGCGGAAGCGCCCGGCTTCCTTCACCGCCAGCGCCATGTTGAGCTCGAGGTCGCGCTCGAACTGCGGCACCTGGCCCTCGTCCATCAGCGAGTAGGCGATCTTCTTCACCATGCCGCCCGGAAGCCCGGTATTGCCGAGCGGGTAGAGCTTGCCCTCGACCTTGATGTTCACCGGAGCGCCGGTGGACAGGAACATGTCCGAGGCGCCCTTGTCGACCATCAGCTTGAGGAAGTAACCGATATCCACGCCGAATCCCCTATCAGTGCTCGTTGCAATGAGCGATTGTGCACGCCCACAATACGCGTAGAAGCTTAATCAGGAATGCGTGATGGTGCACATCTCCCCTTCGTCGGCCGGACGTCCGATGCGCTCGCGGAAGCCCGCGCGCTGGCTGGCCTTGGCCGGACTGGTGGTTCTGGCCGGTTGCGCCAGCGTACCTCCGCCGAACGAGGCGATGAACCTGGCGCAGTCGCAGCTGCAGGCCGCGCGTGACGCCGGCGCGGCGGACTACGACCCGGTGGACCTGGGCTTCGCCCAGGACAAGTTCCAGCAGGCGCAGGGTGCGATGGCCGCCCGCAAGTACGCGCAGGCGGCCGATCTGGCGGCCGAATCGCGGGCCGACGCCGACCTGGCGCGGGTCAAGGCCAACCTTGGCGCGGCGCGGGCGAAGATCCAGTCCAAGATGAACGCGAACGCCGAATTGCGCGAGCAGGGCGCGCAGGCCGCCGCCGCGGCCGCCGCGGAATTCGCCAAGCCGTTGCCGATGCCGGCCACCGCCGGTTCGGCCCCCACCCCGGCCGGCGCGGGGGCGTTGCCGCCTGCCGCGCCGCTGGAGGACATGCCGGCGCCCTCGGCCTCGGTCTTGTCGGCGCCGCCGTCCGGGCAGGGCTTCCAGACCATGCCCGCGCAGCCGTCGTCGTCCGGTGCCCAAGGTTCGAACGCAACGCAGGGTTTCCAGCCCGCGGGAGGCCAGCCATGAAGCGCGTCGCTACTGCATTTGCGGCCGTCGCGCTGGCATTGGGCGTCATCGGCACCGCCCAGGCGCGCCGCGACGACATCGACGTCAGCCGGCTGACCGGCAACCTCAACCAGCTCGCCAGCGACCCGGTGCTGGGCAACTACGCCCAGGCCGAACAGGCGCTGGCGCGCAACGCGATCGGCCAGCTCGCGCAGGCCGATTCGAAGGAGCGGCCGCACGCGCTGTACATCGCCGAGCGGCAGGTGGACCTGGCCCGGGCTTCCGCCCAGTTGCAGGACGCCCAGGTGAAGCTGGCCCAGCTCGATCGCGAGCACGACCAGATCCAGCTGGAAAACAGCCAGCGCGAAGCCGAAACCGCACGCCGCGAACTGGAGCGCCAGCGCCTGCAGTACCAGATGGCGCAGGAAGAGGCGCAGCGCCTGCAGGAGCAGGGCGAGGCCTATTCGCAGGCCGCCGAGCAGGCCCAGGCCGAGGCGGCCAAGGCCAAGAAGCTGGCCGAGGCGCAGAGCCGGGTGGCCCGCGCCGCCAAGCGCGAGGCCGAACTGGCCGCCAAGGCCGCCAAGGCGATGCGTGCGCAGATGCAGCAGCAGGACAGCGGCAAGCCGTAGGTTTTGCAATCGTCCCTGATTGCGAGAGTCAAACGGGCAGCCATCCGTGGCTGCACTCTTCAACAAAAGCCGCTCAAGCATCGGACCACCTCAGGAGCCGCGTCGCGAGGGCAGCGCGGTGCTGTTTGTGGCAGCCATCCCTGGTACCCCTCCCGGGCCATCGCTGGTGCGGTGCCACGTCGCTCCAGGTATTTTCCGGGTGGGCGTAACAAGCTGTTCCGACAGTTTTTTATGCGGATTTCACAACGCCGCGGCAACTCGCAACGGTGGTTGGCGCGAAGGCTTGCGGCACTTTTCCGCGCGGAGTAGGGTCAACCCCATGGAGCCGTTCCGCTCCATGCCCGTCGGTCCGAACCATGCACCATTCCCTCGCCAGTGTTCCGCCCGCCAACCGGTCAGCCGGTGCGGGCGGGCGAGAGCGTGCGCGCACGATTCGATCCGGCGGAGGGCGCGCCCGTGCGCCCGCATGCTCACTCACGAGGAGGTTGGATCATGTTTGAAAACCAGCAGCGTGATGACGTCGAGGCATTGATGAAGGCGGATGCGGAATTCCGCCGCCTGTACCAGCACCATCGGGAACTCGACAGCAAGGTGCACGACGCCGAGATCGGCGTACTGCCGCTCGACGACATCACCCTTGCCTGCATGAAGAAGGAAAAACTGCACGCCAAGACGCGCCTAGAGCGCATGTGGGAAGGCCGCCGCCAGCTTTCCAGCTGAATCCCCGCAACTCCTGATCCCGACGGCCCCGGCAGCTTCCGCCCAGGAAGATGGCCGGGGCCGCGACGTTTCTGTCCGGCCCGTTTCCATCTCCCCGTTTCCATCCGACCCGTCGACGACGCTCGGCTATCATGAGCTTCTTTCCCGGTGGCGCTGGTGCGCACCGGACTGCCACGCGACGGAGCCCCCATGACGGTGCAGCAAAGCGTTCTCGAATTGATCGGCCACACCCCGATGCTGCGCGCGCAGCGCCTCGACACCGGGCCGTGCGAGCTGTTCCTGAAGCTGGAGAGCGCGAACCCCGGCGGCTCGATCAAGGACCGCATCGGCCTGTCGATGATCGAGGGCGCGGAAAAGGCCGGCAAGATCAAGCCCGGCGCGATCCTGGTCGAGGGCACCGCAGGCAACACCGGCCTCGGCCTCGCGCTGGTGGCGCAGGCCAAGGGCTACCGGCTGATCCTCGTGGTGCCGGACAAGATGAGCCGCGAGAAGATCTTCAACCTCAAGGCGATGGGCGCCGAGGTGGTGCTCACCCGCTCGGACGTGGCCAAGGGCCATCCCGAGTACTACCAGGACATGGCCGAGCGCATCGCCCGCGAAACGCCCGGCGCCTATTTCATCAACCAGTTCGGCAACCCGGACAACCCGCGTGCGCACATCGAGAGCACCGGGCCGGAAATCCTCGAACAGATGGACGGCCGCGTCGACGCCGTGGTGGTGGGCTGCGGCTCATCCGGCACCATGACCGGCCTGTCGCAGTATTTCGCCAAGACCTCGCCGCAGACCGAGATCGTGCTGGCCGACCCGGTGGGTTCCATCCTCGCCCAGTACATCAACGAGGGCACGCTCTCCACCAAGTCGGCCAGCTGGCTGGTGGAAGGCATCGGCGAGGATTTCCTGCCCACCATCAGCGACTTCTCGCGGGTGAAAAAGGCCTACGCGATCTCCGACAAGGAGAGCTTCCTCGCCGCGCGCGAACTGCTGGCGAAGGAGGGCGTGCTGGGCGGCTCCTCCACCGGCACCCTGCTCGCCGCGGCGCTGAAGTACTGCCGCGCGCAGACCGCGCCGAAGCGCGTCGTGACCCTGGTCTGCGACACCGGCAACAAGTACCTGTCCAAGCTCTACAACGACTACTGGATGCTGGACAACGGTTTCCTGGAACGCGAGCAGCACGGCGACCTGCGCGACCTGCTGCTGCGTCCGTTCGCCAAGCGCGACACCGTGGTGATCGGCCCGCACGAGCTGCTGATTACCGCCTACACCCGCATGAAGCTGTACGACGTCTCGCAGCTGCCGGTGATGGACGGCAACAGGCTGGTGGGCATCGTCGACGAATCCGACGTGCTGATGCACGTGCACGCCGACGAGACGCGCTTCCGCGATCCGGTCTCGGTGGCGATGATCGCGGACCTGCAGATGCTCGACGTGCGCTCGCCGATCGAATCGCTGCTGCCGGTGTTCGAGCGCGGCCACGTGGCGATCGTGATGGACGGCGAGCAGTTCCTCGGCCTGATCACCCGCATCGACTTGCTGAACTGGCTGCGTCGCAGGGTGAACTGAGCTTGGGAGCCTGCCGGACTTGAGCCGGCCGGGCTGCAAATCCGTCTGCGTGGTTCATCTTTCCGCCGCTTCTTGGCCCATAGAACCACTATGGGCCGGCGAAGCGTCGAAAAGCTGTCCTCACGCAGCCGCATTTTCGCCTCGACCACTCAAGCCCGACAGGCTCCCGGTCGCGGTGTCGAAAGCCGGTTGAAACGCGGCGGCGGCACAGTCGCCGCCTGCGTCGGCCCGGCCGGCATGCACCAACCAACAGGAGCTTTCGCCATGTGTGGAATCGTTGCCGCCGCCGCCCAGCGTGACGTGGCCCCGCTGCTGATCGCCGGCCTCAAGGCGCTGGAATATCGCGGCTACGATTCGGCCGGCCTCGCCGTGCTGGAAGGCGGCGCGATCCACCGCGTGCGCGCCAAGGGCAAGGTGCGCGAGATGGAGGCGCAGTATCTCGCTCATCCGTTTCCCGGCGGCACCGGCATCGCGCACACGCGCTGGGCCACCCACGGCGTGCCGAACGAGGCGAACGCGCATCCGCACGTCGCCGGCCGCGTGGCGATCGTGCACAACGGCATCATCGAGAACTACGCCAGCCTGCGCGAGGAACTGAAGGCGCGCGGCCACGTGTTCACCTCCGAGACCGACACCGAGGTGATCGCGGCGCTGGTCGAGGAACGTATTGCCGGCGGCCTAGGCCTGCGTGAGGCGGTGCTAGCCGTGGTACGCGGGTTGGAAGGTGCCTACGCGATCGCCGTGATCAGCCGCGACGAGCCCGGCCGCGTGGTCGGCGCCCGCCGCGGCGCGCCGCTGCTGGTGGGCGTGGGCATCGGCGAACACTTCCTGGGCTCGGACGCGCAGGCGCTGATCCAGGTCACCAACAAGATGATCCATCTCGACGAGGACGATGTCGTCGAGATCACCCGCGATCGCGTGCAGGTGTTCGGCCTAGACGGTCGCCCGGTCGAGCGCGGCGTGTACGAGAGCGAGCTGTCCGCCGACGCGGTGGAGCGTGGCGAATACCGCCACTACATGCAGAAGGAGATCTTCGAGCAGCCGCGCGCGGTGGCCGACACGCTGGAATCGCGCCTGGGCGCGAACGGCGTGCTGCCGAACATCTTCGGCGTGGGCGGCGACGAACTGCTGGCGAAGGTGCGCGGCGTGCACATCGTCGCCTGCGGCACCAGCTACCACGCCGGCATGGTCGCGAAATACTGGATCGAGGAACACGCGCGCCTGCCGGTCGCCGTGGAGGTGGCCAGCGAGTACCGCTACCGCGAGGCGGTGGTGCCGGAAGGCACGCTGTTCGTGGCGATCTCGCAGTCCGGCGAAACCGCCGACACGCTGGCCGCGATGCGTGAGTCGCGCCGTCGCGGCTACCTCGGCACGCTGGCGATCTGCAACGTGCCGGAATCTTCGGTGGTGCGCGAGGCCGACCTCAAGCTGATGACCCGCGCCGGCCCCGAGATCGGCGTGGCCTCGACCAAGGCCTTCACCACCCAGCTCGCCGCGCTGGCGCTGCTGTCCCTGCAGCTGGCGCGGCAACGCGGTCTGGACGATGCGCGCTACGCGGACTTGTGCGCGCAGCTGCATATGCTGCCGCGGGCGATCGAGCGCGCGCTGGCGCTGGAGCCGCAGATCATCGAACTGGCCGAGCATTTCATTCCGCGCCACCACGCGCTGTTCCTCGGTCGCGGCGCGCAGTTCCCGGTGGCGCTGGAAGGTTCGCTCAAGCTCAAGGAAATTTCCTACATCCACGCCGAGGCCTATCCGGCGGGCGAACTGAAGCACGGCCCGCTGGCGCTGGTGGACGAGGATATGCCGGTGGTGGCGGTGGCGCCGAACGGCCCGCTGCTGGACAAGCTGAAATCCAACCTGCAGGAAGTACGCGCCCGCGGCGGCGAGCTGATCGTGTTCGCCGACCACGCCGCGCCGATGGACGGCAACGCCGCGCGCGGCCACCTGCTGCGCATCGATGGTGGCGGCGACTTCATCGCCCCGGCGGTGTTCACCGTGCCGCTGCAGCTGCTCGCCTACCACGTGGCCGTGCTGCGCGGCACCGACGTCGACCAGCCGCGCAATCTCGCCAAATCCGTGACGGTCGAGTAGGCGGTACTTTTGCGATCGTCCCTGATCGCGAGGATCAAACGGGCGGCCATCCATGGCCGCACTTTTCAGCGAAAAGCCTTTGCGATCGTCCCTGATCGCGGGAATCAAACGAAAAGAGCCGGCATCTGCCGGCTCTTTTCGATTCAGGCCGCTGGCTCGATGCTCAGGTATCCCCGCTGCGCTGATACTGCGGCGACATCGGCATCATGTTCGCGTTCTCGTTGTACATCACCCAGATCGACGCGCCGAGCACGATCACCACCAGCACGATGGTGAAGATGAAGGCCATCATGTTCCAGCCGCCTTCCGAGTGCGTGTCGAGGTGCAGGAAGTAGACGATGTGCACGAAGATCTGCACGACGGCCAGCAGCAGCACGAGGGTGATGGTCAGCCAGCGGTTGTCGAACACGTGCCCCATCACCAGCCAGAACGGGATGATGGTGAGGATCGCCGCCAGCACGAAGCCGGTCAGGTAGCCGCGCAGGCTGCCTTGGTGCACGTGCAAGGTGTCGTCCGCGTGGCCGGGAGAAGATGGATGGCTCATCGCAGCACTCCTGCCAGATAGACGAAGCTGAAGACGCCGACCCATACCAAGTCCAGGAAGTGCCAGAACATGCTCAGGCACTGCAGGCGCCGGATGTTCGCTTCGGTGAGGCCGAACTTGCCCAGCTGCACCATCAGCACGATCAGCCACAGGATGCCGACGGAGACGTGCAGGCCGTGCGTGCCGACCAGGGTGAAGAACGAAGACAGGAAGGCGCTGCGGTCCGGTCCGGCGCCGGCGGCGATCATGTCGTGGAACTCGTGCAGCTCCAGCCCCACGAAGCCCACGGCCAGCAGCCCGGCCACGGCCAGCCAGGCCAGCATGGCGCGCTTGTGCTGCCGCGCCATTTCCAGCATCGCGAAACCGAAGGTCACCGACGACAGCAGTAGCAGCGCGGTGTTCACGGCCAGACCGGGCAGGTCGAGTATCTGGGCGGCCGACGGCCCACCGGCGTCGTTGGTGCCCAGCACGGCGTAGCAAGCGAACAGCGAGGCGAAGATGAAGCAGTCGCTCATCAGGTAGATCCAGAACCCGAGCAGGGTTCCGTTGTGAGCGGGCGGTTCCTCGTGGCAGAGGAACGCCGAGGGTGCGCTACCGGCAGTATCGACAGCCGTGCTGTTCATGCGCGCGCCCCTTGGGTTTCAGCTCGCCAATTGCCGGTGTGTTCGAACTCGCGTACCTCTTCCGCATGGATGTGGAAGTCGCGGTGGTAGTTGAAGGTGTGGGCGATGGTCGCGACGATGATGCCCACGAAGGACGCCGCCGCCAGCCACCAGATGTACCAGACCAGGCCGAAGCAGCAGAGGAAGGACAGCACGCCGATGACTGCGCCCGCTGCCGTGTTCTTCGGCATGTGGATCTGGTGGAAGCCTTCCAGCGGGCGCCGGTAGCCGCGCTTCTTCATGTCGGTCCAGGCGTCGCGCGCATGGATGTTGGGGATGAACGCGAAGTTGTAGTCCGGCGGCGGCGACGAGGTGGACCACTCCAGCGTGCGGCCATTCCACGGGTCGCCGCCCACGGCGTAGGCCTTGCGCCGCACGACGCTGACGTAGATCTGGATGATGAAGGCCAGGATGCCGAGCGCGATCAGCAAGGCGCCGAACGCGGCGACGATGAAATACGGCTGCAGCGCCGGGTTGTCGAAGTGGCTGAGGCGGCGGGTCACGCCCATGAAGCCCATGATGTACAGCGGCGTGAACGCCACCCAGAAGCCGACCAGCCAGAACCAGAAGCTGGCCTTGCCCCAAGACTCGTCGAGCTTGAAGCCGAACGCCTTGGGGAACCAGTAATTGATGGCGGCGAACACGCCGAACACCACGCCGCCGATGATCACGTTGTGGAAGTGCGCGATCAGGAACAGGCTGTTGTGCAGCAGGAAATCCGCGGGCGCCACCGAAAGCATCACGCCAGTCATGCCGCCGATGGTGAAGGTGAACAGGAAGCCCATCGTCCACAGCATCGGCACGGTGAAGTGCACGCGGCCGCGGTACATGGTGAACAGCCAGTTGAAGATCTTCACCCCGGTGGGGATGGAAATCATCATGGTGGTCAGCGAGAAGAACGAGTTGACGTCGGCGCCCGAACCCATCGTGAAGAAGTGGTGCAGCCACACCAGGTACGACAGGATCATGATCGCGACGGTGGCGTAGACCATCGACGAATAGCCGAACAGCGGCTTGCCCGAGAACGTGGGCACGATCTCCGAATACACGCCGAAGATCGGCAGGATCAGGATGTACACCTCCGGATGCCCCCACACCCAGATCAGGTTGATGTACATCATCACGTTGCCGCCGAAGCCGGTGGTGAAGAAGTGGGTGCCGAGGTAGCGGTCCAGCGAGAGCAGGAGCAGCGTGGCGGTGAGCACCGGGAACGTCGCGATGATCAGCCCGCTGGTGCACAGCGCGGTCCAGCTGAATACCGGCATCTTCATCATCGTCATGCCGGGCGCGCGCATCTTCAGGATGGTGGTTACGAAGTTGACGCCGGTCAGCAGCGTGCCCACGCCGGACAGTTGCAGGCCCCAGATGTAGTAGTCGACGCCGGGACCCTGCTGCAGCTCCGAGACGGGCGGGTAGCCCAGCCAGCCGGCGGTCGAGAAGTCGCCGACGAACAGCGACACCATGAACAGGATCGCGCCCCAGAACGTGAACCAGAAGCTCAGGTTGTTGAGGAACGGGAACGCCACGTCGCGCGCGCCGATCTGCAACGGCATGACGTAGTTCATCAGGCCCACGATGTAGGCCATCGCCACGAAGAAGATCATGATCGCGCCGTGCGCCGTGAAGATCTGGTCGTAGTGTTCCGGCGGCAGGTAGCCCATCTGCGGGCCGAAGGCGTAGGCCTGCTGCGCGCGCATCATGATCGCGTCGGAGAAGCCGCGCAGCAGCATCACCGTGCCCAGGATCATGTACATGATGCCGAGCTTCTTGTGGTCCACGCTGGTGAACCACTCGTGCCACAGGTAGCCCCACAGACGCTTCTTCGTGATGAAGCCGAGGATGGCCAGGCCGCCGAGCGCCACCACGATCAAGGTGATGAGGACGATGCGGCCTTCGAGGTCGGGTTTCAGGAACGGCAGCGAGTCGAGCGTGAGCCGACCGAACAGGAAATCCCACACGGGCGCACGATGGGGCATGGCTTCGGGCATGGCTTGAATCTCCGCAAGCAGGTCAGTGCGCCGCCGCAGCCTGGGCGGAGACTGTTTTCCCGGCATCCACCAGCGAGGCGGCGCCGGCGTGCACAGGGGGTTCGTGCATGCCCTGCATGGGTGGCCCGGCGTCGGTCGGCATCATCCGGCTCATGCACAACTCGCCGGGGTCGATGCAGCGATCGAGGATGCGCGTGTACAGGTCGGGCTCGAAGCGTGCGTAGTAGTGCACCGGTGCATCGCGCTCGGGCTGGCGCAACTGGTCGTATGCCTTGGTGTCGAGTTCGCCGCCTTCGGCGCGGACCTTCGCGACCCAGGCGTCGAAGTCATGCGTGTTCATGCCCTCGAAGTCGAAGCGCATGTCGGTGAAGCCCGCGCCGCTGTAGTTCGCCGAGAAGCCCCGGTATTGGCCCGGCTTGTTGATGACGGCGTGCAATACCGTCTGCATGCCGGGCATCGTGTAGACCATGCCGGCCAGGGCCGGCACGGAGAACGCATCCATCATGGCGTCCGACGTCATCTTGAAGCGGATCGGCACGTCCACCGGCGCCGCCAGCTGGTTCACCGTGGCGATGCCGTACTGCGGGTAGAAGAACAGCCATTTCCAGCGCAGCGACACGACATCCACTTCCAGCGGCTTGGTGCCTGCGGCCACGGGTTTGCCCGGCGCCACGCGATCGAGCGGGCGATAGGGATCGAGCTGGTGGGTGCCGATCCAGCTGATCGCGCCGACGGCGATGATGATCAGCAGCGGCGCGGCCCACACCACCAATTCCAGCTGCGGCGAATGATCCCATTCGGCGTCGTAATGGGCTTGCTTGTTGGAAGCCCGATAACGCCACGCGATGACGCCGATCGCGATCAGCACCGGCACGATGATCAGCGCCATGATGATCGTGGTGACGATCATGATGTCGCTCTGCTGGCGCGCCACGTCGCCGGAAGGATCCAGCAACACCATGTGACAACCGCCAAGCAGCGCTAGGGGAGACAGCAGCAAGCCGCGAAGACGTTTCACTGTCATGGGCACGTGTGCATCGGGCAACAGAGGAGCTGCTTACACTACTCTTCCGGGGCAGGTCTATACTACCCCTCGGAAATCGCGTTGCCAGGCTGGATGGGCTTGTTCAAGCCCGGTTTTGGAGTTGCAAGGGAGTGTCGGGTGGCCATGTGGAATCGGTCGCCGCGTTACGCGATGCAGCCGCCGGTTTGTCCAGCAAACGTCGCACGATCGTTGCCATGGAATCGCCATGCCTACCAGCAACATCCAGTCGGTCCCCGGTTTGGTCGCGCATGCGCATGACGATGGTTCCCACGCCGAGCAGATGACGCCGGGAGACCTCGCCGTCGGCGTGATGGTGGGACGCGCCTGCCAGTCCTTCGACTTCTTCGTGTTCGGCATCGGCTGCGTGCTGGCGTTTCCCGAGGTGTTCTTTCCCTTCGCCAGCCGGATCGACGGCGTCTTCTACTCCTTCGCGATCTTCGCGCTGGCGTTCATCGCACGCCCGCTGGGCTCCATGTTCTTCGTGGTACTGCAGCGCCATCTCGGCCTGCCCACCAAGCTGACCATCGCGCTGTTCCTGCTCGGCATGGCGACGGCCGGCACGGCCTTCCTGCCCGGCTACGCGACGCTGGGATGGTCAGCCATCCTGGCGTTGGCGGTGCTGCGCTTCGGGCAGGGTTTCGCACTGGGCGGCAGCTGGAACGGCCTGGCTTCATTGATGGCGCTCAAGGCGCCCAGGGACCGGCGCGGCTGGTACGCCATGCTGCCCCAGTTGAGCGACCCGATCGGCTTCATTCTTGCCGCGGCCCTGTTCGCTTACATCTGGGCGAGCCTCTCGCACCAGGAGTTCATCGACTGGGGCTGGCGCTATCCCTTCTTCGCGGCCTTCGCGATCAACGTGGTGGCCCTGTTCGCCAGCTTGCGCATGGTGGTTGCGCCCCGCTATGCGGAGCAGCTCAAGGAGCGCGATCTCGAGCCGTCGTCGATGCGCGAGCTGGCCCGCTCGCAAGGCAACAACATCACGCTGGGCGCCTTCGCGCCGCTGGCCAACTACGCGATGTTCCACCTGGTGACGATCTTCGCGCTGTCCTGGGCGCTGCTGTTCACGCGGCAATCGGTGGTCAGCTTCCTCGTGGTGCAGATCGTCGGCGCCTTCGTGGCCTTGCCCTGCATGCTGCTGTCCGGCGTGGTGGCGAACCGGTTCGGCCGGCGCACCACCCTGGCCGTGGGCGGCGCGCTGATCGCGGTCTACAGCGGATGGACCGCGCTGCTTCTTTCGGGCGGCACCGTGAACAGCTATGTGTTCATCATCCTCGGCTATGCCTTGCTCGGCTTCACCCATGCGCAGGCGGCCGGTGCGGTGAGTTCGAACTTCCGGCCGGAGTTCCGCTTCTGCGGCGCCATGATCACCTCGGACCTGGGCTGGCTGATCGGTGCGGGCTTCGCGCCGCTGGTGGCGTTGGCGCTCGCCCGCTATGCCGGCGTCCCTTACGTGGGCCTGTACCTGCTCTCGGGTGCGATCGGCACGCTGGCCGCCTTGTGGATCAGCCGTCGCTCGGGTGGCTTGCCCAACGACTGATGCCCGCTTCGGCCCCGCCGCGGCATGATGTCGCTGATCGCATGGCTGGCGAAGAACTTTCGGTGACGCGCGGCATGCATGGTGCGATCATGCCGCGCCATGCCTGACACCCGAATTCCTTCCGACGATAACGAGCGCCGCGTGCGCGGCCCGCTGGCGCTGGGCCTGCTGGCCCTGCTCGGCCTCGTGCTGTTCTCCAGCTTCGTGGCGCTGGGTACCTGGCAGGTGCACCGGCTGGCATGGAAGACGGCGCTGATCGCCCACGTCGACGAGCGCGTGCATGCGCCGCCGGTGCCTGCGCCGGGTCCAGCGGACTGGGCCGGCATCACCACGGCCAACGCCGAATACCGCCACGTGCGGCTCAGCGGCAGCTGGCTAGGCGATCGCCAGACGCGGGTGTGGACGGCCACCGATGCCGGCAGCGGCTACTGGATCCTCGCCCCGCTGCGCCGCGACGACGGCAGCATCGTGCTGGTGAACCGCGGTTTCGCGCCGGCGGGCTGGTGCGATCTCAAGGGCCATTGCCCGGCGCCGCCGGGGGGCGAGGTCACGGTCACCGGCTTGCTGCGGATCAGCGAACCCTCCGGCCTGTTCCGCCACAACGATCCCGCCACCGACACCTGGTACACCCGCGACGTGGCGGCGATCGCCAAGGCGCGCGGACTCGCGGACGTGGCGCCGTACTTCGTGGATGCCGATGCATCCAGCGGCACGACCTGGCCGCGTGGCGGCATGACGGTGATCCACTTCCCCAACCACCACCTCAACTACCTGATCACCTGGTACGTGCTGGCGCTGATGGTGCTGGGTGCTGCGATCTACGTGGGACGTGACGAATACCGCTTGCGCAAGCGGTCAAAAGCGCGCGGACCGTAGGAGCGGCTTCAGCCGCGACCGGCGTGGCATGGAATCGCGGCTGAAGCCGCTCCTACGGCCGCTTCTGCCGTCGCTCCGGGATTACGCGCGCCCGTACACGTCGTCGTAGCGCACGATGTCGTCTTCGCCGAGATAGCTGCCGGACTGCACCTCGATCAGTTCCAGCGCCACCTTGCCGGGGTTGCGCAGGCGGTGCTTGCTGCCTAGCGGGATGTAGGTGCTCTGGTTCTCGCCGAGCAGGAACACCTTGTCGTCGCAGGTGACCTCGGCGGTGCCGGAGACCACGATCCAGTGCTCGGCGCGGTGGTGGTGCTTCTGCAGGCTGAGGCTGGCGCCGGGCTTCACCACGATGCGCTTGACCTGGAAGCGCTCGCCGGCCTCCAGCGAGTCGTAGCTGCCCCAGGGGCGGTGCACCACGCGGTGGAAGGAGTGCTCGCTGCGGCCGGCGCCCTTGAGCTGGTCGACGATCTTCTTCACGTCCTGCGCGGCGTCGCGGTGCGCGACGAGGGTGGCGTCGGGCGTGGTGACCACCACGAGATTCTCCACGCCCACGGTGGCAACGAGGTGGCGGTCGTGCGAGCGCAGCAGCGAGTTCTTCGTGTTCACCGCGAGCGTGTCGCCTTCGCGCAGGTTGCCGTCGGCATCACGCTCGCCGGCCAGCCACAACGCCGACCAGGAACCGATGTCGCTCCAGCCGCAGCTCACCGGCACTACCGCGGCGCGCGTGGTCTTTTCCATCACCGCGTAGTCGATGGAATCCTCCGGCACCCTCGCGAAGGCGTCCTTGTCCACACGCACGAAGTCGAGGTCGCCGTGGGCGGCGGCATGCGCGGCACGCACGGCGGCCAGCATCGCTGGCGCGTGCGCCGCCAGCTCTTCCAGATAGCGGTCGGCGCGAAACAGGAACATGCCGGAGTTCCAGTCGTAGCCACCATCGGCGAGATAGCCCTCGGCGGTGGCGAGGTCGGGCTTCTCCACGAAACGCTCGACGCGGAACGCGCCTGCGCCCAGTGCCTCGCCGCGGCGGATGTAGCCGAAGCCGGTTTCGGCGCGGTCCGGGCGTATGCCGAAGGTGGCCAGCCAGCCCTGCCTGGCCAGTGGCAACGCTTGCGTTACGGCTGCGGCGAAAGCGGCGGTGTCAGTGATCAAATGGTCGGCAGGCAGCACCAGCAATACGGCTTCGGGGTCGCGCTTCAGAGCCTCCAGTGCACCCAGCGCGATCGCTGGCGCGGTGTTGCGTGCCAGCGGTTCCAGCACCACGGTGCCGCCATCGATGCCGGCTTCCAGCAGCTGCTCGGCGGCAAGAAAGCGGTGATCCTCGCTGGCCACCACGATCGGCGCCGTCACCTCGGGCAGGGCGCGCGTGCGCGCGACGGTCTGCTGGAACAGCGTGCCGTGGCCGGCCAGCGACAGGAACTGCTTGGGCAGGTTCCGGCGCGAGACGGGCCACAACCGGGTGCCGCTGCCGCCGCTGAGGATCAGGGGAATGAGCATGATGGATCGACCTTTGTATGCCTGCGGCTCGCGGCTTGCCTGTAGGAGCGCACCCTGTGCGCGAATGAACTCGCGAAGAGCGTCATCGCGCACAGGGTGCGCTCCTACAGAGATGTCAGGCGCGCTGGTGCGCGAGCGCATCCAGCACATCACGCAAGCCGCTTTGCCAATCGGGCAAAGCATAGCCGAAGCGCTGCTGGAAGCCGGCGTTGTCCAGCACCGACCAGGCCGGTCGTTTGGCTGGCGTGGGGTAGTCGGCAGTGGTGATTGCCGCCACGCGCGGAGCGCGCGCGATCAACCCGCGCTCGGCGGCACCGGTGAAGATCGCCTCGGCGAAGCCGTGCCAACTGGTGTGGCCGCTGGCGACCAGGTGATGGGTGCCTTGCAGCTCACGACGTTGCGCAGCATCGGCAGCTTGCCAGGCATCGAGCGCAGCCAGCGTGCCGGCCACGATCAGCGCCGTGCTGGTAGGTGCGCCGACCTGGTCGGCCACCACGCGCAGCTCGTCGCGCTCGACGCCCACGCGCAGCATGGTGCGCAGGAAGTTCTGGCCGTGCGGCGCGTACACCCAAGCGGTACGGAAGATGAAATGCGCGGCGCCGCTGCCGCGCAACGCCTGCTCGCCGGCGAGCTTGCTGTGGCCGTAGGCGCCCAGCGGCGCGGTGGGTGCATCGACCGGGTAGGGCGCGCTGGCGGCGCCGTCGAACACGTAGTCGGTGGAGTAGTGCGCTACCAGCGCGCCGTGCGCGGCAGCCCAGCGACCGAGCACGCCCACGGCTTCGCCGTTGACGCGGGTGGCCAAGGACTCTTCCTGTTCGGCACGATCCACCGCGGTGTAGGCGGCCGCGTTGACGATCAGGTCGGGGCGCAGCTGATCGAGCAACGCAGGCAGGCTGCCCGGCACGGCGAGGTCGGCGGTCTCGATGGCCGCGCCATCGAAGCGTTGGCCGTCGCGGCTGGCGGTGACGAGTTCGCCACGCATCGCCAGTCCGCCATCTTCGATGAAGCTGCGGCCGAGCTGGCCGTTGGCACCGAGCAACAGGATTTTCATGGTTACCTCAAATCATCATCGTCATCCCCGCACAAACAGGAACCCAGCACCTTGGCTTGGCCAAGCATTGCAGTCACTGGATCCCAGCCTTCGCTGGGATGACGGGCAAGAAAGCCTAGGCCGCGTACACCGGCAAGCGCTCGGCAGGCACCTCGGCCAGCAGCGGCGTCTTGCCATCCTTGTCCGACAGCAGCGGCTCGCTGATCGGCCAGTCGATGCCCAGCGCCGCATCGTTCCAGCGAATGCCGGCATCGGCCTTGGGGTCGTACAACGCGGTGCACTGGTAGCTGAAGGTGGCGAATTCGGAGACTACGCAGAAGCCGTGCGCGAAGCCTTCCGGCACCCAGAAGTGGCGATGGTTGTCGGCGGTGAGCATCACGCCCACCGATTGCCCGAACGTGGGTGAGCCGTGGCGGATATCTACCGCCACGTCGTACACCTCGCCCTCCAGCACGCTGACCAGCTTGCCCTGCGGATTCGGCCACTGGTAATGCAGGCCGCGCAGCACGCCGCGCGCCGAGCGCGACACGTTGGACTGCACGAAGGTGTGGTCGATGCCGGCCTCGCGGTACTTCGCCTCGTTGTAGCTTTCGTAGAAGAAACCGCGGGCGTCGCCGAACACCTGGGGTTCGATCACGATGGCGCCGGGCAGGCGTGTCGCTATCACTTTCATCGGGCCACGCCCTCCTTGGCGACTTGTTGCAGGTATTGGCCGTAGCCGGTCTTGGCCAGCGGTGCGGCCAGCGCCAGCAGCTGTTCGGCGTTGATCCAGCCGTTCAAGTAGGCGATTTCCTCGGGGCAGCAGACCTTGAGGCCTTGCCGGTTCTCGATCGTCTCGATGTAGTTGCCCGCCTCCATCAGTGACTCGTGGGTGCCGGTGTCCAGCCAAGCGAAGCCGCGGCCCAGCTGCTCCAGGTGCAGCGAGCCGTCGTCGAGATAGCAGCGGTTGAGGTCGGTGATTTCCAGCTCGCCGCGCGGTGAAGGCTTCAACGCAGCGGCGTAGTCGCAGACGCGCGCGTCGTAGAAATACAGGCCCGTGACGGCGTAGTGCGACTTCGGCTGCGCGGGCTTTTCCTCCAGCCCGATCACCTTGCCGGCCGCGTCGAACTCGGCCACACCATAGCGCTCGGGATCCCTCACCCAGTAGCCGAACACGGTGGCGCCGTGCTCGCGCGCGGCGGCGCGCTTCAGGCGTTCGGTGAAGCCGTGGCCGTAGAAGATGTTGTCGCCCAGCACCAGGCAACTGGGCTGGCCGGCGATGAAGTCGCGACCGATGGTGAAGGCCTGCGCCAGGCCGTCCGGCGAGGGTTGCGCGGCATAGGTGATCTCGATGCCCCACTGCGAACCGTCGCCCAGCAGGCGCTGGAACATCGCCTGCTCGTGCGGCGTGTTGATGATCAGCACCTCGCGGATGCCGGCCAGCATCAGCGTGGCCAGCGGGTAGTAGATCATCGGCTTGTCGTACACCGGCAGCAGCTGCTTGCTCACTGCGCGGGTGATCGGGTGCAGCCGGGTGCCGGAGCCACCGGCGAGGATGATGCCCTTGGTCGTCATGCGCCCAGCCTCTCCATGCGATAGCTGCCGTCCAGCACGCGCTGCACCCACGGCTGGTTGGCGAGGTACCAGTCCACCGTGGCGGCGATGCCGCTCTCGAAGGTCTGCGAGGGCTTCCAGCCCAGTTCGCGCTGCAACTTGCTGGAGTCGATCGCGTAGCGGCGGTCGTGGCCGGGGCGATCCTTCACATAGGTGATCAGCGACTCGCGGGCGCGGCCGTCGGCCAGCGGGCGGCGCGCATCCAGCAGCGCGCAGATCGCCTTCACCACGGTGATGTTGGTGCGCTCGGCGTTGCCGCCCACGTTGTAGGTTTCACCCACGCGGCCGGCTTCCAGCACGCGGCGGATCGCACTGCAGTGGTCGCCCACGAACAGCCAGTCGCGGATGTTCAGGCCGTCGCCGTACACCGGCAGCGGCTCGCCGGCCAGCGCCTTCGCGGTGACCAGCGGGATGAGCTTCTCCGGGAACTGGAACGGCCCGTAGTTGTTCGAGCAGTTGGTGGTGAGCACCGGCAGGCCGTAGGTGTGGTGGAAGGCGCGCACCAGATGATCGGAGGCAGCCTTCGACGCGGAGTAGGGCGAGTTCGGGGCGTACGGCGTGGTCTCGGTGAAGCTGCCGGTTTCGCCCAGCGAGCCGTAGACCTCGTCGGTGGACACATGCAGGAAGCGGAAATCATCGCGCGCGGCGCCTTCCAGGCCGCGCCAGTAGTCGCGGGCGCATTCGAGCAGGCCCAGCGTGCCGACCACGTTGGTCTGCACGAACTCCGCGGGGCCGTCGATGGAGCGGTCCACGTGCGATTCGGCGGCAAAGTTCACGATCGCATCGGGCCGGTGCTCGGCCAGCAGCTTCGCCAGCAGGGCGCGGTCGCCGATGTCGCCCTGCACGAAGATGTGACGCGCATCACCTTGCAACGAAGAAAGGGTGTCGAGGTTGCCGGCGTAGGTGAGCTTGTCGAGATTCACCACCGTGAGGCCGTCGGCCACCGCCTGCAACACGAAGTTCGCGCCGATGAAGCCGGCACCGCCGGTAACGAGGAGGGTTTCCATGAGGCATGCGATCCGTAGGGTGACAATTCCCCATTCTCGCATGGCCCTTCCTCCGCTCAAATACGCTGGCGTGCGGTCGGGTGCTCCGGCACAGGTTTTTGTTAAGGCAAACGGCTGTTTCGCAGGTACAATGAGCGATTCCTTCACGCGGCGGCCGGTTTCCGGCAAGGCCGCCCAGTACGGTTGCCTGCCATGCCCAAGAAGACGCCCGTCGCCAGCCTCGGCCTCGGTACCCGCGCGATCCACGCGGGCCAGCATCCCGATCCCTCGACCGGCGCGATCATGACGCCGATCTACGCCACCTCCACCTACGTGCAGGAGAGTCCGGGCAAGCACAAGGGCTACGAGTATTCGCGCACGCAGAATCCTACGCGCATGGCCTACGAGCGTTGTGTGGCGGATCTTGAGGGCGGCGTGGCCGGCTTCGCGTTTGCCTCCGGCCTGGCGGCCGCAGCCACTACGCTGGACTTGCTGGATTCCGGCAGCCATGTGATCGCGATGGACGACCTCTATGGCGGCAGCTACCGTCTGTTCGAGCGCGTGCGCCGGCGCTCGGCGGGGCTGGATTTCAGCTTCATCGACCTGAACGACATGGCGGCGCTGAAGGCCGCCTTGAAACCCAACACGCGGATGATCTGGGCCGAGACGCCCACCAATCCGATGCTGAAGCTGGTCGACCTGGCCAAGGTCGCCGTGTTCGCGAAGAAGCACGGCCTGATCCTGGTGGTGGACAACACCTTCTGCTCGCCGATGGTGCAGCGGCCGCTGGAATTCGGTGCGGACCTCGTGCTGCACTCGGCCACCAAGTACTTGAACGGCCACTCCGACATGGTGGGCGGCATCGTCGTCGCCAACAGCAAGGAGCTGGCCGAGCAGATGGGCTTTCTGCAGAACTCAGTGGGTGCGGTGGCCGGCCCGTTCGATGCCTTCCTCGCCATGCGCGGCCTGAAGACCCTGCACCTGCGCATGAAGGCGCACTGCGAAAGCGCGCTGGGACTGGCGAAGTGGCTGGAAAAGCATCCGGCGGTCGCACGGGTGATCTATCCCGGTCTCAAGAGCCATCCGCAGCATGCCCTGGCGAAGCGCCAGATGGGCAGCTTCGGCGGCATCATCACGATCGAGGTGAAGGGCGGCCTGAAAAAGGCCCGACGCATGCTTGAGCGTTGCGAATTGTTCGCGCTGGCCGAATCGCTCGGTGGCGTCGAGAGTCTGATCGAGCATCCGGCGATCATGACCCATGCCTCTGTGCCTACAGCCAACCGTAAACGGCTTGGTATCAGCGATGGGCTGGTGCGTCTGTCGGTGGGTGTGGAGGATCTCGAAGATCTGAGAAATGAGTTGGCAGGTGCGTTGAAATGATAAGGAACGATGCCGAGAAGCAGTCTCCTATGGACCGCCTTTCAAAGATTCCATCACCACTGCAAATGTTTTCCGCGTTCGTTCACCATGGGTCGCTCACATGGGAGATGTCAAAGCGGGAGGTTCTGGGTAGGTATCGGGGGGCTACGTTTGGCCTGCTTTGGACCGTGCTCAATCCATTTATCATGCTTACGGTCTATTCCATGGCCTTCGGCTCAATCATGAAGTCGCGCTGGCCACAGGTGAATTCCAGTCATGCCAACTACACGCTGATCCTTTACGTCGGACTGATAATGCATGGTTTTTTTTCCGAATGCTTTAGTCGTGCGCCGACGCTCATTACAGCCAATCCGAACTATGTGAAGCGGATTATTTTTCCGCTGGATATTCTTCCGTGGCCAATGGCTCTATCGGCCTTGTTTCACGCCTTCATGAATGTAATCGTGTTCGTTGTCTTCAGCATGTTCATGGTGGGATCCATTCCTTGGACAATCATATTTCTACCGCTAGTGCTGCTGCCCCTTTTCATTTTGTCGCTGGGCGTTGCGTGGGGCATGGCGTCTCTGGGCGTATATTTCCGAGATATAAGCCAAGTAACCGCGCCGCTGGCTACAGCTATGCTATTCCTGTCCTCCGCCATCATGCCATTGGAGATGGTGCCGCAGTCCTATCGTTTTGTTTTTGAAGCAAATCCACTTACCTTCATTATTGACCAGTCCCGCGAGGTTGCGCTCTGGGGGCATTTTCCGGATTGGTTTGGACTTGCGCTCTATGCCGCCAAGGCCATTGTTTTTACCTATTTTTTCTTTGTCTGGTTCCGGCTGACGCAGAAGGGTTTTGCTGATGTCATCTGATTATGCAATAAATGTTAGCGCGGTGGGCAAGTCCTTCCGCATGTACGACAGACCCCATCACCGGTTGTTTCAGGGGCTGTTTGCAGGTGAAGGCAAGAAATGGTATCGAGAATTTCAGGCGCTTCAGGATGTAAATCTGCAGGTTACCCATGGAGAAACTGTCGGAATCGTCGGCAAGAATGGATCTGGCAAGTCCACGCTGTTGCAAATCATATGCGGTACGCTGCAAGCATCCTATGGCGATGTTTTAGTCCACGGTCGTGTGGCGGCACTGTTGGAATTGGGCGCGGGCTTCAATCCGGAATTTACCGGTCGCGAAAACGTGTATCTCAATGGGGCGGTGCTTGGTCTCACTCGTAGAGAGGTCAGTGACCGATTCGATTCTATTGCGCATTTTGCGGATATCGGGGAGTTCATCGAGCAGCCGGTAAAGACATATTCCAGCGGCATGTATATCAGGCTGGCGTTTGCCGTTGCGATCAACTCGGATCCAAAGATTCTCGTTGTCGACGAGGCCCTGTCCGTCGGCGACGAGGCGTTTCAGCGCAAGTGCTTTGGCCGCATTGAGGAATTGAAGGCAAACGGTTGCACGGTGCTGTTTGTTTCTCACTCCGCGGGTACGATTGTCCAGTTGTGCGATCGAGCCGTGCTGCTCGACGAGGGGCGCATTCTTATGACGGGTCGGCCCAAGGACGTGGTCGCCGCGTATCAGCGCCTACTGTACGCGCCAGCCGAGCGGCGGGCAGATATGCGTCGGCAGCTTCTAGAACGAAACGAGAGCAAGGGAAATGTTGCGGCAGGCCGCACTGACTTGGATGCAGTCAATCTAAATGCAGTCAATGATGATCCGACGGTCCGCCGGGCAAGAATCAGCGTGAACGATGTGTCCTTGGCGGAGCGCTACGATGCTGAACTGAAGCCTGCCAGTACCGTTCACTATGCCGAGAATGGTGCTCGCATAAGCGAGCCGCATATTGTCAATGCGGCGGGCAAGCGAGTAAATATTCTGGTGCCTGGCCAGCTGTACAGCTACAGATACACCGTTGAGTTTGACAAACCGGCGTTTCAGGTGAGCTTTGGCATGATGATTAAATCTCTTACTGGGGTAGAGCTGTTTGGCATGTCTTCGCACGCGGACGGCGAATTCATTTCCCAGGTTGAAGCGGGCAGAGTGTTCGCGATCGAATTTCGATTCATGTCCCGATTCCTTCCCGGAGCCTATTTCATGAATGCGGGATGCAACGGTCGGCTGGAGAACGGAAGCGCTGGATTTTTGCATCGCATAGTCGATGCGGATATCTTCAAAATCGAGCAGAAGGCTACCAATAGAAGCAAGGCAGGTTTTTACGATCTGGCAGCAGAGCCATCCTGTCAATTCGTGGAGCAGGGGGCTGCTACCGATGTCGGCGTGGGGTTCAATTAGCCGTTCGAGCTTCGCCGGATGGGGCGTCTACTTCGGCAGGTCCCCAGCCGTCCCCTAATTATTCGGTAGAGTCAAGATATGACGATCCCTTCGAATTCAGACTCAGATAAGACCGCGGTATTGATATTAGGGGCGCCCCGAAGTGGCACCTCCGCGGTGAGCCAGGTCCTTTCCGAGATGGGTGTCCATTTTGGTGATCCAGCTCGCTTCGTAGATCCCGCGGTTCAGACGCACAATCCGATTTTCTACGAGCTGCAGTCGGTCAATGACTTCAATGCCAGGATCATGGCGCATATGGGCTATGAGTATGGCGATTTCGATTGTTTTCCAGACGCGGTTGAACCCGGGCCGGCGCTGGTTGAGCAGTTTGCCGATGAAGTGCGCGGACTGATCGAGCAGGAATTGGGGGGGCATGCTCTGATTGGTCTTAAGGATCCCCGGTTTGCCTTCACGCTACCCGTCTGGGAGACAGCGCTCCAACAATCCGGTTATTCGATCCGGTACCTCGTAACCGAGCGATCAATCGACGCAGTCGTCGATTCTAACGCAAAGGTCAACACCACGTTCACGAGAGCGCACAACTATCGCATCGCGATCATTTCGATGGGGCTGTCGGCCCTGCGTGTTGAAGGGAAGGCTCACCTCTTGGTCAAATACGATGACCTGGTAGACAACAGCTTGGCCGAGGCGCTTCGCATAGCGGAATGGTTAGGATTGGACCATGCAAACACGAATGCTGCAGCTCAAGTTGTACAGTCGAATTTGCGCCATCAAGGGGCCAGCGATGGGTCGGCATCTACGCAAAGTCCGGAGGAACTGCTTGCCGCATGGTCGCGCGCCTATCGCGATCTTCGGTCCCAGCTGGTGCGAGATGGGCTAATGGATTTGCTGGACTCCCGCCGCGTCGAAGTCGTTGCCCAGCGAAACAGGATCTCTGAACTGGAGCATCGAGTGGCCCAGTCGGCGGCCGCTGGTGCACAGGCTCTTGCATTGGAGCTGGTTGAACAGAGGTTCCATGCTCGAATTGATGCCGTTGAGCGCCGGATTGTTCTCGCGGCGAATAGCGGGGATTCACTGCGGAGCGGTCTCATGTCGGCTGCTCAGCAGATCGAGGACCAGGCCGCCGGATTTGAGACGTTGCGCACCGAGGTAGCGGCAAATGCACGGTCCACGCAAGTGGTTGCAGATGGACTTGCCCAGATGGCGGACCGGGTGTCTGGTATTGCCCAGATGTTAACCACCGGCCAAGATCGCATTCACAATTTGGTCGACGACCTCGGGCGTGTAATGATTCCCCAATTGCGGCAGGACCTCGAGTCCCGGATCCGAGCTGTGGGGAAGGATGTCAACGTGACCGATGAAAGAACCGCAGCCCTCGCGACGCGGCTGGACGCGCTGGAGCAGGCCGCCAAAGAGCTCAGCGCACGGTTTCACGCGAGCAGGACCTTGTTCACAAGGTTTCGCGACCTGTTCGATAAATGAGACAGCAGGGATGGTTATGGCTGTGTCGATTGGCGGTAGGATGAATTGAAGGAGTGTTAAAGTCTTGAACTTGTTGCAGAAGATAGTGTGGTACTACAGGGAACGCGGGCTACGTAGTCTGTTGCAGAGAGTGATTGGTGGGCGCGGGGTACCGATAGCTGGTCAAAACGACTATTTGTCGCCCCTGCCAAGTGCTTCAATGCCTCAAAGCGACCATGCCCAAATGATGGGCGTCGTTTCGGCCTCGGTGCTGGTGCGTTCGCGATTTGCCGCGATTCAGCCGCTGCCCATCTTTACCGCACCTGGCCCGGCCGCTCGCCTCAATCTGGTCACCGATAGCATCAGTGTGGGTTCGTTATTCGGCGGTGTCGGTACAGCCATCATCTTGGCGTCGCAGGTGGCGTCTCGGCGCGGGGCGAAGTTGCGCATCGTGACACGCACCGAAGTGGCCGATGAAGCGGCTGTCCGGCAGGTGCTGGACTGCAATGACCTTGCGTTTCCCGGAAACGTGGAGTTTGCGCAGGTCCAGGTTGGGGACGAGGCGGCGCAGCTTGACGTCTGCGCTGGCGATCGGTTTCTGACGACGTCCTGGTGGACCACCGCCAGCACCCTGGGCAGCGTTGCGCCCGAAAAGGTGGACTATCTACTGCAGGAAGACGAGCGGATGTTCTACCCGTATGGCGACGATTGGATCCGTTGCCAGGAAGTGTTGAGTCGCACGGATATCCGCTTCGTGATCAACACCGAGCTGCTTTTCGACCATTTGGTTGCGAGCGGCTTGGGCAATCTTCGCGACTGCGCCCGCTGGTTTGAGCCGGCGTTTCCGGCAACGCTCTTTCACATGGATGCAGAGGCGGAAGCTCGGCCCGAGGGAGGTAAACGCCGCTTGTTCTTCTATGCGCGGCCGAACAACGCAAGAAACCTGTTCTTTCGCGGAATCGAGGCGCTCGATAGGGCGGTGGCCGAAGGCGTCGTCGACCCTGAACAGTGGGAAATTGTCCTGGTCGGAAAGGATGTGCCGAAAATTCAGCTGGGTGGCGTGGTTGAGCCCACTGTGCTTCCGACCATGAATTGGCGCGAATACGGCAAGTTCATCCGTGGGGTCGATCTCGGCTTCTGTCTCATGAGTACACCGCATCCAAGTTATCCCCCACTGGATCTGGCCGCATCCGGCGCTGTGGTTTTGACCAATCGCTTTGGATTGAAGACGGATCTCAGTGGATATTCGACCAGTATTTTGTGCTCGGATCTTGGTGTGACCGAACTCTTGCAAGGACTGCGCGAGGGTGTCCGACGAGCTGGCGATGCTGCAGCGCGTAGGGATGCATACGCCAGAAGCCAGATGCCGCGATCCTGGGTGGACACGATGGCCACCTGTGTCGAATTCCTGGGGTAACTAATTCATGTTTTTTGTTAACGAGCCTGCCCACGATTACAACGACCCATGGGCCATTCCATTCGAGCGCCGTTTTCGCGACTTCTGTGCGGGGCGCCGTCGCGTCGCCTATTTTTACGAGCGGCCCGACACGAGCACTTTCCGATATCGCGTATACAACATGATTCAAGTCCTGCGAACGTTGGGATCCGATGTCGGGGTCAGCTTCTTCTGGAATGATGACTGGCGCGAAATGAATCGCGTTGTGGACCAGGCCGACGTAATCGTGATTTGTCGTGCGCGCTACAACGATCACATCAACAAGATGATCACGCGGGCGAAGGCACAGGGAAAGCGCGTAATTTTCGACGTGGACGATCTGGTATTCAATACGGACTATGCCCACTTGATTCTTCGGTCCCTGGACCAGGACATCAGTGCCAACGAGGCCTGGGATCACTGGTTTGGCTATATCGGACGAATCGGGGCGACGTTCAGGATGTGTGATGCGGCCATCACCACCAATGCGTATCTCGCTCGCCGACTCGAGGAGTTTTCTGCGGTGCCCGTCAGCGTGATTCCGAATTTTCTGAACCAGGAACAGCTGGCGATCAGTGATCGCATCTACAACGAAAAGATGGTAAGCGGATTCAGGCGGACCGACGAAATTCATATTGGCTACTTCAGCGGTACGCCCACGCACAACCGCGACTTTTCCATGGTGGCGCGATCCATTGCCTCGATCATGCGTGCCGATAAGCGGGTGAAGCTGTTAGTTGTCGGTTTCCTCGAGTTGAAACGGGGTCTGGAGGAATTCGCCGACCGTATTACTTTTTATCCATTGCATGATTTCATCAACCTGCAGCGCATCATGTCACTGGTTGAAGTCAACATCGTCCCCTTGTTGGACAACGGCTTTACCAACTGCAAGTCGGAGCTGAAATATTTTGAGGCGGCGGCGGTCGGCACTCTTACTGTTGCCACACCTATTTTCAGTTATGCGACTGCCATCAGAGATGGTGAAAATGGGTATTTGGCGAACAGTACGGACTGGACAAGGCAGATCGTCAGGGCGATCGATCAACTGGACCAATATCCCCAGATGGCAGCAGCTGCCCATGAGCATTCGATGGCTCAGTATGGGTGGCAGAACCAATTCGAACGAATCGAAAGCGCCGTCTTTGGAGCAGCTTCGGCTCAGCTGTTGATGCCTCGCCAGAGCAACAGTGAGTTTGAAGACAGTTTCCTGTCGCAAGTAGCCAAAGCTCGATAGATCGTTCAGTAAGGGCCCGCCAGATGCCGAGCATTCCTTTGTTGGCCGAGCATCAAGTCAGGCCATTGCAGGGAAGATGGGAGTGGGATGCACTCGGGAACGATCCCCAGTTCTTGTGCAGCGCCGCCGCCGTTCGTGGTCTCGCTGCAGGTTGGTACTTGGTAGATTTGGGCTTCTCGGCCGATCGCTCGCTCGCTGATGATGCGGCGCTTTATCCTGACTACGGTGACGGATTTCGCGAGTGTTTGAGAATTCCACTGAGGCGCCTCGTTCGGAACGGGCGCATTTCCGGGGTGGTGCTGTTCCAGGCGGACATAGTTCGCCTGCGTTTCGATCCCTGTGTCTCGCCTGGTCAATTTTCGCTGAGCCATATGGCACTGCGAAAGCTACGTCGACCCGAGGCGCTCCTGCTGATGCTGTTGCGAGGGTCTCGAGGAGGTCGCGAGAATTCAAAACGGGGCATGGTCGCGACTGCGTTCCTCATATTCGTGACGCAAGGTGCGCGCGCCATGGCCGCGCATCTGTACCACGATCAGATCGGTATTTCGCACTCCGAACTGTCACAACGCGAGTATCGACGCTGGTTGGAAAGCCACGATCGTGCCTCTGTGCTGTCGTCCAGTGGTGGCTCTGTCCAGCAGCAGACGCTCATATCCGTACTACTACCCGTGTACAACACCCCACCGGACGTGCTGATTGCGTGCCTGGAAAGCGTATTGGCCCAAACATGTGGCCGTTGGGAACTGTGCATTTCGGATGATGCCAGCACGCGCCGGGACACAGCGGATGTCCTGGTGCGCTACGCTGGTCGTGATCCGCGCATACGCATTGAAAAGCGTGCGTCCAACGGGCACATTTCGGCGGCCACGAATACGGCGCTGGCGATGGCAGGCGGGGAATTTGTTGCATTGCTCGATCACGACGATCTGTTGCACCCTGACGCCATCTTGGAGGTCGTGACTGCCGCTTGCGCCAATCCCGAGTGGCACCTTATCTATACCGATGAAGACAAACTCGATCGGCGGGGAAGACGTTCAGATCCCTACTTCAAGCCGGACTACAATCCGGAACTGCTTACAGCCCAGAACTACATCAGCCACCTCGGTGTTTATCGAACAGCTATCGTTCGGGAGCTAGGCGGCTTTCAGATTGGTTACGAGGGATGCCAGGACTGGGATCTGGCACTGCGTTTTTGCGAGCGGGTTGGTGCGAGTGCCATCGGGCATATTCCAAAGGTTCTTTACCACTGGCGCATGAGTGCAACCTCGACGGCCGAAGACACGAGCGTGAAACCCTATGTCCAGCAGGTTGCGATGAAGGTACTGACAGATCACGTCCGGCGCGTACGGCCGGGTGCCAGCGTCAGGCGGCTGAATTGGCCCTATGGTGCATTTCGGGTGCAGGAGGGACCTCCTGCTGACGAGCACGTCTCGGTCATCGTGTGGGAACAGGCCGGACAGCCCATAGATTGCCTGGGTAACATGTTCGAGACACTTGGTTCGACAATGTCAGTCGAAGTCATTATTCCGGTGAATAACGGCAATATCGCGAAGCGTTGGTTCGGGGATCACGTACCCGGGGCCCTCTCTTTGAAAGTACTGGGCACAACGAACACAAACCCTGCCGAATCAAGGAACGAGGCGGCCAGGATGGCGAAAGGGTCGATCCTCGTATTCGTCAACAAGGATATCGACGCGTTCTCCAAAGGTTGGCTTGATGAACTGGTCGCGCAGGCGCGTCGGCCAGACATCGGGGTGGTCGGGGCAAAGATATACGATCCACGTGGATGGGTCACCGATGGTGCCTTTGTTCTTGGGGGGGCTGGTGGAATAAACGTTGCTTTTGGCGGACTAGATTCCGCGGCGGTTGGCCCGCGCGCCCGCGCGCTGCACGTCCAGGATGTATCTGCCGTCTCAGGAGCATGCATGGCCATGCGTGCCAACGTATTCCACTCGATTGGCGGATTCAGCCATGCCTCAGTGGAATCCCTTGTTGCCGCCGATCTGTGTCTACGCATTCGCGCTAACGGATATCGGACGATTTGGACGCCTTATGTGGAGCTTTATATGCATGAGATCTCTGGTGCATCGCCGGTGCAGGGACAGAATGTTCACGGGGAACGGGCCTGGCTATTCCAGCACTACCCCAAGGAGCTCCTGGCGGATCCGTTCTACAGTACCAACCTTGAAGCAACGCCGGCGCATTTCAAGCTGGCGACATGACCCCCATGAAAAACTGCCGCTTGCCGCTTGCCGCTTGCCGCTTGGCTCCGCTTTCGGTGTCAGCTGAAAATGGGCCATTACGGATCCATAACTTCCCGCAGCTAATCAATGACTGGTATCTTCCTTTGGTGTCACGGTTATTCGCCATGGCACTG
The DNA here is from genome assembly GCF_041107455.1 of Rhodanobacter humi. Classification (NCBI taxonomy): domain Bacteria; kingdom Pseudomonadati; phylum Pseudomonadota; class Gammaproteobacteria; order Lysobacterales; family Rhodanobacteraceae; genus Rhodanobacter; species Rhodanobacter sp. FW106-PBR-R2A-3-15. The sequence continues at coordinate 2,853,755 of NZ_JBGBPY010000001.1, forward strand.
GGTTGATTGGGATACTGACTGGTCCGGACGTACCCGCGCCCCTCAGCGCGCGCGACTCCTGCGCCCAGTTCAAGTCTGGGAGTGGTACACGGCGCATGTCGCCAGGATGAAGAACGGCGACGAGTATGAGCAGTACAAGTACTACTGGGGCAAAGGAATTTCCTTCAGAGTGATCAAGGTTGCACAATGTGCAAGCAATACAAAGCCAGAACGCTATTTTGGCAAAGAAGAAGTACCGGTCACTCCATATTATTGTTGTAGATATCAGGTTTTCATTCGGTCCTGCATGAGCAGACGAAACAATTTGAAGGAGCGCAAAAATAAGCATCAGTGCGACTGGCACAATACCCGCTGTATCGCTTCGCCATGCCGATCGAACCAGGAATAGAAGCAGGCACACAAAAAAAAGCGTGGCCACGCTCGGGCTGAATAGAATTTCCCCGAACGTATGGTATTGGAATCCCTGTAGAACGTTCTGTTTAGCCAGTGATAGTTCAAAGGGTCCGTGGGGTTGCCTTTGACCGATGAACGCCATGACCAGTGCCTGTATGAGGCCCCCAGCTACAACTGCGCCAAGGGCTCGCTTGTCCAATTGCACCCACCATTCCTGAGCAGGTGCAAGACACTTCCAGCCCATGCGGCCTTTCATCCAGGCAAGCGCCGCCAAGGGTAATGCGACTACTGCAATCAATGTCGAAAACGGTCCAGTCAAAGCAACCAATGTCGGTAGCGTTATTGCCAGCCATGGCGGGAGAAATCTTCTTTCTTCAAGCCGCTGTGGAAGCAGTGCTGCTGCAAACAGCGCGAATTGCAGGAACCATTGAACATTTGTGAGGGTTCCGAATATTTCGCCGCCGCTGGGAGTGAGAGCGAAGATGGAGATTGTGATCCAGAGTGGAACGAAAGTGCCCATTCGGTAGGCAAAGTATAGGATGGCGGCAGCATCGATCAGTATCGCAAACACGTTAAAGAGAAGCGGCGCGTGCTGATAGGGGGCAATTTGCGCACACCAGGCCACTAAACGAGGAATTGCGTGCAGATAGCCTGCATAGGTGACTAGAATCTGCGGCAGCGCGTGACCGAACTGTTGAGCGAAAAAGACAGTGCCGTCTTCCGCCCAGAACTGTGCGTTGGACAAGGCGTCTGGGCTTTTGCACGCGAGTAAGAGAACAATCAGGAGATAGAGCAGAGGTAGTGCGCTACGTTTGCTCGTGACAGTCTTGGAAGCGAAATGATTCATTTGGTTCTGTCGCCTCAGCGCAATGTGGCTTTAGTGTGGGTGGCAGTGACTTCCGCAGACCGCCTCGCGAGGTAGCGTTTTCTGAACATCGAAGACTTTTTATGTGACAAGTACCGGTAGATTGTCTTCTGCAATTTGTCAAGTATGTTGTTCATTATTAGACTTGCTCAAATTTATAGATTTCTTCGCAGGTTCGACGCAAATGATTCACGATTTCTGAGAGGCGTGTTAGTTGATTTTCAGCGCTATACATTGCGGAATGACAGGTGCTTATGGCCGAGATAGCTTGTCAATACTGGAATCATGACACCGAAGCCGTGCGCAATGGTTTCAGCATGGGTTTCAATCCCGATTGCTGGTAGAGCATGATTCGCCAAGACGACGCTTATGAACAAGGTCTGCCCAAGAGCTGCCAAGTTTATGATTGTGAACCAGAATGCTTGATTTCTAAAGGTGTTCGAGGCATTGACAAAGACGAACGTTCGATTGAGCACAAAAGCGGAAACCAAACCTATGCAAAACGCGATGATTATTGACGGGATGTAAGGCATCCAGTAACCCAAAATGATGCGCGATCCGAAGTTTGCGATGGCGGCGACGCCGCCAGCCAAGATGAATTTAATGAATTGGCGAGACTTCACGCGGCCATTCCAGTGGCGCTAGCGGCCAGTCGACGTGCTACCGCAATGCTTTCGTTGATCGAGCGGTCTTCCGGGTAGTAGTAAGACGTATCGGCCATGTACAGGCCGGCGATGGGTGTGGCCATGGGGGGCAGCATGTCGTAGAACCCGGGCGGGCAGATGGTCTGGGCAAAGTCGTAACGATGGCAATGTTGGGCCAGCACCCAATCCGGCGAAAAGGCAGGGTTGAGCTTGCCGAGGTAGCCGATGACTTCGTCTATCAACTCGTCGTTGCTGCGCGCCCACTTGGGGTGGGTCTTGGGCATGTAGAACGGCGCGTAAAGTACCGATGGCGTCATCTGATTGAGATTGGAGTACTCGATCACGCCGGGAATCTCGATCGACGGATCGTTGATGTTCATCCAGAAATTTTCGCTCAGCGGCTGCTTGAGCTTGAGGATGACGCAAGCGACCGGAATGTTCTTGATCTGATTGATACGGGCCGCGAAATCGGCCGGCAGGTCGGGTACCAGGCGGGGTACGTACTGGATCGGCGCGGTGGAGATTACTGCCTGGCAAGGCAGGAGTGCGCCGCCGACTTCTATACCGCAGACGCGCCCATCGGTTACGTCGACCCGGTCAATGCCGGTCTTGAGATGGATGCGGCCGCCGCGCTCGAGGATGAAACGCTCCATCGCCCTGAGCAGGGTAGCCGAGCCGCCGTCCAGGTAGCCCATGCTCTCCTGCAGAAGATTGCGGCGCGAGAGTGCGACACGTTTGATGCGGGTACCGATCCACGCCGCGGAGATTTCCTCGGTGTGCTCGAACAGCTTCAGTTCGAACAGGCTCTTCCAGAGCACGTTGTATCCGCGTTCGCCGATCCAGCGGCGGATCCAGTCGGTGGCCTTCATGCGGTCGAACGGGCGCCAGTCCTTGATGCCCTTGGCGTACATGGCGTGCAGGCCGTAGCGGAACTTGCTGACCAGGCCCAGTCCGTCGAAGGCCAGCAGGGCGAGCGGCGTGCCCCACTTGTACAACTTGCCGTTGTAGAAGAAGCCCATGCGGGTGTCGGTCCAGCGCAGCTTGTCACTCAGGCCCAGCTCGGCCAGCAGCTTGAACAGCGGATAGTCCGTCTTGCAGATGAAGTGGTAGTAGCGCTCGATTTCGAGGCCGGCGAAATCGAACGTGGCGGACATGCCGCCGATGCGGTCGTCACGCTCGTAGATGTCGACTTCGTGGCCGCGCTTGAGCAGCTCCATGGCGGTCATCAGGCCCATCGGGCCGGCGCCAATTATCTTGAAATTCATTGCCTGATTCCGAATGATGCGGTTCTTCTATACGCAAGGTGGATATGGGAAGGTCAAGCCGGGACGGTGCCAACCAGAAAAGCCTGCTTGCCGAGGAATCGCCAGAAGAACGGAAGTCGAAGATAAAGCGCTACGAGCCATGGAGATTGCGGCAGCCGGCTTTTTGTCGTATAGGGAAGGAACCGGGGGATACAAACAGAGACTTCGAATCCGGCAAGCACCAGGGCTTCAGCCAGGCTACGGTCGGTCAGCGCCGTGTGATGGTCGAAGTAGTCCCAGTACTCACCAGGAAGAAAACGGATATTGGGTTGAAGTATCATTACCCGGCCTCCCGGCTTGAGTATGCGCTGCGACTCGCGAAGCGTACTCAATACAAGTTCCTTGCTCGGCAGATGCTCGAGAAAATTGCTCATGAAGACGCAGTCGACGCTGTTCGACGCCAGCGACGAGATTTGCGTGCAGGATTCGTTGATGACCTTGATGTCGGCATTGGCCCGCTCGGCTACGTCCGGATTCAGATCCACCGCTATCTTGTGAGAGCACTGGATATGATTTATGAATTCGCAATAGCCAGCGCCTATATCGACGACGGTGTCAGTTCGCTTGACAAATTTCTGAAAGAAGTCACTGCACAATACTTTCCATATTTCATTCTTTTTTATCTGTGCATCTTTATCAAAGCGTGCTTCGTAAAGGTTCTTCAGAAGTTTCGATTCTTCACTCATGGGTCATTCTCCAAGTTCAAAAGATATGGCGGCGTCGTGAATTACTTTCGCGTGCCCCCCAGCCATCGCTATTCCATCACTCTATCTTTTGAGTGTGATGCTTGAGTATTTCTGGTCGCAGTAGCTCTCGCGCACGGCCTCGGCGAACGGAGTCTGGCGCACGCCGAAGACTTCTTCGGTATCGATCCCGTGGAACTCGTCGCCGGCGGTCAGCGCCTTGAGCTGGTCGGCGGTAAACGGCGGTTTGCCGCTGAATAGCGCGTAGACCCGCAGCAGCAGGTGGAACAGCCCGTACGGGATATGCACAATCGGCGTACGCAGCTGCTTGGCCTGCTTGATCGTCTTGATGATATCTACGTAGTCGATGCGGGTTTCGCCGACCACGTCGTAGACAGCGCCATCCGGCTGGGTTTCGATGCAGCGCACGATGCAGCGGCAAAAGTCCCGCTCATACAGGGGCTGGCGCATGTAGCGACCATCGCCGGGTATCGGGAACAGCGGCGTCTTGGCCATGAAGCGGGAAAGCCAGCCCAGATGCTTGGGATCGAACCAGCCGAACATAAGGGTAGGGCGGAGCACGCAATGCGGGATGCCGCCGACGACCACCATGGATTCCTGCGTCTTCTTGGTGCGGGTGTACTCATCATCTCCCACCGAAACCACCACCGATGAGCTGATGTGCACCAGGTACGGGACGGCGTGCGCCTGCAACGCCTTCAGCACGCGGGCGGTGGCATCGATATTGTTGCGCACGAACAGGTCCGGCGACTTGCCGGTGATCTGTGCATGCAGCTGAACCACGCAGGCAGCCCCTGCAAATGCCTCGGTCCAGTCACCCTCTTCGGCGAGATCGGCCAGGATGGCGGTGACATCGGGATGCAGCTGACGCAGGATCTCCAGGTTGTAGGCGTGCTTGTCGATCGCGACGATCTGCGTGTAACCCTGGGCTTTCAGCTCCACGATCAGGTTCTGTCCGACCAGCCCGGCGGCTCCGGTGAGGACCAGTTTGGCGTGTTTGTCGATCATGCTCATGCGGAGGTCACAGATTGATGCGCTTGAAGACGAATTCGGGAATGTGGCGAATAATCAGCATGATCGGCAACCAGAACCACGGCAGGTAGACCACGCTGCTGCCGCGGTCGGCCGCACGCACGATGCCGCGAGCCACGCTGGCCGGAGAGGCCCACAGCGCGCCCTTGCGGAAATCGCGTGTCATCGGCGTATCCACGAAACCCGGCTTGATCGTGACCACGTTGACGCCGACTTTGGCGAGTCGCTGGCGCAGGCCGCTGGCGAACGTGCTGACAGCGGCCTTGGCGGCCCCGTAGAGGTAGTTGCTCTGGCGACCGCGATCACCGGCAACCGAGGAGATCACGGCCAGGACACCGCGCCCCTGAGCTTCCAGGCGTGGTGCCAATGCCGTCATCAAGGCGATGGTGGCGGTGCCGTTGGTGGCGAATTCCGCCAAGGCGGTTTCCACCGATTGCTCGCACGCACCCTGGTTCGGCAAGGTGCCGTGCGCAATCAGTACCACGTCAACGCTGCCAAGCTGCTTCCATGCCTGATCGAGCACGCCGGCATGTGTATCAAACCGGCAGACGTCGAGCATGGCCTCGCCGACATCCACGGCGCCACGGACGCGCAGGTCGGCAGCAATATCGGCCAGCCGCGTGGTGTTGCGTGCGACCAGGAACAGCCGCGCGCCGCGTGCGGCGTAGCGTCGTGCCGTGGCTTCGGCAATCGCCGAGGTGGCACCGATGATCAGTACATTGAGCATGTTCACTCCATGACCCGGCGCCAGAAGCTGGACGAGAAGCGCGGGTCGACAAATGGGCGGAAGGATTCCCAGGCAGGGAAACTGGCGCGGAACAGTGGACCGGACATGCGGGCATCCTTGGCCGGATAGATGGCTCCACCGGCGGTTGCGACCACGTCGTCGAGGCGATCGAGTAGTCGCAGGGTGGTTTCGCCGTGGTTGGGGAAATCCAGTGCCAGTGTGGTGCCCGCGCGCGGAAAGGATAGCAGGCCGGGCGAGCGCAGCTGGCCAAATTGCTTCAACACCGCGAGAAACGAGCCGCCACCGCTGGCCGAGATCATCCGTGCCAACTGGTCGACACAAGCTTCCGCGGCGGCTGGGGGTACCACGCACTGATACTGCAAAAATCCGCGCGGGCCATAGACGCGGTTCCAATCGCCGATGCCGTCCAGCGGGTAGAAGTGAGGCTCGTAGTGAGTGGTCAGATGCACTATGGGTTGCCGCTGGCGGTGGTAGTACAAGGTGTTGAACGTGCGCAGGCTGAGTGGATTGATCAGCGACAGCGGCGGAACCAGCGGTACCCCGAGACGACGGGTGCTGGCCGCCGGGCGGCGATCGGGAATAGCGGACGCATGGTTGGCGCGGGTAAACAGGCCGCGCCCCAGCGCGCGCCCCTTGGCCGCACAGTCGATCCAGGCCACGGTGTACTCGTAGTCGCGGTCCGAGTCTTCGGACAGCCGAAAAAAGCCGGCAAGATCCTTGAAGCGATGAACCTCGGTGCTCATCCATGGCCCGGCGATTCGGCGCAGCTGGATGCGAGCCCAGGTGATTAGCCCGGTGAGGCCGAGGCCTCCTATGGTGGCAGCGAACCAGTCCGGATGGTCGGTCGGGCTGCACAGCAGTCGACTGCCGTCGGAACGCAGCAGTTCAAACGCCAGCACATGGCGGCCGAAAGTACCCGCTTTGTGGTGATTCTTGCCGTGCACATCGTTAGCGATGGCGCCGCCAACGGTGATGAACTTGGTGCCCGGGGTCACCGGCAGAAACCATCCCTGCGGTACCACCAGATCGAGAATTTCCGAGAACAGTACCCCCGCCTCGCACTCAAGCAATCCGCTGGTGGGGTCGAAGCTCAGGTAGCGGTTCAGGCCGCGCGCGTGCAGTAGCGTGCCCCCGTCGTTGAGGCAACTGTCGCCGTAGCTACGGCCATTGCCGTAGGGAAGCAGAGAGCCCCCCGTGACAGGCAACTCGGCGTGCCGGTCGGTGACAGCCACGACGGACTGTTTGGTGGGCGGATAGCGTCCCCAGGATTGACCGATCGTGGTCATCAGATGGCGAGCAGGGCGATCACGGCGGCCAGACCGAGCAGTACGCGGCTGACGTTGTCCTTCACCGCGAACACGACAGGGTCATCGTGCATGATGCCGCGGTGCGCGATGGCCCAGGTGCGGCTGATCCAGTACAACAGCAGCGGACACAGCAGCCACAGATATTGCGGATGACGGTACAGCGATTCGCTGGCGGTGCTGTTGATGTAGAGCGCCAGCACCAGCACGGCCAAATAGCCGCTGGATCCACCGAGTGACTGGATCAGCGGGATGTCCTCCACATCGTAGCCGCGACCGCTGGCCTTGACCTTGCCGCCCTTCTGCGCCGCCAGTAGTTCGGTGTAGCGCTTGACCATTGCCAGGCTGAGAAAAATGAACATCGAAAACGCGAGCAGCCAGAATGACGGCGGCGTGTCGAGCGCGGCGGCGCCAGCGAGTATCCGCGTGGTGTACAACAGCGAAAGCACCACGACGTCGAGCATCATGATGCGTTTGAACTTCAGGGAGTACGCGCTGGTGAGCAGGTAGTAACCCAGCAGCACCGCGATGAAGGCCGGTGACACCAGCCACGCCAGGGCAAAGCTGCCGACCAGCAGGGCGATCGCGGCAATCGGCCCCGCCGTGAGCGGTAGCGTGCCAGCTGCAAACGGGCGATGCCGCTTGCGTGGGTGCTGGCGATCGGCTGCCAGGTCGAGCAGGTCGTTGGTCAGGTACACGCTGGACGCGCACAAGTTGAAGCAGAGGAAGGCCAGCAACGTGCTCGCAACGGCATCGACGTCGAGCATCCGATGGGCTGCGAGCAGCGGCAGAAATACGAGGACGTTCTTGATCCACTGGTGCACGCGCAGCGCCTTGACCCATTGGCGTAGTGTCGCCTTCGGGGCGGCGAAGGTACGCTCGACCCTGGTTACCCGGGAAGCTGCCAACGAGAGACGAGGGCTTGCTTCGACGACGATGGCAGAGCGCGCGTACTTCCAGACATGGAGGTCGACTGCTGCGTTGCCGGCGTAGTCGAACCCGCGTTCACCGTATTTCTCCACCAATGCCCGCGCCTTGTTGGCTCCGGACAGGTTTCGAGCGCCGTCGCTTGACATCGTGGACTCGAACCCGCCGACGTGGGCGGCCACTCGCCCGGCCAATGCGGCATCCGACGCGGTGCAAAGCACCACGGGGCGGTTCTGCTGCTCAGCGCGCACCCATGCGATCACGTCATCGTTATAGGGCAACGTGGTGGCATCGAGTTCAACCCGGCGCGCGATCTCCCGCTTCAGGCGTGCCTTGCCACGCAGCAACCATATAGGCATGGCGAACAGGAGGAGCGGCTTGCGTGCAAGCAGTGCCAGTGCGGATTCGACCAGCAGATCGGAGCGTATCAGCGTGCCATCCAGATCGACGCATAGCGGCACGATCACGGCTTCTCGTCTTTGCACTGTGGGCACTTGCGTTGTAGGCGTCATCCGAATTCCATTCCGATCTCTGTTGCTTGCGGGCAAGCGTGGCTGTCTTTCTGCCACCAGGCAGCAGATGCAAACTCAACATGAAGAAGGTTTGATATACGCACTGAAAGCTCAGCCGAGCGCCTGCTTCAGCTCCGGAATGATCTTGAACAGATCCCCAACCAAGCCGAAGTCGGCGATTTCGAAAATTGGTGCCTCGCCATCCTTGTTGATCGCCACGATGGTGCCGGCGTCCTTGATGCCGGTGAGGTGCTGGATCGCGCCGGAGATGCCGATCGCCATGTACAACTCGGGGGCGATGATCTTGCCGGTCTGGCCGACCTGCAGGTCGCTCGGCACGTAGCCGGCGTCGACGGCGGCGCGCGAGGCGCCGACGGCGGCGCCGATCTTGTCCGCGAATTTGAAGATGATGTCGAAGTTCTCCTTCGAGCCTACGCCACGGCCGCCGGAGACGACCTTGCTGGCGCTCTGCAGGTCCGGTCGATCGCTGCTGCCCTGCTTCAGTTCGACGAAACGGGTATGCGTGGGCAGCGCGGCGTCGATGGAGAGCGCCTCGACTGGCGCGATGTTGGAGCCGGTGGGGGCGGCAGGCCAGGAGGCCGAGCGGATCGTGGCCACGACGGTGTAGCTGGCATCGGCCTCGACCGTGATGATCGCGTTGCCGGCATAGATGGGGCGCTTGAAGGTGTGGGCCGCTTCCACGCTCATCACGTCGCTGACCTGGGCCACGCCGAGCAGGGCGGCCACGCGCGGGGCGACGTCCTTGCCGAACGTGGTGGACGGCACGAACACGTGGCTATAGCCGGCAGCGGCCTTGGCGATCTGCGGCGCCAGCACGGCGGCCAGCGGGTGGGCGTTCTCGGCGCGCTCGACGGTGAGCACGCGGCTCACGCCGTCGATCTTCGCGGCCTGGGCAGAGAGCGTGGCGACATTGTCGGCCAGCACCAGTACGTCGATGGCTTCGGGCTTGACCGCCGCGGCTGCGCTCACGGCGCGCGCGGTGGCGGGGTTCAGCTTGCCGTCCAGGTGTTCGGCGATGACGAGGATCTTGCTCATGGCGTGGTTCCTTGTGTCTTGCATCTCGACAGGAGCGCTGTAGGAGCGGCTTCAGCCGCGATTCCTTTAAGCCGGTCGCGGCTGAAGCCGCTCCTACGGGTGATGTGGGAGTTACAGCAGGCCCTTCTGCTTCAGCGCCGCGACCAGTTCGGCGGCGTCCTTCACCATCACGCCCTTGCTGCGCTTGGCGGGCGCGGCGTAGTGGGTGGTCTTTAGGTGGTCGCCGTTGTCGACGCCCAGCGAGGCGAGCTCGATCACGTCGATAGGCTTGCTCTTGGCCTTCATGATGTCGGGCAGCTTGATGAAGCGCGGCTCGTTGAGACGCAGGTCGCTGGTGACGACGGCGGGCAGGTCCACTTCGATGGTTTCCAGGCCTGCATCCACCTCGCGCGTCACCGTGGCCTTGCCGTCGGCAATCTCGATCTTGCTGGCGAAGGTGGCCTGCGGGCGGTCCCAAAGTGCGGCCAACATCTGGCCGGTCTGGTTGGCATCGTCGTCGATGGCCTGCTTGCCCAGGATCACCAGGCCGGGCTGTTCCTTCTCCACCAGTTTCAGGAGCGTGCGGGCGGCAGTGAGTGGTTGCACGGCATCGCTGGTGGTGACGTGGATGGCGCGGTTCGCGCCCATCGCCAAGCCGTTGCGCAGATGCGCGGTGAGGTCGGCCGGGCCGATACCTACCACCACCACTTCTTCAGCCAGGCCCTTCTCGCGCAGGCGCAGGGCTTCTTCCAGCGCGATATCGTCGAACGGGTTGGCGGAAAGCTTCACGCCATCGGTCACCACGCCGGTGCCGTCGGGCTTCACCTGGATGCGCACGTTGTAGTCCACGACACGCTTGTAGCCGACCAGTATCTTCATGGGGATTCCTAGACTCATGAATAGCCCTTGTGCGGGCCGCAGAGACGGCCATTTTACCCGGTCTCAGGCAGCTATACGAACCAAGCTGTGGGCGGTAGTTAGTGGGAGGCTTTCAGCAGCTGCGCCGCGCGTAAGGATAAGGAGGAGCCTTCGCAGCTTCGTCCAGCCCAATGAGCGCAGCAGCGCTGGCGACGCGGTAACCTTCCGCCTGCGCCGCCAGTCCGAGCACTCGTTCGACTGCATGAGCCAGTGTGCCATCGATCTGGCCGGATTCCGGCTCGAATTCATCTACGCCCAAGTGAGCGTCCAGCAACGGGCGTAAGGCGGCGGGACGCAACCAGAACATGCTGCCAGCAATGAAATTGACGCGTTCGGCTCGTGGCGCCGGGATTCCGAGACGGCGGATGAGATAGTCGACGCCGTCCTTGTTCGCACCTATGTATTCGGAGAGTGGTTGCCGATGGCCTTCGGCGTGCACCAAGCCCTGCGTGGCCTCGTCGCGGAAGGCGGTCGCGATACGCGTGGCGCGTTCAGGTGCAAGTAGCTTTTCCAGCAGTTCGCGACGCCAAATGTCGCCGTCCTGCCGATGGGTGGAGCGCTTGCCGTGCAGCTTGAGCACGGTGGTCACGCCTTCGTCGAGCAGGCGGTTGGCCACGTGGAGGAACGGCAGGATGTCACGGCCGCGGTTCTCGAATACCTCGACTTCGGCGTCGATGCCGAGCCGTGCAATTCGCTCGCGCACTGCTCGTTCGCGCTCGGGCGCAGTAGTGATCACGATGCGCCAGTCGAGGCCGCTGGCGTGCAGCGCCGCGACGAGTTCGTCCAGCAATTCCGGGTACCAGACGTGGAGCACGGCACAGGGGCGGTGATCCGGCGCCGGTGCGGGCTGCAGCGCGGCACGGGTGGCTTCCAGCCAGGCGTGGCCGAGCCGGCTGTCGGGTTCCAGCACGGCGCCTTCGGCCCATTCGTTCCAGGCATTGACGAAGACCAGCGGCTGCGCTGGAAAGCGCCGCCGCGCAACACCGATGGCATGCCGCAGCCAGTCGCGATAGCCGCGCGGCGAGGCATGCGCGAACACGCGGCCGCTGCCGCTGCGCCGCGGCTCGTTGTCCCAGCCCGGATTGACGCCGGGGTAGCGCGGGTACGCCGGATCGGGCTGTGCCATGGACTGGCGGGCCAGCTCGCGCCAGTCGTGCACGTCGCCGCGGTAGTCCGGGTTGAGCAGGCGTTGCCGCGCGGTGATCGGCGCGGGCGTGGTGTTGTTCGGCGGGAATTCCACCGCGGCGTCGAAGCCGATCGTGCGCGGATCGACCCGGTCGAAGCTCTGCACGTAGGCGAGATGGATCTCGCCGAGGCCGTTGGCGCGGCACCACTCACGCCAGAGGGCAGCGGTCGCCTTCGGGTCCGGCAGCAGGCCGGGGCGGTAGACCAGCAGCAGCGGCTTGCCGTCGACGCGCAGGTAGCGTGGGTCGGCGAGATAGCGCGCGACATGTTCGATAAAGGCGAGGTCGTCGGCGGGGCTGTGCCGCTGCCCGATCAGGATGTCGTCGGCGCGGCCGTCCCAGCGCCGCGACCAGTTCTCGTTGGCCCAGCACAGGCACAGCGGCAGGTCGAGCGTGGAGTCGGCCAGCCATTGCTGCAGCGGCGTTTCCAGCAGGGTCTTGCCGGCGAACCAGTAGAAGTAACTGCAGAACGTGCCGATACCGTACTCGCGGGCCAGCTGCATCTGTCGGCGCATCGTGTCCGCCAGGCGCAGGTCGTAGAAGCCCAGCTCGCCGGGAAGGCGCGGCTGCGCATGCCCTTCGAACTGCGGCAGCGCGCGTGTCACGTTGTGCCACTCGGTGAAGCCCTCGCCCCACCATGCGTCGTTCTCCGGAATCGGGTGGAACTGCGGCAGGTAGAACGCCACCACGGTGGCGGGCAGCGGCGTCGGCAGCGTGCCGTTACGCCGGGGGGCGAAACCGATCGCGCGTCCGGCGGCCTGGCTGCGCGGCCGATGCTCGGCCTGTGACGCTTCGACCGACTGGCCGCGCGGCCCCTGCGGCAGCAGGCCGGCGTGCCTATCCAGGAAGCGCTGGCGCAGCCGGTCGCGCGTGGCGCCTGGCATCGGGGTCAGCCGGAAGCCGATGCGCAGCGCGGTGAACAGACAGCGTTTGGCGAAGTCGCGTGCGGACATGGTGGTCTATCGGTGGTGATGCCGGAGCATCGGCGTTGGCGCGCACACGGTCAATCCAGCACGCGATGCAGGACGGCGGCGGCGGCGGCGGCGGAGAAGTGCTGCTGTACGTTGTCGAGGCCGCGGGCGGAGAGTTGCTGCCAGAGTGTTTCGTCGCGCTGCAGCCGCCGCATCGCCGCGACGATGGCGGCCGCATCGTCGGCCACCAGCACGTTCACGCCGTCGGCGAGCTGCATGCCTTCCACCGCGACGGTGGTGGCAATCACCGGCACGCCGTGGCTCATCGACATGTTGATCTTGCCCTTCACACCGGCGCCGAAACGCAGCGGCGCCAGCGTAGCGAGACAGTTGTCCAGCCAGGGCGCAAGCTCGGCCACGCGGCCGTGGAATTCGAGTCCTGGCGCGGCCAGCTCGTGCCGTGCCGTGCACGGCATGTCGCCGAGCACGTGCACGCGGATGTCGGGTAGCGCCTCGCGCAGCTTCGGCAGGATCTCGCCGGCGATCCAGCGGATCGCGTCGCTGTTCGGCGGGTGGCCATAGCCGCCGATGAAGACCAGGTCGCGGCGCCCCGCGTGCGGGTGCCGGCAGCCATGCACGTCGTGGATGTTGGACAGCAGCTCCACCCGTGCCTGTGGCAACAGCCGCGCCAGCAGTGATTGTTCGTGCGGGCTGACCACGAAGCTGACGTCGGCCTGTTCGATCAGGGCCAGCTCGCTGCGGCGGGCGGCTTCGGCTTGGCGGGCCATGATCGTGCTGCCGCCGAGTTCGGCGGCGCGCCGCTCGCGCAGGAAGTGCAGGTCCACCGTGTCGAAGAGCAGCTTTGCCTGCGGCGCGTGCCGGCGCACCAGTCCGGCGTACTGGCCGGCGACGGTGTGCCGGCACAGGATCACCGCGTGCAGTTCGCTGCCGTGCTCGCGCAGCCAGCGCGGCAGGTCCGCCACCCACGGCTTGCTCAACACTTCGCAGCCTAGCGCGCCGAGCGCGTCGATCTCCGCCGGGCTGGCGCGGCCGTCGTCGGGCAGGAAGGCGGTGCTCCAGCCCTGTTCGTCGAGCAGGCGCAGGATCGCGCACAGGCGCAGCGAACCGGAGTCGCGCGCAGGCTCCGGCGTCATCGCGTCCACCACCAGCACGCGGCCGCGCCGGCGCCAGTGGATCGCGCGTTCGAGTGGCGTGCCGGCGGGCGGCTGGGCGGCGAGTTCGGCCGTCCATTTGTCGACGAACTTTGCCTGGTTGGGTCGCTGGTGACGCTTCATGCCGCGGTTGAGGTCGATGCCGGCGCTGATGCCCTCGCAGTGGATCACCGTGCTGGCCGGTTCGTAGTACACGCGCAGGCCGAGCCGGCGCACCGCGAACGCCAGGTCGGCATCCTCGTAGTAGGCAGGTGCGTAGCGTGCGTCGAAGCCACCGACACGCTGGAACAGCTCGCGGCGGATCATCAGCGAGGCGCCAGAGACGTAGTCGACCTCGCGGCGGCAGCGGAACAGTGGTACGTCGCGTGGTTCGAAACGGCCGGTGGTCCAGCAGCTTCCGTCGGCGAACACCAGGCCGCCAGCTTCCTGCAGGCGGCCGTCCGGATAGACCAGCCGGCTGCCGGCGATGCCGCAGTCGGCGCGCTCGGCGAAGCAGTCGAGCAGTGCGTCCAGCCAGCCGGGCGTGACCTGGGTATCGTTGTTGAGGAACAGCAGGAATTCGCCGCGTGCCGCGGCGGCGCCGGCGTTGCAGCTGCCGATGAAGCCGAGGTTGGCGGCGTTGCGCAGCAGGCGCAGGCCGCCGACCTGCACCAGTGTGACGGCGCTGGCATCCGGTGAGGCGTCGTCCACCACGATCACCTCGAACGGCGCCTGCGCACCGTGTTTCGCCAGTGAGCGCAGGCAGGCGAGGGTATGGGCGAGTTCGCCGTGAACCGGGATGATCACCGACACCTGCGGCTCATCACCGGCCGGCAGTGCGAACGGCGCGAACGGTTCGTCCAGCGGCAGCAGCGCCAAGGCCTCGTCCAGCTCAGGTCGTGACTGGAATTCCTGCCGCATGCGTGCCAGCGTGCCGCGCCAGCCGCGCAGCGCAAGGCTGCCGCGCGTACGCTGCCACAGGTAGCCGAGGCGCTTGAGTCGCCAGTGCAGATTGCCGATCAGCGGACTGCCCTCAACCACTCACAGATTCTGGTAATTCGGCCCCGAACCACCCTCCGGCGTCACCCAGGTGATGATCTCGTACGGGTCCTTGATGTCGCAGGTCTTGCAATGCACGCAGTTGGCGGAGTTGATCTGCAGGCGCTTGCCGTGCGGGGCGCTTTCGTCGGCCACCATCTCGTAGACGTTGGCGGGGCAGAAGCGGGTGCAGGGGTTGTCGTACTCCTCCACGCAGCGGGTGGCGCAGATGTCGGTGTCGGCCACGTGCAGGTGGATGGGCTGGTCCTCGTCGTGCTCGGTGGCGGCGAAGTAGACGCCGGCGAGGCGGTCGCGCGGCGGCAGTTCGCGCTGCACGTAGTCGCGCTTCGGTTCTTCCTGCTGGCCGAGCTTGTGCAGGCTGGACCAGTCGGGCTTGTTCTTCAGCGTCCACGGCGAGCGGCCGCCGGTGATCGTTTCCCATGCCGCATTGAGCATGCCGAACCACAGGCCCTTCTTGAAGCCGGGCTTGATGTTGCGCACCTTCTTCAGCTCGGCCATCGCCTCGGAGCCGCGCAGCTTCGCGTCGAAGCCATCGGCCTTGAGCCCGTTCGCGACGAGGTGTTCGGCGGCGAGCATGCCGCTGCGGATCGCTTGGTGGGTGCCCTTGATCTTGGGCACGTTGAGCAGGCCGGCGGTGTCGCCGATCAGCAGCGCGCCGTGCATCTCGCATTTCGGCAGCGACTGCCAGCCGCCCGTGACGATGGCGCGTGCGCCGGCGGAAAGGATGTTGCCGCCTTCCAGCAGCGGCTTCACGTGCGGGTGGTTCTTCCACTGCTGGAAGGCTTCCCACGGCTGGTAGTTGGGATCGCTGTAGTCGAGGCCGCTGACGTAGCCCAGCGCGATGCGGTCCTGGTCCAGGTGGTAGAGGAAGCCGCCGCCGTAGGTGTGGCTGTCGGCGGGCCAGCCGAAGCTGTGCACGATCTTGCCCGGCGTGGCGCGGCCGGCGGGCACCTGCCAGAGTTCCTTGATGCCGATGGAGTAGCCCTGCGGGTCGCTGTCCGCGTCCAGCTTGAAACGCTTGATGAGCTGCTTGGTGAGGCTGCCGCGCGCGCCTTCGGCGAGCACGGTGACCTTGGCCTTGATGTCGATGCCCTGGGTGTAGCCCGGCTTGTGCGAGCCGTCCTTCGCCACGCCCATGTCGCCGATGCGCACGCCGGCGACCGAGCCGTCCTCGTTGTAGACGACATCGGCGGCGGCGAAGCCGGGAAACACGTCCACGCCCAGCGCTTCGGCCTGCGGCGCCAGCCAGGCGCACATGGCGCCCAGCGAGACGATGAAGTTGCCGTGGTTGTGCATGCCCGGCGGCACTGGCAGCTTGCGGCCGCCGGTCTTGCTGAGCAGCCAGAACTCGTCCTCACCGGCCGGCACGCAGATCGGCGGCGGGGCGTTGCGCCAGCCGGGCAGCAGGGCGTCCAGCGGACCGGGCTCGATCACGGCGCCGGAGAGGATTTGCGCGCCGATGGTCGAGGCCTTCTCGATCACGCACACCGTGGTGTCGGGCTGGAGCTGCTTCAGCCGGATCGCGAACGACAGCCCGGCCGGACCCGCGCCGACCACGACGACGTCGTATTCCATGGTTTCGCGTTCGCTCATCGCATTCCCCGGGGTATTGGCTGCACGGCTTGAGCGTGCGTCACGGTATGGGTCAGGTCCGCCATTGTCCGAAATGGCGCGTGGCGCGGCAACGCGCGCTGCGCGACGCCGGTCAGAAGTCCAGTTGCTCCGACGCGATATGCAAGGCGGCCGCCACGCGGGCCAGCGTGGTCTTGCGCGGGTGTTTGGCGGCTTCCGTCTGCGCATAGGCCGCCTGCGAGATGCCCATGCGCGCAGCCACTTCGGCCTGGGTCAGGCGCAGATGTTCGCGCCATGCCTTCATCGGACTGGCGCCGTCCACCGTGGCGCTCACCACCTCGTGGGGGATCAGACCGTCGGCGCCGGCGAAGCGCTGCATGAACTCGGCGTAGGGCACCACGACATACGCGGGGGTGCCGTCGGGGCCCTTGATGGTCTGGATGTCAGTAAGTGCGTTCGTCACGTTTGCCTACCTCCTCGATGCGCACCAGCTTGATCGAGCCTGCGAAGTCGAAAAGCACCCGATAGTTGCCCACACGCAGCCGATAGCCGCATGGGTGGTTCACCAGCGCCTTGACGCCCGTGCAGAGGGGAAACTGCGGCAGTTTCGCCTGCACGGCGTCGCGAATGTCCACCTGCGCAGGTTGCGGAAGTTTGCGCAATTGCCTGGCAGCCTTGGGCGTCCATTCGATGCGGTTCATGGCTCGATTATAAGTCTTCAATAAGTTTCATCAAGCATCGTTGGGGTAGATGGGGCACGTTATCGGGGGAGCGCGGAAGCGAGGCCTCGGCTGTCTGTACGAGGTTTTCTGCGGCGCCACCGCTTGCATTCGCTTCATCGAGCGCGGCGATAATCGGAGCAACTCGCCTCAAGGAATGCCGATGAGTTCGCTGCCGCCGATCACCGACCTGGACCTGCGCCGCGCCACCGTGTGCCAGCTGCTGCACTGGCTGGCCACCGGGCGCACCAACCCGCAGGCGCTGGCCGAGGCGACCCAGGAGGCGATCGAGCGCATCAATCCGCAGCTGAACGCCTACGTGGGCCTGAGCCCCGGCCTGCTGCAGGAGCAGGCGCGCACCGCCGAGCATCGCCGCCGCGACGGCGTGATCGGCCGACTCGACGGCATCCCGGTGGCGATCAAGGACAACCTCGACATCGCCGGCTGGCCCACCCGCGCCGGCCTGCCCGGGCGCGATCAGCCGGCGACGGACGACGCGCACGTGGTGGCGCGGCTGCGCGCCTCGGGCGCGGTGCTGGTCGGCAAGACCAACATGGATGAGGGCGCGCTGGGCGCGGCCACCGAGAATCCGCATTTCGGCCCCACCCACAATCCGTGGAAGCATGGCTGGAGCGCGGGCGGCTCCTCGGGCGGCGCGGCGGCCGCGGTGGCCGCGGGCCTGGCCGCGGCGGCGGTGGGTTCGGACAGCCTGGGCTCGATCCGCATCCCCGCCAGCTACTGCGGCGTGTACGCGCTCAAGCCCACCCACGGCGAGATTTCCGCCCGCGGCCTGGTGCCGGCGGCGCGGCGGCTGGACGCGGTGGGCCTGATCGCGCGCAGCGCGGCCGATCTCACCGTGCTGCTGCAGGTGCTGGCCGGCTACGACGCCGATGATGCGCGCTCGCGCCGCCGCCGCGTGGCTCTGGCGCTGCCGGACTGGGAACCGGGCAAGCTGCGCACCGGCTTGTTGCCGGATCTGGCCGCGGTGGGCGTGCAGGCCGAGGTGGCGGCGGTGTTCGAGTCGTCCGTGGCGAAGCTCGCCCACGCGCTGGGCGAGCGCCGCACGGTGGACTTCGCCGACTGGGATTTCGCGCGCACCCGCCGCGCCGGCCTGCTGCTGATGGAGGCCGAGATGCTGGGCACCTACGCCGAGGATCTGGCCGATGCCGCGCACCCGGTCTCGTCGCGCTTCCGCGAGATGCTGGGCTACGCCGCGCGCAAGAGCGCGGCGGACTACGCGAAGGCCGACCGCGTGCTGGACGCGGCCACGTTGAAGATGCGCCGCCTGTTCGCGCAGATCGACGTGCTGGTGCTGCCCACCACGCCTTGCGGCGCCTTCCCGCTGGGCGGCACGGAGCCGGACAACCACGCCGACCTCACCAGTTTCGCCAGCCTCGCCGGCTGCCCAGCGGTGAGCATCCCGATGGGCACGCTGTCGAACGGCCTGCCGGTGGGTCTGCAATTGGTGGGTGGGCGTGGCTCGGATCTGCGTCTGCTGGAACTGGCGGCGGTGTGTGCGGCCACGCTGGACGCCGATCCGGTTTATCCCGCGATTGCCTGATGCCCAAGCCCGCTGCCTTGGCATGGCTGCCAGGCAGTGGCAAGCCAACGCGGGCTCGACCCGATGGATGCAAACCCGCAGGAGTGGCGTAGGAGCGGCTTCAGCCGCGATGCTTTTGGGGATGGGGCGCGGATCGCGGCTGAAGCCGCTCCTACGCAATGCAACCGTCGCGCACAGGATGCGCTTTGGCACCATATGCCATCCCGTGCGCTTTCCCATCGGCCTGGTTGTTTGGGCAATCGGCGGCGCTCGCGTAGCATGCCCGTTCGGCTCGACCTGCAGCGGGCCATACATCGCTACTGAAACCGGCAGTCCATGAACGCACGTCTTGCCCCCCGCACCGATCACCTCGACGAGCTCGAGGCCGAGAGCATCCACATCTTCCGCGAGGTCGCGGCCAGTTTCCGCAAGCCGGTGATGCTGTATTCCATCGGCAAGGATTCCTCGGTGCTGCTGCACCTGTTGCGCAAGGCGTTCTACCCGGCGAAGCCGCCGCTGCCGTTGCTGCACGTGGACACCACCTGGAAGTTCCGCGAGATGATCGCGTTCCGCGACCAGGTGGCGGCGCAGGGCGACGTCGAGGTGCTGGTGCACATCAACCAGGACGGCGTGCGTCAGGGCATCTCGCCGCTCGTCCACGGCGCCACCGTGCATACCGACGTGATGAAGACCCAGGCGCTGAAGCAGGCGCTGGACCAGTACCGGTTCGATGCGGCGATCGGCGGCGCCCGCCGCGACGAGGAGAAGTCGCGCGCCAAGGAGCGCGTGTTCTCGTTCCGCAACGCGCAGCACCGCTGGGACCCCAAGCACCAGCGCCCGGAGTTCTGGCACACGTACAACACCCAGATCCGCCAGGGCGAGAGCGTGCGCGTGTTCCCCATCTCCAACTGGACCGAGATGGACGTGTGGCAGTACATCCGCCGCGAGGCCATCCCGGTGGTGCCGCTGTATTTCGCCAAGCCGCGCCCGGTGGTGGCGCGCGACGGCGCGCTGATCATGGTGGACGACGAGCGCTTCATCCTGCGCGAAGGCGAAAAGGTCGAGACGCGCATGGTGCGTTTCCGCACGCTGGGCTGCTACCCGCTCACCGGCGCGGTGGAGTCCGGCGCCGCCACGCTGGACGAGATCATCCAGGAGATGGCCGATTCCAGGAGTTCCGAGCGGCAGGGACGGGTGATCGACCACGATCCCACGGCCTCGATGGAGCGCAAGAAGCAGGAGGGTTATTTCTGATGGGTGCCGTCAACGCCAACAGCACCGGCCAGGGCCTGCTGCGCTTCATCACCTGCGGCAGCGTGGACGACGGCAAGAGCACTCTGCTCGGCCGCCTGCTGTACGACGCCGGCATGCTGCCGGACGACCAGCTCGCCGCGCTGGCGCGCGACAGCCGCAAGCTGCACGCCGACGCGGGCGATGCGTTGGACTTCGCCCTGCTTACCGATGGCCTCGATGCCGAGCGCGAGCAGGGCATCACCATCGACGTGGCCTACCGCTATTTCCACACCGCGCGGCGCAGCTTCATCGTGGCCGACTGCCCCGGCCACGAGCAGTACACCCGCAACATGGCCACCGGCGCCTCGAACGCCGAGCTGGCGGTGGTGCTGGTGGACGCACGCAAGGGCCTGCTGCCGCAGACCCGCCGCCACACCTACATATGCAGCCTGCTCGGCATCCGCCAGGTGGTGCTGGCGGTGAACAAGATGGACCTGGTCGGCTGCGACGAGGCCGTCTATCGCGGGATCAGCGAGGCCTACCGCGCGCTGGCGCAGACGCTGGGCATCGCCCGGGTCGACTGCCTGCCGGTGATCGCGCCGGGTGGCGACAACGTGGGCAACCGTTCCACGCGGATGCCGTGGTACTCGGGCCCGACCCTGCTCGATCTGCTGGAAGCGGCCGACGCCACGCCGGCGCGGGCGGCGGATTTCCGCATGCCGGTGCAATGGGTGAACCGGCCCGACCAGGGTTTCCGGGGCTACGCCGGCACGATCTGCGGCGGCCGCGTGACGAAGGGCGACGAGGTGGTGGTGCAGCCCGGCGTGACGCGCGCACGCATCGAACGCATCGTCACCGCCGACGGCGACCTCGACAGCGCCGGCGAAGGCCAGGCGGTGACGTTGTGCCTGGATCGCGAGCTGGACGCCAGCCGTGGCGACGTGATCGCCGACGCGTTGCGCCCCGCGCCGGTGGCCGACCAGTTCGCCTGTCACATCGTATGGCTGGGCGACAACGCGCTGCTGCCGAACCGCACCTACTGGCTGAAGATCGGCACGCGCACGGTCAACGCGCGGGTGATGGCGATCAAGCACAAGGTGGACGTGAATACCCAGGCCAAGCTGGCCGCCCGTCATCTCGCGCTCAACGAGGTGGGCTACTGCACGGTGGGCCTGGACGAGGACATCGCGTTCGAGCCCTACGCCGTCAACCGCACCTTGGGTGGCTTCATCCTGATCGACCGCCAGAGCAATGCCACCGTGGCCTGCGGCATGATCGACTTCGCGCTGACGCGCTCGGCCAACGTGCATTGGCAGCATGTGGACGTGGACAAGACGGTGCGCGGCGCCGGCATGGGTCAGCGTCCGCTGTGCCTGTGGTTCACCGGCTTGTCCGGTGCCGGCAAGTCCACCATCGCGAACCTGGTGGAGAAGCGCCTGCATGCGCTGGGCCACCATACTTATCTGCTCGATGGCGACAACGTGCGCCACGGCATCAACAAGGACCTGGGCTTCACCCCCGAGGACCGCGTGGAGAACATCCGCCGCATCGGCGAGGTGGCGCACCTGATGGTGGACGCGGGACTGATCGTGATGGTCAGCGCGATCTCGCCCTACCGCAGCGAGCGACGTTCGGTGCGCGAGCTGTTCGACGCAGGCGAATTCGTCGAGGTGTTCGTGGACACGCCGCTGGCCGAGTGCGAACAGCGCGATCCCAAGGGCCTGTACCGCAAGGCACGCGCCGGCGAGATCCGCAACTTCACCGGCATCGACGCGCCGTACGAAGCCCCCGAGGCGCCCGAGGTGCACCTGCGGACCTCCGGCCTGCGCGCCGAGCAGCTCGCCGAGCAGCTCGCCACCCAGTTGCTGGAACACATCGGCTTGCCGGCGCACGGCGATGGTTACGCCATCTGAACTTGCCGGGGGACTCCATTTTCCGCTCGCCGCAGCTAGGACCGTAGGTCGGGCTTCAGCCCGACACAGCCAGGGAGTCGGGATGGATCCCGACCCACGGACGCCGTCGAATGCCTCGCTCCGGATACTGCATGGTTCGGACGGCCGGTCCGGGCGATGAACAACTGGCATGACCTCCGACTTCCCGATGCGGACGTGGCGCTGTGGCCACAGTGGCTGGACACGGCCGAGGCAGACGCGCTGTTCGCCGAGCTGCGTCAGGCGATCGCCTGGGAAACCCATCGCATCCGCCTGTTCGGCCGTGAGCTCGATTCGCCGCGATTGAGCTGTTGGATCGGCGATCCCGGCGCCGCCTACACCTATTCGCGCAGCCGCTTCGAGCCCCGGCCATGGCCATCCGCGCTGGCCGCCGTGCGCGAGCGCGTCGAGCAGGATTGCGGCACGCACTTCAACAGCGTGCTGGCGAACCTGTATCGCGACGGCCGCGACTCGATGGGCTGGCACAGCGACGACGAGCCCGAACTGGGGACACAGCCGGTGATCGCCTCGCTGAGCCTGGGCGCCGAGCGGCGTTTCCGCTTCCGTCGCCGCCGCGCGCGCGGCGAACCGGCGCAGCCCGGCGACACCGTCGAGCTGGTGTTGCCGCACGGCAGCCTGTTGCGCATGGCTGGCGCCACCCAGCAGCTGTACCGGCACGACCTGCCGCGCATGCGCGGCATCGATACGCCGCGCATCAACCTGACTTTTCGCCGGGTCGATACGTCGGCGCACTGAATCCGCGGCTTGGAATGCCCCGCGCGGGCAGGGGATAATGGCCGTCTCCCATCCCCGCAAGGCGCCACCGCGATGACCGAGAAGACCGTACTCAACGCCACCCATCGCGCGCTGGGCGCACGCATGGTCGACTTCGGCGGCTGGGACATGCCGATCAACTACGGCTCGCAGATCGAGGAGCACCACGCGGTGCGCCGCGACGCCGGCATGTTCGATGTCTCGCACATGACCGTGGTCGACCTGCACGGCGCGCACACGAAGGACTTCCTGCGCCACCTGCTGGCCAACAGCGTGGACAAGCTGAAGGTGCACGGCAAGGCGCTGTACTCGTGCATGCTCAACGAGCAGGGCGGGGTGATCGACGACCTGATCGTGTACTTCCTCGGCGACGAGTTCTACCGGCTGGTGGTGAACGCTGCCACCCGCGCCAAGGACCTGGCGTGGATCGAAAAGCAGGCCGCTGCCTTCGGCGTGGAAGTGCGTGAACGCCCCGAGTTCGCGATGATCGCGGTGCAGGGGCCGAACGCCCGCGCGAAGGTGCTGGGCCTGCTGCACGAGGTGGACCGCGTGCGCATCGAGAAGCTGGGCAAGTTCGCCGCTGCCGCCGCGCAGGGCCCGCACGGCATGCCGCTGTTCGTGGCGCGCACCGGCTACACCGGCGAGGACGGCTTCGAGATCATCGTGCCGGCCGAGCACGCGGTGGCGTTGTGGGAAGCGCTGGCCGCCGCCGGCGTGGCGCCGGCCGGCCTCGGTGCACGCGACACGCTGCGCCTGGAAGCCGGCATGAACCTCTACGGCCAGGACATGGACGAGACCGTCTCGCCGTGGGAGGCGAACCTCGGCTGGACCATCGCGCTGGACGAAGGCCGCGACTTCATCGGCCGCGCCGCGCTGGAAAAACAGAAGGCCGCGGGCGTGCCGCGCGTGATGGTGGGCCTGGTGCTGGACGAGAAGGGCGTGCTGCGCCACGGCCAGACCGTGCTCACCGCGAACGGCGAGGGCGAAATCCTCTCCGGCAGCTTCGCACCCACGCTGGAGAAGGCGGTGGCGTTCGCGCGCATCCCCGCCGGCGAGCCCGGCGCGATCCGCGTCGACATCCGCGGCCGCGAGCTGCCGGTGCGCCTGGTGAAGTACCCGTTCGTGCGCGAAGGCAAACCCTGCGACGGCATCTGAGCCGCCCCTTTCCTGCCCATCTCTTGCGGCTAGAATGGCCGCCTGTCCCCTGACCCGAAACTGGACCCGACCATGAGCGAGATCCCCGGCGACCTGAAGTTCAACAAATCCCACGAATGGGCCCGCGTCGAGGACGGCGGCCTGGTGCGCGTGGGCATCTCCGACCACGCCCAGGGCCAGCTCGGCGACCTGGTCTACGTCGAACTGCCGGAAATCGGCGCCAGCGTCACCGCCGGCAACGCCGCCGCGGTGGTGGAATCGGTGAAGGCCGCCTCGGACATCTACTCGCCGGTGTCCGGCGAGGTGGTGGAGGTCAACGAGGCGCTCAACGACAAGCCCGAAACGATCAACGAGGACGCCTACGGTGAAGGCTGGATCTTCGCCGTGCGCATCAGCGACCGCGCCGAGCTTGACCAGTTGCTCGACGCCAGCGCCTACGAGGAACTGATCGAGAACGAGGACCACTGAGCGTCCCCGTTTCCGCGTGGATCGACGACGGCCGCCTTGCGCGGCCGTCGTCGTTTCCGGCATCCGCGGCGTGTCGCGCCGGCGTCGCAAATGGACGGCCGTTTGCGGAAGCGATGCGGGCCGCCGGAAGCGCCGGAAGCGGGGCGATGGTCGTGCCCGACGTGCTCGTTGGCGTCGCCGGAGCGGACGGGTCCGGTCGTTGCCGTCGCCGCGGCGAGGTGTCGAAGTCGGCTGTTCGCTGCCCGCGACGGCGGCAATTCGTTCCGGCGACGACCGTTTCGCGAAGAATCCGGTCGCGTCCCGTTCATCTCCCTGGGACGCCGTCATCCGGCGTGCGAGGCGCGGATCGGTGCGCGGAGGCGATGGCGTTACGCGTTCCCTGCGCGATGCATGCGGCAAGCGGAAAAGCCCTTGTTTCAAGTGCTTTTCAACATGCGGCGAAAAATCCATCGCAATATCGTTTGGATGTATGGATGTCCAAACGTGAATTGCCGCGATGCCGGAATGATGGTGCCGCCTGCGCCGGCGGCATCCGTCCCTCGGCGAAACGAATTGATTTGCCGAACAAAATCCATTGACAGCTGAAATCTTACGGAATAGCTTTCGCCCAAGTTCACGGGGAACGGCAACATGGCATCACCGAAATTCATCACGCCTTACATAGAGCACGGTGAGAAGGCGAACGCGGTACGCAAGATCACCGTTTCGATTCCGCTCCATGTATTGCGTACGCTGTCCGACCTGCGCACCGAACGTCAGGTGAAGAATTTGAGGCACGCCACCAACAGCGATTTGCTGGTCGAGGCGTTCCTCCACGCTTTTACTGGGCAACCACTGCCAACCGATGAGGAGCTGAGACGAACCATGGCCACTGCCAAGAAATCCGCTGCGAAGAAGCCGGCTGCCAAGAAGGCCGCCAAGAAGACCACTGCCAAGAAGACCGCCGCCAAGAAGCCGGCCGTCAAGAAGGCTGCCGCGAAGAAGACCGCCCGCAAGCCGGCGGTGAAGAAGGCCGCCGCCAAGAAGAAGCCGGCGGCTGCGAAGAAGACCACCGCGAAGAAGGTCGCCAAGAAGCCGGCGGCGAAGAAAGCCGCTGCCAAGAAGCCTGCCGCCGCCAAGGTGGTGAAGGCCGTCAAGACCAGCAAGACCAGCAAGACCGCCAAGAAGTAAGCACTACAACAACAGGCATCATCGATTTGTCTCCCCGCGGTGCCCAGCGCGGGGAGATCGATTCGGAAACTTCGTCCCGGCCCTGCCGGGACGTTTCGTTTATAGGAGTGCGGCCATGGCTGGCCGCCCGTTTGATTCTCGCGATCAGGGAGGATCGCAAGGATTGAGGAGTGCGGTCATGGCTGGCCGCCCGTTTGACTCTCGCGATCAAGGACGATCGCAAGGTTTGAGAGGTGCGGCCATGGCGGCCGCCCGCTCGACTCCTGCGACCAGAGGCAGTTGCAAGGATAGGCGCCACAAGCTGTCGAGCCGTTCCATGCCGCCCCGCCAGCACGACCCCGGCCACGCCACCGCGGAATGCATCACGGCTTGCGACGAAAGTCCGTGCGATTTGCCCACCCGGCGCAATGCGGTTACCTTTCCCACATCCGCGCCGCGGCGTAGTCAGGGGACTCGCCGCTCCTGGATGCACAGGGGGAAAAAGCGCGGGTATCTGTCGACACTCGGTGAGAGACCATGGATACCCGATATACACACATCGCGCGCCGCCGCGTGCGCGGGGCCGTCCGGCCCGTTGCCATCGCCATCATTGCCATCGTCGCCGCGCTTGCCGCCGCGGCATGGCTGCTGATCGTCCGCCCCTACCAGCAGCAGATGCAGCTGGACAACGGCGGCGTGCCCGCCGTGACAGCGGTCGGGAAGACGCCGGCCGAAGCCGCGCCCGCCAACGTGCAGGCGATGGACGTCAACCAGCTGCTGACCGAGGCCAGCAAGGCCCTGAAGGATCAACGCTACCTGGCGCCGGCGGGCAACAACGCGTTCGAGTTCTACCTGCGCGTGCTGGCCAAGCAGCCGGGCAACCCGGTGGCGACCAGCGCCCTGCGCGAGACCTTCCCGTATGCCGCATCGGACGCCGAGCAGGCAGTCAACTCGCGCGACTTCAACGAGGCGCAGCGCCAGATCGACCTGCTGGCCAAGGCCGATCCGGCGAACTACACGCTGACCATCCTGCGTTCCAAGCTCGATGCGCAGCGCAAGCTGGCCAGCCAGCAGCAACAGCAGGCGGAGGACCAACAGAAGGCGGCGCAACTCGCCGTGCAGAAGGCCGCCACCGAGAAGCAGGAAGCCGCGAAGCAGGCCGAACAGCAGCAGGCGCAGCTGGCCGCCGAGCAGGCCAAGGCGAAACAGCAGCATACCGAGCAGCAGCAGACCGCAGCGCAGGAGACAGCGCAACCCGCTCCGACCGCGGTCGCCGCTGCCGAGAGCAGCGACGCGGTGCTGCTGAAGGGCGCGAACCCGAACTATCCCACTGCGGCCCTGCGCGCGGGCCAGAGCGGCTGGGTGGTGGTCGGTTTCACGGTCACGCCGGAGGGCCGCACCTCGGACGTGCACGTGGTCGATGCGCAGCCGCGCCATGTGTTCGATCGCGCCGCGATGGAGGCGGTGAGCCGCTACCGCTTCAAGCCGGCGACGCATGGTGGCACGGCGGTGGCGAGCACCAAGCAGCAGAAGATCGAGTTCAGCACCGGACGCTGATCGACCCGCAGCTGATGCAGACGAAGACGGCGCATGCATCGCATGCGCCGTCTTCGTGTTGGCCGGAGCGGTGACGACCGGTTCAGCGGTGGCGGCGCGATCGCGCCTTGCGCGCAGGTTTGGCCTTGGCCGGTGCCGCCTTGGCGGGTTCGGGACTTTCCACCCCGGCCCAGTCCAGGTGGGGCAGGCCGAGCAGACTGTCGAACACCATCGGCATCAGCCCGCTGGGCATCGCGCCGGCGGAGTTCCACAAGGTGACCACGCCCGCGTGGTACTTCGGGAAGAAACCGATCATGGTGCGGTAACCGGCCACCGCGCCGGCGTGGAAGATCAGCGTTTCGCCGCCGTAGGTGTAGACGCGCCAGCCCAGCGCGTAATGCGCGGCGCTGAGCCGCGCACGCCGCCACGGCGTGGCGCGCAGTTCGGTCGGCGTGTTCACGGCAGGCGCGTGCAACACGTCGAGCAGGCTGGTGGGCAGCACGTCCTGGCGGCCACCCATCTGCGCGATCAGCCATTGCTCCATGTCGCGGATGCTGGCGTTGACGCCGGCGGCCGGCGCCACGCGGTAGTAGGTCTCGTTGGGCTGGAATGGAATCCAGCCGTGGTTCCGGCCGGGGCGGTGCGGGTGCGCCCAGCTCTTGCTGGATTCCAGCGCGGAGCGACCGTAGCTGGCGGTCTGCATGCCCAGCGGATGGAACAGCCGCTGGTCGACGAGGCGGTCGAAGAAGTTGCCGGTGCGCGCGAACAGCACGTCGCCGATCATGCTGAAGGCCACGTTCTGGTAGCCGTAGCACTGGCCTGCGGGGCAGGTGATGTCCACCTCGTCCAGCTTGCGCACCAGCTCCTGGTACGACTCGTCGCCTTCGAGCAGGTTGTCGTAGGTGTTGTGCGGCAGGCCCAGCCGCTGGCCGAGGATGTCGGCCACGGTGGCCTGGTCGGCGGACTGCATGTCCTTGAGCTTGAAGTAGGGCAGCACGTCGACCAGCTTCATGTCCCAGCGCAGCTTGCCGCTGTCCACCAGCAGGCCGGTGACCGCGGTGGCGAAGGCCTTGGAGAGCGAGGCCAGCCGGAATACGGTGGTGGGCGTCACCGGTGTCTGGCTGGCGGCGTCGGCGTAACCCAGGGTGTGCTCGAACACCACGTTGTCGTCGATCACCACCGCCGTGGCGAGGCCGGCGGCACCATGGCGCGCGTCGAGTTCGTCCAGCCAGCGTTGGTAGTCGGCGAGCGTGGCCTTGACGCGTTCGGCCGGCAGTTCGGCCGTGGCGATGTGCGCGCTGGCTGGCGGCAGGTTGCCGCCGTCGTCGGCCGGCGCCGCGTGGAGGCCGGTGCAGGCCAGCGCGAGTGCGCAGGCAAGGGTGGGGCGCAGATGTCGATGCCGCATGTTCTTCGCAGATCGGGCCGGCGCGAATCGGCGCCGGTGGTGGAGGGCGTGCCGAGGGTGGGAGGCGTCGCCGGGGAAGTCGTCCTTCGATTCTCCGGCACTTTGCGCATGCCGACAACGTGCGCTGCCTTGAGGCCCATCGGGATCCGGCCAAGTGCGGCGATTCCGGCTGGCGGGTTTGGCGACACCGGGCGGGTTGCCGCGAACGCGTGCTAGCCTTTCCGCATCCTGGCTTGCCCCCGCTGCTGGATGTTCCCGTGAGCTCGATCCGTGCCGTTGCGACAGACGATGGCGCCAAGCCGCTGTGGTCTGCGCTGGCGTTCTTCTTCGTGATGACGTCGTACTACATCATCCGGCCGGTGCGCGACCAGTTGATCGGCGCGGTGGGATCGCAATCGCTGCCCTTGTTCTACGGCGCGGTGTTCGTGGCGATGCTGCTGCTGACGCCGCTGTTCGGCGCATTGGTGGCGCGGTTTCCGCGGCGGCTGCTGCTGGGCTGGAGCTACAGCTTCTTCATCGTCTCCCTGCTGGCCTTCGTGCCGGCGTTCGTGGCGCAGGATCGCATCGGTGCGCGCGAGTTGGGCGTGGTGTTCTTCGTCTGGGGCAGCGTGTTCAACCTGTTCGTGGTGTCGCTGTTCTGGAGCGTCATGGCCGACATCTTCAGCAGCGGCCGGGCGCGCCGGGTGTTCTCGCTGATCGCCATGGGTGGCATGGCCGGGGCGATCTTCGGCCCGCTGGTGACCAAGCTGCTGGTGCAGCTGATCGGCGTGGCGCCGCTGCTGCTGGTCTCGGCGCTGGCGCTGGGCGGCGCGTTGGCGCTGTTGCTGCACGTGTCCGCGCAGCACGAACTGGCGCGGCCGGGGCAGCGGGCCGGCGCGGCGATCGGCGGCTCGCTGTGGGCCGGCGCCAAGGAGGTGTGGACGCGGCCGTTCCTGCGCTACATGGCGCTCTTGATGCTGTTTGGCGACGGCATCGGCACGCTGGCCTACGCACTGGTGGCCGACTACGCGAAGCTGCACTTCGCCGGCGCGGTGGCGCGCACTGCGTTCTACAACGATCTCGACCTCGCCACCAACACGCTCGGCGCGCTGCTGCAGCTCACGCTGACCCGCTGGCTGTTGATCCGCCGCGGCGCAGGCTGGGCGCTGGTGCTGCCCGCACTGGTGAACGTGGCGTTGCTGCTGATGGTGGCGATCGGCGGCCACGGTGCCGTGGTGATCTCCGGCTACGCCGTGTCGCTGCTGGCGATCATGATGGCGACCACGCGCGGCTTCGCCTACGGCATGACCAAGCCCGCAGTGGATGCGTTGTACACGCGGGTGCCGCGCGAGACGCGCTACAAGGGCAAGAACTTCGTGGAGACCGCGGTGTGGCGCTTCGGCGACCTGGCGGTGACCAGCGCGGTGAGCGGCCTGCGCATGCTGGGCGTGGGCGTCACCGGCTTGGCGCTTGCGGGCACCGGGGTGGCGGTGCTGGCGACCTGGGTGTCGCGCCGGGCGGGCTGGTCGCCCGACCTGGCGCCGGACGAACCGGCGACGCGGAGCAAGGCCACGGCATCGGCCTGAGCGTGCTTGCCGCTGCGCCGTCCCGCGGACGCGATTCAGCCGGTGATGTAGCGTTCCAGATGCTCGATCTGCTCGGCCTGGGCGTCGATCACCGCCTTCACCAGGTCGCCGATCGAGATGACACCCACCACCTTGCCGCCTTCGAGCACCGGCAGGTGGCGCACGCGGCTGTCGGTGCACAGGCGCATGCAGTCGAGCACGTCGGTCTGCGGTCCCACGGTGAGCGGGTCGGCGCGCATGATGTCGGCCACCGCAGTCTGCGCCGAGGAGCGGCCCTGCAGGATCACCTTGCGCGCGTAGTCGCGCTCGGAAACCACGCCCACCAGCTGTTCGCCGCGCATCACCAGCAGGGCGCCGATGCGGTGTTCGGCCATCAGCTTGATCGCCTCCAGCACGGGGGCGCCCGGCGCGATGGTGTAGATGCTGCCACCCTTGCCTTCCAGCAGATGCCTGACCTGACGCATGTCCGGACTCCGGTTGAACCCGCGGATGGGGCGGAACCAGTCTAGCGCCGGCGCCAGCGGCGGGTGTAGCCGTGCCGTGAAGCGCCTTTTGAAAAGTGCGGCCAAGGATGGCCGCCCATTTGATTTTCGCGATCAGGGATGATCGCAGAAGTAGCCCAAAGTGCGGCCAGGGATGGCCGCCCGTTTGATTCTCGCGATCAAGGACGATCGCAAAGGTCACCGCCCCTCGATGTAGGACGGCCCGCCGAGTTGGCGCATCTGCCGCTCGATCCAGTCCGCACGGCGCAGCACGTAGGCGCTGGGGTGGTCGGCGTGCAGGCGCCGCGGGCTGGGCAGCACCGCGGCCAGCCGCGCGGCCTGCGTCGGCGTGAGACGCGCGGGCGGCATGTGGAAATAGATTTCGCTGGCCGCACCCACGCCGTAGATGCCGTCGCCCAGCTCGGCGATGTTCATGTACACCTCGAGGATGCGCCGCTTCGGCCAGGTCAGCTCGATCAGCACGGTGAAGTACGCCTCCAGTCCCTTGCGCACGAAGCTGCGGCCGTTCCACAGGAACAGGTTCTTCGCGGTCTGCTGGCTGATCGTGCTGGCGCCGCGCAGGCGCGCGCCGTCGTCGGCCGCGTCGATCGCTTCATGGATGGAGTCGAAGTCGAAGCCGTGATGGAACGGGAATTTCTGGTCCTCGCCGGCCACCATCGCCAGCGGCACCCACGGCGACACCCGCGACCACGGCACCCAGTGCTGGCGCAGGCGGAAGTCGTGCTCGCCGTGCAGCCAGGCGCCGACGTGCCGCTCCAGCATCACCGCCGAGGTCACCGGCGGCACGAAGCGCAGCACCAGCACCGCGAACCAGGTGAGCACAATCCAGGCCAGCGCGGCGAAAGCGATCCAGCGCAGCAGGCGACGAAAGGATGGGCGACGGAACATGGCGGACGGCTGGCGGAAATCCGCGGCAGTATAGAGGCGGCCATTGCGCGGGCGGGGTTCGCCCCCATCTGGCGACGATAATCTTGCGAGGTGATTCGTGGAAACCGTACTGGTCGAAGATGTGCTGCACCGCTTCCTGCTCGAACGCGCCGGCGTGCGTGGCGCGCTGGTGCGGCTGGGGCCGGCATGGCGCGAGGTGGCTGGCCGTGCCGACTATCCCGGCGAGGTGCGCGAGCTGCTCGGCGAGGCGCTGGCGGCCAGCGCGCTGCTGACCGCCAACATCAAGCTCGATGGCGAGCTGTCGGTGCAGCTGAAGAGCACGGGTGCCCTGCGCCTGCTGTTCGCCGAATGCACCGACCAGGGGCGCCTGCGCGGCCTGGCGCGCTGGGAGCCGCCGCTGCCGCAGCCGTTGTCGCTCGAAGCGCTGCCGCAGGCGGTGATGGCGATCACCATCGGCAACGTGGAGCGCGGCCGGCGCTACCAGGGCCTGGTGGAGCTGCGCGCGGCGGACCTGGCCGGTGTGCTGGAAAACTATTTCGCCCAGTCCGAGCAGTTGCCCGCGCGGCTGGTGCTGGCCGCCGACGGCGAGCACGCGGTGGGCCTGATGCTGCAGAAGCTGCCCGACGAGGGCGGTCGCGCCGCGGCGCAGGACGAGGATGCGTGGACGCGGGTGATGCATCTCACCACCACGCTGGGCGCAGCCGAAATGCTGGCCACGGCTCCAGAGCAGCTGCTGTACCGCCTGTACCACGAGGAATCCGTGCGCCTGTTTGAGCCGCGCCCGCTGGCGTTCGGCTGCAGCTGCAGCCGCGAGCGCGTGGCGGCGATGCTGCGCTCGCTGGGCCGCGACGAGGTGGAGGCGACGCTGGACGCGCAGGACGGCCAGATCGAGGTGAACTGCGAGTTCTGCGCGCAGCGCTACCAGTTCGACCGCGTCGACGCGGAGCACCTGTTGCGCGATGCCGGCGGGGCGGGCATCACCGGCACGGCGTAGGAGCGGCTCCTACGGCAGCCGATGCTCCGGGCGCAGCCAGTATTCGGCGGTCTGCGCCTGCGCGAACAGGAAGCCCTGGCCGTAGCGGCAACCCACGTCGAGCAGGGCCTGCCGCTGCGCGGCCTCCTCGATGCCCTCGGCGATCACCTGCATGCCCAGCGAGTCGGCCAGCACCTGGATCGCGCGGATCACCGCCGTGCCCTGGTCCTTGCGTTCGTCGCCGAGTTCGGTGACGAAGGAACGGTCGATCTTCAGCGTGTCGAACGGATACTGGTGCAGGTAGCTCAGCGAGGAGTAGCCGGTGCCGAAGTCGTCCAGCGCGATGCCCACGCCCTGGTGGCGCAGGTTCTGCAGCATCTGCTTCACCTGGGTGGGATTGTCGAGCAGGGTGCGCTCGATCACCTCGATGCGGATGCTGGACGGCGGCACGCGATGCCGTTCCAGCAGCGCCAGCAGGCGGGTGTCAAAGTCGGCGTAGCGGAAATGCAGGCCGGAGACGTTGATGCTGATGGTGCCCTTGGTGCCGACCAGCTGCGTGGCCTGGGCGCAGGCCTGTTCGAAGATCATCCAGTCGATCGCTTCGGCGCAGCCGGTCTCCTCGGCGATCAGCAGGAAATCCTGTGGCAGCAGCAGGCCGCGCTCGGGGTGGTTCCAGCGCAGCAGCGCCTCGTAGCCGGCGACGCGGCCATCGGCCAGCGCGACGATCGGCTGGTAGAACGGCACGAACTCGCGGCGGGTCAGCGCATGGCGCAGGTCGCTTTCCATGCGCAGCAGCGACAGCGCCTCGCGGCGCAGGCGGTCGTCGAACAGCGAGGCGCGATGGCGGCCGCCGTCCTTGGCGTGGTACATCGCCGAATCGGCGTCGCGCAGCAGCTCCTCGGGCTGGCGGTAGTGCACGCTGGCCATCGCGATGCCGATCGAGGCGGAGGTGAAGATCTCGCGTGCACCCAGCCGGAACGGTGTCTGCAGCTCGTTCAGCACGTGCTCGGCGATGCGCCGCGCGGCGTCGGCATCGGACACGTGCTCCAGCAGCACGGCGAACTCGTCGCCGCCGAGGCGCGCCACCACGTCGCGGGTCTTCAGGCAGGCGCGAATGCGGCCGCCGACCTGGAACAGCAGATCGTCGCCGACCAGGTGGCCGACCGAGTCGTTGATCACCTTGAAACGGTCGAGGTCGATGAACAGCACGGCGAATTGTTCTTCCGGATGCGCCTGGTAGCGCTGCATCGCCTGTTCCAGCCGCTGCAGCAGCAGGGTGCGGTTGGGCAACCCGGTGAGCGAATCGTGCAGGGTCTCGTATTTCAGCCGGCGCTCGATGCGTTCGCGCTCGGCGATCTGCTCGCGCAGGTCGCGGTTGGCCAGGCCCAGCGCGCGGGTGCGCTCCACCACGCGGCGTTCGAGGCTGGCGTAGGCCTGCTTCAGCGTGGCGTCGGCATGCTTGCGCTGCAGCGCGTTGGCGACGTGATAGCTGACGAAGGTGAGCAGCTCCTGGTCGCGTTCGGTATAGGTGTGTTCGGGCGAGTAGCTCTGCACCGCGAGCACGCCGCGCACCTGGTCGCCCCAGATCAGCGGCACGCCGAGCCAGCACACCGAGCGCGAACCGAAACGGGTGATCTCGCCGCTGGCGCACAGGCGGTCGATCGTCGCCGCGTCGGCCAGCAGCGGCCGGCCGGTGCGTTGCACGTATTCGGTGGCGCCGGTGCCGTGGCTGCGCGCCGGGCGGTCGCTGTCCACCTCGTCCACCGAGTAGGGGAAGGTGATCAGCTGGTTCTCCTCGTCGCCCAGCGCGATGTAGAAGTTGCGCGCGTACAGCAGGCCGCCGATCACGCGATGCACGGCCGGATAGAAATCTTCCAGGCTGTCGGTGGTGCTGGCCAGTTCGGCGATGCGGAACAGCGCGGCCTGCAGCCGCTCGCCACGCTGGCGCTGCAGCACCTGCTGGCGCAGCACGCGGTTCGCCTCGCGCAGCGCGGTGGTGCGGTCAGCGACCCGGCGCTCCAGTTCCACGTGAGCGCTGCGCCGTTCGATCGCGGTTTGCACGTGCTGTGCCACGTAGCTCAGCAGGTCGAGGTCGTGCCGGGTGTAGTGCACGCTGCTGCGATAGCTCTGCACCACGATGCAGCCGACGACCTGGCCGGCGCGGAACAGCGGCACGCCGATGCAGTGTTCGCAGCGCGGGCCGTGCAGCTGGAATTGGCCGCCGAGTCCCTGCGCCAGCTCGTCGGCGGCGCCGAACAGCGGGCGCCCATGGCGCAGCAATGTCCAGGTGATGCCGTGCAGCAGTTCGTGCAGCGGGACGTTGCGCGCGGGAGGCGGCGGATCGCTGTCGAGGGTGTCGACGTAGTACGGGAAGCGCACGCTGTCGCCGGCCGGGTCGTACAGCGCGATGTAGAAGTTCTCCGCGTACATCAGGCTGCTGACGATGGTGTGCAGCGAGCGCATCAGTGCGGGCATGTCGTGTTCGGCGCTGGCCTGCTCGGCGATCGCGTAAAGCGCGCGCTGCAGGCGCTCGGCCAGCGCCAGCCGCGAGATCGCCTCGTACAGGCGGCTGGATTCGGCCAGCTGGCGCAGGCGGGTGTCGGCGAGCCGGCCCAGCCAGGCCAGCTTTTCGCGCAGGGCCTCGGCCACCGGTTCGTCGCGGCTCAGCGTGAGTACGTGCTGGCGTTGGGTATCCTCCGCCAGATCGAAGCACCAGCCGGAAGCATGCGCGTCCCGGGTCTCCGGCGCCCGCCAGTGCAACTGGCCGGCGATCCCGAAGTCGGCCAGGATGCGTTCGCAGATTTCCAGCACGCTCGAACTGTCGTGGGCCTTCAGCAGTTGCTCGACCGCCGCAGGCACGCCCGCCGGATCGTCTGCCGGGGCGGGTACGGGCGTGGGGCGTGAGGTGGAAGCTGCAGTCATCAATGGGTCGACCCGGCAGTCGGGAGGCGGCGTGACGCCTCTTATATCCTGCGAATCGGTACCACCGCCAGCAGGAACCCCGGGGAACGCAGACCGGTCTATCGAGAAGCCGGTCACAGCACGGCATGGATTACTGTACCGCGGGCTTGTGCTGGTGTTAGTTAAATGTAAAATGCGATATACTTCAGTCCCCGCAATCGACTGATATCCACCGTATCGGACCTTCTGCCATGCGCCGCCTGCTTGTTCCACTGCTGCTGTGCCTGCTGCCGTTCGCGGCGGCCGGTCAGAGCGTGGACGATGCCAACGGCAAGCTGGCTGCGCAACTGCTGAAGCAGCCGCCGGCGCAGATGGCCGAAGTGCAGCCGGGCCTCGTGGTGCCGCTGTGGCGCGGTACGGATGGCCGCCTGTTCGTGCTCAAGGCGGACAACCGCAACGGCGTGCAGGCGCAGCGCAACGCACCACTCTCGTTTCATGTGGTCGACGCGTCGAGCGTGACCAGCGCCGGCCTGCAGTACGGCCTGACGCCCAACTGGCAGGCGCATGCCGATGTCAGCCAGCATTCCTGGATCAACAGTCCGCTGCGCGTGGTCGGCAGCGAGGTGGGCGCCACCTACCAGGACGGGCGCTACAGCCTCGGCCTGAGCGTGGGCACCAACAGCACGCCAAACAGCCCCAGCCTGCCGCGCGTGCTGCCCGGCGTCGCGCCGGGCGTCGACGGGCTTTCCGGCTTCGACAGCAGCTCCCAGCTCAATGCGCACGGCCGTCTCGCGCTGGGCAGCAAGAGCGGCATCGACGTGGGGGCCAGTGT
This sequence comes from Rhodanobacter humi, assembly GCF_041107455.1. Classification (NCBI taxonomy): domain Bacteria; kingdom Pseudomonadati; phylum Pseudomonadota; class Gammaproteobacteria; order Lysobacterales; family Rhodanobacteraceae; genus Rhodanobacter; species Rhodanobacter sp. FW106-PBR-R2A-3-15. The sequence goes on from NZ_JBGBPY010000001.1 coordinate 2,889,590, forward strand.
CGGCCGCATCCATCTGCTGCCGGGCAACCTGCTGGGCATCAGCACGCTGGACCAGAAGGCGATCAGCTTCGGCGTCGACCACGGTCCGGTCAGCGGCAGCATCGTCGGCCGCACCATGCAACCGCTGGCTGGCGTGCCGGGCAACGGCTACGCCCCCGACCGTCGCTGGAACAGCATCGACCTCGGCGTGACCTGGCGTCTGCCGTGGCAGGGCTCGCTGAGCGTCGGCGCGCAGAACCTGTGGTCCTCGGGCACGCCGGCGAACACGCCGATGGGTCCCGAGCCGGACCAGTCGCGCACGCCTTACGTGCAGTATCACCAGGATCTCTGATCCGGCTTGCGGCGGAATCACCCTGACGAGAACGCCGTCGCCCAGCGACGGCGTTCTCGTTTGACGCGCCGCACGGCCGTCAGCGGATCGATTGCGCCGCCAACGCCACTCGCAGCGGCTCCAGTTGCCGCGCGTAGCTGCGCCACTGGCCCAGGCCCCGCGTGTGGATCGATTCGCGCACCTGCGCGCTGCTGGGCGTGGCAACCGGGGCAGCATTGCGCTCGGGCCTGAAGCAGGCTTCCTCGACAGCCAATCCACAGTGGGCCAAGACATCGCGCACCGTCGCCTCGGTGTCCTGCACGAGTGCGTCGTACGGTACGTCGAGAAGGGCGCCCGGCAGCGTGGCTTGCCAGTGCCGCACCAGTCGCGCGTATTGCCCGTGGTAGTGCGCAAGCGCGTCCAGCTCGTAGCTGTACGGGGAGATGTTGCCGAACATCGCCTTGTAGTTGGAAAAGCAGGTATCCATGGGGTCGCGCACCAGGTGCAGGATGGGGGCGTGCGGCAGGGCGCGCCGGATGAAGGCGACCATCTGGATGTTCGCGGGCAGCTTGTCGACGTAATACGCCTTGCCCTCCGCCCGCCACTGGGTCTGCTTCAGGTAGCGCTCGCCAAGCTCGCGGTAGTCGATGCGATCGCTGCGCCGGATGATTTCCAGCAGACCCTCGGATCGAGCGGGCACGACATCGGCGACCCAGTGCAACTGGCGCCAGAAATCGATGATTTCACCGGCCGAGGTGACTTGCGAGTGGCTGGAGAGGATCCGGTCCAGCAAGGTGGTGCCCGAACGGGGCATGCCCACCACGAAGATGGGGGTGGGGCCCGGTGGCCGTTCGACGCCCGGGCGCGGTTCGGCGCCGCCCGACATGCCGATCAGCGCCGTGGCGACCGCTTCCTCGGCCTCGGCATCGTAAGGATTCAGCGCATGCATGATTGCGTTGCAACGTGACAGCGCATCCCAGGCTTCCTCGTGGCGCCCCAGGTCGCCGAGCGTCTTGAAACGTGCGTACTCGAATTCCGCGCGCACGAAGCCGCGGTCGGCCTCCGCTGATTCGTGCGGCATCCGTCGCAATTGTTCCTCGATCCATTCCAGCCGCCGGGATTCGGGGCGCTGCTTGCGCAGGTTGACCAGCACCGTGATGGCGTCGCCGAAGCGCGGCCAGCGCACAAGGTTGCGCTCCAGCAGTTCCTGCGCCTCGTCGATCCTGCCGCTGAACTGGAGCAGCAAGGCATACATGTGCAGTTCGCCCGGTGAATCGGCTCCCGCGCGCAGTGCCCGCTCCATCAGTTCGCGCGCCCTGGCGATGTCGCCGATCGTGAAGCGGAGGTGAGCCTGGGCGGCCAGCAAGTCGGCGGGTGGTTCGGGCGCCTGTTCCAGCAGGTCGAGGCAGGCCCGCGCAACGATGATTTCGCCATTGGCAACAAGGTGTTGCGCGAGCGAGACGATCAGCGGTGCGTTGCGCGGAAGCCGGCTTGCGGCCTGCAAGAGCGGGCGGCTGGAGGCGCGGAAGCACCCGCGCTGGAACAGCACTTCGGCCAGTTCGATCAGCGTGGCGGTGTTGTAGGGCGCCTGGACGAGCCGGGATTCCAGGGATTCCTGGACACGGGCCAGCCGGGCTTCTTCCGATGCTTGATCCCGGGATTGGGGCCGCGGCGTGGCGGCTGTGGGTACCGTCGAGTTCATCAAGGGATGGTAGTTCCGCCGTTGGGTCGGCTCAATCGGTCCCTTTGACGCGGAACCGGGCATCTGCATCGCGACAGGCATGGGTTGCCAAGGCGTGGTCTTTCGAGTTATCGCAAATTAATACGACACATTTCCATTTAATGTCATGGTCTTGCAGATTATTGCGAGATTGCTTGAGTGCAAACATAAAGTTTTTGTTGACCAAGCATGTTCTCACGACTTATTTTTGCGTGAGGCAGGTTGTCCGTCGCAAGGATTTGTGAAGTTCCACTTCATGCTTGCGAAGCCAGGGGGCTTCCATAGATCTGCCGGTTTGATGTGTTTGAAATGCATCAGTCGTCCGTCCTGACAATTATTTGGGGAGAAACACGATGAGTATTCGCTACCGAGCCAGTGCTGGCGCCATGCGTTGGCGACCGACTGCCCTGGCGATCGCCATGGGCTTGAGCTTCAGCGGGGCCGCGCTTGCGCAGAGCACCGTCGGCAGCATTTTCGGTCAGGCGCCCGCCGCTTCGGGCGAGACCGTGATGGTCAGCAACACCTCCGGCTTCTCGCGCGAAGTGCCGGTGGACAGCGCGGGCCGTTACCGCGTCGATCACCTGCCCGTGGGCACCTACACGGTTACCTTGAAGCAGAACGGCACGGTCGTCAGCACGCACGACAACGCCTACGTCTCGAGCGGCGGCGCCGCGGGCGTCGACTTCGCCAGCGCCAGTACCAATGCCACCCAGCTGTCCTCGGTGACGGTCACGGCCAACGCGCTGCCCTCCATCGACGTCACCAACGTCAACTCGAGCACGGTCATCACTGCGGCTGATTTGAAGCGGCTGCCGGTGGCGCACAGTGCCGAAGCCATCGCGCTGCTGTCGCCGAACACCACGTCGGGCAGCGGCTTCTTCAAGGGTACGTCCGGCCAGTCGCTGGTGTCGTTCGGCGGTTCCAGCGTGTCCGAGAACGCCTACTACGTGAACGGCTACAACGTTGGCGAGCCGTACAAGAATCTGGGCGGCTTCCAACTGCCCTACGGCGCCATCGAGCAGCAGGAAACACTGACCGGCGGCTATGACGCCAAGTACGGTCGTTCCGATGGCGGCGTGATCAACCAGGTCGGCAAGCGCGGCACCAATGACTGGCACTTCGGCGGCCAGGTTTCCTGGCAGCCGCGTTTCCTCGAGGGCGATCCGACCAACTACCGCTACGGCAATCCCGCGATTCCGGCGTCGAGCAGCCTGGTCAACTACGCACCGGCCCCGAATGCGCCGGGCTCGCTGCGGCAGTACCGCAACAACAACAAGGAATGGCAGACGATCTATTCGGCCTACGTGGGCGGCCCGCTGATCAAGGACAAGCTGTACCTGTTCCTGGCCGGTGAAACCACCAAGACCCAGGGCACCAATGTCGAGATCATCGACAACGGCAAGGTGCAGGACTTCCACGACAAGGAAACGAAGTTCTACGGCAAGCTGGACTGGAACATCACCGACAGCAACGTGCTGGAGCTGACCGCGCTGCGCAACAACACCAGCCTCGGCGCCGGCTCGACCTACAACTTCGACTACGACACCCTGCAGAAGGGTGCGTACTCCAGCAAGAACGACGTCACCAAGGACAACGCCCAGTTCTATATCGGCCACTTCACCAGCTACATCACCGATGCGGCCACGCTGAGCATCACCGCCGGCAAGGCGCATTTCCAGGATCCGGTCGAGTACGGCAACACCAGCCCGCTGCCGTTCATTTCCCGCGGAAGCAATGCGACCCTGCCCGACGGTAGCCATCCTACCAATGCCCAGACCAATACTTCGTGGACTTCGCCCGGCGCGAAGAATTCCACCCGTGGCCTGCGCGTGGACTTCGACTACAAGCTGGGTGACCACGACCTGCTGGCCGGTATCGACAACATGTACTACCGGGCCATCGATCAGGGTCCGAACCAGCAGAACCCGTTCAATCCGGCAGTGAACTACTACTGGCGCTATGCGGCTGGCAACGTGGTGCAGAAGCGCGAGATCGGCTGGGCGACCAGCATGACCATGTCGCAGAAGGCCTACTACCTGCAGGACAACTGGCAGGTGGCCTCGAACGTCTACCTGAGCATCGGCCTGCGCAACGACCGCTTCACCAACTACAACGATCTCAGTCAGACCTTCGTCGACGAGAAGAACCAGTGGGAGCCGCGTATCGGCGCCAGCTGGGACGTGTTCGGCGACTCCTCGTTCAAGGTCTACGGCAACGCCGGTCGCTACTACCTGGCGCTGCCCAACAATGCGGCGGAGCGCGCAGCCAACCGCTCGACCTACCTCACCACCAACTACTCGTACACCAGCATCGACCCGGTCACGGGCATTCCGCAGGGCTTGACCCAGCTCGGGCCGACGACTTCGCCGGACGGCGAGACGGGTGCGCCCAAGGATCCGCTGCAGGTCGCCGCGCGCAACCTGAAGCCGGAGTACCTGGACGAGTTCATCGTCGGCTTCGACAAGAAGCTGGGCGACCACTGGGTCTATGGTGCCAAGGCGATGTGGCGTCAACTGAAGGCCGCGATCGACGACGAGTGTTCGCCGAGCCAGATCGACGCCAAGATGCAGGCCATGGGTGTAAATCCGGCACTGACAGCGGGTGCGACGAAGACGACGCCAGCCGGTCCCTATTACGATTCGCTGTACGGCGCCTCGTACTGCCGCTTGTTCAATCCAGGCCGTACCAACACGATGCTGGTCACTTCCAGCGACAGCAGCCACCCGGACATGCTCGTGCCGATGACCCTGAAGGACTGGGGCTTCGATCGTGGTGCCGTTCGCAAGTACGGCTCCCTGAACCTGTACCTGGAGCATCCGTTCGACGGCAAGTGGTATGGCCGGGTCGACTACACCTTCACCCGCGGCTTCGGCAATACCGAGGGTCAGGTGCGTTCCGACTTCGGCCAGGAGGACATTTCCAAGACCGAGGACTGGGACAGCTGGCAGCTGATGGACGGCCAGTACGGCGAGTTCGCCAACGTGCGCAAGCACCAGATCCGCTTCCGCGGCGACTACGAGATATCGCCGGAATGGCTGGTCTCGGCCACCTTGCTGGTGCAGTCCGGCATGCCGAAGGAGTGCCTGGGTTACTTCGGTCCGCTGACCCAAGGCCCGGCCGGCTACCTCCCCGGTGGTGCGAACGACCCGACCGGCTACAACAACACGAGCACCGGCAACTACCACTGGTGCAACGGCAAGCGCGTGCCGCCGGGTTCCAACGGCCACACGCCATGGACGGAACTGGTCAACTTCGGCGTGCATTACCGCCCGGCGTTCGCCGACCACAAGCTGGGCTTCAACCTGGACGTCTTCAATGCGTTGAACCAGCAGCGCGCGTTGCAGACCGATCCGTCGTTCCCCAGCTCCTTCAACCAGCTGAACAACACGCTTTACGTCAACACCAACTACCAGCAGCCGCTGTTCACCACCCCGCCGCGCACCGTGCGGTTCTCGGTGACTTACGACTACTGATACAGCAGACAGTTAGCAACGTTCTGCAGCCACCGGCCGTCATGGCCGGTGGCTTTTTTGTGGGCGGTCGTGACACGGGATGTGCCGGTGCGTGTGGCCAGGTGTGTCGAAGGACGGTTGACGGATACGGGATTCGTCAAAGGAGCACGCACGCTGTGGGCTGCGCACGCAGGTGCCAGATTCGTTGGCCCGAAGCCCACCCGGGTGATGGCTTCGGGACCCGGGTCAGTTCGCGGTGCGGATGCGCAGGTCGCCGCTGAAGGTCTCGACGTTGATCGAGCCGCTGCCGTTGCCGAGGCGGGCATCGAGCTTGCTGCCGGGGCCGTGTTCGGATTTCTGCGCGCTGCCGAAATCGCTGCGCAGGTCGCCGCTGAAGCTGCTGGCATGTACGGTGGCGGAGGTGCCGGCGGGCAGTTGCAGCTGCACGTTGCCGCTCATGCTGTCGATGCCGAGCTTGCCGTCCGGCGCGAGGCCGCCGGCGATCTGTACGTCGCCCGACACCGTGCTCAGCGTGAGCTGGCGCCACGGGCCACCGCTGGCCTGGATGCGGCCGGAGATGGTCTGCAGTTTCGCCTGTTCCCCCAGCACGGGGGCGAGGATGTCGCCGCTTACCGTCTGCAGGCTGGCCTGCATGGCATGGCCGGCGAGTTCGATGTTGCCGCTGACGCTGTCGACGCTTAGCGAGGGCGTGCGCGCGTTGATCCGCGCGCGGCCGCTGACCGTGTTGACGACGATGCCGCCGCCGTCCATGCCGTCGATCACCAGCGGTGCGCTGACCACGCGCACGTCCAGCGTGGCGCCGCGTGGCACGTGCAGGTCCAGCACGGTCGGCGCCATCCGGTTGTCGCTGCCCCAGTTGAACCAGCCGCCGCCCCCCTGGGGCTGCACCTCGATCGCGAGCTGGCCGTCGCTGCCGGTGATCGCCAGCGGCTTGGCGCCGTCGCCGAGCTGGCCGCCCACCTGCACCGACGGGCGATCCCAGGCGGTGACGCGGACCTCGCCGGAGACGTTGCTGATGCTGATGCGCGCGGTGGGCGTGGCGGCATGCTGCAGGTTGATCGGCGTGTCGGCCAGGGCCTGGCCGATACACAGGCACAGCAGCAGGGGAGCGTAGCGTGGGATCTTCATGGTCGTTCCTGGCGTGGATCAGCCGGCCTCGTGGACGAGATGGCGCAATTGCGTCTGTTGCTGTTCGGTGCGCGCCAGCAGGCGCTGCAGCGCGCGCGAATGGGGAGATTGCTGCATGGCCTGCTGCAGTTCGAGGCGGGCCGCGTCCAGCTCGATCGCCGCGCCGCTGAGGCGCGGGTCGGACGGATTCCACGCCGATTTCGCCAGCGCGGTTGCCCCATCCGTCGCCGTGGTGGCGTTGCGGTGCAGGCGCAGGCCGATGCTGCCGGCCAGCAGGAAGGCGCTGGCCAGCGCGGCGGCCAGCAACCAGGGCTGGCGCGTGGCGCGTCGCGTGGCTTGCGGCGCCGTCACGTTGCCGTCGTGCGCTTCCAGTGCGGCGTCGATCGCGCCCCACAGGTCGCGGCCAGGCGCGATCGGCTGGCGCAGGCTGCGCATCTGCTGTCGCCATTCGAATTCGTTCATGGTGTTTCTCCCAAGGCCCGGCGCAGCAGTTGCCGCGCGCGATGCAGTTGCGCTTTGGACGTGCCGACGGCCATGTCGAGTTCGTTGCCGATTTCCTCGTGCCGCCAGCCTTCGATGTCGTGCAGCACCAGCACGGCGCGTGCGCGCGGCGGCAGCTTGCCGATGGCGCGCTCGAGTTCCTCGCGCTCGGCGGCGCAGAACGGTGTCTCGCCGTGTTCGGGCAGCTTGTCCTCGTCCACGAAGCCGACCGGGTCGGCGCGGCGGGCGCGGAGTTCCATCAGCGCCACGTTGATCGCGAGGCGGTACAGCCAGGTGCCGAACGCGCTCTCGTGGCGGAAGCCGGGCAGCTTTTGCCAGGCGCGCACGAAGGCTTCCTGGGTGAGGTCCTCGGCGCGGGCGTGGTCGTAGCCGGCGAGCCGGCACAACGCACCGTGGATGCGCTCGACATGCCGGCGATACAGCCGCTGGAACGCCAGCCGATCACCGGCCGCCGCCGCGTGTACGTCGTCGGTGTCGTGGTCAGCGGCAGCGGAGGCTGGCGGCATCGAGCGGTCGGTGGCGGGACAGGCGGCGATCATCTTGCCAGCTTGGATGCCGCCGCGGGCGCCAGGGTTTGCATCGTCGCGGATGCATCGATCCGCGACGATGGGGTCATCGTCAGGCCGTGGCCGCCTTGCGCGGCATGGCGTCGGCGCCCAGCGCATCGGCCACGCGCTGCTGTTCCGCGCGCAGGGCGGCGGGCAGGCGTGGAGCGAAGCCGTCGAGATATTCGCCGATGGCCGCGAGTTCGACTTGCCAGCCGGCCCGATCCACCGCGAGCAGCTCGGCCAGCGTGGCTGCATCCAGCTTCAAGCCGTCGAGCTTGAGTTCGCCGGCGGCGGGCAGGGTGCCGATCGGTGTTTCGGTACCGCGCGCCTTGCCATCCACGCGCGCGATCATCCACTCCAGCACGCGCAGGTTCTCGCCGAAGCCCGGCCACAGGAACTTGCCGTCCTTGCCCTTGCGGAACCAGTTGACGTGAAAGATCTTGGGCAGCTTCGCGCCGGGTCGGTCGAACGACAGCCAATGCGCGAAGTAGTCGCCGTAGTGGTAACCGGCGAACGGCTTCATCGCCATCGAGTCGCGGCGCAGCACGCCGACCGCGCCGGTGGCGGCGGCGGTGGTTTCCGAGCCCATCGCGGCGCCCATCAGCACGCCGTGGGTCCAGTCGCGCGCTTCCATCACCAGCGGCAGAAGCGAGGGGCGGCGGCCGCCGAACACGATCGCGCTGATCGGCACGCCCTGCGCGTCCTCGGCCTTCGGCGACCAGGTGGGGCACTGCTTCGCGCTCACAGTGAAGCGCGAATTCGGATGCGCGGCCGGACCGTTCGCCGGGTCATACGGGCGACCCTGCCAGTCGGTGACCGGCGTGCCGGGCAGACCTTCCCACCACGGCTGGTTGTCGGCGGTGACGGCGACGTTGGTGAAGATCGTGTCGTGCGCGATGGACTTCAATGCGTTCGGGTTGCTGCTGTCGCTGGTGCCCGGCGCCACGCCGAAGAAGCCGGCCTCGGGATTGATCGCGTACAGCCGGCCATCCGCGCCGGGGCGCATCCAGCAGATGTCGTCGCCCACCGTCCACACCTTCCAGCCATCCTTGCGATAGCCCTCGGGCGGAATCAGCATGGCAAGGTTGGTCTTGCCGCAGGCGGAGGGGAAGGCGGCGGCGATGTAATGCGTGTCGCCCTGCGGATTCTCGATGCCCACGATCAGCATGTGCTCGGCCAGCCAGCCCTCGTCGCGGGCCTGGTTGCTGGCGATGCGCAGCGCGTGGCACTTCTTGCCCAGCAGCGCGTTGCCGCCGTAGCCGGAGCCGTAGGACTTGATCGTGCGCTCGGCGGGGAAGTGCATGATCCAGCGGCGTTCCGGGTCAAGTTCGCCGGTGGAGTGCAGGCCCTTCACGAACGCACCCTCGCGCTCGATGCGCTCCTGCGCCGACTTGCCCATGCGGGTCATGATGCGCATGTTGGCGACCACGTAGGGGCTGTCGGTGATTTCCACGCCGCAGCGCGACAGCGGCGAATCGATCGGGCCCATGCAGTACGGGATCACGTACAGGGTGCGGCCTTCCATGCAGCCGTCGAACAGCGCGTCGATCTTCGCGTGCGCCTCGGCCGGGGCCATCCAGTGGTTGTTCGGGCCGGCGTCTTCCTGATTCGGGTGGCAGACCAGGGTGAGGTGTTCCACGCGTGCCACGTCGGACGGGTTGGAGCGATGCAGGTAGCAACCCGGGTGGGTCGCCTGGTTCAGCTCGATCAGGGTGCCGTCGGCCAGCATCTGCCGCAGCAGCGCCTGGTATTCGGCCTCCGAGCCGTCGCACCAGTGGATCTTCGCGGGGCGGGTTTGTGCCGCCACCTCGCCGACCCAGCGTTCGAGCGCTTCCAACGTGCTTGCCATCGTGTCCTCACTGGTCTTGAGAAAAAAAAGTGGAGGAACCGTAGTTTGCACGCACTGGCATTGCAAGGATGCTTGCAGCAAAAAATCGCCGGGAGCGATTTTTGACATCGTGCAAGCGATGGTCCGAAGGGCGGCTACCGAGGAGGGTGGCCGCAAAAACGGCGCCGCAGCGCCGTTTCGCAAGCTCTCGTGAGGGTGGATCAGGCCGGGATCAGGGTGGCGATCATGTGCTCCACGTAGGCGTCGAATTCCTCGTGGTTGATGCGCGGCAGGCCCAGGGTGAAGTTCAGTTGCAGGAAACCGACGTAGGCGGCGTAGGTGAGCCGCGCGCGGTTCAGCGCCTCGCGCGGCGGCAGGCCGGCCTCGCGATAGGCGGTGTTGAGGAATTCGGTGCGCCGCTGCGACACGCGCGCCATCACCGGCACCACCAGTGGGTGGTCCAGCGCCTTCAGCAGGGCGGCGTAGACGCGGTGCGGCTGCACCTCGTGCGCCACGCGGCGGAACAGCTCAGGCAGGCGCAGGCGCGGGTCGGCGATCTGCTCGATCTGGCCCAGCACCTCGCGCTCGCCGTATTGCTCCCAGCGTTCCAGCGCCGCCTGCAACAAGGCCTCGCGGGTGCGGAAGTGCCAGTAGAAGCTGCCCTTGGTGACGCCCAGCTGGCGGGCCAGGGCCTCGACCGCCAGCGCGCCCACGCCCTGATCGGCGATCATCTGCAGGGCGGCAACCTCCCAATCTTCCGCGGTGAGGCGGGTGCGTTCCGGTTTGGGGCTGGAATCCATGACCGTATGGTAGCCGCTGTGCCCCGCTTTGTAATCCACGGCGACGTCGATGCGGGCGGGTTGACGAGGCCGGATCGGGCGATCCATACTCGTCCGTATGGAAAAGTTTGCGCCATCGATGCCAGCCAGCGGCACCGGGTACGTCGCCACCGCCGACGGCCTGCGCCTGGCCGTGGAAACCTGCGGCGCCGCGGACGCGCCGACCCTGCTGTTCGCGCACGGTTTCGGCCAGACCCGTGGCGCCTGGGGCGGCACGGTCGCCGCGCTGGCGGCACAGGGTTGCCGCTGCGTGAGCTACGACGCACGCGGCCACGGCGAGAGCGGGCGACTGCCGGACGGCGCGGACTCCAAAGTCGGTTACCACATGCAGCAGTTCGCCGACGACATGCTGGCGCTGGCCCGCGCGCAGCCCGAACCGCCGGTGCTGGTGGGCGCCTCGATGGGCGGCCTGCTTGGCCTGGTGGCGGCGGGCGAGACGCGGCCACCCCCGTTCCGCGCGCTGGTGCTGGTGGACATCACGCCGCGTTGGGAGACGAAGGGCGTGGAGCGCATCCTCGCCTTCATGCAGGCGCATCCGGACGGCTTCGCCGATTACGCCGAGGCCGCCGAGCAGATCGCGAGCTACCTGCCGCACCGCACGGGTCGCAAGAGCGAGGAACAACTCAAGCCTTTATTGCGCGAAGGTGCTGATGGCCGCCTGCGCTGGCATTGGGATCCGGCCCTGCTGGCCAGCGGCCTGGTCGCCGAGAGCGAGCGCTATCAGCCGCGCCTGTTCGCCGCCGCCGCGCAGGTGGACGTGCCGGTGCTGTTGCTCTCGGGTGCGCGCAGCGACGTGGTCTCGCACGCCACGGTTGCCGAATTCCTGCAGCTGGTGCCGCACGCGCGCCACGTCGAGGTGGCCGGCGCCACCCACATGCTGGCGGGCGACGCCAACGACGCCTTCACCCGCGAGATCGCAAGTTTCATTCGTACCCTGGACGATGCGGGGGCCCGGCCGGGCGAACGCATCGCATGACCGCAGCGAGGATGTCGAGATGGCCGTGATACTGACCCTGCTGGCGGCGCTCATCGCGAGCGGCGCCTGTGCCTACCACCGCAGCAGCCTACGCACGTTCGCGGTGGCGGCGCCCGTGGCCACCCTGGTCGTGGGCCTCGTGGCCGGCGCGCCGTGGACGACGATCATCCTGCTGATCGTCGAACTGGGCATCGCGGTGCCGTTGCTGATGGATTCGTTCCGTCGCCGGCAGATCACCGCGCCGCTCTTGAAGATGTTCGCCAAGGTCACGCCGAAGCTGTCGGAGACCGAGCAGACCGCGCTGGAGGCCGGCACGGTGGGTTTCGAGGGCGAACTGTTCTCCGGCAAGCCGGACTGGAGCGAGCTGCTCAAGCAGCCGAAGCCCGAACTGAGCGTGGAGGAGCAGGCCTTCCTCGACGGCCCGGTGGAAGAACTCTGCGCGATGATCGACGACTGGCAGATCACCCACGAGTTGGCCGACCTGCCGCCGGAGATCTGGGATTTCATCAAGAAGCACCGCTTCTTCGGCATGATCATCCCGAAGCAGTACGGCGGCCTGCAGTTTTCGGCACTGGCGCATTCGGCGGTGCTGCAGAAGCTTTCCACCATGTCGGCCACGGTCGCCTCCACCGTGGCCGTGCCGAACTCGCTGGGTCCGGCAGAACTGCTGCTGCACTACGGCTCGGACGAGCAGAAGAACCACTACCTGCCGCGCTTGGCGGTGGGCGAGGAGATTCCCTGCTTCGCGCTGACCGGCCCGTACGCCGGCTCCGACGCCACCTCGATTCCCGACGTGGGCATCGTCTGCAAGCAGGTCGTCGATGGCGTCGAGACGCTGGGCATCCGGCTCACCTTCGACAAGCGCTACATCACCCTGGCGCCGATCGCCACCGTGGTGGGCCTGGCCTTCCGCATGTACGACCCCGAGCACCTGCTGGGCGACAAGGAGGATCTCGGCATCACCCTCGCGCTGCTGCCGCGCTCCACCCAGGGCCTGCAGATCGGCCGGCGGCATTTCCCGCTGAACATCCCGTTCCAGAACGGCCCGATCCACGGCAAGGACGTGTTCGCGCCGCTGTCCGTGCTGATTGGCGGCCCGCACATGGCCGGCCACGGCTGGCGCATGCTGGTGGAATGCCTGTCGGTGGGTCGCGCGATTTCGCTGCCGTCGAATGCGACGGGCGCGATGCGCGGTTCGGCCGCGGCCACCGGTGCCTATGCGCGCATGCGCAAGCAGTTCGGTCTCGCGATCGCCCGCTTCGAGGGCGTGGAAGAGGCGCTGGCGCGCATCGGCGGGCTCACCTACGCCACCACGGCGTTGTCGCGCGCCACCGCGGCGGCGGTGGATCGCGGCGAGCGGCCGGCGGTGCCCTCGGCGATCGCCAAGTACCACGCCACCGAATGGGCGCGCGTGGTGGCCGGCGACACCATGGACGTGCACGGCGGCAAGGCGGTGCAGCTGGGCCCGAAGAACTACGCCGGCCGCGGCTGGGCCTGCGTGCCGATCGCGATCACGGTGGAAGGCGCGAACATCATGACGCGCAGCCTGATGATCTTCGGCCAGGGCGCGATCCGCTGCCATCCCTACGTGCTGCAGGAAATGGAGGCGCTGTCCATCGTCGACTACAGCCAGCGGCTGCGCCGATTCGACAAGGCGCTGTTCGGCCATATCGGCTTCGGCCTCTCCAACGCCGTGCGCAGCTTCGCGATGGGCCTGTCCGGCGGCCGCATGGGCGATGCCGCGGGTGACGCCTACACGCGCCGCTACTACCGCAAGCTCAACCGCTACTCCGCGGCGCTGGCGCTGTGCGCCGACACCTTCATGGGCGTGCTGGGCGGCAAGCTGAAATTCAAGGAGAAGCTCTCCGCGCGCCTCGGCGACGTGCTGAGCTATCTCTACATCGCCAGCGCCATGCTCAAGCGCTACGAGGACACCGGCCGGCCGGAGGCGGATCGCCCGTTCCTTGCCTGGGGCTTCCACGAATGCATGTGGCTGATCCAGAACGCGCTGGACGGCGCGATCCGCAATTTCCCGGTGCGCCCGGTGGCCTGGCTGCTGCGTGCGCTGGTGTTCCCGTTCGGCCGCCGCGAGGTGCCGCCGTCCGATCGCCTCGGCCGTCGCGTGGCCGCGCTGCTCACCGCGCCGAACGAGGCGCGCGACCGCCTGGTCGAATGGGTGTATCTCAAGCCCACGGCGAACAACACGGTGGGCCGCATGAACGCGCTGCTGCCCGACGTGATCGCCGCCGAGCCGGTGGAGCGCAAGTTCCTGAAGGGCCTGAAGGCCGGCCAGTTCAAGGCGCACGACTACGATGGCCAACTGGCCGAGGCGCTGGCCGCCGGCGTGGTGACCCAGGCCGAGCACGACTTGCTCAAGCGCGTGCACGTGGCGGTGTTCGAGTTCATCTCGGTGGACGACTTCGATCCGGACGAGCTGCGTGCGGCGGTGACACGTGCGGACGAGCGCCGGAAGAAGCTGGCCGACGCGGCCTGAGTCGCGTCGCGATATTGGGATAGAGGAACGGGGCGTGCGTTGCCCCGTTCGCTTCTCGGGAGCCAAGTGCATGAGCGAGTCGCTGAAACTCTGGCACCGGCTTTCCCGGTGGCCCGCCGGGCGCTGGCTGTACGGCCGGCTGATCTGCTTCAAGGCGCCGTACTTCGCCACCATCGCGCCGCGCTTCGTGGCGCTGGCGCCGGGGCGCTGCGAGATCGCGATACGCGACCGCCGCCGCGTGCACAACCACATCGGCACCGTGCACGCGATCGCGCTGTGCAACCTCGCCGAGCTGAGCGGCGGCATGCTGACCGACGCCAGCATCCCTGACTCGATGCGCTGGATTCCCAGGGGGATGACGGTGGAATACCTGGCCAAGGCGCGCGGCACCATGCACGCCGTTGCCACGCCGGATGCGCCGGCGGTGGAGGCGCCTGCCGGTTATGCCTGGCCGGTGCGGATCAGCGTGTGCGACGACGCGGGCGAGGAAGTGTTTCGCGCGCGCATCGACATGTGGTTGTCGCCACGGCGCCGGGATTGATCGCTCAGGCGGCGTGCGCCACGTCGAGCAGGCAGCGGTTCTTGCCCGCCCGCTTGGCCTCGTAGAGCGCGCGGTCGGCGGCCTGGATCAGGGCTTCGTCCGAGGGCGTGCCGGAGTTCCACAGCGCGATGCCGATGCTGGCGCTGACCCGCGCCACCACCTCGCCGGCGGGGCCGGGCAGGGGATAGGGCAGGGCCAGCGTGTCGCACAGCTGCTGGCAGCGTTCGAGCAGCAGCGGCAGTTGCGCGGCGTCCTCGAGGATCAGCGCGAACTCGTCGCCACCCAGCCGCGCCACGGTGTCGCCCGCGCGCACGTGCGCCCGCAGGCGCACGGCGATGGACTGGAGCAGGGCGTCGCCGACCGGATGGCCGTGGGTGTCGTTGACCGCCTTGAAACCGTCGATGTCGAGCATCGCCATCGCGAAGCCGCGCCCGGGCGCCTGCGCGATGGCCTGGTGCAGGCGCTCGTGGAACAGCGCGCGGTTCGGCAGGCCGGTGAGCATGTCGTGGGTGGCCTGATGGCGCACCTGCGCCTCGGCGCGCTGGCGCTCGGCGATCTCCGCCTGCAGCTGGCGGTTGCGCTCGCCCAGTTCGCCCAGCGCCTGCTGCAGTTCCATGCGCGCGTTGTAGAGGTCGAGGAACACGCGCACCTTCGAGCGCAGGATCACGTCGTTGATCGGCTTGGCGATGTAGTCCACCGCGCCGGAGCGGTAGCCCTTCAGGCGGTCGACGTCGTCGGCGTAGGCGGCGGTGACGAAGATCACCGGCGTGTCGCGCAACTGCTCGGTCTCGCCGAGCAGGGTGGCCACCTCGAAGCCGTCCATGTCGGGCATGTTGACGTCGAGCAGGATCAGCGCGAACGCCTGTTCCAGGCACAGCGCCAGCGCCTCGTTGCCGCTGGTGGCCTCGACCAGTTCGGCGCCGCAGTCACCGAGCAGGTGGCGCATCGCCACCAGGTTCGCGCGGGTGTCATCGACGATCAGGAGCTTCGGACGCAGGTCGGTCATGGCAGGCACAGCTGGTTGAGCAGGGGGGCGATCGCATCCAGCGGTACGCAATGGTCGGCACCGGCGCGGGCTAGCGCCGCCTGCGGCATCGCGCTGGCCAGCGCGTCGTCCGGCGACTGCACGATCGCGCAGCCACCCAGCCGGCGCAACTCGCGCAGGCCGTCGGCGCCGTCGGCGTTCGCGCCGCTGAGCACCACGCCAACCAGGGCGTTGCGCCATGCTGCGGCAGCGGAGGCGAACAGCACGTCAATGGAAGGCCGCACCAGGTTCACGCGCGGATCCGTCGACAGCGTGAAGTGCAGGTCGCGTTCCACCAGCAGATGGTAGCCGGCGGGTGCAACCTGCACCGTGCCGCCGCGCACGGCTTCGCGCTCGGCCGCCTCGATCACCGGCAGCCGCGAGGCGCGGGCCAGCAGTTCGCACAGCAGCGCCACCGTTTCCGAGCCGGTGTGGCAGCAGACCAGCACCGCCTGCGGCAGGCGCGGATCGAGTCCGCCCAGCACGACCTTCAGCGCCTCGGGGCCGCCGGCCGAACAGCCCAGCACGATCGCGGCCGGGCGCGTCATGGCCGCCGTTCCGTCGCCGTCGGGCCGATGTGCCGGTAGATGCGCAGGTTGGCGTCGATGGGCGTGAAGTCGGCTTCCGCGGCGCCCGGGCGCTCGCGCAGCCCCAGGCAGAGGAAGCCGCCGCGCACCAGCGAGTCGCGGAACAGCGCGAGGCTGCGCTGTTGCAGCGGGTTGGAAAAGTAGATCAGCACGTTGCGGCACAGCACCAGTTGCGCCTCGCAGAACACCGCGTCGGCCGCCAGGTTGTGCTGGGCGAAGGTGACGTGGCGGCGCAGCCGGCCATCGAGCTTGAGCAGGCCGTAGCGCGCGCTGCAGTAGTCGGACAGCGAATGGTTGCCGCCGGCCGCCAGATAATTGCGCGACCACTGCTGCGCCGAGCGCAGCGGGTAGATGCCTTCGCGCGCACGCTCCAGCGCTTGCGCGCTGAGGTCGGTGGCGAAGATCTGGCTGCGCTCGTACAGCCCGGCCTCCTCCAGCAGGATCGCCAGCGAATACACCTCCTCGCCGTGGGCGCAGCCCGCCTGCCAGATCGTGAGTTGCGGCCAGGAGGCGAGCAGCGGCAATACCTGCTCGCGCAGCGCGCGGAACACGGACGGGTCGCGGAACATGTCCGAGGCCGGCACCGACAGGCCTTCCAGCAGCTGCGGCAGCAGGGCCGGCTCGTGCAGCAGGCGATGGGTGAGCGCGCTGATCGCGCCGTCGCCGTGGCGTTGCGCGAGCTGGCGCACGCGGCGCAGCAGCGAGGCCGGCGCGTACTGGCCGAAGTCGTAGCCGTGGCGCCGCCGCATCGCCTCGACGAACAGGTCCAGTTCGATGCCTTCGAGTTCGAGGTCGTCCGGCGGATGGTCCACTTTTGGCCTCAGCGGCGCAGCCAGACGCGGATCATCGAGTTGAGCTTGTCGAGGTCGACCGGCTTGGAGAGGTAGTCGTTCGCGCCGGCCGCGAGGCATTGCTCGCGATCGCCGCGCATCGCCTTGGCGGTGAGCGCGATGATCGGCAGCTGGGCATGGCGCGGTTGCGCGCGGATCTGCCGGATCGCCTCGTAGCCGTCCATGCCCGGCATCATGATGTCCATCAGCACCAGCTCCAGCGCGGCGTCCTCGTCCAGCATGCGCAGCGCGCGCGGGCCGTCCTGCGCCATGCTGACCTTGAGGCCCCAGCCGCGCAGCACCTTCGACAGCGCGAACAGGTTGCGCATGTCGTCGTCGACCAGCAGCAGCTGGTGGCCCTGCAGGCCGTCGGCGACCTCGGCCGCGTTGGCGGCCGGCTGCTGGCGGATGCGGTGCAGGAACAGGCTGACCTCGTCCAGCAGCCGGTCCGGCGAACGCTCGCCCTTGATCACGATGCTGTCGGTGTACTGGCGGATGCGCAGGCTTTCCTCGCGGCTGAGGTCGCGGCCGGAGTAGATCACCACCGGCGGCACGCTGCCGCCGGCGGCAAGGCGTTCCAGCAGATCCACGCCGTCGAGGCCGGGCAGGCCGAGGTCCAGCACGATGCAGTCGTAGCCGTCGGCCGCGATCCGTTCCAGCGCCTGCTCGGCGGAAGCCGCCTCGTCGATCTCGACGCCCTCCTGGCGCAGCAGGTTGCGCAGTGCGCTGCGCTCGGCCGCATCGTCGTCCACCACCAGCAGGCGGCGGGTGCGGTCGCGCGCCACGTGCAGCAGGCGCTCGACCGCCTCGTTGATCTGCTCGCGGCTGACCGGCTTGGTGAGGAAGCCCACCGCACCAAGTTCGTGGCCGTGCTCGGCGCCATCGGCGGCGGAGAGGAAATGCACCGGGATCGCGCGCGTGGCCGGGTCGGCCTTGAGCCGCTCGGCCACCGTCCAACCGTCGATGCCCGGCAGCATCACGTCGAGCAGGATGCCCAGCGGGCGGTAGCGGCGCGCCAGCTCCAGCCCGCTCTCGCCGTTGGCGGCGAGCAGCATCGGATAGCCCTTCTGGCGCACCATGTCGGCGAGGATGCGCGCGAACGCGGGGTCGTCCTCGACGATCAGGATCGGCGCCTCGCCGGGGGCGATGCGCTCGCGGTCGTCGGGCAGGCTGCCCGGCAGCAGCGCGGGGCCGGACGGCGGCCGCACGGCTGTGGTGGCCAGCGGCGCCTCCGCGGCCGTGGCCGGCGTGGCAGCCACGCTGCGCTCGGGCAGCAGCAGGGTGAATTCGCTGCCGCGGCCACTTTCGCTGCGCAGCACGATGTCGCCGCCGAGCAGGGCGGCCATGCGCCGCGAGATGCTGAGGCCGAGGCCGGTGCCGCCGTACTGCCGGCTGGTGCTGGCGTCGACCTGCTCGAACGCGGCGAACACCTTCTCCTGCTTGTCGGCGGGGATGCCGATGCCGCTGTCGCGCACGCTGATCGCCAGCAGCGACGACGGGTCCGCCAGTGCGGCGGGCAGCGCCAGTTCGGCGGACGGGCGCCCGATGCGCACCTGCACCGAGCCGGCGGCGGTGAACTTGAATGCGTTCGCCAGCAGGTTGTTGACGATCTGCTCCAGCTTGCCGGGGTCGGTGTGGATGCGCGCGGGCAGGTCGCCGGCCAACTGCACGGTGAAGTCCAGCCGCTTGTCGCGGGCCACGTGGTCGAAGTTGCGGCGCAGGCTGCGGGCGAGGTCTTCCAGCGCGTAGTCGTCCAGCGCCAGCTCCATCTTTCCGGCCTCGATCTTGGACAGGTCGAGGATGTCGTTGATGAGACGCAGCAGGCTGCTGCCGGCGTCGTGGATGATCTGCGCCGATTCGACTTCCTCGCTGTCCAGCCGCCCACCCGGGTTCTCCGCCAGGCTGCGCGAGAGGATCAGCAGGCTGTTCAGCGGCGTGCGCAGCTCGTGCGACATGTTGGCGAGGAACTCGCTCTTGTACTGGCTGGCGCGCGCCAGTTCCTGCGCCTTCTCGGCGGTCTCCGCCTGCAGTGCTTCCAGCGTGCGCTTCTGCTCGTGCAAGGTGTCGCTCTGCAGGCGCAGTTCCTCGTTCGAGGCCTGCAGTTCCTCCGCCTGCACGCGCAGTTCCTCTTCGGAAACCAGCAGGCGCTGCGACTGTTCCTCCAGTTCCAGCGTCTTCGCCTCCAGGTTGTCGTGCGAGTCGCGCAGCGCTTCCTGCTGCTGGCGCAGGGTGATGCTGCTGACGCGCAACTGGTCGGCCTGTTCCTGGGTCTGTTCGAGCAGGTCCTGGGTGCGCACCGCGCGGTTGAGGTTGTCCAGCGACAGCGCGATCACCGGCAACAACTGCTCCAGCAGCTGCCGCTGCGGTGCCGTCGGCGCCTCGAAGCCGGCGAATTCCAGCACCCCGATCAGGCGGTCGCGCAGCAGCACGGGCAGGATCAGCAGGTGGCGTGGCAGCGCGTTGCCGCTGCCGGAGTCGATGCGCAGGTAGTCGTCCGGCAGCTGGTCCAGTTCGATCGGCTGGTGGTCCTGCGCGCACTGGCCGACCAGGCCCTCGCCCGGCAGGTAGCGCACGGCGGGATGGGCGCCCAGCCGGAGGCCGTAGCTGCCGATCAGGTCAAGTCGTCCGCTGGCTTCGTCGTGCAGGTAGAGCAGGCCGACGCCGGCCTTGAGCAGCGGCATCAGTTCGCCGGTCAGCTGCTCGGCGAATGCGCGGTGGGTAGTGGCTTCCTGCAGCTGCTGCGAGATCGCCGCGACCTGGCTCTTCAGCCGGGCGTTGTCGTGCGTCGCTATCGCCATCTCCTTGAACACCTGCAGCGCGCGGGCGATCTCGCCGATCTCGTCGCCGCGCTCCACCTGGCGGACCTCGATGGTGTGGTCATGCGCGGCGAGCCGGTTCATCTGGTCCGTGATGCGCCGCAGCGGCCGGGTGATCAGGCGGTAGCACAGCGAGATCACCCAGATGCCCAGCAGCAGCATCAGCACGCCAAAGACCGCGTCGATCACGCGGGTGCGCACCATCAGTTGATCCATGCGCGCGGTACGGCTGGCCAGCAAGCCCTGCTCGGTGGCGCTCATCTGGTCGAGCAGGGCGAGGATGTTGGCGGCCCGCACGGAGCGGTGGCTCATGTAGTCGGACTGGATGCGCTGCCGCTCGGTCGCCTGCTGCGACTGGTCCAGCGCCCCCAGCTTCTGCAGCGGCGCGACCGCGCCGTCGTCCACTTCCTGGAGCCATTGCGCCACCAGGGTTTCGAGCCGGTCGATGCGCACCTGCTCCACCGGGTTGTCGGCGGTCAGCGTGCGCAGCTTGCGGGCAAGGCCGCCGAACTCCCGCACGCTGGTGGTGTAGGCGGCGAGCTGTTCGGGGCGCTGGTCCAGCAGATAGCCGCGGATGCCGACCTGGGCAGTCTTGGTCGCGTGGTGGATCTCGTCGACCTGCTGCAGCACCGAATAGGTGTGCACGTACCAGTGCCGCGCCACGTCCTGCTGGCGCAGCGAATCGAGCATCAGCAGGTTGGCGGCCAGCGACACGCCGAGCAGCAGCACGATGGCCAGCTGGATCTTGCGCTGGATCGGCTGGTTCGCCAGCCAGGAATACTTTCGGGTCGTCGCGGGCATGGTCGTGTCGCCGAACGTTTCGAAGGGCTGGCCGGCGCACGTTCCTGCCGTGCGCGGGTGTGGCGCACAGGGTAACCGCTGCGGGCGTCAAGCCATAGCCGGCGACCGCCCGGTCAGCGCCGACGCCAGCTCGGCGGCACCAGCGTGTGCCGGCGCAGCGCCAGCGCCAGCAGCGCGGCCGAGCACAGCAGGCACAGCGTCAGCGCCACCACCGAGGCCTCGGCGCCGAACACGCCGCCGCTGAGCCAGTCCGGGCCGGTGCGGGTGGACACCAGCCAGCCGTCGGCTTTCAAACCGGAGACCGGGATGCCGTAGACCGTGCCCTGGCAGAAGTTCCAGGCCGCGTGCAGGCCCATGCAGACCGGCAGCGAACGGGTGACGTGGTAGAGCAGGCCGAACAGCAGGCCGGCCTCGATCGCGATGGCGGCCGAACTCCATGCGGTGGCGCCCGGATTGCCGGCATGCGCGAAGCCGAAGAACAGCGCCGAGATCAGCAGCGCCGCCCAGGTGCCCAGGCCTTCCTCGGTAACGCGAAACAGCACGCCCCGGAACATGATCTCCTCGCCGATGCCGGCGCCGATGCCGGTGACCAGCAGGGCCGGCAGCCAGTCGGCGTGGGGATTGAAGCCGGTGACGTGATAGCTGCCCAGCAGCCACAGCACGCCGACCACGGTGCTGAACAGCAGGCTGCCCGCCAGCAGGCCGCCGAGCGCGCCGGGCCAGCGCCGCGGCGCCAGTTCTTCCGGCTTGCGGCGCTCGACGACGCGGACCAGGAACACGTAGGTGACGATCGCCGGCAGCAGGACGACCGCAAGGTAGGTCAGCGCCGAGCTCATCGGTGTCTTGGCCATGCCGTGCATGAGCAGGTGGACGAGCGCTGAGCTCGACCGGTTCAGCGCGATGAACAGCACCATGAAGATCACGATGCGCGCCAGCGGCGAGCACACCAGCCAGCGTTTCCATGACGGCGCGGTGGCCGGCGTGACGTAGGCGAGCGACGGCATGCCATTCATGTAAGCAATCCCCTGGATGATTGCCGCAAAGCCTAGCGGGCGTGCGGGGTTCCGTCTGCGTGACTTCCGCCACGCGTCGTCGCGTCACATTTCCACGGACGTCGCATGTTCGCGCGTGGCGGCGAAGCGCACCGCGGGCGCGCGCTCCTGCGCCAGCTGCAGGTTCACCCGCGAGGGCGCCAGGTAGACCAGTTCGCCGGCGCCGTCGATCGCGAGGTTCATCGCGTTCTTCTCGCGGAACTCCTCCAGCTTCTTCTCGTCTGCGCAGTGCACCCAGCGCGCGGTGGCCACGGTCACCGGCTCGAACACCGCGTCCACGCCGTATTCGTCCTTGAGGCGATAGGCCACCACGTCGAACTGCAGCACGCCCACCGCGCCCAGGATCAGATCGTTGCTCATCAAGGGCCGGAAGAACTGGGTGGCGCCTTCCTCGGAGAGCTGGGCCAGGCCCTTCTGCAACGCCTTCATCTTCAGCGGATCGCGCAGGCGCGCGCGGCGGAACAGCTCGGGCGCGAAGTTCGGGATGCCGGTGAAGGACACCGGCTCACCCTCCGTGAAGGTGTCGCCGATGGCGATGGTGCCGTGGTTGTGCAGGCCGATCACGTCGCCCGGGTAGGCGGTTTCCACGATCTCGCGGTCGCTGGCCATGAAGGTGAGCGCGTTCGCGATGCGCACTTCCTTGTTCGTGCGCGTCTGGATCATCTTCATGCCGGCTGCGTAAGTGCCCGAGCACACGCGCATGAAGGCCACGCGGTCGCGGTGGGCGGGATCCATGTTCGCCTGGATCTTGAACACGAAGCCGGTGAGCTTTTCTTCCTCGGGCACGATCTCGCGCGTGGTGGTGGCGCGTGCGCGCGGCGCGGGCGCGTGTTCGACGAAGAAGTCCAGCAGCAGTTGCACGCCGAAGTTGTTCACCGCCGAGCCGAAGAACACCGGCGTGAGCTTGCCGGCGAGATAGTCGTCGAGGTCGAACGCAGGCGCGGCACCCTGCACCAGCTCCAGTTCCTCGCGCAGCTCGGCCAGCGCCTCGCTGCCGATCGCGGTTTCCAGGCCGGGCGCGTCCAGGCCCTTGAAGATGGTGGAATCCTGCCGCGTGAAGTTCTTGCCCTGCTCGAACAGGTGCACCTCGTCCAGCAGCAGGTGGTACACGCCCTTCAGGCGCTTGCCCATGCCGATCGGCCAGGTCAGCGGCGCGCAGGCGATGCCCAGCACCGACTCCACCTCGTCCAGCAGCTCGATCGGCGAGCGGCCCTCGCGGTCGAGCTTGTTGATGAAGGTCATGATCGGCGTGTCGCGCAGGCGGCACACCTCCATCAGCTTGATCGTACGCTCCTCCACGCCCTTGGCGCAGTCGATCACCATCAACGCCGAATCCACTGCGGTGAGCACGCGGTAGGTGTCCTCGGAGAAGTCCGCGTGGCCGGGGGTATCGAGCAGGTTGACGATCTTGCCCTCGTAGGGGAACTGCATCACCGACGAGGTCACCGAGATGCCGCGCTCCTTCTCCAGCGCCATCCAATCCGAGGTGGCGTGGCGCGCCGCCTTGCGGCCCTTCACCGAGCCGGCCATCTGGATCGCGCCACCGAACAGCAGCAGCTTCTCCGTCAGCGTGGTCTTGCCCGCGTCGGGATGGCTGACGATGGCGAAGGTGCGGCGGCGGCGGGTTTCTTGGAGGTGGATGGACATGGGCAGCGGGGCAGTCAAAAGGCGCGAACCTGCTATTGTAGCGGCCCGATCCGGGTACCACCCAATGGTGCCCGCCCTTGCCTCGTTTCCTTCCCCTTGCGCGCCGGGAGAGCTGTGCCATGAACCTTGCTTGAGCAGCAGTTGGTGGCAAGGCACTTGGTGTGCATTGCCTATCTGAATCAGGCAAGGGGTAAACCATGGGACGTTTGAATGGCAAGGTCGCGCTGGTCACCGGCGCGGCGCGCGGCATCGGTGCGGCCATCACCGCGGCCTTCGTGGATGAAGGCGCGAGGGTCTATCTGACGGACATCGACAGCACCTTGGGCGAAGCTGTCGCAAGGCGGCTGGGCGAGCAGGCGACGTTCCTGCGGCTGGATGTCCGCGAAGAGATAGATTGGCAGTGCTGCATGGATCATGTGCTGGATCGCTCCGGACGGTTCGACGTGCTGGTGAACAACGCCGGCATCACCGGCTTCGAGGAAGGCGCGGCCGCCCACGACCCGGAGCACGCCAGCCTCGCCGATTGGCGGCGCGTGCATGCGACCAATCTCGATGGTGTTTTCCTCGGCTGCCGCGCAGCGATTCGGGTCATGCGCGCACGCGGCACCGGCTCGATCATCAACATCTCGTCGCGCTCCGGCGTGGTCGGTATCCCTGCGGCTGCCGCCTATGCATCGAGCAAGGCGGCAGTACGCAATCACACCAAGAGCGTGGCGCTCTATTGCGCAGAGCAGGGATTGCGCGTGCGTTGCAATGCCATCCATCCGGCAGCGGTGCTCACGCCGATGTGGGAACCGATGCTCGGCAGCGACGAAGAGCGCGAAACGAACATGGCGGCTTTCGTCAGGGATACGCCGCTGCGGCGTTTCGGCAGGCCGGAAGAGGTTGCTGCCATCGCCGTCCTGCTCGCTTCGGACGAGGCGACCTACATGACCGGCAGCGAGATCCATATCGACGGCGGCATCCTGGCCGGTTCGGCCGCTGTGCCGAGGAGCAGATCGGCGGCGGAAGACCCGGCCTGCAACGAGGGGTAGCCGCAACCTCGAAAACGAAAAGCCCGGGACATTGCCCGGGCTTTTCGGCTAGACGGCGGCGAAAGCGCACCTCGTCTTTTTGCCCTGCCGTCAGCGCATGATCCCGGTGTGCCCCAACGAGTAGCGGCCCGGCTGCGGCCATACCGCGAGACCGTGCGGCTCGGCGCCGACCTTGATCTTGCGCACCTTGCCGGTGCCGGTGTCGATGGCGTAGACCACGTCGTCGAAGCGGCCGGACAGCCACAGCGTCCTGCCGTCGGCGCTGACGTTGCCCATGTCCGGGCTGCCGCCGCCGGGGATCGGCCAGTTCGCCACCACCTTGCGCGTGGCGAAGTCGATCACCGACACGCTGCCCTTGCCCTTGCGCGGCCCGTGGATCTTGTTCGAACCGCGGTTGGCCACGTAGAGCTTGCTGCCATCACGGCTCGGGTACAGGCCGTGGGTGCCGACGCCGGTCTTGATGAAGCCGATCTTCTGGAAGCTGTTGCCGTCGATCAGGAACACGCCGTCGGCCATCATGTCGGCGACATAGAACACCTTGCCGTCGGGCGAGACGCGGATGTCCTGCGGCATGCCGTGCTTGTCCAGTTGCAGGTAGCCCAGCACCTTGCGGTGGACGATGTCGATCTTCGCCAGCCGGCCGCCGAATTCACAGGTGAAGATCGCGTAGCGGCCGTCGATCGAGTAGTCGGCGTGGTTGATGCCCTTGCAGCCGGGCACCTGCAGGCTGGATTCCAGCGCCATCGTGTGCGGATTGCGGAAGTCCAGCCGCGCGTGCGCCTCGGCCACCACGATGGCCTGCTTGCCATCGGGGGTGAAGTACATGTTGTACGGATCGTCCACCGGGATCGAGGCGCCCGGCTTGCCGGTCCGCGCGTCGATCGGGGTGAGGCTGCCGTCACTGTGGCCTTCGGCGTTGTTGGTCACCCACAGCGTCTTCAGGTCCCACGAGGGCACGACGTGCTGCGGGCTCTGCCCGACCTTGAACGTGTCGACCACCTTGTAGGTGGCCGGGTCGATCACGGAAACGCTGTCGCCGCGCAGGTTCGGCACGTAGATGCGCGCCAGATCGCCGGCCACGGCGGGGCTGAGGTGGCCGACGCCGGCCTCGTTGTACAGGTTGGCGGGATTCAGCACCGGCGGCATGCCGGGAACGGTCTGGACCGACGACGCGGCGGCGGCCAGCGGGGCGGCGACCAGGCCGGCCAGGGCGGTGCCGGCCAGCAGGGCGAGGCGCGGAAGACGAAGGGATGCTGGGGACATGGTGGTTCGCTGCAGGGGAGGGAGGTGCATGGAATGCGAGTGGCGCATTATCGCCCAGCCGTGTCGCGGCGGATCGCCTCGACCGTGCGCGCCACGATCGCGTCGACGCCGAGCTGACCCAGCGCCGCGCTGGAGCGGCGCGGGTCGCCGCCGTAGACGCCGTCCGCCGCGCCGGGCTTCGGCGCTGTCCGCAGGCGCTCCAGTCGCACCATCTGCGGCGCCACAGCCAGTTGCAGCGAAGTGTCGGCCAGCCCCGCGTGGGTGCCGATCTCGTCGTCGCGGATGCCGTGCTGGCGCAGGGTCTGCGCGTAGCCGGTGGAACTCGCCTCGTAGTATTCCGGCGGCGCGAAGGCACGCGCCGGCTTGCCGGCCCATTGCCGGTTCAATTGCGCCACCACGTGCTGCAGGTCCTTCTGGTAGCCGCCGTGGTCGCCGAGGAACACGATGTTGCGGAAGCCGTGCACGGCGAAGCTGTTCGCGGCCGAGGCCAGCAGCTGCTCGAACGTGCTGTCCGGGATGGTGATGGTGCCTGGGAAGCGCATGTGCGAGGTCGGCGGGGCGTAGCTGCCTTCGGGCACGTAGGCGACCGTCGGCGCCACCAGCGCATTGCCCAACTGCTCGGCGATGCGTTCGGCCAGTATCGTGGCGCGCCGGTTGTGCTTGCCCACCGCGATGTACGGGCCGCTCTGCTCGGTGCCGCCGATCGGGATGATGACGGTGGTCTTGCCGGCGTAGATCTGCGCGCGCAACTCGGTCCAGGTGAGGTCCTGCAACTGCACGGTGGCGGGCGTCTGCGCGAAACCCGTCTGTGCGACGGCGAACAGCACGGCGAACGCGCAGGCGCGTTTCAGCAGCCGGGAGGGCATGGAGATTCCTTGCGAGGGACCAGATCAGCCCATCTTACTGTTCGACGGCGCGGGCACCGTTGTGCCCATTTTTCCTGCGTACAGGATCGCGAACGCTGCGCCGGGTCGGCACGCGTCTAGGTCAGCAGCACCAGCACCAGACCGACGGCGGCGGGCAAGGCCTGGAACCAGAGGATCTTGCGTGCCGCAGTGAGGCCGCCGTAGATACCGGCGAGCAGCACGCAGCCGAGGAAGAAGCACTTCACGTGCAAGGCCTCGCTGCCGGACAGCAGCAGGCCCCAGGCCAGGCCGGCGGCGAGAAAGCCGTTGTACAAGCCCTGGTTCGCGGCCAGCGTCTTCGATTGCTCGGCGAATGCCGCCGTGGTGCCGAAGGTCCGACGGCCACGCGGCTGCGTCCACAGGAACATCTCCAGGACGAGGAACCAGACGTGCAGCAGCGCGATCAGGGCGATCACGAGATTGGCGGCGATGGACATGCGTGGCTCCGGAGTGGGCGCGGCGCCCAGCGTAGTGCAGCTCAGTCCGCTTTGAACGTCACCACCAGCACATCGCGGTGCGCGGGCAGCGCCGGGTCCTTCGGCACCACCGGGGTGACGCCGTGGAACACGCGGTGGTCGTCGACCAGCGCCGCGTCGAAGGCGTGGGCAAGCGTGAACTGGCCCAGCTCGTGGCCGTCGGGCGCGTGGATGGTGGTGATGCCGCGCTCGATGTTCTCGCGGTCGACCAGCAGCACCAGCACGTAGTCCACGCCGTCGCGGTGCACGCCCTCGGGCGTGGGTTCGCCGGCCTCGTCGGCGCGCGCCTCGATGCGGAACTGGTGCACTTCGATGCGCCACTGCCGTACTTCCGGCGCCAGCGCGCCGAAGCCGTCGCGGCAGAACGCGAGGACGCGGCGCAGGCTGGCGCCGTCCGCGATGCCCGCCTCGACCGGCTCGAACCAGCGCTCGATGCCGCCCTGCAAGGCGTTGTAGGTGACGCTCTGGTGATGCGGCTGGTGCGGCTCGCGGCGGATCGCGCCGTCGGCACCGGCGGTGAACACCGCATGGCGCCGACGGCGATGGCGACCGCGTGCGGCGAGGTAGCTGTCGTCACCGAGCGCGTTCCAGCTGGCGGCGAACGTGGGCCAGTCGGCGAGCGTGGCCGCGTCGAGCAGGCCACGCATGACCTCGGCGGTGACGAAGGCGTAGCCGTCGCGGCGCAGGGCGACGCGCAGATCGGGAGGCGTGGGGGCGTTCATGCGCGCACGCTAACAGGTCGCGCATGAAGCGGCACTGGCTCGCTCGTGGGCCGCGCGGGCGGCACTTCAGGGAACATCGAATAACCGCTTTTTTGCTCGTCATCCCGGTTTTCGCCGGAATGACGCAAGTTGAGAGGTATTTCGAGGTTCCCTTCAGAGCGCCTTGGCGAACACGCGATGCACGACTTCCGGGCGCGGCGGCTGGGCCGGCGCCGCAGTCGGAAACGCCTGCTCCAGCCAGTCCGGCACCGGGATGCCCTTCTCGCGCAGGAAGGCAGGATTGAACAGCTTGGCCTGGTAGCGCGTGCCGGCGTCGGCGAGCACGGTGACGATGGTGTGGCCGGGGCCCAGCGCGCGGGCGAGGCGGATCGCGCCGGCGACGTTCACCCCGCTGGAGCCGCCCACGCACCAACCCTCCTCGTGCAGCAGGCGGTGCGCCAGCGGTACGGATTCGTCGTCGGGAATCGACCAGGCGAGGTCGATGGCCGCGCCGTCGAAGTTCGCGGTGATGCGGCTGGAGCCGATGCCCTCGCTGATCGAGTTGCCGCTGGCGGCCAGTTCGCCGGTGCGCACGTAGCTGGCCAGTGCCGAACCGGTCGGGTCGGCCAGCGCGATGCGCACCTGCGGCTTGCGCGCCTTCAGTGCGTGGCCCACGCCGGCCAGCGTGCCGCCGGTGCCGGCGGCGCAGACGAAGCCGTCCACGCGGCCCTCGGTCTGCTCCCAGATCTCCACGCCGGTGGTGGCGGCGTGCCAGTCGCGGTTCGCGGTGTTGTCGAACTGGTTCGCGAACCACGCGCTGCCGGGGCGCGCGGCGTTCAGCGCCTCGGTGTGGCGCCGCGCATGGTGGGCGTAGTGGTTGGGGTCCTTGTACGGCACCGCGGGCACCAGCCGCACCTCGGCTCCGGTGACGCGCAGCGCGGCGATCTTCTCGGCGCTCTGCGTGTCCGGCATGAAGATCACCGTGCGATAACCGCGGCTGGCGCCAACCAGGGCGAGGCCGATGCCGGTGTTGCCGGCGGTGCCTTCCACGATGGTGCCGCCGGGCCTGAGTTCACCACGCTTTTCCGCGTCCAGCACCAGCCCCAGCGCGGTCCGATCCTTGATCGAGCCGCCGGGATTCAGGAACTCGGCCTTGGCCAGCACCTCGCAGCCGGTGAGCTCGCTGGCATGGCGCAGGCGGATCAGCGGGGTGTGGCCCACGCTGGCAGAGAGGTCGGGGTGGATGCTCATGGCGAGGGTTCACTCACGAATCAGGACATGTCGTCCAAGCAGGCCCGTAGGAGCGCACCCTGTGCGCGAATGCTCGTGGCTTCGATCAAGCGTCAAGGCATTCGCGCACAGGGTCCGCTCCTGCAGGAGGGACGCTCACGCCGCCGGTGCGGGCACCAGGCGCAGGTAGGGCTTCAGCGTGCGCCAGCCGTCGGGATACAGCTTGCGCGCATCCTCGTCGGACACCGAGGGCGCGATGATCACGTCGTCGCCCGGCTGCCAGTCCACCGGCGTGGTGAGCTTGCGGCCGTCGGTGAGCTGCAGCGAGTCGAGCACGCGCAGCACCTCGTCCACGTTGCGGCCTGCGCTCGGCGGGTAGGTGAGGATCAGCCGCACCTTCTTCTGCGGGTCGATCACGAACACCGAGCGCACGGTGACCTTGGGGTCGGCCTTGGGATGGAACATGCCGTAGAGCTTCGCCACTTCCAGCTCGGGGTCGGCCAGCAGCGGATAGTTGATCTCCGCGCCGCCCACGTCGGCGACGTCCTTCGCCCAGCCATGGTGGTCGGCCACGGTATCCACCGACAGGCCGATCAGCTTCGTGCGGCGCGCGTCGAACTCCGCCTTGCGGCTTGCGAACGCGCCCAGTTCGGTGGTGCACACCGGGGTGAAATCCTTCGGGTGCGAGAAGAACACTACCCAGTGGTCGCCCGCGTAATCGTGGAAGCGCACCGTGCCGGCGGTGGAGTCGAGGGTGAAGTCGGGGGCGATGTCGCCCAGTTGCAGGCTCATGGCTGGCTCCGTGGAGGATTGGGCGGCCAGCTTGTGCTGGCGGCGAGCGGTCTGGAAATGGTTATCACGAATATGCATATAAGCGTCCAGACGTTTAGACGTCTATTGACAGGTTTGCTTTGGGTCGGCAATATCGTCGCCACTCATCGAGACCGGCTGAGGGACAGGCCCTTTGAAGCCGGGGCAACCTGCGGAATGTTCCGCGACGGTGCCAACTCCTGCGGCGGGGCTACGGCGCCCACCGGCAGATGGGCGGCTTGCGCAGGCGGCTTCGTGCCGTGGCGCGGGGCTCCTCTCCGGCATCCGCAGGCGATGCCGAACGGAGAGACGCATGAGCCAGCTGCCCGAAACCCGCCCCCCTTGTACCGCCGACGTGGTCGCACTTCCCGTCGCGCCGCGTGCGCGTGGCGGGCTCGGCGTCCAGCGCAGCACCCGGCGGCTTACCCTCCGCCCGAAGTACGGCAGCGGTCCGCGCGCGGTCGACGTGCGCTACCTGTGGTGCGGTGTGCCGGATGCGCCCACCGTGATCGTGCAGGGCGGCATCTCCGCCGACCGCGACGTCACCGCGCCGGCCGACGCCGCGCCGGGCTGGTGGCAGGCGCTGGTGGCCGAGGAAGCGGCGATCGACCTGACCCGCTACCGCGTGCTGGCGATCGACTGGCTCACCCCGGCGGAACTCGGCGCCGGCACCATCTCCAGCGAGGACCAGGCCGACGCGCTGGCCGCGCTGCTCGATGCGCTGGGCATCGCCAGGGCGCATGCCTTCGTGGGTTCGTCCTACGGTGCGATGGTGGCGCTGGCCTTCGCCGCGCGGCATCCGCAGCGGGCGGACCGCTTGGTGTTGCTGGCCGGCGCGCACCGCGCGCATCCGCTGTCCACCGCCCAGCGCAGCGTGCAGCGCGGCATCGTGCGGCTGGGCCAGCAGAGCGGCCAGCTGGACGAGGCGCTGGCGCTGGCGCGCCAGCTGGCGATGACCACCTACCGCGGCAGCGCCGAATTCGGCCGCCGCTTCGCCGGCGAGCCGGAATGGCGCGGCGATCGCTTCCACTTCCCGGTCGAGGATTACCTCGAACACCAGGGGCGCCGCTTCGTCGAGCGCTTCGATGCGGAGCGCTTCCTCGCGCTGTCCGAATCCATCGACCTGCACGACGTGGTGCCCGAACAGGTGCCATTGCCGGCCACCCTGATCGGCTTCCCCTCCGACCGGCTGGTGCCGCTGGCCGACCTCTGCGAACTGCAGCGCCGCCTGCGCGGCCCGGCCACGCTGGAGGTGGTGGAGTCGCCCTACGGCCACGACGCCTTCCTCAAGGAACCGGAGCAACTCGCGCCGCTGCTGCGCGAAGCGCTGCGCTGAGCCTCACTACAACGACACCATCGCGACTTTGAATTTCGGGAGCATCACCATGAGCGACACCACGTCCCCCTGTACCCGCGCCGTGCGCGCCGGCATCGAGAGCGACACCCAGCACGGCGCGGTGGTGCCGCCGCTGCACCTGTCGACCAATTACAGCTTCGAGGGCTTCGGCAAGAAGCGGGCCTACGACTATTCGCGCAGCGGCAATCCCACCCGCGACCTGCTGGCGAACGCGCTGGCCGAGCTGGAGCAGGGCGTCGGCGCGGTGGTCACCGCCAGCGGCATGGCCGCGGTGGCGCTGGCGCTGGAGCTGGTGCCCGCGGGCGCCACCGTGCTGGCCGCGCACGATTGCTACGGCGGCACCTGGCGCCTGCTCGACGCGTGGGCGAAGAAGGGCCGCTTCGCCGTGCAGTTCGCCGACCTCACCGATCCCGCCGCGCTGGCCGCCGGCCTCGCCGCCAAGCCCGCGCTGGTGTGGGTGGAAACGCCGTCCAACCCGTTGCTGCGCATCACCGACATCCGTCACGTGGCGCAGGCCGCGCATGCGGTGGGCGCGCTGGTGGTGGTGGACAACACCTTCCTCTCGCCCGCGCTGCAGCAGCCGCTGGCGCTGGGTGCCGACGTGGTAGTGCATTCGACGACGAAGTACATCAACGGCCACAGCGACGTGGTGGGCGGCGCGGTGGTGGCGCGCGACCCGGCGGTGGCCGAGCAGATCAAGTGGTGGGGCAACTGCAACGGACTCACCGGCGCGCCGTTCGACAGCTTCCTCACCCTGCGCGGCCTGCGCACGCTCAACGTGCGCCTGCGCCAGCACCAGGAAAACGCCGCGCGCATCGCCGCGCATCTGGACGGCCATGCCGTCGTGCGCAAGGTCTGGTATCCCGGCCTCGCGTCCAACCCTTACCACGCACTGGCTGCGCGCCAGCAGCAGGGTTTCGGCGCCATGCTCAGCTTCGAGCTGGCAGGCGAGGAGGCGCAGATCGCCGCCTTCGTCGACGGCCTGGAATACTTCTCGCTGGCTGAATCGCTGGGTGGCGTGGAAAGCCTGATCGCGCACCCGGCCACCATGACCCACGCCGCGATGGCGCCGGAGGCGCGTCGCCAGGCCGGTATCGCCGACACCTTGCTGCGCGTGTCGGTGGGTATCGAGGACGGCGACGACCTGCTGCGCGACCTTGACGCCGCGCTGGCGCGCGCGGTGGCCGCGGGCGAATCCAAACGCCGGGTGAGCGCATGAGCGTGGTGCTGGCCGATGTGGGCGCGGCCGTAGGAGCGGCTTCAGCCGCGACCTCTTCACGGGGAATCGCGGCTGAAGCCGCTCCTACAACAGCGGCGCCTTCCGTCGCCATCGTGCTGCTGGGCACCGGCGTCGTCGGAGGCGCCTTCCTCAAGCTGCTGAACACGCCGGCCGCCGCCGCGCTGCGCCTGGTGGGCGCGGCGAACTCGCGACGCCAGCAGACCGAACCCGCGAAGCTGGTCGAGCGCAACCTGCGCGAGCAGCTCAAGGCCACCGGCGTGCCGCGCGACGATGCGGCCCTGCTTGCCGCGCTCGATGCCAGCGGAACCGCGGCGAAGGTAGTCGTGGACGCCACCGCCAGCGCCACGCTGGCCGTGCGCCATGCCGAGTGGCTGGCCCGCGGCTACCACGTGGTCACCGCGAACAAGGCGCTGGCCGGCGGCGAGCTGCCGGGCTGGCGCGCGCTGCAGGCCGCGCAGGCGCAGGGCGCGCGTTACGGCGATTCCGCCACCGTGGGCGCCGGCCTGCCGGTGCTTTCCACCTTGCGCAGGTTGCGCCATTGCGGCGACGCGCTGCTCACGCTGGAGGGCGTGTTCTCCGGCTCGCTGTCCTACCTCTTCAACAGCTACGACGGCAGCCGCCCGTTCTCCGCGCTGCTGCGCGAGGCGCGCGAGCTGGGCTACACCGAGCCCGATCCGCGCGCTGATCTCTCCGGCGACGATGTGGCGCGCAAGTTGTTGATCATCGCCCGCAACGCCGGCTTCTCGCTGGGTTGCGAGGAGGTGCAGGTGGAAGGCCTGGTGCCCGAGCCGCTGCGCGCGCTGGACACGGAAACCTTCCTCGCCCGCCTCGAAGAACTCGATGAACCGCTCGCGGCCCGCCATGCCGAGGCGAAGTCGCGCGGCCACGTGCTGCGTTTCCTCGCCCGCCTCAACCAGCGCGGCCATGCCCGCGTGGGCCTCGCCGAGGTACCCGCGAACCACCCCGCCGCGCGCCTCTACGGCACCGACAACCAGTTCGCGCTCACCACCACCCGCTACCACACCCAGCCGCTGGTGATCCAGGGACCGGGCGCGGGGCCCGAAGTCACCGCCCAGGCGCTGCTGGGCGACGTGCTGGCGCTGGGCTGAAGGCTTTTGTAGGAGCGCACCCTGTGCGCGAAATGCTTTTGCTTCGATCGAGCACCAAAGCATTCGCGCACAGGGTGCGCTCCTACGGTTACGCCTTCGGCACGTATTGCAGATACGGCTCCGCCTCGCGCAGCGCGCGGGCGAAGGACGGTCGCGCCATCAGCCGCTGCCGGTAGGCGGCGAGCTGCGGGAAGCCATCCAGCGGCTCCGCCCAGTCGGCATAGAACAGCGGTGGCGCCGCCGCGCAGTCGGCCATGGTGAACGTGTCGCCCACGGCCCAGGTGCGCTCGTGCATGTCCTGTTCGAGCAGCGCGTAGGCGGTGCGCAACTGCTCGCGCGCCTGCGCCACGCCGATGACGTCGTGGCCGCCTTCGGGGCGCAGCCGGTCGGTGATGATCTTCTGCGTGGGCACGTGCAGGTACAGGTCGAAGAAGCGGTCGCGTTCGCGCACCGCCAGCGCGGCCTGCGGGTCGGCGGGCAGCAACGCCGTGCGGCCGGGGTAATGCTGCGCCAGGTACTCGATGATGATGCTGGACTCCGGCACGGTGCGGTCGCGTGCCTCGTCGCGCAGCACCGGGAAGCGCAGGATCGGCCAGACCTTGCGGAAGTCCTCGCGCGAGGCCTCGTCGTCCAGCCGCACCACGCGCGGCTCGAACGGCGTGTCGTTCTCGTACAGCGCGATCAGCACCTTGTGGCAGAACGAGGACAGCGGGTGCATGTACAGCAGCAGGCTCATGGCGGGATCCTTGGGTGATCGGGGGCGAGGCCGTGCAACCGGCCTTTCGTTGCAGCGACGAACGGGTCGGCGGGTTTTCGACAGGGCAGGGCGATTGCCGCCGGCTTCGCCCGGATGCTAGCGTCTGCCGTGTCCCCACCCACCACCAAGGAACACGCATGAATTCGGCAAGCCCCGAAGTCCTGGAAGTGCGTCTGGCCCGGATCGAGCGCTCCTTGCGGCGCGCCCGCTGGGGCATGCTCGGCCTGCTGCTGCTCGTGGTGGCGTTGTTCCTCGCCTGGTATGGCGTGGGCGGCATCGTGCAGCGCGAGATACGGGTGCACCGCATCTATGCGGTGGATGACGCTGGAGTGGTGCGTGTGCGGATCGGCCAGGATCCTGCTGGTGGCCACCGGATGAGCCGCGCGGCGGGTGTGATCGTCTACGACACTACCGGCCTTGAGCGCGGCGGCATGGGAACCATGGACAACGGCCGAGTGGCGATCGGTTTGGATTCACCGAGCACACCGAAAGGCACGGCGCGCGATCGCGTCGGCCTGATGGTCGACGGCAAGGGCAATACGATGTTCATGCTGCTCGATGCCAAGGCCGTGCCGGTGGTGATGGCCAAGGGTGGCGACAAGGGCGGCACGCTGCAGGTTTCCGCGCTGACCCCGGACGGCAAGCAGCTGCAGGTGCGCACGCTGGGTGTGAGCGGCGACACGCAATCGACGGAGGCCGCGGACTGATAGTCGGCGGTCGGACTGCCCGGCGGTTTCGCGCGCCTGCGGCGGCGTGGAGCCGCCTTCAGCCTGCCATGCGGCCGCCATCCGCCTCGGCCACCGGCAGCGGCACGGGTTTCACACGCACCGCCAGCACCACGCCTGCCACGAGCAGCGCGATGCCCAACAGGGCTGACGGCGCGGGCATGCGATGGCGCAGCACGAAGGCATAGCCCAGCGCGGCGAGCGTCTCGAACACGATCAGTTGCCCGACCAGCGCGGTGGGCAGGCGCTGGCTGGCCTCGTTCCAGCACAGCGTGCCCAGCCACGAGGCGAACAGGCCGATTGCCGCCATCAGGCCCACGAACAGCGCGGGATGCGGCCCCAACGGCATCGGGAATGCGCTGCCACCGACCTTCATCGCACCCCACAGCACGGCGTAACCGAGCGCGGCCAGCGGCAGCGTGGCCACGCCTTGTGCCGTGGCCCAAGCGCGCGGATTGCGGTCGGGGTGATGGCGCAGCCAGTCGGCATTGCGCAGCGGATACCAAGTCCAGCAGGCCACGGCGCCGCAGGCGAACAGGGCGCCGGAGAGGTAGCGCGCCAGACCGCCGTGTGCATGGCGCAGCGCGGCCAGCTCGGCATGGTTCACGCTGGCGATACCGGCGACGATCAACAGCAGTGGTGGGGCCAGCCGCCGCCACGGCAGCCGGCCGTCGCGTCGGCCGTTGCGCAGGTTGGCCGTGATCGCGATGACCACCGGCAAGGTGCCGACGATCATCGTGGGCAGCGGCGCGCCGGCGCGCTGGACGGCGTTGGCCAGGCACAGGTAGTACAGCAGGTTGCCCACCGTGACGAGCTTGAGCGCCTCGATCCAGTCGGCGCGGCCGAGCCGGCGCAACGCGTCGCGGTGCAGCCACGCGATCGGCAGGGCGATCAGGCCGAAGGCGAGATAGCGCCCCACCGACTGCAGTGCCGGCGGGTAATTCGGCAGCAGCAAGGGGGCGACGAAGACCATGCCCCACATCAGGCCGGCCGCGAGTGCGTAGAGGGTTCCCGTCAACATGCGCGCAGCATGACGGGCCGCGGGGCGGCTGTCTTGCAGCAGATTGCTGCGGATGTATCCGGGCTCAGCTTCTCACTTGGCGCTGGTAGCGCGCCGGCGTCGCGCCGTAGCGCCGCGCGAAGGCACGGGTGAGGTGGGCCTGGTCGCTCAGGCCGGTGGTTGCCGCCACCTGGGCCGGTGGCTCGCCTGCATCGAGCAGGCGCTTGGCGCGGCACAGCCGCAACGCCATCAGCATCTGCTGTGGGGTGGCGTGATGCTGCATGCGGAACTGGCGCAGGAAATGGAACGGGCTGAGTCCGGCCACGGCGGCCAGCAGGTCGAGGCTGAGGCGCTCGGCCAGGTGCGCATGCAGATAGTCGATCACCGGGGCGAAGCGGATTGCCGCCTGGACGGGAGCCGGGCGCGGCACGCGGGCATATGCACGGAAGCGGTCGAGCAGCACGGCGAGCAGGCTGTCGAAGGCCAGCGGTTCGTCGGCTCGCCAGAGCGCATCGAGCAGGGCGGTGACCTCGCGCGTGCCGGCCTGGTCCGTGCGTACCGCCCGGTCGAACCACCAATCGGGCTCGCCAGTGATCCGTGCCGCCAGCGCCGGGTCGATGTAGATCATGCGATAGCGCCAACCGCCTGCGGTCTCGGCGCTGCCGGTGTGCAGCTCGTCGGCGTTCATCATCACCAGCGAGTCGGGCGGCGCCAGATGCTCGGCGCCACGGTAGCGGAACCGCTCCACGCCGGACTCGATCGCCCCCAGACCGAAGCCGTCATGGCAATGCGGCTCGAAGGCATACCGCACGATATGCGCGCGATAAAGCTCGACGCCGTCACGGTGCGGCGGATGCCGGAACTGCGCCATGTCGGCGGGGTGATCGAACTGGCCGGGTACGTCCTGCATGCGGCGATGATGGCATGTCGCGGGCTTCAGTCGCCCGCGCCGCCATCGACCAGGGCGTTCAGTCGGTTGCGCGTTAGCGGACCGAAGCGCAGGCGCTCACACAGGTTCTGCAGTGCACCGCTGTCGCCGCGCCGGCGGCACAGGGCGTCGACGCCGTCCGGTACCGGCGCGTCCAGCGCAATGCGGGTAAGCCGCCGGTACAGCAACGCCTGCTCGCCATGCTCGCGCAGCTTGGCGGCGCAACTGGCGGCGCCGCGCAGGCGCAGGAAGGGGACTTCGTCCACCCGTTCGAGTAGTGCTTCGAGGCTGCCGAAGTGGCTGAGCAGGGCGGCGGCGGTCTTGGCACCGATGCCGGGCACGCCGGGGATGTTGTCGACGGCGTCGCCGCACAGCGCGAGGTAGTCGGCGACCTGGTGCGGGTGCACGCCGAGTTTCTCGTGCACGCCGGCGGGGCCCCAGCGCAGGTTGCGGGCGTAGTCCCACTGCTCGTCGTGTTCGCCCAGCAGCTGGCCGAAGTCCTTGTCGGCGGAGACGATCACACCGGGCACGCCGTGGGCGCGCAGGTTCCACAGCGCGCTGCCGATCAGGTCGTCGGCCTCGTACTGGTGGTCGATCATCACCGGAATGCCGAGCGCCGCGGTCACTTCGCGGCACAGCACGAACTGGCGTTCGAGGTCGGGCGGCGGCAGTTCGCGGTTGGCCTTGTAGGGCGGGTAGATCGCGTTGCGGAACGAGCTGGTGAGCGAGGCGTCGAAGGCCACCGCGAGGCGTTCCGGGCGCACCTTCTCCAGCAACTCGCACAGGAAGCGGGTGTAGCCGTGCACCGCGTTGGCCGGGTGGCCGTCGGCGTCGTGGAACTCGTCCGGCATCGAGTGCCAGGCGCGGAACACGTACAGGCTGCCATCGACCAGGTGGGCGGCGTCGCGACGTTGCGCGTTCATGGCGACCACGTGCTCAGCAGCTCGTCCAGTGCGGGACGCTCGCGGTCGGGCACCTCGATCTGCGGCGTGCCCAGGTGCACGAAGGCGACCACGTGCTCGTTCGCGGCCAGGCCGAGGATGGCGGCCACGTCGGGGTCGTAGGCGCCCCAGCCGGTGAGCCATTGCGCACCGTAGCCCAGCGTGTAGGCGCCGAGCAGGAGGTTGTAGGCCACGTTGCCGGCGCACAGGCGCTGCTCGATCTCGGGCACCTTGCTGGCGGCATCGAGTCGCGCGACCACCGCGATCACCAGCGGCGCGAAGGTGTAACGCAGGCGCTCCTTCTCGCGCTTGGCCTCGGACAGTTCCGGCTGCTTGCGGATCGCGAGTTCGGCCAGTCGCTCGCCGAAGCGCAGCTTGGCTTCGCCATCGAGGCGGATCAGCCGGAACGGCACCAGCTTGCCGTGGTCGGGCACGCGGATCGCGGCGGTGAGCAGCTCGCGCAACGTGGCCTCGTCGGGCGCGGGCGCGCCGAGCTGGCGCGAGGGGACGGAGTGGCGTTGCAGCAGCAGCTCAAGCGGGGCGGCCATGGCGGGATCGTGTCGCGGAAAACCGCATGGTAACCCGCGCGCCGCGACGCTTCAGCGCCGCGGCAGGGTGAACGCGCCGGGCAGCAGTGCCGCCACGCTGGTCTGCGCGGTGTCGCCGTTGAGGTTGGCGAGCAATACCGGCATGTCGCCGTCGCACAGCTCGCTGAGGACCTGGCGGCAGGCGCCGCAGGGGCTGACTGGCGCCGCGCAGTCGGCGATCACCGCGATCGCGGCGAAATCGCCCGGCTTGCAGCCGGCCGCGATGGCGGCGAACAGCGCGGTGCGTTCGGCGCAGTTGCACAGGCCGTAGGAAGCATTCTCGACATTGCATCCGGCGAAGCGGCGACCGTCGCGGGCCAGCAGGGCGGCGCCCACCGCGAAACCGGAATACGGGGCGTAGGCCTTTTCGCGGGCCTCGTGCGCCAGCGCCAACAGCTCGTCGTGCGGGGTGGATACGGGCATCGTGTTCTCCCAGATCCCCGATGGCGGTTGGCCAGAGTAGCGCGCGTGGACGGTGGGTCCAAGCGCGCGCAAACAAGGCTAAGATGCCGTGACTTCCACGAGGGGATGCGCGATGCCGATCACTGTGGCCGCCCTGCGAGAGACCGCTGCCGGCGAACGCCGCGTGGCGATCACGCCCGAGATGGCGAAGAAGCTCCACGGCAAGGGCTTGCGCGTGCTGCTGGAGCGCGGCGCGGGCGCGGCGGCGGGCTTCCCGGATGCCGCCTATGCCGACGCGGAATTTGCCGACGCGGCGGGCGTGCTGGCGCAGGCCGACCTGCTGGCTTGCGTGCTGCCGCCGCACGACGCGGTGTTCGCGCAACTGCGCGAGGGAGCGATGGTGGTGGGTCAGCTGCGTCCGTTCGGCGCCACGGCACGCATCGAGGCGCTGGCCGCGCGCAAGCTCACGGCGTTCGCGCTGGAGCTGTTGCCGCGCACCACCCGTGCGCAGGCGATGGACGTGCTCAGTTCGCAGGCGGCGGTGGCCGGCTACCGCGCGATGTTGATCGCCGCCGAGGCCGCGCCGAAGTTCTTTCCGATGCTGACCACCGCGGCGGGCACGATCCGCCCTTCGAAGGTGCTGGTGATCGGCGCTGGCGTGGCCGGCCTGCAGGCGATCGCCACCGCGCGCCGGCTGGGCGCGCAGACCGAGGGCTACGACGTGCGCCCCGAAACGCGTGAACAAGTGGAGTCGCTCGGCGCGAAGTTCCTCGACCTCGGTGTCAGCGCCGCCGGCAGCGGCGGTTATGCGCGCGAGCTGTCGGCCGAGGAGCGCGCGGCGCAGCAGCAGGCGCTGGCCGAGCGCCTCGCGGCGTTCGACGTGGTGGTGAGCACGGCCGCGGTGCCGGGTCGTCCCGCGCCGAAGATCCTCACCGCCGCGATGGTCGCCGGAATGAAGCCGAGTGCGCTGATCGTGGATCTGGCCGCCGAGAGCGGCGGCAACTGCGAGCTGACCCGGCCGGGCGAGCGGGTGGAACAGGGCGGTGTCACCATCCTCGGGCCGCTCAACCTGCCGGCCGGCGCGCCGCTGCATGCCTCGGAGATGTACGCGCGCAACGTGCTGAACTTCGTCGAGCTGCTGCTGAAGGATGGCGCGCTGGCACCGGATTTCGACGACGAACTGGTAGCGAAGAGTTGCCTGGTGCGTGCCGGCGAGGTGCTGTTCAAGACCTGAGCCTGCCGCGCCCGAGCGTTACCAGCGTCGGTGCGGCGGAGGCGGCTTGGGGTCGTTTTCCGGGCCGTGATGCAGCCACTGCAGCCGCTGGGCGGGCGGCATCGCGTGCCATTGCCGCATCAGCTGGGCGCGTCGCTCGGGCGGCAGTTGCTGGAAGCGCTGGTAGGCCGCGTGCAACTGCTCGCGCTGCCCGGGCGGCAGCTGGCGGAACAGGCGCTGGTTCTCGCGTGCCTGCTGGCGTTCGGCCGGCGTCATCTGCTGCCAGTGCGCGATGCGCTCGCGGATTTCCTCGCGCTTGGCCGGCGGCAGGTTCACCCACTGCTCGCTTTTCTCCAGCATGTGCTGCTGCCGGTGTGACGGCATGGTGTTCCATTCCTGCGCCAGCGGCGCCAGCACGTCGCGCTGGGCCGGCGTGAGGCTGTTCCAGGCGACCGGCGCCGGTGGCGCCGCTTGCGCGTGCAAGGCGGGCGCGGCGAGGCTGCCGAGCAGGATGGCGAGGACGATCGGCAACAGCGGGCGTGCGGACAAGGTCATGGTTCAGTGGGTGGGGGGCTGGCTGTCGTTGGCGGCCAACCAGCCGTAGAAGTCGAGGTTCTGGTACAGGTTGGGATCGGCCTGCTCGGGGTCGGGCGGCAGCGTGTTGTCGGTTTCGCCGGCGGTCGCGGCGGCGGTGGTCGGGGCCGTGGCGACCGGGCGCGGCGCGGACGGCCACACCAGCAGGGCAGCCAGCGCGATCGCCGCGCAGGCGCCGGACGGCACCAGCCAGCGTGCGAGATGGTGCGGCGGGTGCGCCTGCTGCGTGGCGGCCAGCGCCTCGCGGCGCGCGGCGCGCAGGCGGCCGGCGGTGGCGGGGTCGATGCGTCGCGCGGCCTCGTGGTAGAGCTCGCGGGCGCGTTGTTCGAATTGCCTGTCTGACGTGTTCATCGCCAGTCCTCCAGTTGCTCGCGCAGCTTCTGCATGGCGCGCGACAGATGCGTTTTCACACTGCCTTCGGAGCAGCCCATGGCCCGCGCGGTCTCGGCCACGTCCAGGCCTTCCAGCATGCGCAGCATGAAGGCCTCGCGCTGGCGCTGCGGCAGTTCGCGCAGCGCGGCGCTGAGGTCGCCCCAGGACTGCGCGTCCTGCAGCCGGTCCAGCGGGCCCGGGCCGTGGTCGGCCGGTTCCCAGCTGGGCAGCTCGTCGCCCTCGTCGTCGCGGCCGCCGCCCAGCCAGCCCACCACGATCGAGCGCACCTTGCGGCGGCGCTGCAGGTCGACGATGCGCCGGCGCAGGATGCCCCAGAACAGCGGCGCCCATTCGGCGGCCGGCTTGTCGCGATAGTGCTTGACCAGCCGCAGCATGGCGTCCTGCACCGCGTCCATCGCGTCCTCACGCTGGCGCAGGTTCAGTTCGGCCACGCGGAAGGCGCGCCGCTCCACCTGCGCCAGGAAGGCGTCGAGGGTGGCCGGGGTCTCCTGCGCGGTCGCGGCCAGCAGTTCGGCATCGAGTGTGCCGGCGAGGCTGTTCACGGCCGCCTCGTCCGCATCGTCGGGGGATGCATGCCTGGGCTCCATCGGTTCGACACCCGTGCTCAACGCCGGAGCCTCGCGCGGGTTGACCGGCCGGGCGCCGCGCCGCCTGCGCGGGGGTGAATCAGGGCATGCCTTGTACCGTATGATGCGGTGGACATGGCTGCGAGGCGGGGGAAGCACATGCTCGACGGATTCCTGGCGCTGTACATCTTCATGCTGGCCGCGTTCACCGGCCACGAAATCATCGCGCGGGTGCCGGTGATCCTGCACACCCCGCTGATGTCCGGTTCCAACTTCGTTCACGGCATCGTGCTGGTGGGCGCCATGATAGCGCTGGGGCATGCCACCACGCCGTTCGAGACCGGCCTGGGCTTCCTCGCCGTGCTGCTGGGCGCGGGCAACGCCGCCGGCGGCTACGTGGTCACCGAGCGCATGCTGGAGATGTTCAAGCCCAGCGCCGGCAAGCCGGGAGACAAGGCATGAGCTGGCTGCCCACCCTGGTCAAGGCCTGCTATTTCCTTGCCGCGCTGCTGTTCATCCTGGGCCTGAAACGCATGAGTTCGCCGCGCACCGCGCGCGGCGGCATCGTGTGGGCGGGCGTGGGCATGCTGGTGGCGGTGCTGGCCACCTTTGCGCTGCCGGACCTGCACCATCGCGGGCTGATCCTTGCGGCCGTGCTGATCGGCGTGGCCGCGGCCTGGTGGAGCGGCCGGCGCGTGGCGATGACCGCGATGCCGCAAATGGTGGCGCTGTACAACGGCATGGGCGGCGGCGCGGCGGCCGGCATCGGCGCGGTGGAGCTGGTGGCCCACGTGCGTCGCGCGCTGCCGGCGGTGCCGGATACCTCGCCGCTGCGCCCGGAAGCCTGGGCGCTGGACGCCTTGCACCAGGTTCCCGCGGTGGCGCCGTTGTCGGCGGTGGCGTTGTTGCTGGGCGTGCTCGGCGCGCTGATCGGCGCGGTGAGCTTCTCCGGCTCGCTGGTCGCGTTCGCCAAGCTGCAGGGCTGGATGGACAGGCGTTTCGTGTTCCCCGGCCAGCGCATCGTGAACCTGCTGGTGCTGCTGCTGGCGCTGGTGCACGGCGCGATGCTGGCGACGGGGCACCTCGAACTGCCGGTGATCGTGGCGTTCTTCGTGCTTTCGCTGCTGTTCGGCCTGCTGATGACCTTGCCCATCGGCGGCGCCGACATGCCGGTGGTGATCTCGCTGTACAACGCGTTCACCGGTCTCGCGGTGGCGTTCGAGGGCTACGTGCTGGGCAACGAGGCGATGATCATCGCCGGTATGGTGGTGGGCGCGGCCGGTACGTTGCTGACCCAGCTGATGGCCAAGGCGATGAACCGCTCGCTGGGCAACGTGCTGTTCGGCAGCTTCGGCGCGGCGGCGGGCGGCGCGGCGCAGGAAATTTCCGGTGCGCAGAAACCGATCGAGGCCGCCGACGCGGCGGTGATGATGGCCTATGCCGAGCGCGTGGCGATCGTGCCCGGCTACGGCATGGCGGTGGCGCAGGCCCAGCACAAGGTGTGGGAGTTCGCGAAACTCCTGATCGAACGCGGCGTGAAGGTGAAGTTCGCGATCCACCCGGTCGCCGGCCGCATGCCCGGCCACATGAACGTGCTGCTGGCCGAGGCCGGCGTGCCCTACGACCTGATCGAGGACATGGACGACATCAACCCCGAGTTCCCCAACACCGACGTGGTGCTGGTGATCGGCGCCAACGACGTGGTGAACCCGGTGGCCAAGACCGATCCCGCCTCGCCGATCTACGGCATGCCCATCCTCGACGTGGCGGCGGCGAAGCACGTCATCGTGGTCAAGCGCGGCAAGGGCACCGGCTTCGCCGGCATCGAGAACGCGCTGTTCTATGCCGACAACACGCGCATGCTGTACGGCGACGGCCAGGCCGCCGCCGGCCAACTGGTCAGCGAGCTCAAATCACTGGACGGCTGAGCCGCCATCGGGGTGCCAAACAGAACACGGTGTGTAGGAGCGCACCCTGTGCGCGAATGCTCTTGGCTCCGATCAACACCAGGGCCGTTCGCGCACAGGGTGCGCTCCTACCGGTAGCGGCAGTGCCCAGCGTCAGCCCCGCGGCGTGGCGCGTCGCCAGGCCAGCCACGCCGCCAGCAGCGCGCCCGCCACGTACCAGGCCACGTCGACCGGGCGCAGGCCCAGCTGAGCCAGCGCCAGCAGCATGCCGGTGCCGGCCGTGCGGATGGCCTCGGTGAGGCTCATGCCGAAATTCCCGGCAAGCTGGATCGCGGCCATCAGCACGTTGAAATAGAGCGCCGCCAGCAAGGTGGCGAACGCCGCCAGCCCCGCGGCGCCCACGCCGGCTCGACGGATCCAGTGGCGGATCGCCCACGCCAGCAGCACGCCCGCCGCCAACGCCAGCCAGGGCGCGGACTGGCGCAGGTACATGGCCGCCACCATCCACGTTGCGCCCACGGCCAGGCCCATCATCGCCGCGCAGAACAGCGCGAAAACGTACAGCGGAATGTCGCGCGGCTTCATGGCACGGAGCTGAAGGCGGAGGGGCTGGGCATGCGTCAGTCCGATGGGCAAAGCGCCGATCATAACCGGTCGCCGCGGCCGGCCGGCGCCCTGCGCGGGCATGCCGCGGCTTGCAAAACACGTCGCCGGCCTGATCTGGAGCAGGTGGTCTGCGTTGCAGCGCGGCATAATAGACAACCGGGCGCCGTGCGGCGCCCATCCTTGACGACGGATTGGCGGTGGCATGAGCGGTTTCAGTCTGAGCAGCGAACCCTTCACCCTGTTGCGCGACTGCGATGCGGTGATGGTGCCGCAGGGCGAGACGGTGCGTCTGCCCGCCGGCCAGATCGGCTACATCACCCAGGCGCTGGGCGGCAGCTTCACCGTGTACGTGGACGGCAACCTGTTCCGCATCGCAGGCGACGATGCCGAGGCGCTGG
This sequence comes from Rhodanobacter humi, assembly GCF_041107455.1. Classification (NCBI taxonomy): domain Bacteria; kingdom Pseudomonadati; phylum Pseudomonadota; class Gammaproteobacteria; order Lysobacterales; family Rhodanobacteraceae; genus Rhodanobacter; species Rhodanobacter sp. FW106-PBR-R2A-3-15. Next base: position 2,933,847 of record NZ_JBGBPY010000001.1, read on the forward strand.
GCAAGGAGAAGCCGGCGCCGATCGAGGTGCCGGCGGATGCCACCGACGCCGACGTGGAGAAGCTGGCCTGGGACCAGCTGCGCACCGTGTTCGACCCCGAGATCCCGGTGAACGTGGTCGAGCTGGGCCTGGTCTACGACCTCAGCCTCGAACAGCGCGACGACGGCCAGCGCAAGGTCTACGTCAAGCTCACGCTCACCGCGCCCGGCTGCGGCATGGGCGACATCCTGGTGGACGACGCCCGCACCAAGCTGGAGATGATCCCCACCATCGCCGAGGCCGATATCGACCTCGTGTTCGATCCGCCGTGGAACCACTCGATGATGTCGGATGCGGCGAAGCTGGAAACGGGGATGCTGTGAATTCCAGGAGTGAGTGAAGAGGAGTGAGTGGAGAGAGAGAAAACATGCGCTCTACTTTTTCTCACTTCTCACTCCTCTTCACTCACTCCCCGGCTCTTCAGCCCCGCACTTCCTCAAACCGATTCTCCGCGCGGTTCTTGCGCACCTTCGCCGGATCCCACACGCGGCCGTTCATCGTGATGTAGACGCCGTCGGGCAGGGTCTGCACCGCGGCGACCGCGCAGCCGATATTGAACACCGCGTCGGAGCCTTGGAATCGCGCCGGATTGAGCGCGCCGGTGAGCACGATCACCTTGCCGGGGATGGCGGCCAGCACCTTGGCGGTTTCCACCATGGTGTCGGTGCCGTGGGTCACCAGCACGTGGCGGTGCGGCTGCGCCTCGATGGTGGAGCGGATCAGCGCGCGGTCCTCGTCGGTGACGTGCAGGCTGTCCTTGCGCAGGATCGGGATCACGTCGAACTGGAACGCCACGCCGAGCTGGCCCAGGATCTCGCCGATCTGCGGCGCGCCGATCTTGTAGTCCGACTTGTCGTCGAAGTAGATCTTGTCGATGGTGCCGCCGGTGGTGACGATGGAGAGATGCTGCATGGTCGCTGCGCCGCAAGGGGAGTCCGCGCATTTTAGCGGGTTGCGTCCGTGCGGCGCTCAACCCAGCAGCAAGCCCGTGTCATCCATGTCGATGTCGGCCAGCCGCAGCAGGCCGTGGCCGAGGAAGCGGCGCAGCGCCGCCGCGGGTCGCGCATCGCCTCGCGCCTGCGCCCATGCCGCTTGCCGCGCCAGCAACGCCGCCGCTGCGCTGCGCGCGAGCGTGAGCGCCAGCCCGCGCGCGCCGGCTTCCAGCGTGGCGCGATCCGTGGATGGCGCATCGAGGTGGCTGGCGGCGGCGTCCAGCGCGGCGTCGATCGCGAATGCCGCGTGCGGGTCGCCGCCCTGCAGCCACGCGGCGACGGCGGTGCGCAACGCGCCCGGCCCGTCGCCGGCCAGCGCACGCAGCGCATCCAGCGAAAGCACATTCGTGGTGCCTTCCCAGATCGCGTACACCTGCGCGTCGCGCAGCAGCTGGGGCAGGCCGGTGTCCTCGATGTAGCCTTGGCCGCCGAAGCACTCCAGTGCCTCGGAACAGAGGCGCACCGCCAGCTTGCCTGTCCACAGCTTCGCCAGCGGCGTGAGCAGGCGCAGCAGCGCGGCCTCGTGCGGTGCCGCGCTGCCGTGCTCCACGCGGCCCAGCAACTGCGCCACCTCGAAGGCCAGCGCGAACGCGCCCTCGAACTCGGCCTGCATGTCCGCCAGCGTCTGTGCGTGCAGCGGTTGTTCGACCAGCGGGCGGCCGAAGGCCTGGCGTCGTTCGGCATAGTCGCGGGCCAGCGCGATCGCCCGCGCCATGCTGGCGACGGCGCAGACCGCGTTCCACGTACGGGTGACGTTGAGCATCGGCGCTACCTGGCGCACGCCGTTGGCCAACTCGCCCAGCGGCCAGGCGGGCAGGCCGTCGAGGTGGATCTCGGCGGTGGGCAGTTCCTGCGTGCCCAGCTTGTCCTTGAGGCGGTCGATCATCAGTTCCGGCTTGCGCTGCGCTCCGTCCATGGTCTCCACGTAGAACAGCGCCAGCGCGCCGGAACCGTGGCCTGCACCCTCGGGTCGCGCCAGCGCCAGCGCGGCCTCGCCCACCACCGCCGAGCTGAACCACTTGCGACCGTGCAGCCGCCACTGGCCGTCGGCATCCTGGCGCGCCACGGTTTCGGTATGGCCCACGTCCGAGCCGCCGTGCGTCTCGGTCATCCATTGGCCGCTGAGCCAGAACGTGGCCGCGTCGCGGCTGAGGAAATGCGGCAGCGTGCGTTCGATCAGCGCGTGGTTGCCGGAAGCCTTCAGCGCCGTCGCCGCGCCGTCGGTCATTGCCAGCGGGCAGGTGTAGAACTCGCTGGCCACGTGGTAGAGGTAGACGCGCGTGAATTCCTCCAGCCGCGCGTGTTCGTGGTGCTCGTGGCCCGCAGCGAGCACCGCGTGTCGCGTGGTGATGTGCGGCCCCTCCTGCCACGCCGTGGTCAGTTCGATGCGATCGACGCGCCGGCCCCAGGCATCCCACTGCGTGAGTACCGGCTTGCGCCGCGTGCTGACGGCGGCGCGCTGCCACGCCATCAGTGCGTAGTCGCCCAGCGCGTCGAGATCGGCCTCCAGCGCGGTGCGGCGCGTGGCGGGCAGCACACGGTCGAGCAATGCGTGCAGCAGGCGTTCGCTGCGCCAGGGATGCGGCAGTTGCGGTGCGGTTTGCAGGAATCCCATGGGAGGCTCCTGTGCGCGGGGCGCCAGTATAGGAAGAGAGATGTGATTTCGCGGTGCCCGCGTGTTTGTGTGCGCCCGAAGTGGCTTTGTCGCGAGGTGCGGAGCGGTTCCGGTCGCCGGCAGGCGCTCGAAGCCGCTTTGTCAACACGATCAATCCGGCACGATCGCGTCGAAGTCCACCAGGTCGCCCTGTTCGCCGCGCACGTACAGGCGTTTGCGGCGGTGCGGGTAGTCGCAGATGTCTTGCTCGAGCCGCTGGCCGGCGACCAGCAGCACCAGCGGGGCTTCGCCGGTGTTCGTGATCACGTGGGCGGGGCCGTTGCGCGCGAAGCCGAGGAAGTCGCCGGGGCCGATGGCGTGGGCCTGCTCGTCGATCAATGCCTGTCCGTGCCCGGCCAGCACGTAGACGCACTCTTCCTCGTGGTGGTGCCAGTGGTATTCGCTGGAATCGCGGCCCGGCGCCAGTTCGATGCGATGGAATCCGAACTGGGTGAGGCCGGTGGCGTCGCCCAGCGATTTGCGCAGGCGCAGCGCGTTCGGATTCAGTGGGTGGAGGCTGGCCACCGCTTCCATCGCCTCGATGTCGGCGGCCTTCAGCAGTTCGCGGGGCTGGGACATGCGGGTCTCCGGTCGATGGCTGGAAGGGCGGTCAGCGGCGCGGGCGTCGCACGCCCGCACCCAGCGTGGCTATCAGCAGCAGGGTCAGCACGATCTCGATGATCGCCAGCGCGCGTTCGGCCGGCGCGCTCCAGGCCTCGGCCACGCCGTGGCAGAAGTAGAACAGGGCAAGGATGCCGACCCAGAGCAGGGCGCGGCGCGGCTTGCGCAGGGCGGCGAGCGGCAGCAACAACGGGATCAGCGTGATCGCCAGCACCAGCGCCACGGACACGCTCTGCGCTGGCAGCAGCCAGCCGTGCCAGACGAGTTGCAGCGCGGCGAGCGCGGCCCAGGCGGCGAGGCCGAGTTTCTGCTCGATCGGCAGGTCGGCGGCGCTCATGCGCCCGCGGCCAGCTTGCGGGCGGTGTCGGCAAGGCGGCGGCCCAGCGCGCGGGCCAGTTCGCGTTCGTGCTCGCTGATCGCGTTCTCGCCCTTGGCGCCGGCGACGTGGCTGGCGCCGTAAGGCGTGCCGCCGCTGTGCGTGGCGGTGAGCGCGGGCTCGGTGTACGGGATGCCCACGATCAGCATGCCGTGGTGCAGCAGCGGCAAGGCCATCGTCAGCAGGGTGGATTCCTGGCCGCCGTGCATGGTGCTGGTGGAGGTGAACAGCGCGGCGGGCTTGCCCACCAGCGCGCCGCTGGCCCATTCGGCGCCGGTGCCGTCGAGGAAGTGCTTGAGCGGCGCGGCCATGTTGCCGAAGCGGGTGGGGCTGCCCAGCGCGAGGCCGCTGCATTCGACGAGATCCTGCCTCGTTACGTAGGGCGCGCCCTCGTCCGGCACCGGCGGCTGCGCGGTTTCGGTGACCGGCGCCACCGGCGGCACCTGGCGCAGGCGCGCGCGCATGCCCGGCACTTCCTCGATGCCGCGGGCGAGCAGTCGCGCCAACTGCGCGGTGTGGCCGTTGCGGCTGTAGTAGAGCACCAGGATGTCGTTCATGCATTTGGGACGTTTGCGGGCGATGCGCTAGTGTAAGAGCTATCTCTCCATCCGTTCGTCCTGAGCGCAGACCCGCAGGGCCGAAGTCGAAAGGCAGGGAATCCCGAGGCCTGGTGTTTCGACTTCGCGGAACGTCGTTCCGCTACGCTCAACACGAACGCCCCCGATTTTGCGAGCAGCCCATGCAACTGCGCTTCGACCGCGACCGTTTGCACAGTTTCGGCCGCTTCCTGTGGCAGCGCTTCGTCGACGACAAGTGCTTCGAGACCGCGGGCGCGCTGTCTTACACCACTCTGGTGTCGCTGGTGCCGCTGACGGTGGCGCTGCTGACGATGTTCGCGGCGTTCCCGATGTTCGAGACCGCACGCGAGACCCTGCTCAACTTCATGTTCAACAACTTCGTGCCGGCGGCGGGCGAGAAGGTGCAGGAGGCGCTGCTGGCGTTCGCCACGAATGCGCGCAAGCTCACCGGCATCAGCATCCTGGTGATGCTGTTCAGCGCGATCACGATGATGGTGAGCATCGAGGATCGGCTGAACAGGATCTGGCGCGTGCGCCAGCCGCGCGGCTGGGGGCCGCGGCTGCTGCTGTACTGGGCCGCCATCACGCTGGGGCCGATCCTGGTGATGGGTGGCATCGCGCTCACCTCCTACGTCACCGCGGTGCCGATGATCCAGGCCGCGACGGGCCAGCTGGTGAGCGTGGGCCAGCGCCTGCTCGGCCTGCTGCCGTTCGTGGTGACCTTCGTCACGCTGTGGTTGATGTACCTGCTGATCCCGAACTGCCGGGTGTCGCGGCGCAACGCGGCGATCGGCGCGCTGCTGGGCGCGCTGCTGTTCGAGATCGCGCGCTGGGGCTTCGCCCGCTTCGTGCAGCACGCGCAGAGCTACCAGGACATCTACGGCGCGCTGGCGGTGATCCCGATCTTCCTGCTGTGGATCTACCTGTCGTGGATCATCGTGATCCTCGGCGCCTCGATCGCCGCCTCGGTGACGGCGTTCGACTACCAGCCGCCGGCGGAGATGTTGCCGGAGGGTTCGGAATTCCTCGGCCTGCTGGTGGTGTTGCGCCACTTCGTCGAGGCGCAACGGCGCGGCGACAGCGTGGACCCTGCGCTGATCCGCGCCGGCGAGCCGCGACTGTGCAGCGCGCTGGTAGCGGCGTACTTCGATGACCTCGTGCGCGCCGACCTGATCCAGCGCAGCGACGCCGGCGGCTGGCTGCTCAGCCGCAGCCTGGACAGTGCCGACCTGCTGCGCGTGTACCGGCACAGTCACTATCGCCTGCCGCTGCAGCCGGCACAGGAGGCGACGGCGCTGGACCTGCAGCTGCCGCCGGAACTTCTGGCGATGCTGGCCGAGCTGGCCGCGGCCTTGCGCGCGACGCTGGGCGCGCCGCTCGATCACGCCTTTCCGGCCGCGTCCGCGGCCATCAATCCATCGGAGCATTCCGCATGAACAAGTACGCCTGGCTCGCCGCACTGCTGTTGCCGTTTGCCCTGTTGGCCACGGCGCGGGCTGCGATGCCCGCGCATCCCGCGCTTCACGTCACCACGCTGGACGGCAAGCCGTACGACCTCGCCGCCGAGCGCGGGCACTGGGTGATCGTGAACTTCTGGGCCACCTGGTGCGTGCCGTGCGTCAAGGAGATGCCCGAGCTCTCGCACTACGTGGCCACGCACAAGGAGGTGCGCGCGATCGGCCTGGCCTACGAGGACAGCGAGCCGGCCGACATCAAGGCCTTCCTCGCCAAGCATCCGGTGGCGTACCCGGTCGCCCAGGTCACGCTGGACAAGCCGGTGAAGGATTTCGACGAGCCGCGCGGCCTGCCCACCACGTACCTGATCGCGCCCGACGGCACGCTGGCGACGCACTTCATCGGTCCGATCGACGCCGCGAAACTCGACGCGGCGATAGCCAAGGGCAAGCGCTGATGCCGACGGCGCACTTCCTCGTCAGCGGCCGGGTGCAGGGGGTGTGCTACCGCGCCGGCACCCGCGAACAGGCGCTGGCGCTGGGCCTCACCGGCCATGCGAGGAACCTGCCGGACGGCCGCGTCGAAGTGCTCGCTGCGGGCGCGGCCGCAGCGCTCGATGCGCTGGAGCGCTGGTTGTGGCAGGGACCGCCGGCCGCGCGGGTGGACGCGGTCGAACGCATGGAGTTGCCCGAGCAGGCGACCAGCGGTTTCCACATCGGCTAGAACGTATCGGGTACCCACAGCGCCTTGTCGGTGACATGTTCGCGGCCGGGCTTGCCCTTGAGTTTCGGCAACTGCACCGGGCCGACCGTTGCCTCGTGCATCGGCAGCTGCTGCAGCAGATGCCGGATCAGGTTGATCCGGCCACGCTTCTGGTCGTTGAAGTCGACCACGAACCATGGCGCGTGGTCGCGGTGCGTGCGCTCGATCATCACGTCGCGCAGCCGGCCCATCTCCGCATATTTCCGTCGTGCGGCCAGGTCCACGGGCGACAGCTTCCAGCATTTCAGCGGATTGTCGGCGCGTTCGGCGAAGCGCTGCTCCTGCTCGGCCTGATCGACCGCCAGCCAGTATTTGACGAGGATGATGCCGTCGTCGACGAGCAGCTTCTCGAACGCTGGCACCGCATCGAGAAAGGCCTTGTACTGCGCCCTGCTGCAGAAACCCATCGCCGGCTCCACCACGGCGCGGTTGTACCAGCTGCGGTCGAACAGCGCGAACTCGCCGGCGCTCGGCAGGTGGGCGACGTAGCGCTGGAAATACCACTGGGTGGCTTCGGTCTCGCTGGGCTTCGGCAGAGCCACGATGCGGTAGCCGCGGGTGTCCAGGCTCTCGGTGATGGCCTTGATGGCGCCACCCTTGCCGGCGGCGTCGCGGCCCTCGAAGATCACCAGCAGCCGCTTGCCGCTGCTGCGCAGCCCTTGTTCCAGGCGGGTCAGCTCGACCTGGAGTTCCTCCAGGGTTTCGCGGTAGCGCTTGCCCATGTCTGCTCCGCCCGTTGCCGTGGCCGGAGAGACTATACCTGCCGGGCGTCAGGTGCCGCTTCCACTTGCGACCTGTTGCATCACTGCGTAACCACCGGGTCTGCTCCGAGCTCCATCAGCAGGCCGCGTTCACGGACGATGCGCGCCAAATCGCCATGGGTACGGACGCCGGGCTTTTCCATCAGGTTGGCGCGATGGCGGTACAACGTCTTGTCGCTGATGCCGGGATCGACAGCGACGGCTTGGGGAGGGCGGCCGGAGAGCAAGCCGCGCAAGGTTTCGCGCTCGCGCGGTGTCAGGCGGACAGTGTGCGATGTCTGCCCGGTGTCGGGCAGCAAGTCGCTGCTGAACACGATTTCTCCAGTAGCTGCCCGATCAGCCGTTGCATGGATTCCACATCACCTGACTCGCTACAGATCCAGATCCGCAGCCGGTCGCCCGCTGCGATACCTGGCGCTGATGGCCTTGAGCATGCGGCGGAAGTCATTGGCGAAGCCCTGCATGTCGAACAGCGGATTGTTCGCGCGCTGCATGGCGAGGCGCAGGCGCAGCAGGTCGAGCGCGTCGCGATCGTTGCCGTACAGCACGGCGGTGGCGACGAAGGCGGCTTCGTTCTCGCAGACGAGTTCCGGCATGTCCAGGTGATGGAGCAGGCTGGCGGCGACCCGGCCGGCGAAGCCGTGGCCGCGGCAGGTGAGCAGCGGACAACCTGCCCACAGTGCATCGGAAGCGGTGGTGCCTGCGTTGTATGGCAGCGTGTCCAGCAACAGGTCGACATGGTTGTAGCGCGCCAAGTATTCCAGGTGCGGCAGGCGCGGCAGGAAGACCAGCCGCTCCGGCGCGATGCCGGCGGCGATGGCCGCGCCGCGCAGGCGATCGTCCGCGCCTTCCGGGCCGGAGCGCAGCCACAGCACGCTGCCCGGCACCTGCTGCAGGATCTTCATCATCCGCCCGAACGAAGTCGCGTTGAGCTTGTGGCTGCCGTTGAAGCAGGCGAACACGGTGCCGTGCGCGGGCAGGCCGCATTCCGCACGCGCGGGCGGGTGCCGCACGATGCGGGTGACGTCGTTGGGTTGGCAGCAGCGCGGCAGGCGCAGCAGTTTTTCGCGGACGTGGGGACGCAAGCTGTCGGGCAGCATCACGGCATCGGCCAGCAGGTAATCCATCCAGGGCGCGCCCGACGTGCCGGGGCAGGCCAGCCAGTTCACCTGTACCGGCGCGGCGCACAACGCCATCAGGTCCGCACCGTTATTGCCGCCATAGCCGTTGAGGTCGATCAGGATCTCGATGCCGGCCGCGTGGATCCGCCGGGCCGTCTGCACCGGATCGAGCGCCGAGACATCGTGCAAGCGGGCGGCGCTGGCCAGCCGGCGACGGGTAGTGCCGCCGTCGTCCGGCGTCGTGGCGAACAGGTGGAGCTCCAGCGGCCTGCCGGGCAAGGCTTCGATCAGCGCGACCACCAGCAGGCCGGTGGCGTGTTCGTTGAAGCCGTCGGCGACGAAGCCCACGCGTATCGGCATGTCCAGCGCGGGCCGGGGGTGCGTGAAGTCGAGCTGCCGGCGCAGCGGTGCGATCCGTTGCTCGATGGCGGCCGCGCAAGCCTTGGCGGCGCGCAGTTGCACGGCAGGCTCCAGCTCTTCGGCAAGCAGCGCGAACGGGTTGAGGACGGCATGACCCGAGGCCGCCGCCAGCCGCAGGCGTTCGGCCAGCGCGTCCAGTTCGCGCCAGTCGCACAGCCGGCGCCGCAGGAACACCAGCCGGCCCAGCGCCGGGATGTAATTCGGGTCCAGGCGCAGCGCGCGGTCATAGGCGCCGGCGGCGGTTTCGAGCGCGCCCATCCGCTCCAGTATCCGGCCCGCCTCGCAGGGATATTGCGCATTGCCCGGGGCCAGGCGTTCGGCCTGCAACCATGCGTCGAGGGCTTCCCGGGAGCGGCCCTGCATCTGCAGCACCTGCCCGAGCAGGGCGTGGGCGGCATCGGAGGAGGGCGCGAGCTGCAGCGCTTCGCGCACCCGTGCTTCCGCTTGCCGGGCGTGGCCGAGTTGCAGTTCGGCGTCGGCGAGATCCAGGCACAGGCCCGGATGCTGCGGCATGGCTTGCAAGGCCAGGGCGAAGGCCTCGCTGGCTTCCGCATGTCGCGCGGCGGCCATCAGCGCGCTGCCGAGCATTTGCAGGGCCGCGGGATGGTTCGGCGAGCGGTGCAACATGGCGCGCATGCGCTCGATGGCGTCGTCGGCGCGCCCCCCGGACAGCGCAATGGCGGCCAGGCTGCATTGCGTCTCGACGCTTTCGGGTGCCAGTTCCGCCGCGCGGACCAGCGCCATCTGCGCCTCCCTGATGCGCCCCAGTTGCAGGAGAGCGGTGCCGTGCAACCGGACCAGCTCGGCCGCCACGGGATACTGCAGGCGTGCGCCGGCGGCAAGATTCGCGGCGTCGGCGAAGGCGCCGTCCTGCAGCAGGACCGTCAGCCGGTTCAGTACGGCGTTGACATCGGCAAAGGATGTACTGGCCATGGCGCCACGCTAACCGAGCTCGCCAGCGTTGCCAAACGCCGGGGATGGGGGGCAGACAGGCCGGTGCCGCCTGCGCCGGGGTCAATCAGGGCATCCTCAGGCGAGTGCCTTCAGTTCGTCGACCTGGTGCTCGCGGGTGAGCGTGTCGATCAGCTCGTCGAGGTCGCCCTGCATGATCTCGGGCAGGCGGTACAGGGTGAGGTTGACGCGGTGGTCGGTGATGCGGCCCTGCGGGAAGTTGTAGGTGCGGATGCGCTGGCTGCGATCGCCCGAACCCACCTGCAGGCGACGTTCCTGCGCCTGCGCCGCGGCCTGCTTGCCCTGCGCCTCGTCCAGCAGGCGCGCCTGCAGCAGGCTCATCGCGCGGGCGCGGTTCTTGTGCTGGCTGCGTTCGTCCTGGCACTCCACCACCGTTCCCGTGGGCAGATGCGTGATGCGGATCGCCGAGTCGGTCTTGTTGACGTGCTGGCCGCCCGCTCCCGAAGCGCGGAAGGTGTCGACCTTGAGGTCGGCGGGGTTGATCGCGATGGATTCGATTTCGTCCAGCTCGGGCAGGATCGCCACGGTCGCCGCCGAGGTGTGGATGCGCCCCTGCGACTCGGTTTCCGGTACGCGCTGCACACGGTGCGTGCCCGATTCGAACTTCAGCCGCGAATACGCGCCCTTGCCCTCGACACGCGCCACGATCTCCTTGTAGCCGCCGTGCTCGCCCGCGTGCTCGCTGAGGATTTCCACCTGCCAGCGCCTGCGTTCGGCATAGCGCACGTACATGCGGAACAGGTCGCCCGCGAAGATCGCCGCCTCGTCGCCGCCGGTGCCGGCGCGCACTTCGAGGTACAGGTTCGCCTCGTCGCGCGGGTCCTTCGGCAGCAGCAGGAGCTGCAGCTCGCCGTCGAGTTCGGTCAGGCGGCTTTCCAGCCGCGCGATGTCGTCGGCGGCCATCTCGGCGAGTTCGGGGTCATCGGTCATCGCGCGCGCATCGGCCAGCTCGCGCACGGCGCCTTCGTGCTCGCGCAGCGCGGCCACCACCGGTTCCAGTTGGGCGTACTCGCGCGACAGCTCGCGAAAGCGCGTGCCATCGGCCAGCACGTCGGGCTGGGCCAGCAGCAGGCCGACCTCCTCGTGGCGTTCGGCAAGGGTTTCGAGTTTGCGGCGGATGGATGGCGTCATGGAGTCGTCGGTTGCGTGCGTAGGAGCGCACCCTGTGCGCGATTGCTCCTGGCTTCGATCGAAGCGCAAGGCATTCGCGCACAGGGTGCGCTCCTACAGGTCAGGGTCTTGCGGATCGAGGTCGTACAACCGCCCCGCCGCATGCAGCAGGTCCAGGTCGCCCGATAGCACGGCTTCGCGCAGGCGCGCGCTGGGGTGGTGCAGCAGCTTGTTCGTGAGCGTGTGGGCGAGGAAGCCCAGCGCCTCGTCGGGCGACTTGCCGCGGGCGAGCATGGCGCGGGCCTTCTCCAGCACCTCGTCGCGATAGACCTCGGCGTGCTGGCGCAGGTCCAGCGCGGGGTTGCGCAGGCCGAGCGCGCGGCGCCAGGCCATGTAGCGGTCCACCTGCAGGTCGATGATGGCGTCGGCCTCGCGGGCGGCGGCGACGCGCGAGCGGCGGTTGTCGTCGATCACCTGCTGCAGGTCGTCGATGCCGTACAGGTACACGTCGGGCAACCCGGCCACCGCGGGTTCGATGTCGCGCGGCACCGCGATGTCCACCATGAACATCGGCTTGCGCCGGCGCGCGGCCAGTGCCTGCTCGACCATCGCACGGGTGACGACGGGCTGGCGCGCGGCGGTGGAGGCGATCACCACGTCGGCCTCGGCGAGGTGCTGCGGCAGGTCGGCCAGCGCGATCGCGTAGCCGCCGTAGCGGCCGGCGAGGTCTTGCGCGGTCTCCAGCGTGCGGTTCGCCACGATCAGCCGGCGCGCCTGCTTGTCGGCGAGGTGGCGCGCGGCCAGCTCGATGGTGTCGCCGGCGCCGATCAGCAGCACGCAGGCCTCGCGCAGGTCGGCGAACACCTGCTCGGCGAGGCGCACCGCGGTGAACGCCACCGACACGGTGTGCGCGCCGATGCGGGTTTCCGTGCGCACCCGCTTGGCCACGGCGAAGGTGTGCTGCAGCAGGCGGTCCAGCGGCGCCTTCAGCGTGTGCGCGTCGCGCGCGAGCTGGTAGGCGTCCTTCACCTGGCCGAGGATCTGCGGTTCGCCCAGCACCATCGAATCCAGCCCGGTGGCGACGCGGAACAGGTGGCGCGCCGCGTCCTGCTCGTCGTGGCGGTACAGGAACTCGTCCAGCTTGCCGGGAGTCAGACGGTGGTGGCGGCTCAGCCACGCCAGCGGCAGTTGCTCGGCGCCGGCGGCCACGCCCACGTACAGCTCGGTGCGGTTGCAGGTGGACAGGATCATCGCCTCCTCCACGCCGGGTTCCTGCTGCAGTTCGTGCAGGGCGGCGGCGGTGGCTTCGGGGTCGAACGCCACCTGTTCGCGCAGGGTGACCGGCGCGGTGAGGTGGTTGAGCCCGAGGGCGATCAGCGGCATGGTGTGGCGAATCTTCCGGCGTGGGTCTGGCGGCGTAGGCTAAGCTTGTCGTCGAGGCGCCGTGGATACGGACACGGTCGTGGCGTGTTGGGCAGACGGACGGACAGACGGTGGTCAGTGTGCGAAGCAGGCGTTGCGGATTCAAGCAGATGCGGCATTTTACGGCAGCCGCGACGCTGATGCTCGGGCTGGTCGGCTGCGCCCAGGCGCCGCTGAAACCGGCCGCCAAATCGGCGGCGGCCGCGGCCCAGCCGCTGGCGCGGATGACGGTGGTGACGCCGGACGAGGATCACGACCTGCTCGCGCAGTTGCTGGCCGGCGAAATGGCGCTGGGCCACAGTGATCTGAAGACTGCCGCCGTCCATTACGGCAAGGCGATGGCGCTGGGCGACGATCCCGCGGTAGCCGAGCGTGCCGCGATGCTGGCGATCGCGACGCGCGACGATGCGGCTGCCGCACGTGCGCTGGACCGCTGGCAGGCGCTGGGCGCGAAGCCCGCGGCGATGGCGCAGGCGCGGGCCCAGCTCGCGCTGAACCGCGGCGACACCGCCGAGGCGCGGCGCCAGCTGGAGATCCTCGTCGGCAGCCACGACAAGAACGCCTGGCGCGAATTCGGCCAGGTGCTGCTGGGTGCGCGCGACCAGGCCCAGGCCGGGCAGCTGCTGGAAGCGCTGGCCACGCCGCAGCGCCTGCCTGCCGACCCGCAGGCTTGGCTGGCGATGAGCGAACTGGGCGACAAGCTGGGCCGCCATGCCTACGCGCAGCGCATCGCGGACGCCGCGCTGGCGCGCTTCCGCAACAACGCCGAGGTGTATGCCTGGGCGGCGCAAATGAAGGCGCGCAACGGCGACGCCAAGGGCGCGCGCGCGCTGCTGCAGCAGGCGATCGCCAAGGCGCCCGACAACGTGCACCTGCGCCTGGTCTACGCCAGCATGCTCAGCGAGTCCGGCGACTACGCGGGAGCCGCGAAGCTGCTCGACCACGGCCCGCAGGACGCCAACACCTACCAACTGCGCGCCGCACTGGCCGCGCGCAGCAACGACACCAAGGCGCTGGCGGCGCTGTATCGTCAACTGCAGCAGGCCGCGCCGGACGTGCGCGAGCAGAACGCCTTCCTGCTCGGGCAGCTGGCCGAGATGCAGCACCACGAGACCGAGGCGCTGGCCTGGTACGGCCAGGTCGGCGACGACGATCCGCATGCCTTCGACGCCGACCTGCGCAGCGCCGTGCTGCTGCAGGCACAGGGCAAGAGCGCCGCGGCGCACGAGCTGCTGGGCCAAATGCAGCTGGACTACCTCGACCAGCCGGCCCAGCTGCGCCAGGCCTGGCAGCTCGACGCCGAGCTCTACATGCGCGAACAGCACTACGTGCAGGCGATCAACGCGTTCACCCGCGCGCTGCAGGTGGTGCCGAACGACCCGGGCCTGCTGTACGGCCGCGGCTTGGCCTACGCCGAGGTCGGCCAGACCGATCTCGCGGTGCAGGATTTCCGCAGCCTGCTCAAGCTCAAGCCCGACGACATCGACGCCAGCAACGCGCTGGGCTACACCCTGGTCGACGCGAACCGCGACCTGCCCGAGGCGGAGCAGCTGATCGCGAAAGCGCGCGCGGCGCGGCCGAACGATCCGGCGATCGCCGATTCCTGGGGCTGGCTGCAGTACCGGCTCGGCCATCTCGACCAGGCGGTGCAGTCGCTGCGCGGCGCGTGGCAGGCGGGCAAGGATGCCGATGTCGGCGTGCATCTGGGCGAGGCGCTGTGGGCGCAAGGCAACCACGCGGACGCGCGGCACGTGTTCGACGAGGTGCGCAAGATCGATCCGCACAACGCCAGCCTGCAAAGCGTGCTGAAGCGGCTCCATCCATGAGGTTCCGTCACCGACTCCTCGCGGCGGCGCTGCCGCTGCTGCTCGCCGCCTGCGCGCCGCAGCTCGTGCGCATCAAGGGCGATGCCGCCCTGCTGAATGCGCAGGCCGCGCGCGAACACGTGCTGGCGCACACCGATCACTGGACGCTGGAAGGGCGGTTGGGCGTCTCCGACGGCCACACCGGCGGCAGCGGCGGTTTCACCTGGACCCAGGACGGCGACAGCTACCGCTTCGTGTTCCGCACGCCGATCACCGGCCGCAGCTTCGAGCTCAGCGGCGGCCCCGATGGCGCCCTGCTCGAAGGGCTGGACGGCGGCCCGCTGCGGGGCACCGATGCCGAGGCCTTGATGCGCCGAGCGTTGGGCTGGGAAGTGCCGCTGCACGACCTGCGCGCCTGGGTGCTGGGACTGCGCGCGGACAGCGGCCCGGCCGAGCTGGCGTTCGGCGACAACCAGCTGCCTTCGCTGCTCACCCAGGACGGCTGGACGGTGGATTACCGCGCCTGGGACACCGCGCGCCAGCCCGCGCTGCCCACCACGATCTTCGCCGCGCGGCCGCCGTACAAGGTGCGCCTGTCGGTGGAGAACTGGACGATCCGCTAGACTGCGCGGCCGATTCCTCGCGACGGCCGCTGCGGTTTCCGCGCATGAGCTTCAGCATCGTTCCCGCCCGCCTCGACCAGGCCGACACGCTGTGCGACATCGAGCGCGCGGCGCAGGAGCTGTTCCGTGGCCATCCCGCGTGGCCGTCGTATGCCGCCGCGACCATGGATGCGCAGGCGCTGGCTGAAGCGATCGGCGCGGGCCGCGTGTGGGTGGCGCTGGACGAGGATGGTTGCGCCGTGGGCTTCGTGGGCGTGGCAATCGAGGACGGCGAGGTCGGCATTGCCGAGATCGACGTGCTGCCCAGCCACGGCCGGCGCGGCATCGGTGCGGCGTTGCTGGAGCACGCCTGCATGTGGGCGGCCGAGTCGGGCTATCCGTCCGTGGTGCTGGGCACGTTGTCCGACGTGCCGTGGAACGCGCCGTTCTATGCTCGCCACGGTTTCGAGCCGATCGCGCCGCGCGACTACACGCCGGCGCTGGTGGAGCACGCCGAGAGCGATCGTGAGCGCGGGTTCCCGACGCATCTGCGGGTCTTCATGCGGCGCCGCCTGCAGTCATCGCCTGCCGGTTGGACGCGCTGGCCGGCGCCGGCCAAGCTCAACCTGTTCCTGCGCATCACCGGCCGCCGCGACGACGGTTACCACGAGCTGCAGACCGTGTTCCGCCTGCTGGACTGGGGCGACGAACTGCGCCTGCGCGTGCGCGCGGACGGGGCGATCCGCCGCCTCACCGACGTCCCCGGCGTGCCGGCCGAAAGCGATCTGATGGTGCGCGCCGCACGGTTGTTGCAGGAGCACGCGGGCAGCGCGCTCGGTGCCGAGATCGAGTTGGACAAGCGTATCCCGATGGGTGGCGGCCTCGGTGGCGGCAGCTCGGACGCGGCCACCGTGCTGGTGGCGCTGAACCAGCTGTGGCGCTGCGGCTTGGATGAAGACACGTTGGCCGAGCTGGGTCGGCAACTGGGCGCCGACGTGCCGGTGTTCGTGCGCGGCCGCTCGGCCTGGGCCGAGGGCGTGGGCGAGCGGCTCACCCCGCTGGCGCTGCCGCGGCGGCACTACGTGGTGCTCGATCCGCACGCCCACGTGCCTACCGCGGCGCTGTTTCAAGCGCCTGAATTGACACGAAATGCGCCCCCGGCGACAATTTCATCCTTTGTTTCGGGCGAAACGACGGAAAATGCCTTCACACCGGTGGTGCGCGAGCGCCATCCCGGCGTGGCGGCGGCGCTGGACTGGCTGGGCCGCCACGGGGCGGCAAGGCTTTCCGGCAGCGGCGGCTGCGTGTTCCTGGAGCTGCGCACGCTGGAACAGGCACAGGCCATCGCGGCTCGCTGCCCGCCGGAGTTCACGGCCCACGTGGCCACTGGCGTCGCGGTTTCGCCCTTGCTTGAAGCCCTGGGCCGCCACGAAGGCGGCCCGCACCGACCCTGAGCGTCGGAGGAACCCCCGGCGAGCCATGGATGGCTCGTGCGGAGACCGCCATGGGATGGCGGCTCTCCGGGATCGATAACGGCGGTCTGCATTTTTGCCGCTGCGAACGGAAGTGCTGTCAGGCGAGCCAGGGAGGCTTGCAAGTTGCCGGTCACGCAAGCGACCGACAACGAAATCAATACTGGGGCGTCGCCAAGCTGGTTAAGGCACGGGATTTTGATTCCCGCATGCGCAGGTTCGAATCCTGCCGCCCCAGCCATCCAGCAGCAGTTGCAGGTTACCGAGGAACGCAAGCGTGGACAGGTCCAGCCCGATGATGCTGTTTACCGGCAAGGCGCACCCCGCATTGGCGGAGGACGTCGCGCATCGCCTCGGCGTGCCGCTGGGCAAGGCGCTGGTCAGCACCTTCAGCGACGGCGAGGTGCAGATCGAGATCGAGGAGAACGTCCGCAACCAGGACGTGTTCGTGCTGCAGCCCACTGGCGCGCCGAGCGCGAAGAACCTGGTCGAGCTGCTGGCGTTGGCCGACGCGCTGAAGCGCGCCTCCGCCGCCAGCGTCACCGCGGTGATCCCGTACTTCGGCTATGCGCGGCAGGACCGTCGCCCGCGCTCGGCGCGCGTGCCGATCACCGCGAAGCTGGTGGCGAAACTGATCAGCACCGCCGGCGTCGACCGCGTGCTCACGGTGGACCTGCATGCCGAGCAGATCCAGGGCTTCTTCGACATCCCGGTGGACAACGTCTACGCCTCGCCGGTGCTGCTGGCCGACATCTGGCGCCACTTCAGCATGGACGACATGATCGTGGTGAGCCCGGACGTGGGCGGCGTGGTGCGCGCCCGCGCGCTGGCCAAGCGGCTGGACGACGCGGACCTCGCAATCATCGACAAGCGTCGCCCGAAGGCGAACGTGGCCACGGTGATGAACATCATCGGCGACGTGGCGGGCAAGACCTGCGTGATGGTGGACGACATCGTCGACACCGCCGGCACGCTGTGCGCCGCGGCCGCGGCGCTGAAGGAGCGCGGCGCGAAGAAGGTGGTGGCCTATTGCGTGCACCCGGTGCTGTCCGGCGCGGCGATGCGCAACCTGGAGAACTCCCAGCTCGACCAGCTGGTGGTCACCAACACGCTGCCGTTGAGTCCCGAGGCGCAGGCCTGCGCGAAGATCCGCCAGCTCTCGGTGGCCGAGCTGCTGGCCGAGACGATCCGCCGCATCGCCTTCGGCGAGTCGGTGAGTTCGCTGTACGTGGATTGATTCCGTCGCGGCGGTCAGACCGTCACGACAACCAACGGCTTTTCTGGTCGCGGAAAAGTCGAACAGCCGCCGCGAGGCGGTTCTCCAAACCAAGGTAGTACCGAAATGGCACAGACTCATGAAATCAAGGCCGAAAGCCGCAAGGACGAGGGGAAGGGTGCGAGCCGCCGCCTGCGTCGCGCGAGCTTCGTTCCGGCCGTCGTCTATGGTGCGGGCCAGCCCGCGCAGAGCATCCAGATCGAGCACAACACCATCCTGCTCGCCGCCAAGCACGAGTGGTTCTTCTCCTCCGTGCTCGACCTGAACGTCGACGGCAAGGTGCAGAAGGTGCTGGTGCGTGACTGGCAGAAGCATCCGTTCAAGCAGCAGATGATGCACATGGACTTCCTGCGCATCGACGAGAACGCCAAGCTGCGCGTGAACGTGCCGCTGCACTTCCTGAACCAGGAGAAGTCCGACGCCGCCAAGACCTCCGGCGTGGTGATCTCGCACAACCTGACGGAAGTGGAAGTCTCCTGCCTGCCGCGGGATCTGCCCGAGTTCATCGAGCTGGACCTGGCCGGCCTCAAGCCCGGCGACATCGTGCACCTCTCGCAGGTGAAGCTGCCGAAGGGCGTGGAGAGCGTGGCGCTGCACCTGGGCGCCGACCACGACATGACCGTGGTCACCGCGAACACGATGAAGGAAGAGGTCGAGGAAGCGCCGGCCGATGCCGCCGCCGCGACCGAGGCTGCGCCGGCCGCAGCCGCCGCGCCGGCCAAGGACGCCAAGAAGTAAGCCGCTGCGGCCCGCGCCCCGACGGGTGCGGGCCGCACGCTTGCTGGCCGTCATGGCAGGTCTCAGGCTCATCGTCGGACTGGGCAATCCCGGTGCCGAATACCTCCGAACCCGGCACAACGCCGGGTTCTGGTTTGTGGACGCCCTCGTGGCGGGGCAGGGTGCGCGCTGGGGCTTCGACGGCAAGCTGCACGGCGAGACCTGCAAGCTGCGCATCGGCGGCGAGAGCGTGTGGCTGCTCAAGCCCGCTACTTTCATGAACAAGAGCGGCATCGCGGTGGCATCCGCGCTGCGCTACTACAAGATCGAGCCTGCGGAATGTCTGGTCGCCCATGACGACCTGGACCTTCCCGCCGGCACCACGCGGCTGAAGTTCGACGGCGGCCACGGCGGCCAGAACGGCTTGCGCGACATCGTCGCCCATCTGGGCCACGGCAAGTTCCACCGTCTGCGCCTGGGCATCGGCCACCCCGGCCACAAGGACCAGGTCACCTCGTGGGTGCTGGGCCGGCCCTCGGCGCCGGACGAGGACGCGATCCTCGACGGCATCGCCCGCGCGCTGGACGTGCTGCCGCTGGCCGTGGACGGCCAGTTCGACAAGGCGATGCAGAAATTGCATACCGTCGATGACAAGTAGGTTTTTATGACGTCATTCCCGCGAAAGCGGGAATCCACCTTAGCTTTGGGCCGGCAACCGGTCCCATGGATTCCCGCTTTCGCGGGAATGACGCCCTGAACAGCACATACCGGAGTACCCCATGGGCATCAAATGCGGCATCGTCGGCCTGCCCAACGTCGGCAAGTCCACCCTGTTCAACGCGCTCACCAAGGCCGGCATCGCCGCGGCGAACTTCCCGTTCTGCACCATTGAGCCCAATGTCGGCGTGGTGCCGGTGCCCGACCCGCGGCTCAATGCGCTGGCGGCCATCGTCAACCCGCAGAAGGTGATCCCGACGGCGGTGGAGTTCGTCGACATCGCCGGCCTGGTCGCCGGCGCCTCGAAGGGCGAGGGTCTGGGCAACAAGTTCCTGGCGCACATTCGCGAGGTGGATGCGATCGCCCACGTGGTGCGCTGCTTCGAGCACGGCGACATCGTGCACGTGGCCGGCAAGGTCGATCCCATCGCCGACATCGAAACCATCGACACCGAGCTGGCGCTGGCCGACCTGGAGTCGGTGGAGAAAGCGCTGAACCGCGCCGAGCGCGCCGCCAAGGCGAACGACAAGGAAGCGCTGGCGAAGAAACCGGTGCTGCAGAAGCTCGCCGCCACGCTCAACGAGGGCCGGTCCGCGCGCAGCGCGAAGCTGGACGAGGAGGAAAAGGCGCTGGTGCGCGACCTGTTCCTGCTCACCCTGAAGCCGCTGATGTACATCGCGAACGTGCTGGAAGACGGCTTCGAGAACAATCCGCACCTCGATGCCGTGCGTGCCCGTGCCGCCGAAGAGGGTGCCGAGGTGGTGCCGGTGTGCGCCGCCATCGAGGAGGAGCTGGCCCAGCTCGACGACGCCGACCGCGACGAGTTCCTCAAGGACCTGGGCCTGGACGAGCCCGGCCTCAACCGCGTGATCCGTGCCGGCTACAAGCTGCTCGACCTGCAGACCTACTTCACTGCCGGCGTGAAGGAAGTGCGTGCCTGGACGATCAAGCGCGGTTTTACCGCGCCGCAGGCCGCAGGCGTGATCCACACCGACTTCGAGCGCGGCTTCATCCGTGCCGAGACGGTGGGCTACGACGATTTCATCCAGTACAAGGGTGAGCAAGGCGCGGCGCAGGCCGGCCGCCTGCGCAAGGAAGGCAAGGACTACGTGGTCAAGGACGGCGACGTGCTGCACTTCCTGTTCAACGTCTGAGTCGATCTTGCACGGGCGGCACGCTGCGTTGCCGCGAGATCCATGCGAGGATGCGCGCCACTCGGCAATGCGGAGTGGCGCATGGCGGAAATGCTGCTGCGGATTCGGTTGGGACGTCCCGAAGACGCCCGCGCGGTGAGTGTGCTGGTGCGCCGCGTGACGCGGCGCTGGATCGTGCCCGACCAGCCGCGCGAGGCGGGCCTGGCGCTGCTTTCGCGGCAGGGGACGGCGGACCAGCGACAACGCATGGCCGAAGGCCATCGTTTCCATCTCGCCTGGCTCGGTGGCACCTTGGTGGGCGTGGTGGCCATGCGTGATGACAGCCATCTCACCCAGCTCTTCGTCGGCACCCGCCACCACGGGCGCGGCATCGCGCGGCGCCTGTGGCAACGCGCGATGGCCGACGCGGTGCGTCGCGCCGGCACGCGTCGCTTCACGCTCAACGCCTCGCGCTGCGCGGTGCCGGCCTATCGCCGGCTGGGTTTCGTGGCCACCGGGCCGGAGCGGTTTTCGCCGAACGGCGTGCTCACCACGCCGATGTTGCTGGAATGCGCGCCAGCCCGATGCCAGCGGGCATAATGCTGCTTCCCCAGTTTCAGCAACCGAGGCGCGCATGCCAGGCCAGCAGCACGAAGTCACGTTCCGCTTCCTCGCCCAGCCCACCGACGTCAATTTCGGCGGCAAGGTGCACGGCGGCATGGCGATGAAGTGGATCGACCAGGCCGGCTACGCCTGCGCGGTGGCGTGGAGCGGGGCGTACTGCGTCACCGCCTCGGTCAGCGGCATCCAGTTCGTGGCGCCGATCCTGATCGGCGACCTGGTCACGGTGCGTGCGCGGCTGATCCACACCGGCAGCAGCAGCATGCACATGGCGGTGGACGTGCTGGCCAGCGACTTGCGCAAGGACGAGCGGCGCCTGGCGACCAGCTGCGTGATGGTGTTCGTGGCGCTGGACGCGCCGGACGGCAAGCCCACCCCGGTGCCGCGCTGGGAGCCGCGCGACGACGCCGAACGCCAGCTGCAGGCGCATGCGCGGCGGTTGCAGGAGCTGTCGCGCGAGATGGGGCAACTGGTGGATGCGCGGGGCGGCGAAAACCGTCGCGATCAGGGCTGAAAACCCGTTGCGAATCGCGCTTGCGCGCGCCGAAGGGTGTTGACAGTCGACGGGTCGATCCACACAATACGCGTTCTTTGTTGGAGGGATACCCAAGCGGCCAACGGGGGCAGACTGTAAATCTGCTGGCTTACGCC
Source organism: Rhodanobacter humi (assembly GCF_041107455.1). Classification (NCBI taxonomy): domain Bacteria; kingdom Pseudomonadati; phylum Pseudomonadota; class Gammaproteobacteria; order Lysobacterales; family Rhodanobacteraceae; genus Rhodanobacter; species Rhodanobacter sp. FW106-PBR-R2A-3-15. The sequence goes on from NZ_JBGBPY010000001.1 coordinate 2,955,124, forward strand.
TTCGGTGGTTCGAATCCACCTCCCTCCACCAGTCGACTCGCGAAAGATTGCGATTGGGCTGGTTCGTCGAGTCGGCCTGGCCGATCCGGCAACGGGCTCCGCGCAGGGCGGGAGTAGTTCAATGGTAGAACCTCAGCCTTCCAAGCTGATGGTGCGGGTTCGATTCCCGTCTCCCGCTCCATTGATCCCGTCGTTTGAAATTTTGCTCATGTAGCTCAGTCGGTAGAGCACTTCCTTGGTAAGGAAGAGGTCACAGGTTCGATTCCTGTCATGAGCACCATCATTGTTGCTCGCCCGTTCCGGGCGGTTTTCCTCTCATTGACTCCACCGGGATTCTGGTCATGGCAAAGGGCAAGTTCGAGCGCACCAAGCCCCACGTGAACGTGGGCACGATCGGTCACGTGGACCACGGCAAGACGACGCTGACGGCGGCGCTGACGAAGGTTGGTGCGGAACGTTTTGGCGGCGAATTCAAGGCCTACGACGCGATCGACGCGGCGCCGGAAGAGAAGGCGCGCGGCATCACGATCTCGACGGCGCACGTGGAATACGAGTCGCCGGTGCGCCATTACGCGCACGTGGACTGCCCGGGCCACGCCGACTATGTGAAGAACATGATCACGGGTGCGGCGCAGATGGACGGTGCGATCCTGGTGTGCTCGGCCGCGGATGGCCCGATGCCGCAGACGCGCGAGCACATCCTGCTGTCGCGCCAGGTGGGCGTGCCGTACATCGTGGTGTTCCTGAACAAGGCCGACATGGTGGACGACGCCGAGCTGCTGGAGCTCGTCGAGATGGAAGTGCGCGAGCTGCTGTCGAAGTACGACTTCCCGGGCGACGACACCCCGATCATCAAGGGTTCGGCGCTGAAGGCGCTGGAAGGCGACCAGAGCGAGATCGGCGTGCCGGCGATCATCCAGCTGGTGGATGCGCTGGACAGCTACATCCCGGAGCCGGTGCGTGCGATCGACAAGCCGTTCCTGATGCCGGTGGAAGACGTGTTCTCGATCTCGGGCCGCGGCACCGTGGTGACCGGCCGTATCGAGCGCGGCGTGATCAAGGTCGGTGACGAAATCGAAGTGGTCGGCATCCGTCCGACCCAGAAGACCACCGTGACCGGCGTGGAAATGTTCCGCAAGCTGCTGGACCAGGGCCAGGCGGGCGACAACGCGGGTCTGCTGCTGCGCGGCCTGAAGCGTGACGACGTGGAGCGTGGCCAGGTGCTGGCGAAGCCGGGCACGATCACCCCGCACACGGACTTCGAGGCCGAGGTGTACGTGCTGTCGAAGGACGAAGGCGGCCGTCATACGCCGTTCTTCAAGGGCTACCGCCCGCAGTTCTACTTCCGCACCACCGACGTGACGGGCGCCTGCCAACTGCCGGACGGCGTGGAGATGGTGATGCCGGGCGACAACGTGAAGATGGTGGTGAGTCTGATCCACCCGATCGCGATGGACGAAGGCCTGCGCTTCGCGATCCGCGAAGGCGGCCGCACTGTCGGCGCCGGTGTGGTGGCCAAGGTCATCAAGTAATACCCTGCGGGATCCGGGTGACGGGATTCGGAAGCGTGACAACGCGCTTTCGGGTCCTGGGGGCCGGATCCCGTTTCCCGTTTCAGATACGCCAGTAGCTCAATTGGCAGAGCAGCGGTCTCCAAAACCGCAGGTTGGGGGTTCGAGTCCCTCCTGGCGTGCCATCTTCCCGAGGATCGATGACGGATGACGGCGTACCGGACGCTTTCCAGGTTCCGGTGACCGATGACATCCGCAGACTGCACATGAACACCAAGGCAGAACAGCCCAAGGGCACGAGCGTCGCCGATATCGGCAAACTGGTGCTGGCCGCCGTGATCCTGGTGGCCGGCGTCGTCGCCTATTCCTGGTTCAGCAATGACGCCAACGTGCCGCCGGTGGTGCGCCTGCTGGGCGTGCTGGCGGCGCTGGTGATCGCACTGGCGATCGCCGCGTTCACCGCGCTGGGACGTCGCGTGCGGCACTTCCTCGCCGAATCGCAGTTCGAAATGCGCAAGGTGGTCTGGCCGACTCGCGACGAGACGATCAAGACCACCGGCATCATCCTCGTCGTGGTCATCATCCTGTCGCTGCTGCTGGGCCTGATCGACCTGATCCTGAAGTCGGTCATTCTCGACTGGCTGCTCAAGCTGTGAGGTCAAAGCCGTGAGCAAGCGTTGGTATGTGGTGCACGCCTATTCGGGCTTCGAGAACCAGGTGAAGCGGGCGCTCTCCGAGCGCATCGTGCGCGCCGGGATGGAGGAGAAGTTCGGCGAGGTGCTGGTGCCGACCGAAGAAGTGATCGAGATGCGAGGCGGCCAGAAGCGCCGCAGCGATCGCAAGTTCTTCCCCGGCTATGTGCTGGTGCAGATCGAGACGAACACCGAGGGCAAGGCGCCGCGCATCGACGACGAGTGCTGGCACCTGGTGAAGGAAACCCCCAAGGTGATGGGCTTCATCGGCGGCACCGCCGACAAGCCACTGCCGATCAAGGACAGCGAGGCCGACACCATCCTCAGCCGCGTGCGCGAGGGCGTGGAAAAGCCCAAGCCCAAGGTGCTGTTCGAGCCGGGCGAGATGGTGCGCGTCACCGAGGGCCCGTTCAACGACTTCAACGGCGTGGTCGAGGAAGTCAACTACGAGAAGAGCCGCCTGCGTGTGGCGGTGCTGATCTTCGGCCGCTCTACTCCAGTAGAACTGGAGTTTGGCCAGGTCGAGAAGGCTTAATCTGGCTGAGGCGTTCGGGCGGAGCGGCATTGCATCGCACGTTCGCCTCCTCTCCCCTCCGGGGAGAGGATTGAGGTGAGGGGCCGGGGCTTGCGCAAGGATTGATTCGAAGCGCTCTCCGGTCTGGACGTCAGGCCAGCCTGGTCCCTCATCCGGTTCTTCGGGTCAGCTTCTCTCCGCAGGGCAGGGAGAAGAGCGTTCGGCACGGGGCTTGCTAGAAGGCTGGTCAATCCTTATACTGCACGGTTCCCGCCGGGGTCTTTCGACCCGGCGTGTCCGTGTTTCAGGAATCCGCGGGAGCGCGGTTTCCCCTCTCAACCAGGGACGTTGCATGGCGAGGAGCCGCAAGGCGCCTGAACTCGCGAGGAAAATCCAATGGCAAAGAAAGTAGTTGGCTACATCAAGCTGCAGGTCAAGGCCGGTCAGGCCAACCCCAGCCCGCCGGTCGGTCCGGCGCTGGGTCAGCGCGGCTTGAACATCATGGAATTCTGCAAGGCGTTCAACGCCGCCACGCAGAAGATGGAGCCGGGTCTGCCGATTCCGGTGATCATCACCGCGTATTCCGATCGCAGCTTCACCTTCATCACCAAGACTCCGCCGGCCACGATCCTGATCAAGAAGGCTACCGGCGTCGCCAAGGGTTCGTCGAAGCCGAACACCGACAAGGTCGGCAAGATCACCCGCAAGCAGCTCGAAGACGTTGCCAAGCAGAAGGAGCCGGATCTGACGGCTGCCGATCTGGACGCCGCGGTGCGCACCATTGCCGGTAGCGCGCGCAGCATGGGCCTGGTGGTGGAGGGTTAAGACATGGCAAAGATCACCAAGCGTATGAAGGCCGCCCAGGCCGCGGTGCAGCCGGGCAAGGTCTACGGCCTGGAAGAGGCCCTGAAGATCGTCAAGGACAACGCCAAGGCGAAGTTCGCCGAATCCGTCGACGTGGCCGTGCGCCTCGGCATCGACGCGAAGAAGTCGGACCAGGGCGTGCGCGGTTCTTCGCTGCTGCCGCACGGCACCGGCAAGACCGTCAAGGTCGCCGTGTTCTGCCCGGCCGGCGAGAAGGCCGAGGCCGCCAAGGCCGCCGGCGCCGACGCGGTCGGCATGGATGACCTGGCCGAGCGCATGCAGGGCGGCGACCTCGACTTCGGTCGCGTGATCGCCACGCCGGACGCGATGCGCGTGGTCGGCAAGCTGGGCCAGCTGCTCGGCCCGCGTGGCCTGATGCCGAACCCGAAGGACGGCTCGGTCACCGCCGACGTCGTCACCGCGGTCAAGAACGCCAAGGCCGGCCAGGTGAAGTTCCGCAACGACAAGGCGGGCATCATCCACGCCACCATCGGCAAGGCCACATTCGAGGCCGCGCAGCTCGCGGACAACCTCAACGCGCTGGTCGCCGACCTGCTGAAGGCCAAGCCGGCCACGGCCAAGGGCCAGTTCCTGCAGAAGGTGGCGCTGTCGTCCACGATGGGCGTCGGCGTTGCCGTGGATACCGCGTCGCTGAACATCGCGACCAAGTAAGGAAGTGTTTTTCCCGCGCGGCCGGTTGCCGCGCGGGTCGTTTTTGAGGGCAGCCCCGATCGCATGGTCGAGGCAGCCGTCAAAGACCGCAGGCGCGGTCAGCGCGCGACGACGACGGGCAGGGAGCTCGCTCATGGCAGGGAATCGCCGTCGTCGCCAGCCCGGCCGCTTAATCGGATGCCCGCCATCCGGCCTGCGCAGATGGTGACGCCCCCACTGGAATGATTCGTCGTTCTGGAAAGGCCACCACCCGGGACGCCCCGCGTCCCCGACGTCACGGACGGCGTCGCCCAGGACCGCAAGCGGCAGGAGCCGTGAGCGGAGTTCATTTGGAGGAGTGCAATGGCTCTCAATCTGTCCCAGAAGCAAGAAGTAGTCGCCGAGCTGGCAGAAGTCGCCGCGAAGGCCCACTCCCTGGTCGCTGTCGAGTACGCGGGCACCACGGTCGAGCAGATGACCGCGATGCGCAAGAAGGCCCGCGAGACCGGCGTGTTTCTGAAGGTTGTCAAGAACACGCTGGCATCGCGCGCCGTGGCGGGCACCGGGTTCGAGGTCGTCAAGGACGTCCTGACCGGTCCGCTGCTGTATGCGTTCTCGACCGAGGAACCCGGCGCTGCCGGTCGCCTGATCAAGGAATTCGCCAAGAGCAACGACAAGCTGAAGGCGCGCGTCGTCTCGGTGGAAGGCAAGCTGCTGCCGGCCGCGCACGTCGACGTGCTGGCCTCGCTGCCGACCCGTGACGAGGCGCTGGCCATGCTGGCCCGCGTGCTGGCCGAGCCGGCCGCGATGTTCGCCCGCGCCGTCAAGGCCGTGGCCGACAAGCAGGGCGGTGGCGAAGCCGCCGAAGCCCCTGCGGCCGCCTGATCCCGACGACGTATCCGTAACGAATCCATTTCCAGAGGTAAATCAAAATGTCCCTGAGCAACGAACAGATCGTTGAAGCCGTCGCCGCCAAGTCGCTGATGGAAGTGATGGAGCTGGTGAAGGCCATCGAAGAGAAGTTTGGCGTGTCCGCTGCTGCCCCGGTCGCTGTGGCCGCCGCCGGTGGTGGTGCCGCCCCGGCCGCCGAAGAGCAGACCGAGTTCGACGTGATCCTGAAGAGCGCCGGCGACAAGAAGGTCGATGTGATCAAGGCCGTCCGCGCGATCACCGGCCTGGGCCTGAAGGAAGCCAAGGACCTCACCGAGGCCGGTGGCGTCGTGAAGGAAGCCGCTTCGAAGGAAGACGCCGCGAAGTTCAAGAAGGACCTGGAAGCTGCTGGCGCCACGGTCGAACTGAAGTAATCGGCGCTCTTGCGCGCCGTCAGTCAGACCTAGCGCAAGCCAAGCCTGGGGGCGAAAGCTCCCGGGCTTTGGCCGCTTCAAGAGCGGGCGGCGTGAAGCGCCGCCGCGGGTCAGGATGGCCCGCCGTGGATCAGGCGCTCGCGCCTGATCCAGCGGAGCCCGCCTCCGGCGGGCGAGCAAGCAATGGGCAGGAGCCCATTGCTTGCTCATCGAGCACGGACGCTCTTGCTCTGAGGCATCGCGGCTGTCGATTCGCCAAGAGTCGACAACCGCGATCCCGCAGATCCAAGCACCCCCATTCAGCCGGTGCGTGCACCACCGGCGTCACTGCGAACCGAGGCGTCAACCCATGACCTACTCGTTTACCGAGAAGAAGCGCATCCGCAAGGATTTCGGCAAGCGGCCCCCCGTGCTGGGCGTGCCCAACCTGCTGACCATCCAGACCGATTCCTACCGGGAATTCCTGCAGGAGCACGTCGCGCCCAAGAAACGCGAGGACAGGGGTCTGCATGCCGCCTTGAAGTCGGTGTTCCCGATCGTGAGCTACTCGGGCAACGCCGCGCTGGAGTATGTCGAGTACCGCCTCGGCGAGCCCGGTTTCGACGAGCGCGAGTGCCGCAACCGCGGCATGACCTTCGGCGCGCCGCTGCGCGTCACCGTGCGCCTGGTGATCTACGACAAGGACAGCCCGGCCTCGAAGAAGGCCGTGAAGTACGTCAAGGAGCAGGAGGTCTACATGGGCGAGATCCCGCTCATGACCGATACCGGCACCTTCATCATCAACGGCACCGAGCGCGTCATCGTCTCGCAGCTGCACCGTTCGCCGGGCGTGTTCTTCGACCATGACCGCGGCAAGACGCACAGCTCGGGCAAGCTGCTGTTCTCGGCCCGCGTGATCCCCTACCGCGGCTCGTGGCTGGACTTCGAGTTCGACCCGAAGGACGCGCTGTTCACCCGTATCGACCGTCGCCGCAAGTTGCCGGTGACCGTGTTGCTGCGCGCGCTGGGTTACTCGAACGAGGAGATGCTGGCCATCTTCTTCGAGCACAACGTGTTCCACCTGGGCGCCAAGGGCGGCACCACGCTGGAGTTGGTCGCCGAGCGCCTGCGCGGCGAGACGCTTTCGTTCGACCTGGCGATCGGCGGCAAGGTGCTGGTGGAAGCCGGCAAGCGCATCACTGCGCGCCACGTGCGCCAGCTCGCGGCCGAGAACATCACTGCGCTGGAAGTGCCGGACGACTACCCGGTCGGCCGCATCCTGGCGATCGACATCGTCGACCCGAAGACCGGCGAGCTGCTGGCCTCGGCCAACGACGAGATCACTGCCGAGCAGTTGGAGAACTTCCGCAAGGCCGGCATCGACGTCGTGCCGACGCTGTACGTCAACGACCTCGACCGTGGCGCCTACATCTCGCACACCCTGCGCATCGACAACACCCGCACCCCGCTGGAGGCGCTGGTGGAGATCTATCGCATGATGCGCCCGGGCGAGCCGCCGACGAAGGACGCCGCGCAGAACCTGTTTTTCAACCTGTTCTTCACCTTCGACCGCTACGACCTGTCGGCAGTCGGCCGGATGAAGTTCAACCGCCGCGTGGGCCGCAAGGAGATCCTCGGTCCGGGCGTGCTGTACGACCACAAGTACTTCGGCGACCGCAAGGAAGAGGAGTCCCAGCGCCTGGTCAAGGAGCAGGGTGAAACCTCCGACATCCTCGACGTGCTGAAGGTGCTGATCGAGATCAAGAATGGCCACGGCACGGTGGACGACATCGACCACCTCGGCAACCGCCGCGTGCGTTCGGTCGGCGAGATGACCGAGAACACCTTCCGCATCGGCCTGGTGCGCGTGGAGCGCGCCGTGCGCGAGCGCCTGAGCCTGGCCGAGGCCGATGGCCTCACCCCGCAGGACCTGATCAACGCCAAGCCGGTGGCGGCCGCGGTGAAGGAGTTCTTCGGCTCCTCGCAGCTCAGCCAGTTCATGGACCAGAACAACCCGCTGTCGGAAGTGACGCACAAGCGCCGCGTCTCGGCCCTGGGGCCGGGCGGCCTGACCCGCGAGCGCGCCGGCTTCGAGGTGCGCGACGTGCACCCGACCCATTACGGCCGCGTCTGCACCATCGAGACGCCGGAAGGCCCGAACATCGGCCTGATCAACTCGCTCGCCGTGTACGCGCGCACCAACCAGTACGGCTTCCTGGAGACGCCGTACCGCGAGGTGGCGAACGGCAAGGTCACCAACAAGGTGGACTACCTGTCGGCGATCGAGGAAGGCGACCACGTGATCGCGCAGGCGAACTCGCCGCTGGACAAGCACGGCGCCTTCGTCGAGGAATTCGTCTCCTGCCGCTTCCGCGGCGAGTCCGAGCTGCGCCCGGCCGCCGAAGTCGACTACATGGACGTCTCGCCGATGCAGACCGTGTCGGTGGCGGCGGCGCTGGTGCCGTTCCTGGAGCACGACGACGCGAACCGCGCGCTGATGGGCGCGAACATGCAGCGCCAGGCCGTGCCGACGCTGCGTTCGCAGACTCCGCTGGTGGGCACCGGCATCGAGCGCGCGGTGGCGCGCGACTCCGGCGTCACCGTTTCCGCCAGGCGCGGCGGCGTGATCGACCAGGTCGACGCCGGCCGCATCGTGGTGCGCGTGCACGAGGCCGAGGTGGGCGAGAACGACGCCGGCGTCGATATCTACACGCTGACCAAGTACACCCGCTCCAACCAGAACACCAACCTCAACCAGCGCCCGCTGGTGAACGTGGGCGACGTGGTGGCGAAGGGCGACACGCTGGCGGACGGTTCCTCGACCGACCTCGGCGAGCTCGCGCTCGGCCAGAACATGCTGATCGCGTTCATGCCGTGGAACGGCTACAACTTCGAGGACTCGATCCTGCTGTCCGAGCGCGTCGTGCAGGAAGACCGCTACACCTCGATCCACATCGAGGAGCTGGCCTGCGTCGCGCGTGACACCAAGCTGGGCGCCGAGGAAATCACCGCCGACATCCCGAACGTGGGTGAGCAGGCGCTGGCGCGTCTGGACGAGTCCGGCATCGTCTACATCGGTGCCGAGGTGAAGGCCGGCGACATCATGGTCGGCAAGGTCACGCCGAAGGGCGAGAGCCAGCTGACGCCGGAAGAGAAGCTGCTGCGCGCGATCTTCGGCGAGAAGGCGAGCGACGTGAAGGACAGCTCGCTGCGCGTGCCGCCGGGCATGGACGGCACCGTGATCGACGTGCAGGTGTTCACCCGCGACGGCATCGAGAAGGACAAGCGCGCCAAGCAGATCGAGGAAACCGAGATCAAGCGCATCCGCAAGGACTTCGACGACCAGTTCCGCATCCTGGAAGGCGCGATCTACAACCGCATGCGCACCCAGCTCGTCGGCCAGAGCGCGATGAGCGGCCCGGGCGGCCTGAAGCGCGGCGCCGAGATCACCGACGCCTACCTGGACGGCCTGAAGAAGGACGACTGGTTCAAGATCAACGTCAAGGACGAGGCGGTCACCGAGTTCCTCGAGCGCGCGGCCGAGCAGGTCAAGCGCCACAAGGAGGAGTTCGACAAGCGCTTCAAGGAGAAGCAGGGCAAGATCACCCAGGGCGACGACCTTGCGCCGGGCGTGCTGAAGATGGTCAAGGTGTTCCTGGCCGTGAAGCGCCGCATCCAGCCGGGCGACAAGATGGCCGGCCGTCACGGCAACAAGGGTGTGGTCTCCAACGTGGTGCCGGTCGAGGACATGCCGTACATGGCCGACGGCAACTCGGTGGACATCTGCCTGAATCCGCTGGGCGTGCCGAGCCGCATGAACATCGGCCAGATCCTGGAAGTGCACCTGGGCTGGGCCGCGAAGGGTCTGGGCCGGAAGATCCAGCTGATGCTGGAGGCGCAGGCCAAGGTCAAGCAGGTGCGCGAGTTCCTCGACCAGATCTACAACCACCACGTCGCCGGCGCGGTGCAGCACGTCGATCTGAAGTCGCTGACCGATGAGGAGATCCTCGCGTTGGCGAACAACCTGCAGCAGGGCGTGCCGATGGCCACGCCGGTGTTCGATGGCGCCGAGGAAACCGAGATCAAGGCGATGCTGAAGCTGGCGGATCTGCCCGAGTCGGGCCAGACCACGCTGTACGACGGCCGCACCGGCGAGGCGTTCGACCGTCCGGTCACCGTGGGCTACATGCATTACCTGAAGCTCAACCACCTGGTCGACGACAAGATGCATGCGCGCTCCACCGGCCCGTACTCGCTGGTCACCCAGCAGCCGCTGGGCGGCAAGGCGCAGTTCGGCGGCCAGCGTTTCGGCGAAATGGAAGTCTGGGCGCTGGAAGCCTACGGCGCGGCCTACACCCTGCAGGAAATGCTGACGGTGAAGTCCGACGACGTGCAGGGCCGCAACCAGATGTACAAGAACATCGTCGACGGCAACCACGAGATGGCGGCGGGCATGCCGGAATCCTTCAACGTGCTGGTGAAGGAAATCCGCTCGCTCGGTATCGATATCGATCTGGAAGAAGTGAAGTGAGTTGAGGAGGAGGCGCGGAGCGAACCGCCGCTCTGCGCACTCCCGATTCTTGATTCTCCATTCCCTATTTCCGATCTTCGGAGACATCCATGAAAGACCTGCTCAACCTCTTCAACCAGCAGCGCGAAACGCGCGATTTCGACGCGATCAAGATCGCGCTGGCCTCGCCGGAACTGATCCGCTCCTGGTCGTACGGCGAAGTGAAAAAGCCGGAGACGATCAACTACCGCACCTTCAAGCCCGAGCGCGACGGCCTGTTCTGCGCCGCGATCTTCGGCCCGGTGAAGGACTACGAGTGCCTGTGCGGCAAGTACAAGCGCATGAAGCACCGCGGCGTGGTGTGCGAGAAGTGCGGCACCGAGGTGACGCTGGCCAAGGTGCGCCGCGAGCGCATGGGCCACATCGAGCTGGCCAGCCCGACCGCGCACATCTGGTTCCTCAAGTCGCTGCCCTCGCGCATCGGCCTGATGCTGGACATGACCCTGCGCGACATCGAGCGCATCCTGTACTTCGAAGCGTTCGTGGTGATCGATCCGGGCCTGACCGCGCTCGAGCGCGGCCAGCTGCTCAGCGAAGACCAGTACCTGGAAGCGGTGGAAGAGCACGGCGACGAGTTCGACGCCCGCATGGGCGCCGAGGCGGTGTACGAGCTGCTGAAGTCGCTGGATCTGCCGGGTGAAGTGATCCGCCTGAAGGAAGAGATCGCCTCCACCAATTCCGAGACCAAGCTGAAGCGCCTCACCAAGCGCGTGAAGCTGATCGAGGCGTTCCTGGAATCCGGCAACAAGCCGGAGTGGATGGTGCTGACCGTGCTGCCGGTGCTGCCGCCGGACCTGCGCCCGCTGGTGCCGCTGGATGGCGGCCGCTTCGCGACCTCCGACCTGAATGACCTGTACCGTCGCGTCATCAACCGCAACAACCGCCTGAAGCGCCTGCTCGAACTCAACGCGCCCGACATCATCGTGCGCAACGAGAAGCGCATGCTGCAGGAATCGGTCGACGCGCTGCTCGACAACGGCCGCCGCGGTCGTGCCATCACCGGCACGAACAAGCGCGCGCTGAAGTCGCTGGCCGACATGATCAAGGGCAAGCAGGGCCGCTTCCGCCAGAACCTGCTCGGCAAGCGCGTGGACTACTCCGGCCGTTCGGTGATCACCGTGGGCCCGACCCTGCGCCTGCACCAGTGCGGCCTGCCGAAGAAGATGGCGCTGGAGCTGTTCAAGCCCTTCATCTTCGCCAAGCTGCAGGCTCGCGGCGAAGCCACCACGATCAAGGCGGCCAAGAAGCTGGTCGAGCGCGAGGAAGGCCAGGTCTGGGACATCCTGGAAGAGGTGATCCGCGAGCATCCGGTGCTGCTGAACCGCGCGCCGACCCTGCACCGCCTCGGCATCCAGGCGTTCGAGCCGAAGCTGATCGAAGGCAAGGCGATCCAGCTGCATCCGCTGGTCTGCACCGCGTTCAACGCTGACTTCGACGGCGACCAGATGGCGGTGCACGTGCCGCTGTCGATCGAGGCGCAGCTGGAAGCGCGCGCGCTGATGATGTCCACCAACAACATCCTCAGCCCCGCCAACGGCGAGCCGATCATCGTGCCGACCCAGGACGTGGTGCTGGGCCTGTACTACATGACCCGCGAACTGGTGAACGTGAAAGGCACCGGCATGGTGTTCTCCGGCATCAGCGAGGTGCGCCGCGCCTATGACAACCGCGCGGTCGAGTTGCACGCCAAGATCAAGGTGCGCCTGAGGCAGGTGCATATCGCCGCCGATGGCGCCCGCAGCGAGGAAATCAAGCTGGTCGAGACCACCGTGGGTCGCGCGCTGCTCGCCGAGATCCTGCCGGAAGGCCTGCCGTTCCAGCTTGCCAACACCGAGCTGACCAAGAAGGCGATCTCGCGCCTGATCAACGCCAGCTACCGTCGCCTGGGCCTGAAGGAAACCGTGGTCTTCGCCGACCAGCTGATGTACACCGGCTACCGCTTCGCGACGCGCGCCGGCATCTCGATCGGCATTGACGACATGAAGATCCCGGCCGAGAAGAAGGCGATCCTGGAAGAGGCCGAGAAGGAAGTCGTCGAGATCCAGCAGCAGTACCAGTCGGGCCTGGTCACCGCCGGCGAGCGCTACAACAAGGTGGTCGACATCTGGTCGCGCACCAACGAGCTGGTCGCCAAGGCGATGATCGACGGCATCGGCACCGAGACGGTGACCGACAACGAGGGCAAGCAGGTCGCCCAGAAGTCGATGAACTCGCTGTACATCATGGCCGACTCCGGCGCCCGTGGTTCGGTGGCGCAGATCCGCCAGCTGGCCGGCATGCGCGGCCTGATGGCGCGTCCGGACGGCTCGATCATCGAGACCCCGATCAAGGCCAATTTCCGCGAAGGCCTGAACGTGCTGCAGTACTTCAACTCCACCCACGGCGCCCGCAAGGGCCTGGCGGACACGGCGCTGAAGACTGCGAACTCCGGTTACCTCACCCGCCGTCTGGTGGACGTGGCGCAGGACGTCGTCGTCACCATGGACGACTGCGGCACCGAGGAAGGCCTGGTGATGCAGCCGATCGTGGAAGGCGGCGACGTGGTCGAGCCGCTGCGCGACCGCGTGCTGGGCCGCGTGGTGGTCGAGGACGTCTACGCCCCCGGCAACGACGACCAGCCGATCGTCGAGCGCGACACCTTGCTGAACGAGGCGCTGGTCGAGAAGCTGGACAAGGCCGGCGTGCAGTCGATCAAGGTGCGTTCGCCGATCACCTGCGCCGCCAGCCACGGCGTGTGCAAGCTGTGCTACGGCCGCGACCTGGCCCGGGGTCACCTGGTCAACATGGGCGAGGCCGTGGGCGTGGTTGCCGCGCAGTCGATCGGCGAGCCCGGCACCCAGCTGACCATGCGTACCTTCCACATCGGCGGCGCCGCTTCGCGTGCCGCGGCGGTGGACAACGTGACGGTGAAGACCACCGGCACGCTGAAGTTCAACAACCTGAAGACCGTGCAGCACGCGCAGGGACACCTGGTCGCGGTGTCGCGTTCGGGCGAGGTGTCGGTGCTCGACGCCAACGGCCGCGAGCGCGAGCGCTACAAGGTGCCTTACGGTGCCACCATCGCGGTGAAGGACGGCGCACCGGTGAAGGCCGGCCAGACCGTGTCGAACTGGGATCCGCACACCCACCCGATCGTCACCGAGGTGGCCGGCGTGGTGCGCTTCATCGACTTCCTCGATGGCGTCACCGTGCAGAGCCAGACCGACGAACTGACCGGCCTGGAGTCGGCGGTGGTCACCGATCCGAAGCGCCGCGGCACTCAGGCCAAGGATCTGCGCCCGATCGTGCGCCTGGAAGATGCCAAGGGCCGCGAGCTCAAACTGCCGGGCACCGACATCGCCGCGCAATACTTCCTGCCGGCCGGCGCGATCGTGTCGATCCAGAATGGCGCCGCGGTGGGCGTGGGCGACGTGGTCGCACGTATCCCGCAGGAAACCTCCAAGACCCGCGACATCACCGGCGGTCTGCCCCGCGTGGCCGACCTGTTCGAGGCGCGCAAGCCGAAGGAACCGGCGGTGCTGGCCGAGCGTTCGGGCGTGATCAGCTTCGGCAAGGACACCAAGGGCAAGCAGCGCCTGATCATCAAGGACGTCGACGGCAACGAGCACGAGGAGCTGATTCCGAAGTGGCGCCAGGTCATCGTGTTCGAAGGTGAGCACGTGGAGAAGGGCGAGACCGTGGTGGACGGCGAGCCCAGCCCGCACGACATCCTGCGCCTGCTGGGCGTGGAGCCGCTGGCCTCGTACCTGGTCAAGGAAATTCAGGACGTCTACCGTCTGCAGGGCGTGAAGATCAACGACAAGCACATCGAGGCGATCATTCGCCAGATGCTGCGCAAGGTCGAGATCATCGACGCTGGCGACAGCCACTACCTGCGCGGCGAACAGGTGGAGCGCGTGCGCATCAACGCCGAGAACGAGCGGGCGGAAGGCAAGGGCGAGCGTCCGGCAGAGTACCAGTCGGTGCTGCTGGGCATCACCAAGGCCTCGCTGGCCACCGAGTCGTTCATCTCGGCGGCCTCGTTCCAGGAAACCACCCGCGTCCTCACCGAGGCGGCGGTCCGCGGCACGCGCGATACCTTGCGGGGTCTGAAGGAAAATGTTATCGTCGGCCGTCTGATTCCCGCGGGTACCGGCTTGGCGTATCACGCCTCGCGTCGCAGCCAGGGCGGCCTGACCGCCTCGGAACTGGAGACGCTCTCCGGTACCGCTTCCGCCGTCTCGTTTGCCGAGGCGCCGGCCGGCAGTGAAAGTGGTGCCGAGTAAGCCCGTTCCGGGCGCTGCTCGCTAGACATACGAAATGAGGTGCACGGACGCACCTCGTGTTCGGGTCATGGAAGGCGGGACGCTGGCTTGTCTGTGACAGGCCGTCCGTGTTATATTCCCGCTTCTTGGCAGACCGAGCTTGTTCGGGCTGCCTTTATGTTTTCAGGAAAGGCTTCGCATGGCGACTATCAACCAGTTGGTGCGCAAATCCCGCAGCCCGAAGAGCTACAAGAGCGATTCGCCTGCTCTGCAGAACAGCCCGCAGCGTCGCGGCGTCTGCACGCGCGTTTACACGACCACCCCGAAAAAGCCGAACTCGGCCCTGCGCAAGGTCGCCAAGGTGCGCCTGACCAACGGCTACGAGGTGATCAGCTACATCGGTGGCGAAGGCCACAATCTGCAGGAGCACTCGGTGGTGCTGATCCGCGGCGGTCGCGTCAAGGATCTGCCGGGCGTGCGCTACCACACGGTGCGCGGCAGCCTTGATTGCGCCGGCGTCACCAAGCGTCGCCAGTCGCGCTCGAAGTACGGCGCCAAGCGTCCGAAGGCCTAATTGAGGAGCGCGGTCAGGACGGCCGCTTTTCTTGGGGCATGGATGCCTATTCAAAGAGACAATAACTATGTCGCGTAAAGGTTCCCATCCCGCCCGTGTGGTGCTGCCCGACCCGAAGCACGGCAGCCAGCTGATCGCCCGCTTCATCAACATGGTGATGAAGAGCGGCAAGAAGTCGGTGGCCGAGAGCATCGTCTACGGCGCGCTGGAGCATCTGGGCGAGAAGCACGCCGAGCCGGTGGCTCTGGTCGAGAAGGCGCTGAACAACGTCGCGCCTGCCGTCGAGGTGAAGTCCCGTCGCGTCGGCGGTGCCACCTACCAGGTGCCGGTGGAAGTGCGTCCGGGTCGCCGCATGGCGCTGGCGATGCGCTGGGTGATCGAGGCTGCGCGCAAGCGCGGCGAAACCTCGATGCCGCGCAAGCTGGCCGCCGAGTTGCAGGAAGCTTCCGAGAGCCGTGGTGGTGCCGCCAAGAAGCGTGAGGAAACTCATCGCATGGCGGAAGCCAACAAGGCCTTCTCACACTACCGCTGGTAATCGGCGGTGGTTGCGCCGCCCGCTGATGCGGGCGGCGCCAGACAAGCCGGCACACGTGCCGGATTTTTTCATGACCAGAGCGGCCCGGATGGCCGCCATTGCCCATTCGGGGATGGATCTCCGTCGGATACGACCATGGCACGCACCACTCCCATCGAGCGCTATCGCAACTTCGGCATCATGGCTCACATCGATGCCGGCAAGACCACGACCACGGAGCGCATCCTGTTCTACACCGGTGTCTCGCACAAGATCGGCGAGGTGCACGACGGTGCGGCCACGATGGACTGGATGGAGCAGGAGCAGGAGCGCGGCATCACCATCACTTCCGCCGCCACCACGGCGTTCTGGAAGGGCATGGATGGCTCGATGGACCAGTACCGCTTCAACATCATCGACACCCCCGGACACGTCGACTTCACCATCGAGGTGGAGCGCTCGCTGCGCGTGCTCGACGGCGCGGTGTTCGTGCTGTGCGCGGTCGGCGGCGTGCAGCCGCAGTCCGAGACCGTGTGGCGCCAGGCCAACAAGTACAAGGTGCCGCGCCTCGCGTTCGTCAACAAGATGGACCGCACCGGTGCGAACTTCGACAAGGTGGTCGGCCAGCTGAAGTCGCGCCTGGGCGCGCACCCGGTGCCGATGGTGGTGCCGATCGGTGCCGAGGACAACTTCGAGGGCGTGGTCGACCTGCTCAAGATGAAGGCGATCGTGTGGGACATGGCGTCCCAGGGCATGAAGTTCGAGTACGCGGACATCCCGGCGAACCTCAAGGACAAGGCGGATGAAGCGCACGGCTTCATGGTCGAGTCCGCGGCCGAGGCCACCGAAGAGCTGATGAACAAGTACCTCGAGGAGGGTTCCCTCAGCGAGGACGAGATCATCGCGGGCCTGCGCCAGCGCACCCTGTCCAGCGAGATCATTCCGGTCTATTGCGGCACCGCCTTCAAGAACAAGGGCGTGCAGGCGATGCTGGATGCGGTGGTGCACTTGCTGCCGTCGCCGGTGGATCGTCCGCCGGTGACCGGCATGGACGAGAACGACCACGAGGCGACCCGCAAGGCGGATGACGCCGCGCCGTTCTCCGCGCTCGCGTTCAAGATCATGACCGACCCGTTCGTCGGTTCGCTGACCTTCTTCCGCGTCTACTCGGGCGTGCTGAATGCCGGCGATGCCGTCTACAACCCGGTGAAGTCGAAGAAGGAGCGCATCGGCCGCATCCTGCAGATGCATGCGAACGATCGCCACGAACTGAAGGAAGTCCGCGCGGGCGACATCGCCGCCGCGGTCGGCCTGAAGGACGTGACGACCGGCGACACGCTGTGCGCGCAGGATCACGTGATCACCCTGGAGCGCATGACGTTCCCGGAGCCGGTGATCTCGATGGCGGTGGAGCCGAAGACCAAGTCCGACCAGGAAAAGATGGGCGTCGCGCTGGGCCGCCTGGCCGCCGAGGATCCGTCCTTCCGCGTGCGTACCGACGAGGAATCCGGCCAGACCATCATCTCGGGCATGGGCGAGTTGCACCTCGACATCATCGTCGACCGCATGAAGCGCGAGTTCAACGTCGAGGCCAATGTCGGCAAGCCGCAGGTGGCGTATCGCGAGACGATCCGCTCCAGCGACGTCAAGTCCGACTACAAGCACGCCAAGCAGTCCGGCGGCAAGGGCCAGTACGGTCACGTCGTGATCGAGATGTCGCCGATCAGCGATGCCGACCGCGCCGACGAGAAGCTGTCCGCGGCGATCAAGGACGACTTCCTGTTCATCAACGACATCACCGGCGGCGTGATCCCGAAGGAGTTCATCCCCTCGGTCGAGAAGGGTCTGCGTGAAACCATCACCAGCGGTCCGCTGGCGGGCTTCCCGGTGGTGGGCGTCAAGGTGAAGCTGGTGTTCGGCTCCTATCACGACGTCGACTCGTCCGAAATGGCGTTCAAGCTGGCCGCCTCGATGGCGTTCAAGCAGGGCTTCGCGAAGGCCTCGCCGGTGCTGCTCGAGCCGATCATGAAGGTCGAGGTGGTGACGCCGGAGGATTACGTGGGTGACGTGATGGGCGACATGAGCCGTCGCCGCGGCATCCTGCGCGGCCAGGAAGACACGCCGTCGGGCAAGACCATCGACGCGTTCGTTCCGCTGGGCGAGATGTTCGGCTACGCCACCACCATCCGTTCGCTGACCCAGGGTCGCGCCACCTTCACGATGGAGTTCGACCACTACGCCGAGGCGCCGAACAACATCGCCGAGCAGGTGGTCAAGAAGGCTTAACCGCAGCGGTCTTTCGCTTTTGTGTTTCGGAAAAAACAGTGCGGCCTACCCAGGTCGCGTAATTGAAACGACGCGGCAATCGCCGCACTGACAGCAAGTTCTATCTAGAGGTCTCAAGTCATGGCAAAGGGCAAGTTCGAGCGCACCAAGCCCCACGTGAACGTGGGCACGATCGGTCACGTGGACCACGGCAAGACGACGCTGACGGCGGCGCTGACGAAGGTTGGTGCGGAACGTTTTGGCGGCGAATTCAAGGCCTACGACGCGATCGACGCGGCGCCGGAAGAGAAGGCGCGCGGCATCACGATCTCGACGGCGCACGTGGAATACGAATCGCCGGTGCGCCATTACGCGCACGTGGACTGCCCGGGCCACGCCGACTACGTGAAGAACATGATCACGGGTGCGGCGCAGATGGACGGTGCGATCCTGGTGTGCTCGGCCGCCGATGGCCCGATGCCGCAGACGCGCGAGCACATCCTGCTGTCGCGCCAGGTGGGCGTGCCGTACATCGTGGTGTTCCTGAACAAGGCCGACATGGTGGACGACGCCGAGCTGCTGGAGCTCGTCGAGATGGAAGTGCGCGAGCTGCTGTCGAAGTACGACTTCCCGGGCGACGACACCCCGATCATCAAGGGTTCGGCGCTGAAGGCGCTGGAAGGCGACCAGAGCGAGATCGGCGTGCCGGCGATCATCCAGCTGGTGGATGCGCTGGACAGCTACATCCCGGAGCCGGTGCGTGCGATCGACAAGCCGTTCCTGATGCCGGTGGAAGACGTGTTCTCGATCTCGGGCCGCGGCACCGTGGTGACCGGCCGTATCGAGCGCGGCGTGATCAAGGTTGGTGACGAAATCGAAGTGGTCGGCATCCGTCCGACCCAGAAGACCACCGTGACCGGCGTGGAAATGTTCCGCAAGCTGCTGGACCAGGGCCAGGCGGGCGACAACGCGGGTCTGCTGCTGCGCGGCCTGAAGCGTGACGACGTGGAGCGTGGCCAGGTGCTGGCGAAGCCGGGCACGATCACCCCGCACACGGACTTCGAGGCCGAGGTGTACGTGCTGTCGAAGGACGAAGGCGGCCGTCATACGCCGTTCTTCAAGGGCTACCGCCCGCAGTTCTACTTCCGCACCACCGACGTGACGGGCGCCTGCCAGCTGCCGGACGGCGTGGAGATGGTGATGCCGGGCGACAACGTGAAGATGGTGGTGAGCCTGATCCACCCGATCGCGATGGACGAAGGCCTGCGTTTCGCGATCCGCGAAGGCGGCCGCACCGTCGGCGCCGGTGTGGTGGCCAAGGTCATCAAGTAAGTACCGTTGCCCCGGCGGCTTGCTGCCGGGACAACTTCCGTCGTTGACCCGACCCGATGGGTCGGATCACGCCGGGGAAAGGAGGGCGGGTCGCGTCGATCTCGACCCCCTTCACTAAATCCAGATTTACCGTTATACTTTGCAGCTCACTTGCCAGACGGATGATCTTCGACTGGCTCACAGCGAAATGAGGCGCAGGAAGTGCTTCGAGTTCGCAGGCCGTGGACGGCCATCGCATTCGGCGTAGTTTCGGGTCAATCCCGCCGCCACGCCACTGCGCAGCAGGATTTGCGCCAAGCGAGCCACTACGTGCTCGCTTGGCGTTTTTCAGGTCGGGATCGCCAGGTGCGGCCCCGATGGTTCCAGAGAGCAGTGCGATGCGGTGAGAAGCCGCCTCGTTGCACAGTCAAGTTCTTTTGATAACAGGACACGGTTTTATGGCGAACCAGAAGATTCGCATCCGCCTCAAGGCGTTCGATCATCGTCTGATCGACCGTTCGGCCAGCGAGATCGTCGAGACGGCCAAGCGCACCGGTGCCACGGTACTCGGTCCGATTCCGCTCCCGACCAAGATCGAGCGTTACACCATTCTGGTGTCGCCGCACGTCGACAAGGATGCCCGCGACCAGTACGAGACCCGTACCCACAAGCGCGTGCTCGACATCGTCGACCCCAACGACAAGACCGTGGACGCGCTCATGAAGCTTGATCTCGCCGCTGGCGTCGATGTTCAGATCAAGCTCGGTTGAGCGACAGACAGGATACGAACATGAGTATCGGACTGGTAGGCCGCAAGTGCGGCATGAGCCGGCTCTTCACTGAAGACGGGCGTTCGATCCCGGTGACCCTCATCGAGGCCACCCCGAACCGCGTCACCCAGCTGAAGACGGAAGACAACGATGGCTACAGCGCCGTGCAGGTCGCGGCGGGCGTGAAGCGCGCCAGCCTGCTGACGGCGCCGCTGAAGGGTCATTACGCGAAGGCCAAGGTGGAGCCGGGCCGCGGCCTGTGGGAGTTCCGCGTGGCCGCCGAGGATCTCGGCAAGTACAGCGTGGGCGCGGAGATCAAGGCGGACGAGTTGTTCTCGGTCGGCCAGATCGTCGACGTCGCCGGCGTGTCGAAGGGCAAGGGCTTCCAGGGCACCATCAAGCGCTGGAACTTCAAGATGGGCGATGCAACGCACGGCAACTCGCTGTCGCACCGCGCGCCGGGTTCGATCGGCCAGCGCCAGACGCCGGGCCGCGTGTTCCCCGGCAAGAAGATGTCCGGCCAGATGGGTAACGTGAATCGTACCCAGCAGGGTCTGGAAGTGGTCAAGGTCGACGCCGAGCGTCATCTGATCGCGGTGAAGGGCGCTGTCCCCGGTGCGACCGGTGGCGACGTCGTGATCCGTCCGACCACCAAGGGTTGAGGAGAGACGCCATGGAACTGAATGTCATTGGCGCCAAGCCGCTCAGCGTGTCGGACGAAGTGTTCGGCGGCGAGTTCAAGCAGGCCCTGATCCACCAGGTGGTGGTTGCGTACCAGGCCGGCGCCCGCGCCGGTACCAAGGCGCAGCTGTCGCGTGGCGAGATGTCGGGCACCACCAAGAAGTTCAAGAAGCAGAAGGGCGGCGGTGCCCGTCACGGCGACTACCGCGCCCCGATCTTCGTGGGCGGCGGCGTGACGTTTGCCGCGAAGCCGCGCAGCTTCGAGCAGAAGGTCAACCGCAAGGCCTATCGCGTGGCGATCCGCTCGATCCTGGCCGAACTGAACCGCCAGGGTCGCATCAAGGTGGTCGAGAGCTTCGGCGTCGACCAGCCCAAGACCAAGGCGATGATTGCCAAGCTCGCCGAGCTTGAGGTGTCCGGTCGCGTGCTGCTGGTTTCCGAGGATGCCAGCGAGGCGCTGTACCTGGCCGCGCGCAACATCCCCTACCTGCATGTGCTGGACGTGATGGCGCTGAACCCGGTCAGCCTGGTCGGTTCCGACCACATCGTCATGACCGTCGACGCGGTGAAGAAGATCGAGGAGTGGCTGGCATGAGCAACGAACGCATTCTCGACACGCTGCGCGCGCCGCACATCTCCGAGAAGTCGGCTCGCGTCGGCGAGCACAACCAGTATGTTTTCGTGGTGGCCCCCGAGGCGACCAAGGCCGATGTCCGTGCGGCGGTGGAGCAGATGTTCGACGTCAAGGTCGAGCAGGTGAACCTCGTCAACAGCAAGGGCAAGGTCAAGTCCTTCCGTTTCCGCGCTGGCAGCCGCCAGGGCAAGCGCAAGGCTTATGTGCGTCTCGCCGATGGCCAGTCCATCGACGTGTCGGCCAAGGCCTGAGCCAGGAGTTCTTCGAGATGGCACTAATCACCCACAAGCCGACCTCGCCGGGTCGCCGTGACGCGGTCAGCGTCCGCACGGAAGGCCTGCACAAGGGCGCGCCGCACGCGGCGTTGACCGAGGCGCAGTCCAAGACCGGCGGCCGCAACCACTTCGGTCGCATCACCACGCGTCATCGCGGCGGCGGTCACAAGCAGCATTACCGCATCATCGACTTCAAGCGCGACAAGGAAGGCATTGCCGCCAAGGTCGAGCGCATCGAGTACGACCCGAATCGCACCGCGCACATCGCGCTGCTGTGCTACGCCGACGGCGAGCGCCGCTACATCATCGCGCCGAAGGGCGTGCAGGTGGGCGACCGCCTGCTGTCCGGCCACGACGCGCCGATCAAGGCCGGCAACTGCCTGCAGCTGCGCAGCATCCCGGTGGGTTCCACCATCCACTGCATCGAGATGAAGCCGGGCAAGGGTGCGCAGATCGCTCGTTCCGCCGGCGCCTCGGTGCAACTGGTGGCCCGCGAGTCCGGCTACGCCACGCTGCGCCTGCGCTCCGGCGAAATGCGCCGCGTGCCGGTCGAGTGCCGCGCCACGATCGGCGAGGTCGGCAACGGCGAGCACAGCCTGAAGAAGCTCGGCAAGGCCGGCGCCAAGCGCTGGCTGGGCATCCGCCCGACCGTGCGCGGCGTGGTGATGAACCCGGTCGACCATCCGCACGGTGGTGGTGAAGGCCGTACCTCCGGCGGCCGTCACCCGGTCAGCCCGTGGGGCACGCCGACCAAGGGTTACAAGACCCGCAACAACAAGCGCACGCAGCAGTTCATCGTGCGTCGCCGCAAGTAACAGGAACCCGACATGCCACGCTCTCTGAAGAAAGGTCCGTTCGTCGACCTTCACCTCGCCAAGAAGGTGGAAGCCGCGGTTTCCGCCAACAACAAGCGTCCGATCAAGACCTGGTCGCGCCGCTCGATGATCCTGCCCGAAATGGTGGGCCTGACCATCGCCATCCACAACGGCCGCCAGCACGTGCCGGTGCTCGTCAACGAGAACATGGTCGGGCACAAGCTCGGCGAGTTCGCGGTGACGCGCACCTTCAAGGGCCACGTCGGCGACAAGAAGGGCAAGTGATGAGCACCGAAGCCAAAGCGATCCTGCGCAGCGCCCGCATTTCGGCGCAGAAGGCACGCCTGGTGGCTGACCTGGTCCGCGGCATGCCCGTCGGCCGAGCCAGCGACGTGCTCCAGTTCACCAACAAGAAGGCCGCAACCCTTGTCCGCAAGGTGCTGCTGTCGGCCGTCGCCAACGCCGAGAACAACCTCGGCGCCGATGTCGACGAGCTGAAGGTCGCGCGCATCTTCGTGGACGAAGGTCCCGCGATGAAGCGCATGTATGCCCGGGCCAAGGGTCGCGGTTCCCGCATCCTGAAGCGCACCAGCCACATCACCGTGGTCGTCGGCGAGTAAGAGGAGAAGACGATGGGTCATAAAGTTCATCCCACCGGCATCCGCCTCGGCATCGCCAAGGACTGGAACGCCAAGTGGTACGCCAACAAGGGCGACTACGCGAAGTATCTCGTGGCGGACATCAAGGTCCGCGAGATGCTGAAGAAGAAGCTGGCTGCCGCCGGCATCTCGAAGATCCAGATCGAGCGTCCGGCCAAGACCGCGCGCGTGACGATCCACACCGCCCGTCCGGGCGTGGTGATCGGCAAGAAGGGCGAGGACATCGAGAAGCTGCGCAAGGAAGTCAGCGACCTGATGGGCGTCCCGACGCACATCAACGTCAACGAAGTGCGCAAGCCCGAGCTGGACGCCCAGCTGGTGGCCGAGTCGATCGCGCAGCAGCTGGAGCGTCGCATCATGTTCCGCCGCGCGATGAAGCGCTCGGTGGGCAATGCGATGCGCCTGGGCGCGCTGGGCATCAAGATCAACGTCTCCGGCCGTCTGAACGGCGCCGAGATCGCTCGCTCCGAGTGGGCGCGCGAAGGTCGCGTGCCGCTGCACACCCTGCGTGCGGACATCGACTACGGCACCGCCGAGGCCAAGACGCAGTACGGCATCATCGGCATCAAGGTGTGGGTCTACAAGGGCGAGATCTTCGACGTGGCCCAGATCGGCCAGGAGCCGAAGGACGACTCCCCGGCGCCGTCGCGCCGCGAGGGTGGCGAAGGCCGTCGTGATCGTGAACCGCGTCGTGACCGTGATGGCGAAGGCCGTCGCGAGCGCGCGGCGAAGTAAGGAGAGTTGCCATGTTGCAACCCAAGCGAACCAAATTCCGCAAGCAGTTCAAGGGCCGCAACGACGGGCTGGCGCAGTGCGCCAACCTCGTCAGCTTCGGCGAATTCGGCCTGAAGGCGACCACCCACGGCGCGCTCACCGCGCGCCAGATCGAGGCCGGTCGTCGTTGCATCACCCGCTTCGTGAAGCGCGGCGGCAAGCTGTGGATCCGCGTGTTCCCGGACAAGCCGATCACCAAGAAGCCGATCGAAGTGCGTATGGGCGCCGGCAAGGGCGGCGTGGAATTCTGGGTGGCTCCGATCCAGCCCGGCCGCATGCTCTATGAAATCGAGGGCATCGACGAGACGTCGGCGCGCGAGGCGTTCCGCCTGGCGGCCGCCAAGCTCTCGGTGCAGACCCAGTTCGTGACCCGGGCGGTGATGTGATATGGCCATCAAAGATCTGACCACCAAGTCGGCCGACGAGCTCAAGCAGCACCTGCTGGACCTGCGCAAGGAGCAGTTCAACCTGCGCATGCAGAAGGGTGCCGGCCAGCTCAGCCAGCCGCATCAGCTGCGCCGCGTCCGGCGTGACATCGCCCGCACGAAGTTCGTGCTCGGCGCGAAGAAGTAAGGGAGCGCCGAGATGAGCGACAACCAGAACACCGCTGTCAAGAGCGGGGCGCGCACCCTCGAGGGCCGCGTCATCAGCAACAAGATGGACAAGACGGTCACCGTCCTGATCGAGCGCCAGGTGCAACACGGCCTGCTGGGCAAGATCGTGCGCCGGTCGACCAAGCTGCACGCGCAGGACGACCTCGGTGCGAACGAGGGCGACCTGGTGCGCATCGCCGAGTGCCGTCCGCTGTCCAAGACCAAGCATCACCGCGTGGTCGAAATCGTCGTCCGCGCGGCCGTCTAAAAGGAGGGTGCAGACATGATCCAGATGCAAAGCACGCTCTCCGCGGCGGACAACAGCGGCGCCAAGGAACTGATGTGCATCAAGGTGCTCGGCGGCTCCAAGCGCCGTTACGCCGCGATCGGTGACGTGATCAAGGTCACCGTGAAGGATGCCATCCCCCGCGGCAAGGTGAAGAAGGGCGAGGTGTACAACGCCGTGGTGGTCCGTACCGCCAAGGGTGTGCGCCGTCCCGATGGCTCGCTGATCCGTTTCGACGGCAATGCAGCGGTGCTCCTCAACAACAAGCTCGAGCCGATCGGCACCCGTATCTTCGGGCCGGTCACCCGCGAGCTGCGCAGCGAGAAGTTCATGAAGATCGTCTCGCTCGCGCCCGAAGTGCTCTGAGCGGAGTCAAGAACATGAATCGTATCCGCAAGGGTGATCAGGTCCTCGTGATCACCGGCAAGAACAAGGGCCAGCGCGGCGAAGTGCTGCGTGTCGCGGACGACCGCGTTTACGTCTCCAACGTGAACCTGGTCAAGCGCCACACCAAGCCGAATCCGCAGGCCAACCAGGCCGGCGGCATCGTCGAGCGTGAAGCCTCGATCCATCTCTCCAATGTGCAGCTGTTCAACCCCGCCTCGAACAAGGGTGAACGCGTTGGCACCAAGACGCTCGCTGATGGGCGCAAGGTCCGCGTGTTCCGTTCGACTGGCGAGGTCGTGGACGCGTAAGGATTAATGACATGACGCGCCTTGAGACGTTTTACAAAGAGCAGGTAGTGCCGAAGCTCACCGAGAAGTTCGGCTACCAGAACGTGATGCAGGTTCCCCGCATCACCAAGATCACGCTGAACATGGGCGTGGGCGAAGCGGCCGGCAACAAGAAGATCCTCGAGAACGCCGTGGCCGACATGGCCAAGATCTCGGGCCAGAAGCCGATCACGACCAAGGCGCGCGTTTCCGTGGCCTCGTTCAAAATCCGCGACGGCTGGCCGATCGGCTGCAAGGTCACCCTGCGCCGCGCGCAGATGTTCGAGTTCCTGGATCGCCTGATCAACATCTCGCTGCCCCGCGTCCGCGACTTCCGCGGCGTCTCGGGCCGCGCCTTCGATGGCCGTGGCAACTTCAACTTCGGCATCAAGGAGCAGATCATCTTCCCGGAAATCGACTTCGACGCGGTCGACGCGATGCGCGGCATGGACATCGCCATCACCACCACGGCGAAGACCGACGCCGAGGCCAAGGCGCTGCTGGAAGCCTTCAGCTTCCCGTTCCGTAACTGATAACGCGAGAGAAACACATGGCAAAGACCTCGATGGTCAACCGCGACATCAAGCGGACCAAGCTCGTCCAGAAGTACGCCGCCAAGCGCGCCGAACTGAAGGCGATCGTGCTGAGCCCCACCGCCTCCTACGAGGAGAAGATGGAAGCGCAGAGCAAGCTGCAGAAGCTGCCGCGCGACGCCAGCCCGACCCGCCAGCGCACCCGTTGCGCGCTGACCGGCCGTCCGCGCGCCGTGTACGCCAAGTTCAACCTCGGCCGCAACAAGCTGCGCGAAGCCACCATGCGTGGCGACGTGCCCGGCTTGCGCAAGGCCAGTTGGTAAGACCCAAGCTGGGGCAGGGCGGACGAATCCGCCCGACCCGATGCGGCGGCAGACCTTGAGGGCTGCCGCCGTCGGCGTAATTCCAGCGCCGATATTCGCAAAGCCGGGAAAAGCTGCTATAGTCGGCGGTCTGCGCAACGCAGGCTGACGCCTTGTCGGCATCACAATCTAGAAGATTTCCGGTTTTATCGGATATCGGTGCACTCTGAAGGATGTTTTCATGAGCATGACTGATCCCATCGCCGACATGTTTACGCGTGTCCGCAATGCCCAGCTGATGGGCAAGCCGACGGTGAGCATGCCGTCGTCCAAGCTGAAGGTGGCGATCGCCAACCTTCTCAAGAACGAAGGCTACATTCTCGACGCGCAGTCCTCCCAGGCGGAGGGCAAGCCGGTGCTCGAGATCAAGCTGAAGTATTTCGAAGGCCGCCCGGCCATCGAAGCCATCTCCCGCGTCAGCCGTTCCGGCCTGCGCATCTACCGCGGCAAGGATGAACTGCCGAAGGTGCTCGGTGGTCTGGGCATCTCGATCATCTCGACGTCCGCCGGTCTGCTGACCGACGCGCAGGCCCGCTCCAAGGGGCTGGGCGGCGAAGTCATCGGCCAGGTCGCCTAAGGAGCCGACGATGTCACGTGTAGCCAAAAAGACGATCAACCTGCCGAAGGGCGTGGAGCTGAAGGCCGCGGCCGACAGCGTTACCGTGAAGGGCCCGAAGGGCACGCTGGCGATCCACGCGCTGCCCGGCGTGTCGCTCGCGGTGAACGGCGAAGCCGTCAACATCCAGCTGGCCGAAGGCGCCGACGACAAGTTCGGCGGCACCGCCCGCGCGCTGCTGGCGAACATGGTCAAGGGCGTGTCTGAGGGTTACGAGCGCAAGCTGGAGCTGGTCGGCGTGGGTTACCGCGCGTCGATGGCCGGCAAGGCGCTGAACCTGAGCCTGGGCTTCTCGCACCCGGTGGTGTTCGAGGCGCCGGCGGGGATCACGCTGGAAACCCCTTCGCAGACCGAGATCCTGATCAAGGGCGCCGACAAGCAGGCCGTGGGTCAGGTGGCCGCCAAGATCCGCGGCTTCCGTCCGCCGGAGCCCTACAAGGGTAAGGGCGTGCGCTATGCCGGCGAGAAGATCACCCTGAAGGAAGCCAAGAAGGCGTAAATGAGTTAGTACGCTTTCCCTGCGTGTGGAAGCGGCCATCCGTGGCCGCACTCCTCAAAAAGGCAGGGTAGTCCGCTCATGCAAGCCGATCCGCTTTCGAGGAACAGACAGATGAACAAGAACGAATCCCGCCTGCGTCGCGCCAAGTCCACGCGTTCGCACATCCGCAAGCTCGGCGTGGCGCGCCTGTCGGTGCACCGCACCGGTCAGCACCTCTACGCCCAGGTGTTCGATGCCTCCGGCGTCAACGTGGTGGCGGCTGCCTCCACCGTGCAGAAGTCGGTGGCCGAGGGCCTGAAGGGCACCAAGAACCTGACCGCCGCCGCCGCGGTGGGCAAGGCCGTCGCCGAGCGTGCACTGGCTGCCGGCGTGGAGTCGGTGGCGTTCGACCGCTCCGGCTTCCGCTTCCACGGTCGCATCAAGGCACTGGCCGATGCGGCGCGCGAGGCTGGCTTGAAGTTTTAAGAGCAGGGATTGGGGATGCGGGATTCGAGAGATCCTGTCTCGCGAGATCCGAGCCCTTCGCTTCCAGCAACACCACAACTACAAGCGGCGCAGCCGCAAGCAAAAGTCCCGGATG
Organism: Rhodanobacter humi; assembly: GCF_041107455.1. Lineage (NCBI taxonomy): Bacteria > Pseudomonadati > Pseudomonadota > Gammaproteobacteria > Lysobacterales > Rhodanobacteraceae > Rhodanobacter > Rhodanobacter sp. FW106-PBR-R2A-3-15. Next base: position 2,982,907 of record NZ_JBGBPY010000001.1, read on the forward strand.
GTCCGGGCACACGGAATCGAGAAATGTCTTCCAACGATCGCGAAAATTCCGACGGCCTGCTGGAAAAGCTGATTGCCGTCAACCGCGTGGCCAAGACCGTGAAGGGTGGCCGCCAGATGAGCTTCACTGCGCTGACCGTGGTCGGCGACGGCGAGGGCAAGGTCGGCTTCGGCTATGGCAAGGCGCGTGAAGTGCCGGTCGCCATCTCCAAGGCGATGGAGCGTGCCCGCCGCCAGATGGTGAGCATCGACCTGAACAACGGCACCTTGTGGTACGCCATCAAGGCCAACCACGGCGCGGCCCGCGTCTACATGCAGCCGGCCTCCGAAGGTACCGGCGTGATCGCCGGCGGTGCCATGCGCGCGGTGCTCGAAGTGGTGGGCGTGAAGAACGTGCTGGCCAAGGCGGTCGGTTCGCGCAACCCGATCAACCTGGTGCGCGCCACCATCAAGGGCCTGCAGGCGGTTGCCTCGCCGAAGCAGATCGCCGCCAAGCGTGGCAAGACCGTGGACGAGGTGCTTGGCAATGGCTAAGAAGAACGAAACCGCCGGCACCGTGCGCGTGCGCCTGGTGAAGGGCCTGCGTGGCGTGCAGGCGCGGCATCGTCTCAGCGTCAAGGCGCTGGGCCTGAACAAGACCAACGACGTCCGTGAGCTGAAGGACAGCCCGCAGGTGCGTGGCCTGATCAACACGGTCTACTACCTGGTCCGGGTCGAGGAGTAATCATCATGCGTCTCAACGACATCAAGCCCGCCGCCGGTTCGCGCAAGACCAAGCTGCGCGTGGGTCGCGGCATCGGCTCGGGCCTCGGCAAGACGGCCGGTCGCGGCCACAAGGGTCAGCACGCCCGCGCCGGCGGCACCCACAAGTACGGCTTCGAAGGCGGCCAGATGCCGCTGCAGCGTCGCCTGCCCAAGGTCGGCTTCCGCTCCAAGCTGAAGGCCGAGAGCCAGCAGGTGTTCCTGTACCAGCTGGCCAGCCTCAAGGCCGACGTGATCGACGCCATCGTGCTGCACCAGGCCGGCCTGATCGACAGCCGCGCCAAGAAGGTGAAGGTGGTGCTGAAGGGTGAAATCGGTCGTGCGGTGAAGCTGTCGGGTCTGCTGGCCACGGCTGGCGCCAAGGCAGCCATCGAGGCGGCCGGCGGCAGCGTGGAGTAATCACGGTGGCTCAAGCCAAGGGCAACGCACTCGGCAAGCTCGGCAAATTGACCGAACTGCGTCAGCGCATCTTCTTCGTGATCGGTGCGCTGGTGGTGTTCCGTCTCGGTTCGTTCATCCCCGTGCCGGGCGTGAACCCCGACGCGATGAGCAACCTGGTCAACGGCAACGGCCTGATGGACATGTTCAACATGTTCTCGGGCGGCGCGCTGGCGCGCTTCTCGGTGTTCGCGCTGGGCGTGATCCCGTACATCTCGGCGTCGATCGTGATCCAGATGATGGGTTCGGTGATCCCGAGCCTGCAGGCGCTGCGCAAGGAAGGCGAGTCCGGCAAGCGCAAGATGACGATGTACACCCGCATCGGCACCGTGGGTCTGGCGCTGTTCCAGTCCTTCGGCATCGCGGTGGCGCTGCAGAAGCAGGTCGCGGCGGGCGGTGCGCCGGTGGTGTACACCCCGGGCTTCGGGTTCGTGCTGGCCTCGGTGGTGGGTCTGACTGCCGGCACCATGTTCCTGATGTGGCTGGGCGAGCAGATGACCGAGCGCGGCATCGGCAACGGCATCTCGCTGCTGATCTTCGCCGGCATCGTGGCCGGCCTGCCGGGCGCGGTGGTGCACACCCTGGGCATGTCCAGCAACGGCGAGCTGTCGGTGCTGATGCTGCTGATCGTGTTCGCGATCGTGCTGGGCGTCACCGCGTTCTGCGTATTCATGGAGCGCGCGCAGCGGCGGATAACCGTCAACTATGCGCGGCGTTCCGGCGGCCAGCGGGCCTACCAGAACCAGAGCTCGAACCTGCCGCTGAAGATCAACATGTCGGGCGTGATCCCGCCGATCTTCGCGTCCAGCCTGCTGATGTTCCCGGCGACCGCGGTGAGCTGGTTCGGCACCGGCCACCAGGCGCGCTGGTTGCAGGATCTGACCCAGGCGCTGAACCCGGGTGAGCCGCTGTACGACATCGTCTATTCGGTGCTGGTGATCGGTTTCGCGTTCTTCTACACCGCGATCGTGTTCAACGCGGACGAGACGGCGGACAACCTCAAGCGCTCCGGCGCGCTGATTCCGGGCATCCGTCCGGGTCGCGCCACGGCCAGCTACATCGATGGCGTGATGACCCGTTTGACCGGCGTCGGTGCGCTGTACCTGGTGCTGGTCTGCCTGGTGCCGTCGTTCATGCAGAAGTTCTGGCACGTGCCGTTCTATTTCGGCGGTACGTCGCTGCTGATCGTGGTGGTGGTGGTGATGGACTTCACGGCGCAGATCCAGGCGCACCTGGTCAGCCACCAGTACGAAAGTTTGCTCAAGAAGGCCAATCTCCGTCGCAACTAGTGGCTGCTGGGCGCGGGAGATGGGTCGAAAACCCGGAGGGCCGGGCGGCGTTGGGCGCCGCAGGGCTTTCCTGACAAGTTGATTCAAGTTAGAATTGCGCGTTTACCGCGCACGAAACGCATCGGAGAAAGTACATCATGGCGCGCATCGCGGGTGTCAATTTGCCGGTCCAGAAGCATGTCTGGGTTGGCCTGCAGAGCATTTACGGCATCGGCCGCAGCCGGGCCAGGAAGGTCTGTGCGGACGCTGGCGTGGTTCCCACCACCCAGATCAAGTCGCTGAGTGAAGGCGAAGTGGAAAAGCTTCGCGCGGAAATCGCCAAGTACGTCGTGGAAGGCGACCTGCGCCGCGAAGTGGGCATGGCGATCAAGCGCCTGATGGATCTGGGCACCTACCGCGGCTTGCGCCATCGTCGCGGCCTGCCGGTGCGCGGCCAGCGCACGCGTACCAACGCACGCACCCGCAAGGGCCCGCGTCGCGCCATCAAGAAGTGATTTGCCAGTGCGATCGTCCCTGATCGCGAAGATCACGAAGCGGCCTTCCGTGGCCGCACCGATTAAAAAGAGCCTTTGAACATGGCAAAGCCAGTCAAGACAAAGAAGAAGATCAAGCGCGTTGTCACGGATGCCGTGGCCCACGTGCAGGCCTCCTTCAACAACACCATCGTCACCATCACCGATCGCCAGGGCAACGCCCTGTCGTGGGCGACTGCCGGCGGCGCGGGTTTCCGCGGTTCGCGCAAGTCGACCCCGTTCGCCGCCCAGGTCGCCGCCGAGAAGGCTGGCCGTGCCGCCGGCGACTACGGCGTGAAGACCGTGGAAGTGCGCATCAAGGGCCCGGGCCCGGGTCGCGAGTCGGCCGTGCGTTCGCTGAACGCCTTGGGTTACAAGGTGCTCAACATCATCGACGTCACGCCGATTCCGCACAACGGCTGCCGTCCCCCCAAGAAGCGTCGAGTCTAAGGAGCACAACCATGGCACGTTATCGTGGAGCTACCTGCAAGCTCGCCCGCCGCGAAGGCGCCGACCTGAGCCTCAAGAGCCCGGCCCGCGCGATCGACTCCAAGTGCAAGCTGGAGAACAAGCCCGGCCAGCATGGCGCCAACAAGCGCATGCGCATGTCCGACTACGCCGTCCAGCTGCGCGAGAAGCAGAAGGTCAAGCGCATCTACGGCGTGCTCGAGCGCCAGTTCAGCAACTACTACTCGAAGGCGTCGACCCTCAAGGGCAACACCGGCGAGAACCTGCTGCGCCTGCTCGAAAGCCGCCTGGACAACGTCGTCTACCGCATGGGCTTCGCGGTCACCCGCGCCCAGGCCCGCCAGCTGGTCGCCCACAAGGCGATCCTGGTCAACGGCAAGAAGGTCAACATCCCTTCCTACCAGGTCAAGCCGGGCGACGCGATTGCGTTGACCGAGCGCGCCCGCAGCCAGCTGCGCGTGCAGGAAGCGGCGACCGTGTTCGACACCATGGACCTGCGTCCGGGTTGGGTCGAGGTCGACAGCAAGAAATTCGAAGGCACGTTCAAGACGGTGCCGGATCGCGGCGACCTGCCGTCCGACATCAATGAAGCATTGATCGTCGAGCTTTACTCGAAGTAATCACCGGAGCTCTGCATGGCAGTTTCGTCAACTAGCGTGCTGCGGCCACGCGGCCTCAGCGTCGAACAGCTCGGAGCCAATCGCGCCAAGGTGGTGGTCGAGCCGCTCGAGCGTGGCTTCGGTCATACCCTGGGCAACGCGCTGCGTCGCGTGTTGCTTTCCTCGATCCCCGGCAGCGCCATCGTCGAGGTCGAGATCGACGGCGTGCTGCACGAATACACCACGCTCGAGGGCCTGCAGGAGGACGTGATCGAAGTCCTGCTGAACCTCAAGGACGTGGCGATCCGCCAGCACACCGGCGACGAGGTTACCCTCACCCTGTCCAAGAAGGGCAAGGGCGTGGTCACGGCCGGCGACATTGTCGTCGACCACTCGGTGGAGATCATCAACCCCGAGCACGTGATCTGCCATCTGACCAAGGACATCGCGCTCAACATGCGCCTGAAGGTGCGTCGCGGCGTGGGCTACCAGCCGGCCAGCACGCGCCAGCATCCGGATGATGAGGCACGCCCGATCGGTCGCCTGCAGCTCGACGCGTCGTTCGCGCCGGTGCTGCGTGTGGCTTACGAGGTGGATGCCGCTCGCGTCGAGCAGCGCACGAATCTCGATAAATTGGTTCTCGATATCGAGACGAATGGAACGATCGGCGCCGAGGACGCGGTTCGCAAGGCCGCCGAGATCATCAACGACCAGCTGTCGGTGTTCGGCGATTTCTCGCGTCGCGAGAGCGCCACCGACAAGGCGGAGAAGAGCGGTTTCGACCCGCTGCTGCTGCGTCCGATCGACGATCTGGAGCTCACCGTGCGTTCGGCGAACTGCCTGAAGGCCGAGAGCATCTACTACATCGGCGACCTGGTGCAGAAGACCGAGGTCGAGCTGCTGAAGACGCCGAACCTGGGCAAGAAGTCGCTCACCGAGATCAAGGACGTGCTTGGTTCGCGCGGTCTGGCCCTGGGCATGAAGCTGGAGAACTGGCCGCCGGCCGGCCTCTCCCACGGCATGCAGTTGGGTTGATTTTCGGGCGGTCGCTCGCGACCGCCGGCGGTACCGGCAAACTGGCGAGTGCACTCAGGTGCGCGCGCCGGTTGGCAAGGCGGCCCTTCGGGGCCGCACGCTGTTTCGGGCGACATGCTTGGCGCCCGGTTTTGGCGATCTGACGAGTGCGCAAGCCTCGGATTTTGCAGACGCCCCGGACGGCCGCTGGCCGTCATGCTCAACAAGAGCCCGTACCAAGAAGGGCTTTCATCAGCGGGCAACCGCGGGAAGCCGGACACAATCGCCGGCTTTTCATAACAACAGACCTGTAGAGAGTATTCGCCATGCGCCACATGAAATCCGGTCGCAAGCTCAACCGCACCAGCGCCCATCGTGAAGCGATGTTCAAGAACATGGCTTCGTCGCTGTTCAAGCACGAGCTGATCCGTACCACCCTGCCGAAAGCCAAGGAACTGCGCCGCGTCGCCGAGCCGCTGATCACGCTGGCCAAGACCGACGGCGTTGCCAACCGCCGCCTTGCGTTCGCGCGCCTGCGCGACAAGGAAGCGGTGGGCAAGCTGTTCGTCGAACTGGGCCCGCGTTACCGCGAGCGTCCCGGCGGCTACCTGCGCATCCTGAAGTGCGGCTTCCGCGACGGCGACAACGCGCCGATGGCCTACGTCGAACTGGTCGGCCGCCCGCAGGCTGCCGAGGCCGCCGACGCCGAGTAAGCGCCGCCGCAGTCGGACATCCAGACGTCCAAACGAAACCCCGGCCGGGCAAAGGCCGGGGTTTTCGTTTGTGCGGCAGGCGGTCGGCAAGCCGATGCTGACAGCCTGCCGGCAAGGGGGTAATGTCGTGTCTTCGCTCCCTGCCGTACTCTCCATGAATCCCTTGCGTTGGTCGTTCCGCGTCAGCCTGCTCGCCGGCTTCCTCGTCTGTGCCGGCCTGATCGGTTTCGCGCTGTACGCGCAGTACGTGCTGCAGATGGACCCGTGCCCGCTGTGCATCCTGCAGCGCGTGGTGTTCATCGCGCTGGGCCTGGTGTTCCTGGTCGGCGGCCTGCATGCGCCACGCGGCGGCGGACGCTGGGCCTATGTGGGGCTGCTGGTGCTGGTTGCGCTGGTCGGCATCGGCATCGCCGCGCGCCACCTGTGGATCCAGTCGTTGCCGCCCGACCAGATACCGAGTTGTGGCGCGCCGCTGGGTTACCTGCTGGAAACCCGGGCGAGCAACGGCGGCCTGGTCCGCGTGCTGCTCAAGGTGCTCAGCGGCTCCGGTGAATGCGCCGCGGTGCAGACTATCCTGGGCCTGTCGATGCCGTGGTGGTCGCTGATCTGGTTCGTGCTGCTGGGCCTGTGGGCGGCACTGACCGGCGCGCGCCGCCCGACGGTGGCGCGGCGATGAACGGCACCGCGACCAGCGTGTTCGCGGCGGACTGGGCGCCGTCGTCGTGGCAGCAGCACAAGGCGCTGCAGCAGCCGCAGTACGAGGATGCCGCCGAACTGGCGCAGGCCACCACGCAGCTGGCCGGACTGCCGCCGCTGGTGACTTCGTGGGAGGTGCTGGCACTGAAGCAGGCGCTGGCCGAGGCGCAGGAGGGTCGGCGTTTCCTGCTGCAGGGCGGCGACTGCGCGGAGAGCTTCGCCGACTGCAGCAGCCCGATCATTTCGAACCGGCTCAAGGTGCTGCTGCAGATGAGTCTGGTGCTGGTGCACGGACTGAAGCAGCCGGTGCTGCGGGTGGGGCGCTTCGCGGGCCAGTACGCCAAGCCGCGTTCGGCCGACAGCGAGACGCGCGACGGCGTGACGCTGCCCAGCTTTCGCGGCGACGTGGTCAACGGCCCCGAGTTCACGGCTGCGGCGCGTCGGCCTGATCCGCAACGGCTGATCCGCGCCCATGCGCATTCCGCGCTGACGATGAACTTCGTGCGCGCGCTGATCGACGGCGGCTTCGCCGACCTGCATCACCCGGAGTACTGGGACCTGGCCTGGGTCGAGCATTCACCGCTGGCCGCCGAATACCGCCGCATGGTGGCGGGCATCGGCGATTCGCTGCGCTTCATGGAGACCCTGGCCGGGCCGATCGCCGGCTTCACCAAGGTGGATTTCTTCACTTCGCACGAGGCGCTGCTGCTGCATTACGAGGAGGCGATGACCCGCCAGGTGCCGCGGCATCCGGGCTGGTTCAACCTGTCCACCCACTTCCCGTGGATCGGCATGCGCACCGCGGCGCTGGACGGCGCGCACGTGGAGTACTTCCGCGGCATCCGCAATCCGATCGCGGTGAAGGTCGGTCCCTCGGTCACCGCCGGGCAGCTGCTGCCGCTGATCGACGCGCTGAATCCGCAGGACGAACCGGGCCGGCTCACCCTGGTCCATCGCATGGGCCACGCGAAGATCGCGGAAGCGCTGCCGCCGCTGCTGCAGGCGGTGAAGCGCGAAGGGCGGCGCGTGCTGTGGGTGGCCGATCCCATGCACGGCAACACCGAGAGCACGTCGAACGGCTACAAGACGCGTCGCTTCGCGAACATCCGCGGTGAGCTGGAACAGGCCTTCGATATCCATGCCGCCGCGGGTACGCGGCTGGGCGGCGTGCACCTGGAGCTCACCGGCGAGGACGTCACCGAATGCGTGGGCGGTGCGCGCGGCCTCACCGAGGCCGACCTCGCGCGCGCCTACAAGTCGATGGTCGATCCGCGCCTCAACTACGAGCAGTCGCTGGAGCTGGCGATGCTGATCGTGCGCAAGTCGGCGGGCGCCGCAGCCGCGTGACCATCGTCATGCGGCAAGCCTGACGCGTCGCCGTTGTGTGCAGGCGCGTGACCGCGCAGGATGATCCCCATTTGCGCAAGGGGAGCCATCATGGCCACGCACGATGCCACGCCGTCGCCGTCGATCGATCGCTGGACGCTGGTCGGGCTGAGCCTGCTGCTGTTGCCGCTGCTGACCATGGCGCACGAGTTGGGCGGCCATGCGCTGACCTGCGTGGCGTTGGGCCAGCGGCCCACCGAGCTGGGCGCGTACTACATCGAATGTCCCGGCGCGACCGGCTGGGCCGGGCGCGTGGTGGCGATGGCCGGCACCGGCATGGACGTGCTGGTGGCGATACTGGCCTTCCTCGCCTGGCGTCGGGTGCAGCGACCGCTGCCGAAGCTCGCGCTGTGGATCGTGTTCGTGGTGAAGGGCATGGTGGCCGCCGGCTACTGGCTGTTCTCCGGTGTCAGCGGTTTCGGCGATTGGGGGCCGGGCGCGGGCGGCGGCATCGGCCCGCTGCCGGCGCCGTGGCTGTGGCGGATAGTGCTCGCCGTGGTGGGGCTGATCGCCTACATCGGCGTGGTGAAGCTGGCGATCCGCACGCTGGACGCGATGCTGGGCGGCGGCGAACCCGCGGCACGCACGCGCCGGCAGGTGGCGATGACGGTCTACCTCGTGGGTGGTGCCAGCGCCTTGCTGGTGGGCTTGATGAATCCGCACGGCTTCGTGATCGTGCTGCTGTCCGCGGTGGCCTCGACGTTCGGCGGCACCGCAGGCTTGTTCAACGTGGCCTATCGGCCGGTGCGGGACGGGGAGCCGGCGGAGTTCCGCGTTGGCCGACATCTTGTGCTGCTGGTGTTGGGCGTGATCGTGACGCTGGCGTTTGCCATGGTCTTGGGGCCCACGTTGTATCTGCGCTGAGCGAGGGCGCTCAGCGCGTCGTTTCCAGCGATTTCTTCGTCTCGCGGGTCTCGCCATCCTCGGATGGCGGGAAGTGGTACCACTGCTCGTGCGGCGAGGTCCGCCCGCACGACAGACATTGGGTCATTGCCCAGTCATGCCCGCAACCGGGGCAGCAGCCGGCGGTCCAGAACGTGTTCCACACCATGCCGCAGCCGGAGCCCGGCTCGCGCGAGGTGCATTTCCAGCGGCTGTCCGGCCGCGGCTCCCAACTGCAGAGCGGGCAGTGGATGTGCGGCTGGCGTTCCTTCGGCGGCATGGCGTCGTTCCCGGTATCAGCGGCCCGGTGCCAGCGGCGTGCCGTCAACCGTGTCGAGGAACTTCGGCGGCTGCCACGCCTGCGTGTGCTGCTCGAAGCCGTAGGCGATGGAGATCAGCGCTGGTTCGCTCCACTTCGCGCCGAACAGCACGATGCCCACCGGCAGGCCGTGCGCCCAGCCGGCGGGCACGGTGATCGATGGATAGCCCGCCACTGCGGCGGGCTGCGAGGCGCCGCCGACGGTGGGATCGCCGCTGACGATGTGGTCGCCCAGCACAGGGTCGGTCATGAAGGCCGGTCCCCACGACGGCGCTAGCAGCGCGTCGAGGTGCTGCGCAGCGAGTGCCGCGTCGATGCCTTCCGGGCCGGCCAGCCGCTTCGCCTTGGCCAGCGCGTCGAGGTAAGCCTTGTCGGTGAGCGGCCCCTTCGCCTGGGCCTGCTCGAACAACTCCTGCCCGAACCAGGTCATCTCCTCGGCGGCGTGCGCCGTGTCGAACGCGATCAGGTCGGCCAGCGTGTGCACCGAGAGGCCGGTACGCGTGGCGAGGTAGGCGTTGATGTCGTGCTTGAAGTCGTATAGCAGCACGGTCATTTCCGCATCGCCCAGTTCGTTCAGATGCGGCAGCTTCACCGGGTCGACGATGATCGCGCCCTGCGCTTTCATCGTGGCGATCGCCGCGTCGAGCACGCGGTCGGCGTTCGGCTCGGCGCCGGCGAGCTGGCGCACCACGCCGATGCGCTTGCCCTTGAGGCCGTTCGGGTCGAGGAACTTCGTGTAGTCGGTGGCGTGCTTGTCGGCCTCCGCCGTGGCCGGGTCGCGCGGGTCGCTGCCGGCGATCACCGCGAGCAGGGCGGCCGCATCGGCCACGTCGCGCGCCATCGGGCCGGCGGTGTCCTGGTTGTGGCTGATCGGCACGATGCCGGCGCGGCTCACCAGACCCACGGTGGGCTTGATGCCCACGAGGCCGTTCATCGAGGCGGGGCAGATGATCGAGCCGTCGGTCTCCGTGCCGATCGTCACCGTGGCGAGGCCGGCCGCCAAGGCGGCGCCGGAACCGGCGCTGGAGCCGCAGGGGTTGCGGTCCAGTGCATACGGATTTTTCGTCTGCCCACCCACGCCGCTCCAGCCGCTGCTGGCGTGGTTGGAGCGGAAGTTGGCCCATTCGCTGAGATTGGTCTTGCCGAGGATCACCGCACCGGCAGCGCGCAGCTTCGCGGCCACGGTGGCGTCGCGCGGCGCCGGCGCGCCGGCCAGCGCCAGCGAACCGGCGGTGGTCTGTTCGCGGTCGCCGGTGTCGATGTTGTCCTTCAGCAGCACCGGGATGCCGTACAGCGGGCCGTGCGTCTTCCGGCGTTTCTTGTCGAGCGTGCCGGCGATCTTCAGCGCATCGGGATTGGTTTCGAGCACCGCGTGCAGGTTCGGGCCGCTGCGGTCGATGTGCTGGATGCGGTCGAGGAAATCCTGCGTCAGGGTCTGGCTGCTCAGGCTGCCGGCATCCATGCGTTGCTGCAGCTGGGCGATGGACGCATGGGCGGTGTCATGCTCCTGCGCGGCCAGTGGTGCGCTGGCGAGCAGGGCGGCGGCGAGCAACGAACGGGCGAACAGTTGGCGCGTCATGGCATCCCCCGGCTGGTGCGACATGGTGTCGTGCCCGGCGGAGCATAGCCCGCCGGTCCACCCCACGGCTGGGCAGTGAACCTGCCTATACTCGACGGATGAATCTACGCATGCATGGCTCCCCGCGTGTCGCTGCCGGACGTATCGCCCGGCGCCTGTCGTCCCTGGCCTTGTCGCTGCTGATGGCGCCCGCGTTCGCCGCCGCACCCGCGACGTCTTCGTCGTCGGCCGCACCGTCGGCGCCCGACACCTTGCAGCAGCGCATCGCGGCCTGCACCGCCTGCCATGGCGAACGCGGCGAGGGTTCGCCCGGCAGCGGCTTCTTCCCGCGCCTCGCCGGCAAGCCGGCCGGCTACCTCGTGCGACAGCTGCAGGATTTCCAGAACGGCCTGCGCAAGTACGCGCCGATGGAATACACCGTGCGCGGGCTCGACCCGGCCTACCTCAGCGAGATCGCCGAGTACTTCGCGGCACAGCAGGTGCCTTATGCGCGCTCGCCGCGGCCCGCGGTATCCGCCGCGACACTGCAGCGTGGCGAACAACTGGTGAGCGCGGGCGACCCCGCGCGCGGCATTCCTGCCTGCGAGCGTTGCCACGGCAGCCAGCTCACCGGCGTGCAGCCCGACATCCCCGGCCTGGTCGGCCTGCCGTATGACTACATCAGCGCCCAGCTCGGCGCCTGGCGCACGCACACCCGCGCCACTGTGGCGCCGGACTGCATGGCCGAGATCGCCGGTCACCTGAGCGAGTCCGACATCACCGCGGTGGCGGCCTGGCTGGCCGGTCGCGAACTGCCGGCCGACATGCACGCGCAAGCGGCCGGCAGCGTGCAGCCGCCGCTGCGCTGCGGTGTGCTGGCGGGCGACGGGGCTGGCACATGAAGAAGTCGCTCGCCTAAGGACTTGTCTGCAGTTCGACGCGATACAGCGCGCCCAGCGCACGCCACGGCGCGAGATCCCAATGCCCGCGCGCCTGCCCCGACGGCGACGGCAGCACGAACACGCGCGTCGCGCCGATGCGTTCCGACTGCAAGCCATAAGCGACGGCATGCCCCAGTCCAGCGCGTGCCGCGTTCTTGCTGGTGAAGGCGAGCAGGCGCGGCGTGTAGCGCTCGATCTTCGCGCGCAGCGCAGACGCGTCGAAAGCATCGCGCGGGAGTTCGTCGTCGTTGCCGCTGTGGCGCTTGGCGAGGTCGGTGAGGCCGATGCCGAATTGCGGCAGCAGCGGGAACTCGGCGGGCGCGAGCAGGCGCGGCGTGAGACCGGCTTCGTGCAACGCACGCCAGAACAGGTTGCCGGGGTGGGCGTAGTAGGCGCGCTCGGCAGCGGAGCGCTTGCCCGCCGCGGTGCCGCAGAACACCAGGGCGAGGCCGGGCTGGAGCACGTCGGGCAGCACGTGGGCTTCAGGCTTGCGGACCATCGTCCAGCCGGCCGTGATCGAGCAGGAAATCGGTGAACTGGAAGCGGTTGTCGCGCAGCACCGATTCGCCGCGCTTGAGCTTGAGTGTTTGCTTGAACAGCGGACCACCGTAACTCAGCGTGTGGAACTCGCCGCGCTCGCCACAGGGATCGACGCCGGTGGGCAGGGCGTCGAGCAGGGCGGCATCGTAGGCACGGCCGCAAAAATCCGCGGCGAGTTGCTGGGTGTCCACGCAGCACAGCATCGCGCGATGGCCTTCGGCCACGAAGCGGCGCGACAGTGCGGTGGTGTCCTCGCCCCACAGCGGGAACACCGCGCGCCAGTTGTCGCGGCCGAGCTGGCGCACGCGGTAGTCGCGCACGTCTTCGAGGAAGAGGTCGCCGAACGCGCAGTGGCGGATGCCGGGCCAGCGCCTGCGCGCCTCGGTCAGCGCCTGCGCGTGCGCGGCTTCGTAGGCCTCGTTGCTGCCGGGCCAGTCCAGCAGCACCTCGACCAGCGGCAGGCCGAGCGCGGTGGACTGGGCGTGCAGCACGTCCTGCCGCACGCCGTGCATGGCGATGCGCTGGTAGTTGCGGTTGATCGTGGTGAGCAGGCCGACAACCTGCCAGTGTTGGTCGGCGCGCAGGCGCTGCAGCGCCATCAGGCAATCCTTGCCGCCGCTCCAGGCGAGCAGGATGGGCGTGGGAGTGTCGCTCATGGCGTCTCCGAAGTGATGGCGGCGCGCCAGTCCAGCGTCGCATGCAGACGCTGCTGCGGATCGAGCCGGAAATCCAGCGCCAGGCCCAGCGCCTGCGCCGCGGCGGTGGTGAGCGCCAGGCCCAGCCCGGCGTGGCCCGCGTGCGGCAACTGCTTGCGCCAGAAGCGCTGGCCGAAGCTGGCGAGATCGGCGTCGGTGAGGCCGGGCGCGGCGTTGTCGATGGAAAGCCCCCGCGTGTCGACGCGCAGGCGCACGGTGTCGCCCACAGGCGCGTAGGCGCAGGCATTGCCCAGCAGGTTGCCCACGATCACCTCCAGCAGGGCCGGGTCGGTGTGCAAGCCCTCCGGCGGCGTGCCTTCGCAGCTCAGCACGAGGCCGCGCGCCGCGGCGGTGGCGTGCTGGCGCTGCAACTGGCGTTCCAGCCACGGCGCCAGCGCCAGCGTCTGCCATTGCGGCTGCTCCAGACCGGATTGCAGGCGGGTGAGCAGCAGCAGGGCGGTGACGGTGGCTTCCAGCTCGGCGCCGATGCTGCCGATCTCGGCAAGCAGTTCGGGCGTGCTGCGGCCGCTGGGGTAGCGCGCTTCCACCTCGGCCAGCACGCGCAGTTCGGCGAGCCGGGTGCGCGTCTCGTGGGCGAGGCCGCTGGCGAACTGGCGCTCGCGCGCGAGGCCGTCGTCCATGCGGCCGAGCACGTCGTTGAAGCGCGCCACCAGCGGGTCGAGTTCCTTCAGGCCGATCGCGGCGAGCCGCTGGCCGGGCGCATTGGGGCCGATGCCGCGCATGCGCTCCACCAGTGCGCCGATCGGGCGCAGGCCGCGGCGCACCACCAGCGGCACCACGATCAGCGCGAAGACCGCGGCGAGCAGCGGGCCCAGTGCGAGGATCCAGTCGATCGCCAGCAGCAACTGGTCGAGCGAGTGGCGATCCTGCAGGAACAGCAGGCGGCAGGTGGCGGGCGCGGCGTTGGCCGCGATGTGGCCTTCGTCGTCCTCGCCGACCGGGCGGGGGAAGCTCAGCCGCACCGAATCCAGATGATGCTCGTGGTGGCCGAGCCGGGCGAAACGCGGCTGCGGGCCGGTGTCGTCGGGCCAGCCTTTCGGCACGGCCGGCGGCGGCGGATCGCTGCGCCGGGGCGCGGCGCCGTCGCAACGCAGCTCGTACCAGCTGTCGCCGTCGCCACCGGGCAGGCCGGCGGCGAGGCGACTGGTGGGCGCGTCCTGCTCCAGCGCGACCATGTTGCCCAGGGTACGGGCCTGGCTCAGCAGGTCCGCGCGGAAGCGGCTGGCCATCTCGTGGTCGATCCGCCAATCCATCAGCTTCGCGCCGCCGCCCAGCACCAGCAGGCAGACGATGGCCAGCAGCACGGTGACGCGGGCGGAGAGGGAAGCGGGCCTCACGGGCACCTGCCCCCCCTCTCCCGCTGGCGGGAGAGGGGCGGGGGAGAGGGGCTGTTGCTCTTGCCAGTTTCAAAGCGGTTTCGAGCCGCTGCCGCGGCCCGAAACTGCTTTGTTGCTGGCCATGATCGGACAAAGGGCCCCTCTCCCCCGCCCCCTCTCCCGCCGGCGGGAGAGGGGCGGCAAGGCGCGCGGCAGCGCAGTGAGTCCGGTGACAGCGGGAAAGCGGGAGCCGTCATGGGATCAAATACCCCGCCCCGCGCCGCGTCTCGATCAGGCCCGGCACCCCCGCCCCGTCCAGTTTGCGACGCAGGCCGAACACCAGCACCTCCACGCTGCGGTCGGAGACCTCGCTGTCGCTGCCGGCGGTGCGGTCGAGGATTTCCTGCCGGCTGAACGCGCGGCCGCGGTGGCGCAACAGCAGGCCCAGTACCGCGAATTCGCGCGGGGTGAGCGCCAGCGGCTGGCCGTCCACGCTCACGCTGTGCGAGCGTGGGTCCCAGGACAGCGCGCCATGGCTCAGCACGGTGGGCTGGGCCTGCTGAGGGCGCCGGGCCAGTGCGTGCAGGCGGGCCACCAGTTCGTCGAAGGAGAAGGGCTTGACCAGGTAGTCGTCGGCGCCGGCGTTCAGCGCCTCGATGCGGTCGGGCACCTGGTCGCGGGCGGACAGCACCAGCACCCGCGGCCGGCGTCCGCCCGCGGGCAGGCTGCGCAGCACGCCGATGCCGTCCAGCCGGGGCAGCATCAGGTCCAGCACCACCAGTTCGTAGTCGTAGCCGGACAGGAAGCCGCAGGCCTCCACGCCGTCGCCGGCCGCGTCCACGGTGAAGCCGGCGCCCTCGAGGCCGTGGCGCAGGGTCTGGCGCAAGCGTTCGGAATCCTCCACCAGCAGCAATTTCATGCTGTTTCCCTTGTCAGAGCCATGGGCGAGCCTGCCTATTGTGGCCGGAGCGGCTTAGCAAAACATTCGTCTTTACGCACCGTGCACCGCGCATCGACAGTCGGCGCGGGCAACCGCTATAAAGATCGTCTATTCGGGGAGTGGGCCGTGAGTGAAGAAATCCTGATCAACGTGACCCCGCGCGAGACGCGGGTGGGCGTGGTCGAGAACGGCATGTTGCAGGAAGTGCATGTCGAGCGCGCGTCGAAGCGCGGCTACGTGGGCAACATCTACAAGGGCCGGGTGCAGCGGGTGATGCCGGGCATGCAGGCCGCGTTCGTGGAGATCGGGCTGGGCCGTGCGGCCTTCCTGCACGCCTCGGACATCGTGCGCCCGCCCGCCACCGAGGGTGCGGAGCCGGCGGTCCATGGCAACGGCAATGGCCATACGCCGTCGATCAGCGAACTGGTGCACGAAGGCCAGGAGATCGTCGTGCAGGTGGTGAAGGACCCGATCGGCAGCAAGGGCGCGCGGCTGTCGGCGCACCTGTCGATCCCTTCGCGCTACCTGGTGCTGCTGCCGCATGCGCACACCCTGGGCATCTCGGCGCGCATCGAGGACGAGGCCGAGCGCACGCGCCTGCGCGAGGTGATGGGCAGCCTGGTCGGCGAGAACCCGCTGGGCTACATCGTGCGCACCAACGCGGAGGGGCAGAGCGCCGAATCGCTGGCCTTCGACGTGACCTACCTCGGCAAGGTCTGGCGCGTGGTGCAGGAGAACATCGTCAAGTCCCGCGTGGGCGAGCGCGTGTACGAGGAGCTCTCGCTGCCGCTGCGCAGCCTGCGCGACATGCTCACCGACGACATCGAGAAGGTGCGCGTGGACTCGCGCGAGACCTTCGAGAAGGTGGTGAAGTTCGTGCACAAGTTCATGCCCAGCCTGGACGACCGGGTGGAGCATTACGACGGCGAGCGGCCGATCTTCGACCTGTACAGCGTGGAGGACGAGATCCAGCACGCGCTGCGGAAGGAGGTGCCGCTGAAGTCGGGCGGCTACCTGGTGGTCGACCAGACCGAGGCGATGACCACGATCGACGTGAACACCGGCGCCTATCTCGGCACGCGCAACCTGGAGGAGACGGTCTACCGCACCAACCTGGAGGCGGCGCAGGCGGCAGCGCGGCAGCTCAGGCTGCGCAACCTCGGCGGCATCATCATCATCGACTTCATCGACATGGTCGACGAGGAGCACAAGCGCCAGGTGCTGCGCATGCTGGCCAAGGGCCTGGCGCGCGACCACGCCAAGACCACGGTGTACCCGATGTCCTCGCTGGGCCTGGTCGAGATGACCCGAAAGCGCACCACCGAGAGCCTGGAGCGCCAGCTGTGCGAACCGTGCCCGGCCTGCGGCGGGCGCGGCACGCTGAAGACCGCCGAGACGGTGACCTACGAGATCTTCCGCGAGATCACCCGCGCAGTGCGCCAGTTCAACGCCGAGAAGCTGCTGGTGATGGCCAGCCCCGCCGTGGTCGGCCGCATCCTGGAGGAGGAATCCGTCGCGGTGGCTGAACTGGAGGAGTTCATCTCCAAGAGCATACGCTTCCAGGCCGAGGAACATTATTCGCAGGAACAGTTTGATGTGGTGCTGCTGTAAATCGGCCTGTCGGCCGGTTGCATCCCTATGAACGCGGGTTGGCTGCGTCGGCTGCACCTCGGCGCGCGTGCGCTGGGCTGGATAGCCGGTATCGCGGTGATCGCGCTGGCGGTGCTGATGGCGCTGACGCAGCTGCTGCTGCCGCTCTTGGCGCGGCATCCGGAATGGGTGGCGCGAGAGCTTTCCGCGAAGCTGCATCGCCCGGTGAGCTTCGCCTCGCTGCAGGGCAAGTGGACCGGTTCCGGTCCGCTGTTCGTGCTGCGCGACGTCACCGTGGGCGTGCCGCCGGGCGGCACGGGCACGCCGATCGAGATCCCCGAATCCGAGCTGCGGCTGGACTTCGGCGGCTGGTTGCCGTCGCGGCACCTGCTGAACCTGCGCACGCGCGGCCTGCA